>CADEGF010000011.1:0-94718 GCA_902826815.1 uncultured Mycobacteriaceae bacterium
TTTCGCATATCTACACACCGCCGAACGCAAGTTTCGCGAAAAATCCGGGCTAGCGAACCTTGGTCGCAATTCGGGTGCAGCGTACGGATGACCTTTTCGCTCGTCTGTTGTCGCTTATCCGGCGGGCACGCCAACACACCGCAGATCCCACGAACGCATCGAACGTGCATCCACTGCGAAAAAACGGGCGAGATTTCGCAGCCAGCTCACGTTGGGCGAAACCAGCACCAAACCCTGGCGTGAATTGATGACTCAGGACACCAGTGGGGCTTCGTCTAGGCCTGAAGGTGCTCCCAGACCTTGTTGGAGCGGACCGTGTCCAGTCGGTAGTCGGTGACTCTGGAGTCGAACAGACTCCGGCCGAGTAAACGGGATTGCGCCACGGCGTCGCGTGGATCGTGGACTATTTCACCGCGACTGTTCGCGTTGCCGATGACCACGCCTACCAATTCCTGATTCAGGTATCTCGTCAGTTCTTGGAACTGCGCGACTACACCGATTGTTGCGCCCTGATAGCTCTCCTCCGAGGAGATGAGAACGCCGACCCGTTTCCCCATGATGCCGTTGACTACCTCGTCCTGCTCCGGGGCGCTGTTCGACGTGTAGCAGAAGAGCCGGTCGAAGACCGTTTTGAGCCGACCCGGCATGCCGTAGAAGTAGAGGGGCATCGCATAGATGACGCCGTCGGCGGGAATGACCTTGTCCAGCAACAGGTCGCGGTAGCGGTCGTCGAGCGAGCACTGCCCGTCGGAGGTGCGTCGGCACTGGCGGCAATTGCCAAGCGAGCGGTCGACGTAATCGTCGAGGAAGACGTGCTCGACGTCGTGGCCGGCCTCGAATGATCCGGCGACCGCTGACGAGGCGAGCAGGTGTGAGTTTCCGTCCCGACGTGGGCTTGCGCTGATCACTAGGGTTTTATGGGCCACCCTTTAGAGGTTAAAACGTTTTGGCAGCGGCGCAACCGTGTCGCCGCCGAAGCGGCGACACGGCGGAGCTAGAACCAGACTTTTCGGCCGCCGACCGGACGGCCAACCGCGCCGAGAATCCACAGCACGATGCCGACCACGACGAGTATTCCGCCGATGGTGTAGAGGATGGATATACCGGTGAAGTAGCCGATCAACAACAGGATGATGCCGAGCACGATCATGGGCGGTCCTATACAGACGTGGGGACGGGACGTTGCTCGGAGTGAATTACCCGCCCCGTCCGAACCAAACCTAAATCATCAGTTCCTGAGGAGTGGCTGTACTTCGGTCCCGACGAAAGTGAGGAAAGCTTCGATATCGACGTCAACAGGGTGCTGAAGAACGACGGTATCGGCGCCGGCGTCGACCCAACGCCGAACCGATTGTGAAATTTGTCGAGCATCACCGTACGCGGCGAGATCGTGGAATCTGGACTGATCGAAGTCCCATCGAGCCAACTCATCGCGTGCCTGCTGCTCGGCATTGGGTCCTGTCGTGGTCTGGATATAGGCGATCACCGAGTGGTCGACCACAGGCAGCTTTCTGCGCGCGATGCCGATCTGGATATTGGCGATTGCATCGCGCACCTGGTCCGGGTCTGTCTCGCTTGTCAGAACTGTGCCCGCCGTCAGCTCGCCACTGAGCTGCAGTGTGCGAGGACCTGTTGCCGCTGTGACGATTTCGACCGGCGACAGCGGCGGCCACTCAAGGCGAACGTCTCTGAGTTTGATATAGCGACCATCGAAGTTGACGTTGTCTCCGCTGAGGATGGCAGACAGGGACTCAATGTATTCGCGCAGCAGCGTCATCGGGGACGCGACGTTCTCACCGATCTGCGCCATCCATTCCTGGATGCCGTGGCCGACGCCGATCCGCACCCGGCCCGGGAAGGCGCGGTGCAGGGTGGCGATCTCCATCGCCGTCAACGCGACATTGCGCATCGGCACGGGTACGACGCCGACTCCGACAGTGAGATTGGTTGTCTGCGACAAGATCATCGCGGCAGAGGTAATGCCGCCCGAAAAGAAGCAGTCCTCCCACACCCACACTTCGTCGAGGCCAGCCGCCTCAGCGGTGCGGCCGGCGCGGGCCATCTTCTCAGGCGCGATGTGAGGTCGAATCGTGCACGCGACCTTCAACGTCTGCGCGGGGGACCGCTGCTGGTCGACTGCCCCGTCGCTTTTGTACATCGTTACCTCGCTTGCGCGCGCTGTCGGGATGGGAACAAGGGTCCGAACGCAATGAAGACATCTTGTGGTGAACGGGTTCCGCCGCTTGGCTACCTACTTGTTGATGACGAAAACCTTGCGGATCGTCTCGTGCACGTTCCAGGTCGCCACCTCACCGGCGTCGATGAACACCAGGTCGCCTTCGCCAACCTCGACACTGTTGCCACTCTCGCCCGTCACCGTTGCCCTGCCGGACAAGATCACCACGGTCTCCTGCCCGGGAAGATTCGAATGGGTGCCAGGAGCGGCCTGCCAGACGCCGTGGAACTGGGTGTCCTGATCGTTGGCATACAGGCGTTCGGCCCAGACCTCGGCGTCGCTGTCCTCACGCGGCTTGGAAGGCAGCTCGATGGTTTTCGGGTTGACTTTGCGGATGGTTGCCATGTCCTTCTTTCATTCGATCTCGTTATGACGTTGACGCTGCTCGTTAGTTGGAGCCGTTTAGATGTGCCAGCGCGGGACGGACTTTCGTGCCCATCAACTCGAAGCTGCGCCGGTAGGGCTCGGGATCCTCGGCGTATTCGTGGCAGAACGTGACCATGCTGCCGAAGCCACCGACCTTGCCGTAGAGCTCTTCGATCTTGCCAACCACGGTGTCGGGCGAACCCACTATCAGGAAGTTGTCCATCATCCAGTCGATCGATAGTTCCTCCGGCGGGATCGTTCCGCCCGAGATCAGGTCGCCGATGTGCAGCTTGTTGACGAACGTCGGGATGTTGTACTCGCCCCACAGCTTTCCCAGCGCGCCGTTGTAGACGCGGTCGTACGCTTCGTCGTCTGTCTCGGCGACGAAGTAGTCACGGCAGATCCGCCAGTCGGAGCGCGATGGAGTGCGGCCGGCCTCTTCTGCCGCCTTCGAGTAGGTCTCCCAGTGCTGGACCAACACAGACTCATGCACCTGTTGGCTCATCGGGATCGCGCCGCGCCGTCCGGCTTCAATCAGGCTTGGCGACGTGGCCTGCATTCCCGTGATCATGAGCGGGATGCCTGGCTGCTGCAGCGGTTTGAGGTGGGGTCCCTGGATATCCTCGTCGAACGCGGGCATGTCGACCGAGAAGAACTCGCCGCTGATCTTGAATGGACCGGTCTTGGCCCAGATGGCCTCAATGATGTCGAGCGCCTCGATCAGCATGCGCGGATTGTTCTTTCCGGTGCCGAAGAGCTGCGCGTCGCTGGGGTAGGCACCCGGCGCCACGCCGGCGATGTAACGGCCCCCGGTGAGGTGGTCGAGCCACATCATCCGATGAGCCAGGCTGACCGGATTGTGGTAGGGGAGAAGGTGAGCCGCAGCGCCCAGAGTGATGTTGGAGGTGATCTGTGATGCCGCTGCGATCATCTGGTCGGGCGCGGGGCACGGCTCGTCACCCAACGTGTAGTGCTCGGCGAAGAATGCCTCGTCGAGGCCGTACTCGTCCGCCCACTTGGTGATCTGGAGGTCCCATGCGATGACCTGGCTCGCAGTGCGTCGACCGGCTGAGTAACCCAGGGCATAGGGGATGTTGAAAACGCCGAACTTCATTGCGGTCATGTTCCTTTCGGGAGTGGGATGTGCTACCGGACGAGCCTGGGAAAGCTCGACCGGTGAAATATCAAGGGGGAGTGCGCATGCTCGATGCGTTCGCAGGCGTTGCCCGCTAGCACGCGGGCTACGACGATGGTGTGGTCGCCGCCGTCGTACTGGGCATCAACCTCGCAGTCCACCCACGCGGCGATGTCTTCGAGCATCGGACCGCCGGTGTCCGCCGAGTGGGTGAAGGGCACGCCGGCGAACTTCTCGGCGCCGGACTTGGCGAACCGCCGCGCGAGGCCCTGTTGTCCGTCAGAGAGTACGTTGACCATGAACCGTCGTGAATCGGCTATCCGAGGCCAACTTTGGGATGTCTTCGCCGCCGATAGGAGGATTAGCGGTGGGTCGAGCGAGAGCGACATGAAGGACTGCAGAGTCATGCCGACCGGTTCCGCGCCGGACATGGCCGTGACAATGACGACGCCGGTAGGGAAGTGGCCCAGGACTGATCTAAGAACTTCCGCGGTGACCGAGTCAGTGTCATGCCGTCCCATGAATGTTCGTCCTCCTTTCCAATACCGAGGCGAAACAGTAATATGAACAATTGTTCAAACGGTGAGTGCGAACCTACCGAAGGCGAGTAACTCCGTCAACAGTTGATCGGGCACTCAAGCCGGCATCGCCCCTCGGGGCGATAGACTTACTGGCGCCATGAAGCCGCATGGCCTAGCGCATTACCGAGATCGGAGAAAGAGCGTGGCGCGAGTCGGAGTCCGTTCGGAGGCAACACGTCTGACGCTGCGACAGGCTGCGTTGAGCGTCGCGACCGAATTCGGAGTCAAGGGTGTCACGCATCGGCGCGTCGCCGCCGCCGCTGGCGTGGCCCTCGGGTCGGCCAGTTACCACTACGAGCACATCGACGAGCTAATGCTCGAAGCTTTCACCTGGTGGGTGCATGCGCAGACAGCGTCATTTGCGCCCGAACTCGAGGCGGCGGAGACCGACGACGACATCGTCGCAGCCGTGATGAAACTGCTGTCGGTAATCCACGGAAGCGAGAGCGCGCGAATCCTGCTCTTCGAGATCTACGCGCAAAGCGTGCGAGATCCCGCCTATCACAAGCTCGTTGAACAGTGGTCACGGCAAACTCGTGATCGTCTTGAACGTCTCTACACTCCACGGACCGCACAACAGATCGAGGCAGTCTGGGAGGGTATCGGCGTGCAGTTCGTGATGGGTACTGTCGACTCACTCGACGAGGTCGAACCCCTGGTCAGGCTTGTGCTCACCCAGGAGTCTGCCGGATCTGCCAAAAGAGGCGGAACCAACCGCAAACGTGGCAAGGGTGGGGCCAGTTCGGTGAGAGCCTCGGCCCGCTAGGGTAGCGGCCCGGATCGGCGCCGACGGCATCGTCCGAGGTCTGAGGGTCTACTGCCTGCCGATCAAAGTCGCTGGTCACGGCCGCCTCATTGACTGTCTTATGGCCTCGGCGAGAATTTCATGCGTTTTAATGAACATTCGTTCAAAGTGTGCAACACTCTGGTTTGGCAGGTTTGAAGCAACCCCGAACGGACCGCTTCCTCGGCGCGCGGAGCGGCACGTTTCGCGGGCGGTCGTTCCGTGTGTTCCGTGTAAGTCCAGCTGGCATGAATCAGTTACGGCGCTTTAACAATTCGGGTATTGACGGGCGGTTGGTTGCTACCTAGGCTGATGAACTATTGAACATTAGTTCAAACATGTGGTGGTCAACCTGGTCCCCGCGCCCAGCGATGGTCAACGAGATCATCACGCAGACAACAAAACACAGCTCGGAACGAACATCGGCGCGACCACTCGTCGGAAAGTTCGCAGCTTCATCCACGCAGGAGATTGGACTCTATGACGATCAGTTGGAAGCAGAAGTCCGCGTCTGTCACGTCGCTGAACGGGGTAGCGCGGGGCTCGGTCGTCGAATTGCGAGCCGCCTCGAAGTTCTACGGGGACATCTGCGTGGTCGATCAGATCAGTCTCGACATCCAGGAGGGTGAGTTCTTCGCGCTGCTGGGTCCCAGTGGCTGTGGGAAAACTACGTCGTTGTGCATGATCGCGGGATTCGAAGAGCCGACTGCAGGCCAGGTCCGCATCGCAGGCGAAGACGTCACCGGTGTTCCGCCCTACCGGCGTCCGGTGAACACGGTATTTCAGAACTATGCGCTGTTCCCCCACATGAAGATTGCCGACAACGTGGCTTATCCGCTCAAGATGCAGAAGTTCTCCAAGAGTGAGATCAAGGTGCGGGTAGGCGAGGCGCTTGAACGCGTGTCAATGGGTGCCGCAGCGAATCGTCTGCCGCATCAGCTGTCCGGTGGGCAACGACAGCGCATCGCGCTCGCTCGCGCGCTGGTGGCGCGCCCGCGGGTGTTGCTGCTCGACGAGCCGCTCGGTGCACTCGACCTCAAGCTGCGCGAGAGCATGCTGACGGTCTTGAAGGATCTGCAGCGCGATGTGGGCATCACTTTTATTTACGTCACACACGATCAGGGCGAGGCGCTGGCGATGAGCGACCGCATCGCAGTGATGAACAAGGGTGTGGTCGAACAGGTGGGCACACCGGACGATATCTACAGTTGGCCCAAGACCCCCTTCGTCGCCGGCTTCATCGGCAAAACTAATCTGCTGCGTGCGACCAGTAGCGGCGATCAGACACTTGTGGTCGGCGATCTCGCGATGCGCTTGAACTCGCCTATCCTGCAGCCAGACCCAATGGTCAGCCTGCGATTCGAGGCGGTTCGGATCGGTTCGGCCGCTGATGGTCAACCCAACAGCTACTCCGGTGTGGTAACCGACGTCATCTTTTTCGGACACGAGAAAGACGTCACCCTCGACGTCGAAGGGCAGAAGATCATCACCCGGGTGTCCTGTGTCGGCGACCCCGACGCGGACGTGAAGGTCGGAGACCGGGTCCCCGTTGGATGGTCTCTCAACGCTCCTGTCGTGCTGCAGGACGGTGCTTCGTGACGCTGGAGATGGCCGAATCCATCGCCTCGACGAAGCGAGATGTCGAACCTCCGATTCCTCCGCAGGCGCAGCGTCGGCTGGTGGCCGAGGCCAAGGCGTATGTCAAGGCCTCGCCGGCGCTGGTGTGGGCGTTCGCGCTGATCGTCATCCCGAACTTCGTGCTGCTCCTCAACAGTCTGTGGCGCAACGACTTCGGCTCTGTATCGAGAACGGTGACCATCGAGAACTATCAGAACCTGGTCGATTCGGAGGTCAACCAGACTCTGTTCTGGCGCACATTGATCACAGCGCTCAGCGCATCGCTGATCGCGACGGTCATCGCCTACATCGCCGCCGTCATCGTGGTCCGCTATTTCGGAAAGCTGAAGATCGTCGTTGCGGTCCTGGTGCTGGTTCCCTTGCTCATCAGCTACCTGATGCGGATCTTCGCCTGGAAGATCATCCTCGGCGAGCAGGGCATCCTGGTCGGAGCGTTCGGGGACGCCGTACCGAAAAACCTTCTTTATTCCCAGTACTCGGTGATCCTGACTCTCACATATGTCGCGATCCCATACGTGTTCCTCAGCGTGTTCGTGTCGCTCGAACGTATTCCGCCGCATATCAACGAAGCGGCAGGCGACTGCGGTGCGTCCCCGTGGACGACTTTCTGGACGGTGACGTGGCCGCTCAGCCGAGGCGGCGCCGCAGTGGGATTCGCGATCGCTTTCGTGCTCACGTTCGGCGACTATGTGACCCCCTCGATGGTGGGTGGCATGTCGGGCACGATGCTCGGCTCGATTGTTCTGCAGCAGTTCGGTATTGCGAACAACTGGCCTATGGGATCGGCGATCGGCGTCGTCGTGATCCTTTCCGGGCTGCTGGTGCTCGCAGTCGTCTCACTCTTCGCACGGACAGAGGCTCGCTATGACTAGTGCACAGACTCTGTCCGGGACGAACGTTGTCGATGCACCACCCCGCCCGAAGCGGCGCTTACGAATTCCCCCGGGCATGCTTGCGGGACTGGTCTTTCTGCTGGCGGTCTTCGCTTTCCTGTACGCGCCGTTGATCACCACAGCGGTGTTCTCCTTCAGCGGCGATGTCGTACAGACCTGGCCGATGCGTGGGTTCACCTTCAAGTGGTACGAGGATCTGGCCAACGACCAGGCGATGATCGCAGCATTGATGTACAGCTTGCGCGTTGCGTTCGTGGCCGTGATCGTCAGCGCCATTGCAGGATTGACCTTCGCCCTCATCGCCCAACGAGTGCAGTTCTCCGGCAAGAAGGTCCTTGACGCCGTGTTGGCGATTCCGTTGGTCGCGCCCGGAATGGTGCTGGGAATCTCGTTGCTTGTGGTGTTCAAACTCGGATCGATTTCGAACGGCTTCATCACGATCGTGATCGGACATGCTGCGTTCATCACGCCGCTGGTGATGTTCGTTCTCCAGCAGCGTCTCAAGACGATGGATCCCTCGATCGAGCATGCATCGATGGACTTGGGCGCCGGCAGGATCAAGACCTTCTGGCATGTCACGCTTCCCGGTGTCCGGGTGCCGCTGCTGGCGGCGTGCCTGCTCGGGTTCACCCTGTCGATGGACGAGATAGCCGTCTCCTTCTTCCTCGCAGGAACGCAGTCAACTCTGCCCGTGTACGTCTGGGGCTTGCTGCGGTTCGGCTTCACCCCCGAGGTGAACGCGGTGTTCACCCTCATCGGTGGCTTCAGCCTGCTGATGGTCGGCGGGGCGGTGGTGCTGTTGCTGGCCACTGCGCGTCGCCGCGAACGCCAGATGGTCGGGCTCACCGGCCCATGATCGCCTTGCCAACAGAGATTTTCAGTTAGGTCCATCTATTCACCGTCAGGAGCAGATGTATGAAAAGCATTCCTTCCCGGCTGTCTCGCCCGTTCCGCTTACTTGTGCTCGCGCTGGTCGCCGTCCTGGCCAGTATGGGCGTGGCGGCATGCGGCGGCTCCGACTCGTCCGATGCCAGCACCATCAACATGCTGACGTGGGAGGACTACCACAACCCGGACGCCTTGAAGAAGTTCACCGAACAGACCGGTATCAAGGTCAACGCGATCAACGTGGGGTCACCCGACGAGATGTTCTCGAAGGTGAAGGCGAACCCGGGTCAGTTCGACCTGATCTTGGCCACCTCGGGCTGGTTCGACACCTACGCCCAGAGCGATCTTCTCGAACCGATCGACCTGAGCAAGCTGGAGACCGTCCCCGAACCCGGCTTCGACTGGCAGGCGGTGGCCTCATCCAACGGAAATCTCTACGGCGCCCTCTACAACTGGGGTGACAACCCGTTGGCGTGGACTCCGGGCAGCATCCCGAACACTCCCGAGATTGCTAAGTACCTCGATGACAAGGGCCGTCCGAACGACTGGAATATCTTGTGGGACCCGGCTTTCAAGGGCAAGGTCTCGGTGATGGACGACCCGACGTCGTCGATGCCGATGGTTCCGCTGTCCCTGGGGATCACCGATCCGTATCACCTGACGGATCAGCAGTTCACCGAGGTGCAGGCCAAACTGGAGGCCTTGCGGCCGCAGATCAAGCGACTGACGTCCGGCTTCAACGACCAGACCACGCAGTTCGCGACGGGGGAGGCCACCATCGGCGTGCTGAACATCATCTCCGAGGTGCCTGCGTTACGGAAGCAGGGCAAGGACCTCGAGGTCAATCACTTGGTCAAGCAGGGTGTCGGAGCATGGAGCGACAACTACTCGATCACCAAAGAGGGCGGCGCGAAGAAACTCGACGCGGTGTACAAGTTCATCAACTACACCAACGAGGTTCCCTGGCAGGCACAGTTCATCGCCAATACCCTCAACAGCGGCAACCTGAGCCTGCAGCAGGCGCAGAGCCCTGAGGCTGTGGAGGCCGGGCTGACGCCGGAGTTGCTGAAGGACACGCTGATTCCCGCGACCGCAGACGGTGAGGCCTTCTTCTCGAAGATGCGCTTCTTCGAGACCGTCGAAGATCTGAACAAGCGCGTCGAGATGTGGAACCAGTTCAAGCTGGGCTTGTCATCCTGACCGGATCGTTCTGCTCATCAATCGGAATCCATATAAGAAAGGACTGTCGTGGGCCAGCTCGACGGACAAGTTGCCTTCATCACCGGGATCGCAAGGGGGCAGGGGCGTTCGCACGCCCTGACCCTGGCCCGGGAAGGCGCCGACATCATCGGCCTGGACCTCTGTGGCGAGATCGACTCGACCGCCTACCCGGGGACCAGCGCCGACGACCTGCACGAGACCGAACGGCTGATCAAAGAGATCGGCCGCCAGGCCGTGCTCACCCAGGCCGATGTCCGTGACTACGACCAGGTCAAGGAGGCATTCGACAAGGGGATAGCGCAACTTGGCAGGGTCGACATCATCATCCCGAACGCGGGCATCTGCGCCGGCGGGTTGACGTGGGAGATCACCACCGAAGCGTGGCGCGAGATGATCGACATCAATCTCACCGGGGCATGGCACGCGGTGAAGGCAGCGGTGCCCAAACTCATCGAACAACAGCAGGGTGGCTCGGTGGTGTTCATCGGCTCCACCGAAGCGCTCAAGGGCGCCGAGAACATGTCGTCCTATGCGGCGTCCAAACATGCGATCACCGGACTGATGACCTCTTTGGCAAGAGAACTCGGCCGTCACAACATCAGGGTGAATTCGGTCAACCCGACCTGCGTCGACACCAACATGGTGCAGAACCCTTATGTGTGGGGACTGTTCAGACCAGATCTGGACAACCCCACCCGGGAGACGGTGGAGGACTCGTTCACCGGGACGCACATCCTTCCGGTGCCGTGGATGGAACCCATCGACGTCAGTCGGGCGATTCTGTATCTCGTCACCGAAGGCGGTCGCTACATCACCGCGTCGACGTTGCGCATCGACGCCGGTTTCATCGTCAAGTCGTGAACAGCTGCCGGCCGGCCACGGCTCCTGCGGTCGTGGTCGGCCGGACCCAACTGAAAGACATTTGATTTCCCGAGAATGGATGAATTCGTGACACAAGATTTCACCGGCAAGACCGTACTGGTCTCCGGATCCGCGCGAGGCCAAGGTGCCGCGCACGCGCACCGATTTGCCGAAGAAGGCGCCAAGATCCTCGTCTCCGACATTCGCGACGAACTGGGCCAGGCGACGGCCGAACTGATCAACTCGAAGGGCGGACAGGCGGTATACCAGCACCTCGACGTCCGCGACAGCGACGACTGGGAAGCCGCTGTCGCGCGGGCGGAGTCGGAGTTCGGCAGCCTAGACATTCTGTTGAACAACGCGGGAATCGTCCACTGCGACGCTGCGGTCGAATGCACGAACGACGCGTGGGCCAACGTGATGGCCACCAACGCCACCGGGGTCTTCTACGGCATCCGTGCCGCGGTTCCTGCCATGCGCCGGGCGGGTGGTGGCGTCATCGTCAATACGGCCTCGGTGATGGGAATGGTGGGCTCCTGGGGCTATGCCGCGTACATCGCGAGCAAGCACGCAGTGGTCGGGTTGACCAAGTCGGCCGCGCTCACCTACGCCGGCGAGAACATCCGCGTGAACGCGGTGGCGCCGGGTTGCGTGGACACCGCGATGCTCGACGAGGAGAAGGTCATCATGGCCGACAACCCCTACTGGGACTTCGACGAGTGGGTTGAGACGCAGCCGATCTCGAAGATCGCCCAGCCCGAGGAGATCAGCGAGCTGATGGTGTACCTGGCTTCCGATCGCGCCCGGTACTGCACCGGCACTGTGTACCCGATCGACGGCGGACTGATGACGGGTTGAGGAGGATCCACACCGAAGAGGCGCCCTACCGGAATAGTCGGGCGCCTCGTTTCGTCTGTTCGGCTGTGCGGGAGAATGTTTCAGTGTCGCACCAAGATGCAGACGTATTTCGTTTCGAGATACTCCTCGATGCCTGCCCGGCCGCCTTCGCGACCGAGGCCGGACTGCTTGATACCGCCGAACGGAGCAGATGGAGTCGAGACGATGCCGGTGTTGAGTCCGACCATGCCGACCTCCAAACGCTCGGAGACGTTGAGTGCGCGGTCAACGTCCTGGGTGATGACGTAGGCGACCAGCCCCCACGGAGTGTCATTGGCCTGTGCGATGACGGCAGCCGTATCGGTGAACGTCTGGATCGCCGCGACCGGTCCGAAGATTTCCGTATGCGCCAGGGAGCTCGTCGGATCGGTGTTCACGATCACCGTCGGCTCGACAAAGTATCCGACGCCGTCGATGGCACGACCTCCGGT
The DNA here is from genome assembly GCA_902826815.1 of uncultured Mycobacteriaceae bacterium. GTDB lineage: Bacteria > Actinomycetota > Actinomycetes > Mycobacteriales > Mycobacteriaceae > Mycobacterium. Next base: position 11,932 of record CADEGF010000011.1, read on the forward strand.
GATTACGGACGCACCGCGATCGACAGCGTCGGAGACCAACGAGAGCACCTTCTGACGTCCGGCGTCGTCGATCATCGGGCCGACGTCGACGCCGGGACGGGTTCCGTCGCCGACGGTCAGCGCGGCCATCCGCTCGCCGAGCCGGTGCGCGAACTCCTCGGCGACGGCGGCGTGGACGAAGAATCGATTGGCCGCCGTGCACGCCTCGCCCATGTTGCGCAACTTGGCGACGAACGCGGCGTCGACCGCGACATCGAGATCGGCGTCCTCGAACACGATGAATGGTGCGTTTCCCCCGAGTTCCATGGAGGCCCTGATCACCGACCTGGCGGCCTGCTCGAGCAGGATCTTACCGACCTCGGTGGATCCGGTGAACGAGAGTTTGCGGATGACACCGCTTTCCAGCATTGGCGGCACGATCTCCTCGGCACGGCTGGTCGTCACCACGTTGAGCACGCCATGCGGCAGCCCCGCCTCGTCGAGAATCGCGGCGAGCTGCAACGACGATAGTGGTGTCTGCGGTGCGGGTTTGAGAACGGAGGTGCAGCCTGCGGCGATGGCTGGCCCGATCTTTCGCGCACCCATCGCCAGCGGGAAGTTTCCACGGCACAACGAGAAGACATGGCCCCACGGGCTGCCTGATCTGGACCGTGCGTGCGGCGCCGTCGGGACGGATCGCATATCCGCCGTCGATCCGCACGGCCTCCTCGGCGAACCATCGGAAAAAGCCTGCAGCGTAGGTAACCTCGCCGCGTGCCTCGGCGATTGGCTTGCCCATCTCCAGCGTCATGAGCTCGGCGAGCTCATCGGTGCGGGCCAGGATCATCGAGTGCGCCCGGTACAGGACCTCGGCGCGATGGTTCGGCGACGTTGCCGCCCAATCGGCTTGGGCCGCGCAGGCCGCTGCGACGGCATCGACAGCCTCCTCGGCGCCTGCATCGGCGACTTCGGTGAGGGTGAGCTCGGTGGCAGGGTTGATGACCGGCATGCGCCGCCCCGATGCCGCGGGCACCCACGCACCACCGATGAAGAGATCGGTCGGTACCTGTCGTATTCGTGGATCGGTGCCGTGGGCGACGCGATCGTCAATGGTCACAACGGGTTCCTTTTGCGCGGTGGGCGCAGGTCATTCGGCCACATCCACGGTGTCAAGGACGGTTTTGAGGGTCTCGCCGACCTGGAGGACCTCGTCCTCGGTCGACACGAACGGTGGGCAGATGTGAAGTGTGTTGTTGTGAATCGACCGCAGCAGCACGCCGCGGTCCGTACTGGCCTCGGCGATGACGTCGGCGTGGATCCGTGAATCGATTTGAACACCCGCCATGAACGCCGCGCCCGAGCGCACCTCGGTTACCAGGGGATGTCCCCGCAGTGGCTCCACGGCCTTGGTGAGCACGCGCTCGAGGTCGGCCGAGCGTTCGACGAGCTTCTCGCGTTCGAGGATGTCGAGGTTGGCCATCGCCACCGCGCACACGGTGGCATGGCCGGCGTAGGTCAGTCCGTGCCGGAAGATGGGCACGTCGGCGACGTCACCTCCGGGCGAAGGTTCGAAGAACCGGCCCGCGACACGGGGGGAGACGAGTACACCGCCTAGCGGAGCGTAGCCGGAGGTGATGCCTTTGGCCATGAGGACCATGTCTGGGTGCAAACCGTAGCGTTCAGACGCAAACATCCGGCCGGTCCGGCCGAATCCGGTGATCACCTCGTCGGCGATGAGCAGGATGCCGTGCTCATCCCGGATCTCTTGCAGCCCTTCGAGGTAGCCGTCATTCGGTCCGATGACTCCGCCTGTTCCCATCACCGGTTCGGTGATGATCGCGGCGATCCGGTCGGCGCCGATCTCGGCGATCTGCGCGCGCACCGAGTCGATGTCGTTGGTGGCGATGCGGGCGGTCTCGGGGATGAGTGACTCGGTACCGAGACCTTCTCGGTTGTACGGCAACCCGGCGATGCTGGTGCCGAACGCGTGGAGCCCATGATAGGCGCCGTCACGGCTCAGGATGATCTGACGTTCGTGTCTGCCTTCGAGTTGCCAGTGCCGCCTAGCAAGTTTGCATGCCAGATCGACGGAGTCCGACCCGCCACTGGTCAGCAAGACCTTAGCGCCGGGGATAGGGCCCATCGCCGAAAGCCGGTCGGCGAGTTCTAATGCCGGCTCGTTCGCAAACCGGCCGAACACGTGGTACGTCTCCAGTTTTCGCATCTGGTCGTAGGCGGCACGGGCCACCTCCTCGCGACCGTGGCCGATATTGGCGTGCCACAGGCCCGCGGTGGCGTCGAAGATGCGCTGGCCAGTCGAAGAGGTCAGCCACGCGCCGTCGCCTCCAGTGATGACGATTCGCTTGGCTCGCGCAGTCGGCATATGGGCTTGCGGATTCCAGAGCGCATCACCGCGCATCGCCGAGATCGTGTCCATGTGTTGAACTGTAGTACAGTTGCACTGTAGTACGCAATCGGAGAATGGCGGGTTAAGATGACCTCGTGGTGTCACTATTGTTGAACCGTTTTTGCGACCTTGTGTCCGCAGATGACTTGCTGGACAAAGGGATAACAGGCGGATCGGCCCACGATGTCGCTGGCCCTGGAGTGCCAACGGGCTCGGACAGATCTGGAGCGCAGGCAGCGCGACTTCAGGCGAAGGCGAAATGAGTCCTGGCGGAAAACCACTGGGGGGCCGGACGAAATGCGATTCTCTATGAACTCGGCGGAACACATCGCGATCGTAGGTACGAGCACTGCGCAGCAGGTCGCCGACGGTCTGTCGCGGATGATTCTCGACGGCGAGCTCCAGCCCGGCCAGCGCATTGCGGAAAGCGTCATCGCCAGGGAACTGGGGTTGTCGCGCAACACCGTTCGAGAAGCTGTTCGTCTACTGCAAGGGTCGGGTCTTGTCCGGTACGGCTTCAACCGTGGCCTGATGGTCTGGAAGCCGTCAGACGATGACATCGTGGACATCTTCGCGGCGCGGTTGCAATTCGAGGCCGCGGGCGCAGCCGTCCTGACCCCGAAGACCGACCTCGCGCAGGTCGAACATGCGCTCAAGGCATACGTTTCGGTGCTGCCCGACAAGGAGCTGCGGACCATTGTTGAGGCCGACCTGAACGTGCACCGGTCGCTGGTGAGCCTGGTCGGCAGCCCGAGACTCGACGCGTACTACTCCCAGTTGGTCGACGAGCTGCGGTATCTCCTGGTGATGCTGCTCGACCGCGAGGTGGCCCAGGACGGCGTCATGGACATGGAACAGGAGCACCTCGAAATCATCGAGGCGTTCCAGACGCGACGTCCCGCGGTCGCTCGCCGCGCGATAGAGCGGGTGAACGCGGCCAACTGCGAGGCGGTCCGCGCGATGATGAACCAGCGTGAATGAGATAGTCCAAATAACCTGATACATATAAGGTTTAACGTTATAGTGGTGGCATCGCACATCGACGATGAAGGGCGCTGTTGATGGATCGGTTGAGAGACAAGGTCGCCGTGATCACCGGCGCGACGGCGGGCATCGGACGCGCGATTGCCACCCGATTCGGCGCCGAGGGTGCGACGTTGCTTCTGTGCGGCAGGAACCGGGAACGCGCCGACTCGCTGCTCGCGGAACTGCGCGATTCAGGGGCGAACGCCGAATTTATCCTCGGAGATATCCGGTCCGAGGATTTCGTCGCCGAACTCGCCCAAACGGTGCGAGCGCGCTATGGGCATATCGACTCGCTCGTCCTCAACGCCGGCGTCATCTCGGTCGGAAAGCTCTGGGAGATCACCCCTGAGCAATATGACGACATGATGGAAGTCAACGTTCGTGCGCCGTGGCTCTGTATCAGGCAGATGCACGATCTCCTGGCGAATCGCGCGACGGTGATCGCCACCGGGTCGGTCAGCTCGTTCTCGATCTTCCCGGGCGAAGGCATCTACTGCATGACCAAGGCGGCCATCATCCAGATGGTCAGAGCGCTCGCAATTGAGCTCGCTGACCGCGGAATCAGGGTTAATGCCTTGTGCCCTGGCGTAATCGGCGGGGGCGGTATGTCGCAAGACAGTTTCGATGCGACGGGTGACCCGGCAGCGGAAGAGCGCGAGGTCGCCGCGATCACGCCGTTGGGGCGAGTCGGCACCCTCGAAGAGATCGCCGACGGCGCCCTTTTCCTGGCGTCGGACGAGTCCTCCTTCATGACGGGAACCAGCCTGCTCATCGACGGCGGCGTCATCATTCCCCGCGTCTAGATCGCTGCGGGACAAACTTCAGGCTCCCAATACCGGAATCCCGTAGCGGGCGGCGAAGCGGTATGTGGCCTCCCCGAGCAACATCTCACCGGTGTCGCTCACAAGGTGGCATACACCTGCCACCGGAGTCAGGCCGGCCGATGCCACCAGATCCAAGGCCGAGACCCAGGGTCCGCTCGCACACTGCCGTGCGTCGTCGGCGCAGCGAATGGGAAGAACGTGGCCGGGGCGGACAAGATCGTCGACTCCGGTGTCGGGGTCTGCGAGCACCCGCAATGTGCGGGCCCGATCGTAGGCCGAGATGCCCGTGGTGATTCCGTGTCGTGCGTCTACCGCGACGGTGAAGTCGCAGATTCCTGAATCCGATTGCAGCACAGGTTGATTTGGGATACGCAATCGGTCGAGCCACGATGACCTCGCGACGGCGTGGATCAGACCTGATGAATGCCGGATGGCGAATGCCAACTGAGCTCCGGTGGCGAGCTGAGCGCCGAAGACGAGAACCGCGGCTGTTCGACCGTGCAGCACGACGGACGCGCCGCGTCTGATGGTGAGCAGCGGGTGGTCGGTGCCAAGGTCGTCGCAGGCGGTGATCATGGGCTACGCCGCCGATCTGTCGGCCGCATGGTCACTGCACCGTCGTGGGGCATGAGGCGGCGCTGCCGAGGCGCACTTGCGCTACGAAACCATCGAAAAGGACTCCACGTACCGCGGGATCGGCGTTGGGGTGTTCAGGGTGCCATTGCACACCGACCGCCCAGATCGTGGCGTCGGCCGGAGTTTCCAAGGCCTCGACCATGCCGTCGTCGGCCCATGCGGTTGCCAGGAGACCCGCGCCGACGGAGTCGATCGCCTGGTGATGGCCGTTCTGCACAGCGAGGCGGTTTCGGCCGACCATGGTGGCGAGCCGCGAATCAGGATCCAGCGCAACGTGTTCGACGACGAAGATGTTCTCTGCGTCGGGCCCATGATGAATGGCCCAATCTTCGATGTCGGGGATCAGGGTGCCGCCGTGGGCGACGTTGAGGATCTGCATTCCGCGACAGATGCACAGCATGGGGATGCGGAGCTCTTCGGCGCGGCGTATAACGGCAATCGAGAACTCGTCGGCCGCGCGGTTGACCCCGTAGACCTTGGGCACGTCGGCAGGCAGCCCATAGAGAGTCGGGTCGACGTCCGCGCCGCCCAGGATCACCAGGCCTGACACACCGTCGAGCAGTTCGGTGACGTCTGGCCGCGGTTCGTGGGCGATGTCGACGAACTGGACACTGCATCCGCGGGCCGCTAGGTCACCACTGACCGTACGTCTGGCGTTGAGTTCCAACGGCAGGAACGGAGCGGGCACCGTCGCCTCGTCGGTGGACCCGATGGCGATCACGCGTGGCATCAATTGTCTCCGTTGCCTTTCGGTTTCATAGTCCTGTTGTCATGTACATGTTGCGTTCCCAGTCGGTGACGGTGGCGCAGTATCGGGTCCATTCGTCGGTGCGCATGGCGATGAGGGTGTCGGTGATTTCTTGGGGGAGGGATTGGCGGACGTGTTTGCCGTCGGTGAAGATTTTGATGGCGTCGCCCAGGGTGGTGGGGATGGTTTGGGTGGGGATGGTGTCGGGGTCGGTTTGGTTGTCGAGGCCGTGTTGGATTTGGGTGAGTAGTAGGGCGTGGGAGAGGTAGGGGTTGACTGCGGAGTCGGGGAGTTTGTATTCGAGTCGGCCGTTTCCAGAGAGGCGGATCATGGCGGTTTTGTCTTCTAGTGCCCAGTCGATGGCGGTGGGGGCGAATTGGCCGATGCTGAAGCGTTTGTAGCTGTTGACGGTGGTGGCGAGGATGAGCATGGATTCGCGGGCGTGGGTGAGGATGCCGCCGAGTGCGTGGCGGCCGGTGTCGGTGAGGTGTAGGTCGGTGCGGCCGGGTTCGGTGAAGGTGTTGGTGTTGGTGTCGTGGTGCCAGAGGCTGATGTTGTGGTGTAGGCCGGTGCCCATGGTGGTGGTGGAGATTTTGGGCATGAAGGTTGCGGTGACGCCGAATTCGCGGGCGACTTGGCGGCAGATCATGCGGTAGGTGATGACGCGGTCGGCGGTGAGGTCGGCGTTGTCGTACATCCAGTTGACTTCGAGTTGGCCGTGGTCTTCGTAATCGCACTCGATCATGTCCATGCCGAATGCGGTGCAGTAGCGCATGATTTGTTTGTAGATGGGTTTCATGCGTTCGAGTTGTTCGAATTCGTATGAGGGGTTTTGGCCGGGTCGGGATTGTGTTTCGAGTCCATCTCCGAGCCAGGTCATTTCGGGTTCGCAGCCGGTGCGTAGTTCTAGGCCGGTGTGGGTGCGGAATTCGGTGTGGGTGCGGCGTAGGTGGCCGCGGGCGTCGCCGGGGAATGGGGTGCCGCCGATGATGGGGCGGTGTGGGGGTTCGTAGATGGTGCACAGGAAGCGTGCGCAGGTGGGGTCCCAGGGCAGGACGGCGAAGGTGTCGAGGTCGGGTAGGGCTTGGAATTCTGAGGCGGCGGGTCCGCCGCCGATGAGTTCGTTGTTGATGCTGATTTGGTAGTCGGCGACTGCTGAGCGGTGCATGACCATGCCGTTTTCCAGGTTGCGGGCCAGGTGTTTGGCTGGCACGACTTTGGCCATGATTTTTCCGCTGAGGGTGGCGAACTGGTAGTAGATGTGTTCTACACCGGAATCGATCGCCTCACGGATCTGCTCGGGGACAACACTGTTACGCGCCTGATGATCACTCAACGCAGACATCAACACACTCCGATGACGGTCCTGGCGGCACCGTCGGTTGCAGCGGCGAGGGCGTTTCGGTAGGGCGCCTGTTCGGCCTGCGGCGTGTTGAGTGCGACGACCCCAACGGGGTCGGTACCCCGGAAGTACTCCACGACAACGGATCCGGCGATCGGCCCGCCGGTGAGATCCCCGTGAACGATTTTCTTGCGGTCGCCAAGCGAGGGCATGCCGTATACGTCGAGGCGCAAATCGCCCTGCTTGCTCCAGCAGCGCGGGAGCGGAGCGAACGCCGACCTGGGTTTGCGGTGTCCGTTCAAACCTGCCAGCAGGGTCCGTGCGGCGTAGCCGGCGTTTTCGGTGGGTGCACGCCAGTTCTCGACGCGGACAGCAGATCCGCCGAACCTCGAGTTGGGGAATCGTGCCACCTCGCCGACCGCGACAGCGCCCGAAGTGCCGACCACCGAGAGGTCGTGATGACAAAGCACCCCGTCGGACAAATCGAGCCCGTTACCCTCAAGCCACTCCACGTTGGGCTGAGATCCGAGACATTCGACGATCACATCGGCGGGCAGGTCGGTGTCGTCGGAAAGCGACACGATGGCAGGTGTCGTCGTGCCGGGAGCGATTCCCACAACGTCGACACCTGTGGCAATGTGCACGCCACGATAGGCGTGGTGACGGCGAATCGCGTTGCCGACATATACACCGACGGCCTCGGACATGGGAGCGACGTGGGTCTCGACCACGGTGACGTGGCAGCCGCGCGCGGATGCGCTGAGCGCGAGCTCGCAGCCGAGAAACCCGGCGCCGACGATAACCACCCGCGTCCCTGGGCTGAGCTGGCAGCGGAGTCGTGCGATGTCGTCGACTGTGCGGATTGCGTAGCGAATGTCTGGCAGCGAGATGTCTGGAAGCCGTCGCGGGCGAAGGCCCGTCGCGATCATGAGGCCGGCGTACTCCATCGTGGTGCCGTCATTCAGCTCGAGCGTCTTCGCGGCGAGATCGGCGCGGACAACTGACGTGTTCCTGTGCCAGCGGACCCGTCCATCGAGGCGGCGTCGGCGCAGCAGCGTAGCCGAATGGCGCGCAGCCATATCGACGCTTCGGATGTGACGGGGTTCCGCGGGCAGCGGAGGCCGGCTACACAGCTCCTCGGACTCGGCGCCGATGATCGTCAGTGGGCCTCCCCAGCGTGAACTCAGGAGGTGTTCGGCTGCTTTGAGTCCTGCTGCCGCTGTGCCGACGACCACGACCGGGGATGCGAGTTGCCTTTGCATTGTTTCTCCTCGTGCATTGCCTGCTCACAGCACGTCCGCGCGCGGCAAAAGTGACCCGCGCCACTGCTAGCTGAAACCTTATACTTCATAGGTATAAAGTCAAGGCGGTGGCGGGCCCCCGCCGGATTCGTTACGCGCCGGAAACGCGGCGGTCCGCGGTCGTCACGATTCGGGCCCCGCGGGATCGGGTTAGACGCAGTGCACGCGCCAGTTGACGCCCACACCGCCTACTCGGGTGTCGGTTGTCGAGGCGGCCCGCATGCGTTCGCCGGGAGAGTGGTCAGGCGAGTTCGAGATCACCACCCGGTCTGCGGAATTGACAACCACGACCTGGGTTTCGAGCGCAGACAGTTCAGCGATCATCAGGCTCTCGAACTCGGCGACTGTGATGTCCGCTGCTGAGGCGCCGATGAATTTCTCGCCGTGATAAGCGGGTACGGCAAAAGTGAGAATGTAGAGATCGGCGCCCGCGAGATCGACGTAGGGGCCACGAACACTGTCCTTTCCGCGGGACGCGCCGACGAACCAAGACATAGTCGTGTAGTCGTAGGGCTCCTCACCGAGACCGGTGTTGAGGTCGAGGGAAGCGAAGTCGCCGTCGCCCGTAGGCCGCCACCATTCCTGGTACCGCGTGGCGCCCCGCAGAACGCCGGGGTCAACGACTAGACCGGCGCCGTCGAAGTGGGGATACGTCGACAACCGCGACTCGATGTGTGGGCGCAGGTTGGCCAGATCTGCGACGCTCACGGTTCCGTCGGCGTCGGCCACCCGTGACCACAGGTCCGTGGCCTCCTGTGCGCCGACATGAAGCGTGGCGAAGATGTCGATGACGACGGCGTCGACTTGTTCAGCGGCGCGCTGAAGGTCTTTGTCGCGTTTGGCGCTGTTCATCTGGACCTCCGAGCCTTGGACTTCTTGTCGCTCGCGATCGCTCGTAGTTGTAGTTGCCGAATCCAGCGGCTTCCGGCCTGGGCGTGGGCCCGGGCCAGCCGTCCCGCCCGTTCGCTGTCCTCGGCTTCGATGGCGGCCACGATCTCTGCGTGCGCGGCCTGTACGGCGCTCTGGTCGAGTTCGTCGTCGGGGTTTGGGAGCCACAGCACGTCCGCGGTCTCACCGAGCAGTCTGATTTCGGCGCCGGTTAGGCGTTCGGACTGAGAAGCCACCGCCAGTGCGAGGTGGAAGCGGCTGTCGGCCTGATAGCGGGTCGCAGGTGTGGTCGCCTCGGGGAGTTGCCGCATGACGTTGTGCAGACGTTCCACATCCTCTTCGGTGGCGCGCTCGGCGGCGACGTAGGCAATGGCCGCCTCGATCGCCATCTGCTCATCGCCGAGGTCGCGCCACTCGGTGACACTTAGGCGGCGCAACCGATTGTTGAGTACTTCGCGAGGCGTCTCGCCAGACGCCCTGATGAACGACCCCCCACTGCGGCCACGTCGCGTCTCGATGAGTCCCTGGGCCCTCAGGTGCACCAGCGCCTCGCGCAGCGTGACCGTAGAGACACTGAGCTGGGCCGCCAAATCCGTCTCGGACGGTAACTGCTCGCCGTCGGCGAGCAGCCCGAGATGTACGGCAGAGGCAATTCGCTGGCCGACCTCCTCGACGCGCCCGCTGTCCGACAGCGGTGAGAACACCGTCCGTCGGGTGAGCTGGTGCTGCGATTCGGTATTGGCAGTCACGTTCGTCTCGTTACAGCGGTCGTCCTGCGCGGGTGGTCGGCGGTGCAGATGCTACCCGCGCCCGCTCACCCAGCAGCCGAACTCGCGCTGACCGCGGACAGCGCGTTTTCGAGGACGTCTATCCCGTCGTTGATTTCGTCATCGGTGATCACAAGCGGCGGCAACAGCCGAATGACGTTGGAATAGGTACCTGCGGCCAGTGCCAGTACACCGTTGCTGTGGCAGTGAGCCGCGATCTGTGCGCATGCCGAGGGGTTGGGAACGGTGCTTCCAGGTACGACGAACTCCAGACCCTGCATGGCGCCGCGGCCGCGGACATCGCCGACGACGGGGCACCGCGCACGCAACTGTTCCAGCCGTGGGGCGATGATCTCGCCGATCGCGCGGGATCGCGCGACGAGGCCTTCGGATTCCATGGTCTCAATGGTGCCAAGCGCCGCCGCGCACGCCACCGGATTGCCGCTGTACGTGCCTCCGAGTCCGCCCTTCTGCACCTGGTCCAGGAGCTCGGCGCGACCAGTGATGGCCGAAAGCGGTAGACCACCCGCGATGCCCTTGGCAGTGACGACGATGTCGGGCACGACCCCCTCGTGTTCGATTGCGAAGAAGTCGCCGGATCGGCCGAACCCGCTCTGGATCTCGTCGGCGATGAACAGTGCGCCGGCGTCGGCGCACCAGTCGGACAGGGCGCGCAGGAAACCGTCCGCGGGCACGATGAAGCCGCCCTCGCCCTGAATCGGCTCGATCACCAACCCCGCCACCGCGTCCCGGCCCACCTGCTTCTCGATGATGTCGATTGCCCGCGCCGCGGCTTCGGCGCCACTGAGGCGGTCACGGAACGGATATGACATCGGTGCACGGTAGATCTCGCAGGCGAATGGCCCGAATCCTTGTTTGTTGGGGACCGCCTTGGCAGTCATCGCCATCGTCAGGTTGGTGCGGCCGTGGAACGAGTGGTCGAACACCACGATGGCGCTCCGGCCGGTGACGGCGCGAGCCACCTTGACGGCGTTCTCGACTGCTTCTGCGCCGGAGTTGAACAGGATGGAGCGCTTGTCGTGCGTGCCTGGAGCGAGTCGGTTGAGGTGCTCGCACACCTCGACGTAACCCTCGTAGGGCGCGAGCAGAAAGCAGGTGTGGGTGAACTCCGCGGCCTGCCGCTGTACCCGGCTGACCACCGCCGGTGCGGTGTTGCCGACATTGAGAACGCCGATGCCCGAGCCGAAGTCGATGAATGTATTACCGTCGACGTCTTGGACCAGTGCACCGGAAGCGCGCTGGATGTAGACCGGCAGCGTCGAGGCGATGCTGTCGGCTACGGCGGCGCCGCGGCGGGCCTGCAGCTCGAGCGAGCGGGGCCCCGGGTAGCTGGTCACCATCCGGCGTCCGGTGAGGCTTGTTTCTGCTGTACTCACAACGGGTCCTTTCGAAGAATTCGAAGCGGTATTAGGAGCGAATACTGTTGTTGGTCTCGGGGATCGCATCGCCATATGGCGCGTCACTGCGTTCGGCGCGGCCGCTGACCAGCATGTAGATCGTGCCCACTGAAATAACGACGACCAGCATCACCGAGACGATGTTGTTGTCGAGCCAGGGCACGTCTGGGGTGCGGGGCCAGATCATGTTGATGATCGCAGCGACGCCCCACAGCAGCGCAAGGACGTTGATCAGCATTCCCCACCGCCCCAGCGTGAACGGGCCGGACGGACGCCACCCCTTCAGACGGGCACGTAGTGCGGCCAAGACGACCATTTGGAAGCCGACGTATATGCCTGCAGTGGCAAAGGACACGATCTTCGACAGCGTGTCGGTGGAGACGAACGTGACCATCAGGACCAGGGCGGGGACCAGGCCGGAGATGGCCAGCGCTAGCAGTGGAACGCTACGGGCCTGCGAGATCTTGCTCAAAGGGGCACTGGCGCCGATCATTCCGTCGCGCGCGTATGAGAACAGGAGCCGACTCGCGGCCGCCTGCAAGCTCAGCGCGCCCGAAACGAAGGACACCAGAACGACGGCCAGCACGATGCGCGATCCGGCGTCGCCGAAAACCGATTGCAGAATCGTGTTGATCGGATCGGTGTCCTCGCCGCGAATCACCGCACCGAAGTCGGTGACTGCGAGAGTGAGGGCGACGGTGATGAAGACGGCTGCGCCACCGCCGACGTAGATCGTCATCCGCATCGTCTTGGGGATGCGACGGCTGGGGTCGGGTACCTCTTCGGCGACATCGCCGCAGGCCTCGAATCCATAGAACTGGTAGACGCCGATCAGACCGGCAGCCAGGAACGCCCACACGTACGCATCGGGTGCGCCTGCACCGAAGGAGTCAAAGAAGACCGAGAAGTCGTGATGGCGCGCAGTCAGCAGCAGCCACCCGCCGACGGCCAACGCGCCGGTGAGCTCGGCAACGAATCCGATCTTGGCGACCAACGAAAGTGCGTCGGTGCCAAGGAAATTGATGGCCGTGGACAGGGCGAGCAGGACCAGGCCCACGACGACCGTGGACGAGGTGGTGTGTTCGATGCCCAGCAGGGCGCAGATGTACGGCGCAGAGCCGTACGCGAGCGCCGCGATGGTGGCGAACAGCGCCATCATGTAGATCCAGCCGGTCAGCCAGGCCCACCGACGTCCCCACAGCCGTCGCGCCCAAGGGTAGATACCGCCGGCGACCGGATACTGCGAGACGATCTCCCCGAAGACCAACGCGACGAGCAGCTGGCCCAAACCCGCGATGACCAACGCCCACATCATCGGCGGGCCGCCCGCCGCCAGCGAGATCGCGAACGTGACATAGATGCCGACGACGGGCGACAGGTAGGTGAACCCAAGCGCGAAGTTCGCCCATGGGCCCATGTCGCGTTTGAACTGATTGGTGAAACCGAGGTTGCGCAGGCGTTTGTCGTCGTCTGTCATCGCATCATGGTGGGATGGATCGATGGAGATTGCCATGTTTTCCTTCTCGAGCGGAGGGTCGACTGTAGAACGGTCGCGGTGGCGGTCATGTCCCCCATCTCAGGTGTGCTGTGCGGGTTTTGGAGTAGAAAAGGGCCGCCGCGCCGAGTTCGGGGGTGCCGAGCGCGGAAGCTTTTGCCCCGCCGAAGGGCAGGTGCGGCTCCGCTCCGACTGTCGGGCGGTTGACGTGCACCATCCCGGTGTCGGACTCGTGGATGAATCGGTGGGCGGCGCTGAGATCATTGGTGTAGATGGCGGCCGAAAGGCCATAGCGCACCGCGTTGTTCACCTCGATCGCCTCATCGATGTCGGCGATCTCGTGCAGGGACACGATCGGGCCGAAGATCTCTTCGTGTAGAGCCGCGCCGTGATTAGGCGCCCGCAGCAGGGTGGGGTCGACGAACCAACCGTGGACGTAGGCATCCGAGGCCAGTTTTTCACCGCCGCATACGATCTCAGCACCGTCGCTGAGCGCAGCGTCGAGAACCTTCTTGGTGTCGGCCAGTTGCTGTCCCGAGGCCATCGGCCCGACGGTGGTCGACTCGTCGAGGCCGGGCCCGACGACCAGGCCTGCGATGCCGTGCGTGAGCCGCCGCTGTACCTCGTCGATGACGTCGCTGTGGGCCAGCACCCGGCTGCTGGAGGTGCAGCGCTGACCGGATGTTCCGTAGCCGCCGATCATGATCGCGGCGACCGCGGCGTCGAGGTCGGCGTCGGGCATCACCACCAGCGCGTTCTTGCCACCCATTTCGCACTGGACTCGCTTGCCGTTGCCGGTGGCGCTGGCGGCGATGCGCAACCCGACCTCAGTCGAACCGGTGAAGCTGATTCCGGCGACCGCCGGGTGCGACGTCAGCTCCGGGCCGACCACGGACCCTGACCCAAGCACCAGGTTCAGCGCTTCGGGGAGTACACCGGCCTCGAGATAAGCCTGCACCAGCAGGGTGGCGCTCAGCGGCGCGATCTCGGCGGGTTTGAACACGACGGAGTTGCCGAAAGCGAGTGCAGGAGCCAGCTTCCAGTTGGTGATCATCGCGGGGAAGTTCCATGGGCATATCAGCCCGACCACGCCGAGCGGTCCGCGGAATGTGTAACCGAACTCCTCGGTGCCGCCGAGGTTGGCCGTGTAGCCGTCGGGGTGGCGGGCCGTGGTGGCGAAATAGCGGGTTTGCTCGACCATCCGACCGGCCTCGACACGAGACTCAGTGATGGGCTTGCCCATCTCGAGGGTGATGGCGCGGGCGAACTCCTCGCGGCGGCCGTCCATGATCGCCGCGGCGCCTGCGAGGATGTCGGCGCGTTCGAACGCTGGAGTGCGCGCCCAGCTCTTGGCGGCGCCTGCGGCCGTCTCGATCGCCTCGGCCATGTCGGCGGCGGTGGCGGCGGGCACGGTCGCGACGGTGTCGCGGGTGTCGGCGGGATTGGCCAACTCCCAGGTGTCGGGGGCGGAGCGCCACTGTCCGCCAATGTGATTAAGAGGGGCAGGAGCGGTATGGGTCATTCGAGAGTCCTTATCGGCTGATGGATTGAAGGTGGGTTCAGATCACGCCTGTGGCGCGCAATTCGTCGAACTCGGCGGCCGACAGGCCTGCGTGGGCCGTGAGGATCCGCTCGGTGTCGTCTCCGACATGGGGGATTTTCCCTGTGCCCGAATCGATTCCAGCACCGGTTAGCCGCGAGGTGAGCAGATTCGGGTAATCGTTCGTCTGCGTGAGCACCCCGAGTTCGCGGGTTGCCGGGTCGGTGACCATATCGGTGACTGTGCGGATCGGTGCGCCGAGCAGTCCGGCCTCGAGCAGGACGCGGGTAAGTTCCTCGGTCTTGAACGTCGAAGTCGATTCGGCGATAGCCTGTTCGACGCGATCGCGGTGACGGACCCGCCCGGCATTGGTGGTCAGCTCGGGATCCTCGAGCAGGGCTTCGGCACCGATGGTGCGGCACAGGGTGGGCCACATCCGGTCGTTGACCGTGCCGGTGATGATGTCTCCGTCGGCGGTGGGGAAGCCGCCGTAGGGCACGATCGACGGGTGGTGGGATCCCCAGCGCCCGGGCACGTCACCCGAAACACTCACCGATGCGACCAGGGTGCCGAGGACTCCGATGGCCGTCGCGTAGAGCGACGTGTCGATATGAGTGCCCACCCCGGTATCACGCGCGATGCCGAGCGCAGCGATGAGCTGGCCCGCCGCGGTCAGTCCGGTGGCGATATCGGTCATCGCGATGCCGAACCGGGCGGGTTCGCCCTGGCGGGATCCGGTGACACTCATCAGGCCCGACATGCCTTCGACGACGATCTCGGTGCCCGGGTAGCCGGCATACGGACCGCTGCGGCCAAACCCGGAGATCGCGCACGTGACCAGAGCGCGATTGTGCTCGGCGAGCGAGGCGCGGTCCAGGCGGTAGCGTTCGGCGACGCCGGGCCGGAAGTTCTCGATGACGATGTCACACGTGGTAACCAACCTGTGCAGGAGCTCCTGGCCCCGCGGATGCGCGAAATCAACAGCTACTGAGGACTTTCCGCGATTCAGAGCGGCGAAGTACGCACTGATGCGGTCATCGTCGTCGATGAACGGCGGACCCCAGCTGCGGGTGTCGTCGCCAACCCCCGGGCGTTCGATCTTGATGACCTCGGCGCCGAGTTCGGAGAGGAAGAGCGTGCAATAGGGCCCGGCGAGAATACGGGTGAAGTCAAGGATTCGGACACCCGTCAGCGGGAGTGATTGAGGGGTGGTCACGCGGTGGCTCCAATGTGATCCGGGCTGAACGGGTAGCGCAGCCGCGGCATCCAGCGCTGCCACGCGGCGTGAATTGCTCCGGAGGCGAACGCCTGCGCGAGTGCGTTATCGAGGAGCTCACGTGTTTCCGGCTTGTGGTGCGCGACCGCCAGCGCCCAGCGGTTGGCGGTGGGCGACGAGAACGCGATCTCGAGATCGTCGGCATCGGTGAGAGGTTGTAGCGCCACCTCGTCATCGACGACAGCATCGACATCGCCGCTGCGCAGTGCGGCGACAAGATCGGCGAGGACATCCTCGCCGCTCGCGGCGAAGGCGACCACTTCTGCGCCGGTGAAAGTCTGTGCCAGCGCATAATTGGTGGATTCGGCGATGGCAAGCACTCGCCTGCCCGCTAGGTCGGCCGCCGACGTGAAGCCCGCACCTCGCCGCACAAGCACCGCTTCGTCGAAGATCGCATACGGACGGGTGAACGACACCAGTCGACTGCGGTGCTCGGTGATTCCCTGGCCACACAGGATGGCGTCCCCTGCGCCGTTGTCGAGTGCGGGGATCATGTCAGGCCATCGCGAGAACTCCCATTTGAGCTCTCGACCGGCCGCGGCGGCGATCGCTTCGGCGACGTCGACTTCATAACCGACTCGGCCTGCGGACTCGGTTGCCTTGGTGAACAGAGGCGGGGATTCGATGTTGACGCACAGCAGGCGTAGGGGTTCCGTCATGGCCGCGATGCTCCGGGGGTGAAGGTGATGGGCAGGGAGACGGGACCGGTGTTGCCACTGTCGGGCAGCCAGCGCTCGCCGGGTGTTCGTCGGGGGGAAATGAGGCGCTGCGCCACCAGCGGAAGAGCCTCGCTCATATCGCTTCGGGCAATGAAGTGGCCGAGGCAGTGGTGGACGCCTCCACCGAACCCGAAGTGGGTGCGCCGGTGTTCGGTGATATCGAAGGACACCTCGGCTCCATCGGTGTCATCGGTTCCGGCCAGGCCGCTGAGCAGGTGGATCGTCGTACCCTTGGCGATAGGAACACCCTGGAACTCGAAGTCGTGCAGGGCTTCTCGAGTCACCCAGGTGACCGTGGGCGCTACGCGCATCACTTCTTCGACCGCCGCGCGGCCGAGGTCTGGTTGGCGGGCGAGCAACTCCCACTGGTCTGGGTGGTCGAGGAACATGCTCATCGCGAGACCGAGCTGGTTACGCGTGGTGTCCATACCGGCGAAGATCACGTTGACCAGCGCTGTCCGCAGCTCCTCGCGCGACATCCTCTCCTCGTCCTGCGCCGCTTGAACGAGTTTGGTGGCGAAGTCCTGCTGCGGATGCACAGTGCGGTCATCGATGAGATCGTCGGCGTATCGGTAGAGCCCGGCCATCGCCTCCTCGATCCGATCCAGGTCGGTTCGGATGGTGACGCCGAGGGCCAGTCCGACCACCGACGACCAGGTGGCAATGGTTTTCCACTCTGACTCCGGGATGCCTAGCAGGATCGAGATCACCCGCGCGGCATAGGGTTCGGCGAACTCGGAGACGAACTCACACTCACCGCGATCGATGAAGGCGTCGATCAGCTCGTTGGCCATCGCCTGAAAGCGCGGGACGAGACCCTCGATGAGCTTGGGGGAGAAGGCCGGATTGTGTAGTCGGCGCAGCCGGCTGTGGTCGGGACCCTCGTAGTTGATCAGGGTGGTCCGCCAGAACTGGTGGAAAAGGCCGTCGGTGACCCCGTTCTTGTCCGGCCAGGCCCAGCTGCCCTGCCGCAGGCGCCGGTCTTTGAGCAGTGCTGCCATCTCGGCGTATCTGAGCACCGCCAGCCCGTAGTTGGTCCGGGCGTACCAACTCTTGGCGCGCGCCGCTCGGGCCTCATCGGAGTTCATCGAGAAGTCGGGGTCTCCGAGATCAAGGTAGGGCGGGTCCGGAAGCGAGACATCCTGCTGCAGAGTGGTGTTCATGAGTGAGCTCCTGTCGGCTGCGGGTCGGGCCAGCATGGTTGTCGTTTGTCGACGAAGGCTGTGAGGCCCTCCCGGTAGTCCGCCGAGAGCGCGGAGGAACGCCAGTGGCGATCTTCGATGTCCAACGCCTGGTGGAGAGGCAGCCCGTCGCCTTCGCGCAAGGCTGCCTTGGCGTTGCGCTGCGCGGTGGGGCTTTTCGAGGCGATGGTCGAGGCGAGGCTGAGTGCCGCGTCGACTGCGTCGGTGTCCGCGAGGATGTCGATGATTCCGTATTCGTGGGCTTCCCGAGCGGTGAGCCTGCGGCCGGTGAGAATGAGTTCGACGGCTCGGCCGGCGCCGATCTTGCGCGGAAGAAGCTGGGTGCCGCCGCCGCCGGGAATGATTCCGACGCCGGTTTCCGGAAAGCCGAGCAGCGCCGATGCGTCGGCGACGACCAGGTCGCAGGTCAGCGCCAGTTCCAAGCCGCCTCCGAGGGCGGTGCCGCGGATTGCGGCAACCGTCGGGACCTTGAGCGACAGCAGGGCGCGGGTGGCCGCCAGTGAGTCGGTCCTTGCCGCCGACAATCCCCGCTCATCGAGACCGGCGCGTTCCTTGAGGTCGGCTCCCACGCAGAAGTGCTCTGCCAGTGCAGAACTGAGCACCACGGCATGCACGGTCGGGTCGGCGTCCATGGCGGCGGCCGCAACGGCGATTTGACGCGTGAAGGCGGCTGACAACGCGTTGCGCCGCGACGGCCGGTCGAGGACGATTTGCCCGACGCCCGTGTGGACGGACACCACGACTTCGGAGTCGGTCACAGTTGGATCCATGTGGTCTTCAGTTGCGAGTACTTGTCGAGTGCGTGCAGGGATTTGTCGCGGCCGAATCCGGATTGCCCGTATCCACCGAAGGGAACAGAGACGTCAGCGGCGTCGTAGCAATTGACGAATACGGTCCCGGCTCGAATGCCGCGCGAGACGGTATGTGCGGTCGACAGATCGGTGGTCCACACCGACGCCGCCAACCCGTAACGAGTGCTGTTGGCGATCTGAACCGCTTCGTCGACGGTGTCGAATGGGAGCACGACCAGAACCGGACCGAAGATTTCCTCCTGGGCCACTGTCGATTCCGGCGAGACGTCGGTGACGACGGTTGGGTTCATGTAGGAACCGCCTGACAACACGTCCACCCGGTCTCCTCCGGTGAGGATGGTGGCCCCTGCGGACGCGGCGTCGTTTATGTGAACGAGCACGCTATCGAGGTGTTGTTCGGAGACCATCGCGCCGAGTTCTGTGTGTGGGTTCAGTGGATCAGCGGCCACCATTTTTTGGGCCCGGTGCACGATCGCGTCGAGCAGTTCGTCATAGCGGGAGCGGTGCACGATCAGTCGGGATCCGGCCGAGCAGATCTGACCCTGGTTGAAGAAGATTCCTCCGGAAATGCCATCGGCCACGCGGTCGGTGTCCGGTGCGTCCGGCATCACGAGTTGCGGGCTCTTGCCCCCCAGCTCGAGCGCAATCTGTTTGATGTTGCTGTCCGCGGAATCGCGCAGCAACTGGCGACCAACGGTGCCGGACCCCGTGAAGCACACCAAATCGACGTCGTCGTGACGAGCGAGTGCCGCTCCCGCGACTTCGCCGAACCCAGGGACGACGTTGAGGACGCCGTCAGGAAGTCCGGCCTCGGCTGACAGCTCGGCGAATCGCAATGCGGTCAACGAGGATTGCTCGGCGGGCTTGAGCACGACCGAGTTGCCCATCGCCAGCGCAGGGGCCAGTTTCCAGGCGGCCAACATCAGGGGGAAATTCCAGGGCACAATGGCACCGACGACGCCGACGGGCTCGCGGGTGATCATCGATACGACCGACGGGTCGCTCGGGCCGACCTCGTCGTAGCGCTTGTCGATAGCCTCGGCAAAGAAGTCAAACGACTGCGCCACCACTCGCATGTCGACGCTGACGGCGTCGGAAACCGGCTTGCCCATATCGATCGATTCGAGCAGGGCCAGTTCGTGACTGTGTTGTTCGACAAGACGGGCGAGACGCTGCAGGACGAGTCGGCGTTGCCGGGGATGTTGGTTCGCCCACCGACCGTCGGTGAACACGGCACGTGCGGCGCGCACCGCGGCATCGACGTCGGCAGCACCGCAGGCGGCGACCTCGGCAATCAGGTCGCCATTTCGCGGAGTGTTTGTCCGGAACCGAGTACCGGCTTGCGCGGGTACGAACCGGCCGTCGATGAAGGCGTCGACTCGCGTGACCAAAGTGTCTGCGGCGGCGAGGTTGTCGGCGAGCGTCGGTGTCACGCGGTTGCTCCTGTCATCACTTCGGGCGGTGCCCATGCGGCCGGGTCGACGAGAGCGTCGAAGAGTGCCTGTTCGGCGGGGGCGATGTCGGCGTCGTCCTCGGGGTGCCATTGCACGGCCAGGATCGGTGCGTATCGGTGTTGCACCGCTTCGATGCAGCCGTCGTCGGCGACGCCGGTGACATACAGGTCCCGCCCGAGCTGGTCCACGGCTTGGTGGTGACACGTCGACGCTGAAGGAGCGGTCGTGCCCATCACGCGGGCGACGTAACTGTCCGGTTTGAGGTTGGCCGTGTGGAATCCGGACCCGTGTTCGATCTCGCTGGGCGACAGGTCGTTCCACAATGTGCCGCCCAATGCGACGTTGAGGACCTGCATTCCCCGGCAGATCGCGAGTGCGGGGACACGTGCTGCTACAACGTCCTTCGCCAGCTGTATATCAACGCTGTCGTGGACGACGTCGAACGGTCCGTGGTTTGGATCAGGCGTCTTCGCCGTCGCGTCGTAGAAGCCGGGGTCGATGTCGCGGCCACCGGGAAGTACGACCGCGCGGTAGTTGTCCAGGGAATGCTGGTGTCCCGCCTCGACTGGAGGCAGGATCACCGGTTCGCCGCCTGCACGGTAGACCGCATCGACGACGTTCTCGGACGCCACATAGCCGCGGTAGCGCAGCCCGTCGACGCTCGGTGAACGCATGGACGCAATTGCGATGTGGGGCCGCGTCATAGTCCTGTTGTCATGTACATGTTGCGTTCCCAGTCGGTGACGGTGGCGCAGTATCGGGTCCATTCGTCGGTGCGCATGGCGATGAGGGTGTCGGTGATTTCTTGGGGGAGGGATTGGCGGACGTGTTTGCCGTCGGTGAAGATTTTGATGGCGTCGCCCAGGGTGGTGGGGATGGTTTGGGTGGGGATGGTGTCGGGGTCGGTTTGGTTGTCGAGGCCGTGTTGGATTTGGGTGAGTAGTAGGGCGTGGGAGAGGTAGGGGTTGACTGCGGAGTCGGGGAGTTTGTATTCGAGTCGGCCGTTTCCAGAGAGGCGGATCATGGCGGTTTTGTCTTCTAGTGCCCAGTCGATGGCGGTGGGGGCGAATTGGCCGATGCTGAAGCGTTTGTAGCTGTTGACGGTGGTGGCGAGGATGAGCATGGATTCGCGGGCGTGGGTGAGGATGCCGCCGAGTGCGTGGCGGCCGGTGTCGGTGAGGTGTAGGTCGGTGCGGCCGGGTTCGGTGAAGGTGTTGGTGTTGGTGTCGTGGTGCCAGAGGCTGATGTTGTGGTGTAGGCCGGTGCCCATGGTGGTGGTGGAGATTTTGGGCATGAAGGTTGCGGTGACGCCGAATTCGCGGGCGACTTGGCGGCAGATCATGCGGTAGGTGATGACGCGGTCGGCGGTGAGGTCGGCGTTGTCGTACATCCAGTTGACTTCGAGTTGGCCGTGGTCTTCGTAATCGCACTCGATCATGTCCATGCCGAATGCGGTGCAGTAGCGCATGATTTGTTTGTAGATGGGTTTCATGCGTTCGAGTTGTTCGAATTCGTATGAGGGGTTTTGGCCGGGTCGGGATTGTGTTTCGAGTCCATCTCCGAGCCAGGTCATTTCGGGTTCGCAGCCGGTGCGTAGTTCTAGGCCGGTGTGGGTGCGGAATTCGGTGTGGGTGCGGCGTAGGTGGCCGCGGGCGTCGCCGGGGAATGGGGTGCCGCCGATGATGGGGCGGTGTGGGGGTTCGTAGATGGTGCACAGGAAGCGTGCGCAGGTGGGGTCCCAGGGCAGGACGGCGAAGGTGTCGAGGTCGGGTAGGGCTTGGAATTCTGAGGCGGCGGGTCCGCCGCCGATGAGTTCGTTGTTGATGCTGATTTGGTAGTCGGCGACTGCTGAGCGGTGCATGACCATGCCGTTTTCCAGGTTGCGGGCCAGGTGTTTGGCTGGCACGACTTTGGCCATGATTTTTCCGCTGAGGGTGGCGAACTGGTAGTAGATGTGTTCTACACCGGAATCGATCGCCTCACGGATCTGCTCGGGGACAACACTGTTACGCGCCTGATGATCACTCAACGCAGACATCAACACACTCCAACTGTGATGGGGAAGGGACGGTTGGTGGCGCGGAGATGGTCACCGATGTCCGCTGATCCAGATCGCCTGCACGGGGCAGACATCCGCCGCGTCCTCGACCTCGTCGGCATGATCGTCGACGGCGTTCGCATCGACGATGAGCTCGCCGTCGTCGTCCATGGAGAACACATCGGGCGCCGCGATCACACACTGCCCGTGGTTCTCGCACACCGTACGGTCGACTCCTGCCTGCACAGCCGCTCCTCTTCTGCGTGTTCTCGGCGCTTCGAGGTGCTCGAAGCGTGACCTGTACCACTAGATTTAAAACCTTATACTTCATAGGTATAAAGTCAAGTGGACCGCAGAGCCTATTTCACTCCGATCTTCGGAGTCGGTAATTACTGGTGCAACGCGCGCAACACCTTGAAGAAGGCTCGTTTCTCCTCGGGACCGATTCCCGGCGATTCGGTCGGCCCGGGACCCGCCCAGTACCGAGACTGCGTGGTTCCAAAAAATCAAGGCGCCCCTGTTCGGGCGCCCCCGGCAGGACTCGAACCTGCGGCCAACCGCTTAGAAGGCGGTTGCTCTATCCACTGAGCTACGGGGGCCAGCGCACTTAACGCCTAGCTATTACATCAGGCCCGCAGAACATGGCGCGTCCGTCTCCTGCACATTCCACCAAACAGGGACGGTGAGGCAGCTAATGGGGGTGATCGACGCCGCCGCCATGACGCTTGAGGTCGTCGAAACCCCGCCTGACTGGGAACGGCTGCGGACCCGGTTCGAGCATGCTTCGCGCAAGGTTCTGCGGCTACGACAGAAGGTCGTGATGCCGACGCTGCCCACGGGGGCACCGATCACCTAAGCGCTGGGCACCTCCGGGGTCCTCGGAGCACGACCACTGCGTAGCGCAATGCGTTACTTGACGTTTGGAGTGATTGCCGGATCCGCCGTACAACACCGGAATGCACGCTGGTGCGTATGCTTTCTTGTGATGATTCACCACGTTCAGATCGCATGCCCAGCGGGAGGCGAAGAAGCCGAGCGCAAGTACTTCACGGGCGTGTTGGGTTGGGAGGAATTGCGTAAGCCGCCGCTGCTGGCGGCACGCGGCGGCTGCTGGTTCCGCGTTCGGGGAGTTGGCGGTCCCGACGCTGAGCTGCACGTGGGAATCGAGCGCGACTTTCGTCCGGCGAGGAAGGCCCATCCCGCATTCGTCGTCGATGTCGACGCAACGGCAGCGGCGCTGTCGTCGGCCGGTTACCCGGTGCACTGGGCGGATCCGGCCGAAATCCCAGGCCGACGCAGATTTCACTCCGCCGACGGTGTTGGCAACAGAATCGAATTTCTGAGCCCTGCCTAGGGCATCGACAAATCAGCCAGTATCTGATCCATCACTGCTGCGGTGCGGGTCGCGCTCACACCCGTGCTGGGGCAGGACCCGACGCCGTTCCATTCGTCGACGATGCGGTGTAGCAGAGGTTGGTGCACATGCGGCGGGTCGTCGATTGGCAGCGACTCCGTGGTAGAGCCGTGTACCAATTGGACGGGTTCGGGCGCTGAGATGGACAACGAAACCGTCCCGCGCGTGCCGATGATCGTGGTGCAGTCATGGTCCGTACCCGCTTCGAAACACCATGTACCGGAACCGATGACATCGTCGTCCAGGGTGTAACTCATGGTGACTGTGTCCTCGACCGGACCGTTGTGGCCGATCGCCCGGCCGTGCACGTCGCGCAGCGGACCGAGCACGTAATCCAGCCAGTCCAGTGTGTGGCAGGCCGCATCGAAGAACCATCCACCACCCGAAAGCCCCGGCGTGTTCTGCCATGACTGGGGTCGAGGCTGCTGCAGCCGGATCGAATTCACCGCGCGCACTTCGCCGATTGCGCCCTCGGCGATCAGCTTGCGGACATGTTCGAAGCGCGGGAGCGCGCGGCGATAGTAGGCAACCCACAGCGGCACGCCCGCCGCTTCGCAGGCCGCCGTCATCGAACGGCATTCCTCGGCGTCGACGGCCATCGGCTTCTCGACGAGCACCGCCTTGCCTGCGGCTGCGGCTCGGCGAGTGTAGTCCGCGTGACTATTGGGATGGGTTGCGATGTACACCGCGTCGATGTCCTCGGCGGACAGGATCTCTTCGGCGTCGGAGTGCCAGCGGGGGACGTTATGACGCCGGGCGTAATCACGCGCCAGATCAGCGTTGCGGCGCATGACCGCGACCAGCTCAACGCCGGGTATTCGGCGAAAAGCCGGTCCACTCTTGACTTCTGTGACATCGCCAACGCCGATGATGCCCCACCGTATAGTAGCCACCGTCACCGGCCGGAGCCGTATCCCTTCCGGTCCTTTAATCCGGCGAGCGTGAACGCGTCACCGTCGATGTAGGACATATCCGCGGCTTCGGCGGTCCGCACCTTATCGACGGCGTCGGGCAAGTCCGGGAGGATCTCCCACGGAACGAGAACGATGCCGTTGGCATCCCCATGTATCAGATCACCGGTCTCAACGCGTTGCCCGTCCAGCTCGACAGGTTCGCCGACCGTGGCGATCTCGAAGTTCGCATGCGACACAACGGGATAGCGCATGAAGTAGTGGAAGCCCAGCGCCCGTACTTCGGCAAGGTCTCGCAGCGCGCCGTCGGTGACCATGCCGACCGCGCCAAGCCTGCGGGCAAGCCTGCTCATGATCTCGCCGGCATACGCCACCCGCTGAGGGGCCCCGCTCTCGTCGGCGATCATCAGCACGGCCGGCCCGGCGACGGCCTCAAGCTGTTCCCACATCCGCCAGTAACCCTCCCTCGAGGCTGGGCGGTCGCCGGGGTTGCGCATCGTGACGGTGAGCGCGTGTCCGACCATCGGTCCGAGTTCGGGGAAGCTGCAACGTACTTCGCCGCCGATGAAGCCGTCGGTGAGCGGACGAACCTTGAACCGTTCGATGGCGTTCGCGATGGTGGGACTGTCGACTGAAGCCAGAAAACTCAGATCGGCGTCGGTCAATGTCTGTGCGGTGGTCGTCATGTGTCCTTGGTCGCTTTCTTCGGTCGGTTGAGGTTGCGGGTCACGGCCTGGCCGGCAAGCCTGCCCGATGTCATCGCCCACCCGATGTGGTGGCCATGCCCCTTGAGCAGCATGCCGCCCTGTCCGACTCCGCCGACCGCCCGCAGACCGTCGATCGGCGAGCCGTCTGCGCGCAGCACCCGCAGGTCGGTGTCTACCGCTAGCGCACCCTCGGTGACGGTGAGCATGCTGAACACCGGCCCCATCGCCACCAACGGCGGTCGCACGATCGACGACGCGATCGCATCCTGCAGGTTGTGCCGGTCCACACCAATGGCGTCGGCGAGCGTGTCGACATCCGGTGCGCGCGTGATGAGGTCGGGGCGCCCGCGTGCATAGTCACTGAAGTACGCGAACGCGATGCCCGGCGCGGTCGAGATGTAGTTCGGTTCGTGTTCGAACTCCGCGGCGATGGTTTCGTCGAGAATGATGAACCCTCGGCGTTCCGGTTGGCGGGAGAGTTCCTCGGCGGGTGCCTGTTCGGCGCCGAACCTGGTACCTGAGTTGTCCACCAGCACGGCACCGGCTGAGAACAGGGAGTTACTTGGTGACATGTGCGACACCAGAAGCGATTTCACGATCGGCCGCAGCGCAGCGGCTGGGAGTGTGCGAACCACAATGCCCTCGAGCTTGCATAGCCACTGCCACAACGGAAGTCGGTCGAGCAATCCGGTCTTGGGTGGCGGAGGAAAGCGAAGTTGCGGGCCGAACAGCTGATCCATGCGCACCAGAGCGCCCCCGATCTCCGCGGCCATCTGATGCCCGAGTCCCAACGCTCCGTCATTGATCGGGATGGCTCCGTGCGCGCTCTCGGGGAGATGCTCCTTGCGCATCGTGGCGTTGCCGCTGAAGTCGCCGCTGGCCAGGATGACGCCGCGACGGGCGAGGAGTTGACCGGTGCCGGACGGGCCACTGGTTTCCAACCCGGTGACACGCCCGTCGCCATCGGTGAGCAGGCGCGCCACCTCGGTACGCAGGCGAATGTCGACACCAGCACGCTTGGCGGCCGATGACAGCCGGGCGATATAGGACCGCGAGTTGGGAATCACATTGTGCATCCGCGAAACCCGGTGCGGTGGTTCGGGATACGGACCCGAGAACACCACGCCGTGGTCGACGAGCCAGTCATAGGTGCGTGCGGATTCGACCGCGTAGAGCCTGCGCAACTCGGGCGCATCGCCGTCGAGCAGTTCGGTATCGAACGCCCACATGTCCTCGACCAGTTCGGCGGGGTCATCGTGAATGCCCTTGCTTCGTTGCAGGGGAGTGTCGGCTGCGGTCAGTGAACCCACCGAGTAGGCGGTCGTACCACCGAGATCATCCTGGCGTTCGACCAGCGCGACGGAAGCGCCACGCTCGGCGGCGGCCACGGCGGCGGACAGGCCTGCGCCCCCGCCACCCACCACGAGGACGTCGTAGGTGCCGGAATTCGCCACAGGCCACTCCCCATTTCACACAGTTTCATCGCAGTTTCATCGTATCGATTCCAACACTACGACTGATCCCGCGGCTTCGTCTAGAGCTCTTTCGATTCGCGGTTCTTCTGCGGCGCGACCCTCCGCTTAGGCGGGCAAGCCGCGCGGGTGCCGCGTTGGTTGGCGGCCATGCGGTGCGGGTTCACGGCGGTGAATGCGAGATGTCGCTTGCACTAAGGCGTTAGCCGCTGCTTGAATGGGCGTGACCATACATCGTCCGCAGAGAGGCGACCATGCCCGCTCCCGACATGCGAGGCCTGATCCCGGCCATCGTCACCCCCTTCGATGACAAGGGGGACGTTGATTACGGCAGCCTCGTCTCTTACGTGTCATGGATGAAATCGATTCCAGGCGTGGTTGCCATCGTGCTCAATTCGCATGCGGGTGAAGGCAGTGCGCTCACCAGCGACGAACGTGCTGAGATCGTGCGCACCGTGAAGTCGGAGTTCGGCGACCTCCACGTCGTCGCGGGCGTCATCGGCGACGGCACTCGGCTGGCCGCTGTCGAGGCCGAACGCGCCGCCGCGAACGGAGCGGACTCGCTGCTGATCTTCCCGCCACCGTCGGCGGTCCGGTTCGGATTCCAACCCGGATCCGTCCAGGACCGCTACCGTGCCGCGTGGTCGGCGGCGCACCTACCGATCATCGCGTTCCAGTTCCCGAATGTCACGAAGGCGACCTTCACCCTGCCCTTGCTGCTCGAGTTGTGCGCACTGGACGGGGTATTCGCGCTCAAGGACGGCGCCCGCGACATGATTCGGTGGGACACCGAGGTGCCCGTGATCCGTGAGCAGTTCCCGGAAATTCAGATGCTCACCTGCCAGGACGAGTTCCTGCTGCACACGATGTGGGAGTCGGACGGTGCATTGGTGGGCTACGGCGCGCTCATCCCTGAGCTGCTGGTCGAAGAGCTGACGAAGGCCAAGGCGCACGACTACGACGCCGCCAAAGAGGTGCATGACCGGATACTGCCGATCACCAAGGCCGTCTATCATCGCGCGTCGCACATCGAGTCGACGCCTGCGATGAAGCTCGGGCTGGTGGAGCGGGGTCTCCTGCGATCGGCATATGTCCGGTCGCCGTTGATGCCGCTGGAGGACGGCGCCCGCGAGAACATCCGCTCCGCGATGCTGTCGGCCGGCGTCGACCTTGGTGTGAACGCCTGACATGCGAATCGTCGACATCCGGCAGATCACGGTGCCGATTGCCAGCGAGATGGCGAACGCATTCATCAACTTCTCGAAAATGGACGTCAGCGTGGTGGCGATCGTCACCGACCAGGTCCGTGATGGCAAGCCCGTGGTCGGCTACGGATTCAACTCGAACGGCCGGTACGCCCAGCGCGGCATCCTGTCGCACCGGATTATACCCAGAGTGCTTGAGGCGGAACCGGATTCGCTGATTGATCCAGGCACGGGGCTCCTCGACCCCGAACGAATCTGGGCTGCGGCGATGACGAACGAGAAACCCGGCGGCCACGGCGACCGTGCGGTCGCCGTCGGGATTCTGGACATGGCGGCCTGGGACCTCGCGGCGAAGCTTGCCGACACCCCCGTCCAGAACCTGATGGCCACCCGCTCGCCGGCAGGACTTGGGACCCCGCTTGACCGGGTTTGGGTGTACGCAGCGGGCGGCTACTACTACCCCGACCGAGGAACTGACGGTCTGTGCTCGGAGATGCTGGGCTACCTCGATCTCGGCTACCGGACGGTGAAGATGAAGATCGGTGGCGCGCCGCTGGCCGAGGATCTCGCCCGCATCGAGGCCGTGCTCGGCGTGCTGCCCGACGGCTGTTCACTCGCCGTCGACGCCAACGGCCGCTTCGACGCCGACGTCGCGGTCGAATACGCGCAGGCGTTGGCCCCGCTGCCCCTGCACTGGTACGAGGAGCCCGTCGACCCGCTGGACTATCAGGGGCTGGCGGCCACGGCCGCGCACTATCAAGGGGTGCTCGCAACGGGGGAGAACCTGCTATCCCGCCAGGAAGCGGCCAACCTCGTCCACTTCGGTGGGCTGAGGCCCGATCGCGATGTGCTGCAAATGGATTCGGCGTTGAGCTACGGCTTCACCGAATACCAGCGCACGCTGGCCATGCTGGACAAGAACGGCTGGCAGGCGCAGCGCTGCGTGCCTCACGGCGGACACCAATTCAACCTCGCGATCGCCGCGGCCTGCGGGTTGGGTGGATCGGAGTCCTATCCGGGTATTTTCGAACCATTCGGCGGATTCGCCGACGGCGATCAGGTGCACGACGGGTACATCACGCTGCCCGATGTCCCGGGGATCGGACTTGAAGCCAAGTCGTCGCTCCGACCGGTCCTCGCGCAGCTGGAGACCTGAGACCACGGAAAAGAACGAGTCGGCACAGACATGGAAGCGACCACGCGACGGACAGCGGCGCACGACGTCGCGGTGGGTCGACAGGTTGTTCGGCATCGCGTTGGCGATCAACATGCTTTTGGTGCCTGCCGCTGTCGCCTTCCCGGCGCTGGATCCGGCGGCGGGCGCGACGACTCTCGCCGCCACGGCGCTGGGCATTTTCGGGCTGCCGCCGACGCAGCGCCTGCTGGCCGCTGTTCTCATCACGGTCGGGGTGGGCGCCCTTGTGGCTGCCGTCGTGCTTGGTGCGCGGCCGGCCGTCAGCCAGCTGCTGACGCTCAACCAAACCTTGATCGGCATGCTCACGGCGGTGTCTTTCGTGCGACTGATCTCCAGCGACCCGGGTGTCCACCGACCACGGCTGACGGGTGTGCCTGCCGTATGGCGTACCGCGGTCGTCGTCCAGTTGCTCGGGGCGGTGATCAACATCAGCGCGGTGACATTGGTTGGGGATCGGTTGCGGCACAAGGGGAAGCTGCACATAGCGGACGCATTGCTATTGTCGCGTTCCTACTCGCCCGGTGCATTCTGGTCACCGTTCTGGGGCGCCAGTGCCGCTGCGCTGACGTACGCGATCGGAGCCGACACCGGCGTCCTGCTGATCTGTGGCGGCCTGCTGGCGCTCGGGGCGTTCAGCATCAGCATCACGATGGTGGTGCGTGCATACGGGGACCGGCTGCCGGACTATCACGGGTATCCGTTGTCGGCACGGGTGCTGGTGCTGCCGATCACCATGGCGGGCTTTGTGATCGGGCTGCACACCACGTGGCCGCACCTCAAACTCGCCGTCGTCGTGCTGGTCGTGTCGCTGGTCGTCCCGACGGTCGTGCTTGCCGTCACGAAGACGCGGCACCTGCGCCGCATAATGGCCGGGCACGTCGTGCGCGGCCTGCAGCCGATGCGCGGGGAGGCGGTGCTGTTCACTGCCGCCGGCGTGCTGTCCGTCGGCCTTCGCGCTGTTCTCGACGTCGCGGGCGTCACGATTCCCGGGCAGTACTACACGGTCTGGTTCGCCTGGTTGTCGGTGCTGGCGATGACTCTTGTCGCGCTTGTCGGCGTGCACCCGGTCATCTCGATCGCGGCCGTGGCATCTGTGCTCGGCCCGGTCATCAGCGAACCGACGCTGTTCGCCCTGGCGGGCACGATCGCGTGGGGAACGGCGGCGGCGGTTGGGCCGATCAGCGGTCTGAATGTGTTCCTGGCCGGACGCTTTGGGATCAGCGGGTTCGAGGTTGCCCGGCGAAACTTCGCCTACCTGTTCGTCGTTGCCGTGTTGTCTTTGCCAGCACTCCTTCTGTGTGCCAAGCTGACCTGATTGCCGGGATGCCAACCGTCCCCCCGAGGCGGAGGAGCTGATATGGCGACGATTCGCGATGTCGCCACACGGGCTGGTGTTGCCCCGTCGTCGGTGACCCGCGTGCTGAGTGGGCATCCGAATGTCAGCAACGAGTTGCGTGAACGGGTTCTTGCCGCCGTGCAGGAAGTCGGCTACAACCCGGATCTGGTTGCCGCCGGCCTGCGTCGCGGCTATACACAGACCGTCGGCATCATCGTCAACGACGTGCTCAATCCGGTCGTCGCCCAGATGATCGACGTGGTCGAGAGCGAGCTTCGGCGGGCCGGATACGGTGTCATCCTTGCGAATTCGCACGGCCAGGCGGATAACGACATCGAGAATGTCCGGCTGTTGCATCAGCGGCGCGTCGACGCCTTGGTGGCGGCCTTCTCCGACGATACCAATCCCGCGCTGGTAGCTGCTTTGTCGGCGCTGCCGATCCCGGTCGTCTTGCTCGACAGGGAGGTCGAGTCACACGACTTCAGCGCAGTGGTCAGCGATCACGGGATGGGCGCCAGGATGCTCGCCGAGCATTTGATCGACCGCGGGCACCGCGAGATCGGGGTGATCAGCGGGTCGCTCACGGCGTACCCGAGCCGGTCCCGCGTGCGGGGGCTGAGCGAGACGCTGGTCAGGCTGGGTGCGCCACTGCGTCCCGAGTTCGTGATCGCTGGCCGAGGTTCCACGGAATTCGGCGTCGAGTCGGTCGCCACGCTGATGGACGATCCACATCCCCCAACGGCGATCGTCATCGGCAACGGCAACACAGCGGCGATCGCCGGGGTGATCGGCGAGCTGCGGCGGCGAGGCGTCAAGGTGGGGGAGGACATCGCGCTCGCCGCGTCCGAGGATGGCCCGCTGCTTGCCCTGCACACACCGGGAATCACCGCAATGGCCCGTGACGTAGAGGATTTGGCGCGTCGCGCAGCCACTCTCGCGCTCCACCGGCTCGACGACAAGAAGCCCGGCGTGCATACCATCATGCTTCCGACGCGGCTGATCGTGCGCCCATCGACCGATTGGAACGCCCGCAGCACGGTTCGGGCGTCCTGAGGATTCAGGTAGTTGTGATTTACGCTTGCAGAGACTCGCATTGTGACCGTAGTCTCGTTCTCGGCGGAACATTGAAATCGGTTCCCGGAGACGTATGACCATGTCGGCTCGATCGGCCACCTCGGCCGAAGCTCGGAAAGTAGTGGATTTGCACACCAATTCGATCGCTGCGAGGCGGCTCGAGCGGCCCATGCCGCCCTTTTTTTGGACCGGCGTTGGAATCGTTTCCCAAGAATGCGGGGCGCGATGACCATCGACGCGACCAGCTCGATGGAAACCGGCTCAGCCTGGTCGGCACTGTCGGAGTGCGGCGAGGCCCAGGTCGGCATGGTGGCCCCCGTCCAAGTGATCACCACGTCGGCGGACCGTCTCGGCCGCCTGCGCGACGCGATGTCGGCGGTCGTCGACGACGTCGACACCCCCCTCTGCATCGCCGATGTCTGCCCCGACCCGCTGGTGTTCGCGCTGGCGGCAGGGCTGCCGCGGCCGACGGGATTCGATAGGTCGATCGACGGAGGCAGCACCTGGCTTGACGCGGCGCCCGTCGGCGCGGGGCCACTGTATG
This sequence comes from uncultured Mycobacteriaceae bacterium, assembly GCA_902826815.1. GTDB lineage: Bacteria > Actinomycetota > Actinomycetes > Mycobacteriales > Mycobacteriaceae > Mycobacterium. The sequence continues at coordinate 43,662 of CADEGF010000011.1, forward strand.
CCGTGTCGCAGGTCAGCGGGATCACCGAGCGGCGAACCAGCGACGGCAGGCGGCTTGTCCGTGTCGTCTACTCGACGCGGTTCACCGACGTCCACGGCGCGCTCGTGGGTGTCGCGGACGGAACGGGTATCCACATCGGCGGTGGCCGATGACCGATCTGTCAGTGCGAGATTTCAAAGAACGCGTCGTTTCACCGTCGACGGAACATCTCCTGCGCTGGGCGTCGGCGGCCGAGGACTATTCGCCGATCCATTTCGACCGCGACGTCGCCATCGCTCGCGGATTCGACGGACCGCTGGTGCATGGCCCGTGGAAGGCCGCCGTGCTGCGCCGCCTGCTGGCCGGTTGGCTGGGCCCCGAGGCCGTGATCCGCGAATTGTCCGTTCGCTATCTGCGCGCCGACGGCGTCGGCCGGGCGCTGCGGTTCGGTGGGCGGCTCCTCGGGTCGGAGCCTCTCGGCGACGGATCGATCGAAATACGTTGCAGTGTCTGGATTCGCGATGAACAGGACCGCGTCAGCGTCGAGGGCGAGTGTGTCGCCACCACAGAACCTGACAGCGACGGCGGGCTGCCGATGGAGCGGCTCCGCGCCGCGGTGCACCTTGGACAGGACGCGGGCACCTTCACCTACCGCGTCGAGGCCAACGACGTCGACGCGTTCGCGAACGCAATAGGTGCGACCGTCCGAACGGATGTTCCGGCGACCTACTTCGGCGCCTTGGATCCTGTTGAGCGTCGTGACCTCGATCTTGATGACTTCCTGCAGCGGTTGCCGTATCCGAAGACGGGTGGCGGCAACGCATTCAACGAGGTCACCTACGAGCGTCCCATCCGCGTCGGCGATGTGATCACGGTGACCACCCGGTACACGGAGGTCTACGAGAAGCCCGGGTCGCGCGGCACGTTGTTGTTCCGTGTCCGAGTCAACGAAATGCGCGATGCGTCAGGCGCCTTGGTCGCCACCAGCCGGTGCGGGCATGTGCTGAGCTACCGCCTCGAGCAGGAAGGTGACGGGCGGTGATCCCCGAGCACATCGCCACGGCGGGAGTTGGTTTCGAGCTGCCCCCGCGGGTGCACACCACCACCGCCGCGCAACTGGTCCGCTATGCCGGTGCCGCGCACGACTGTTCGGGCATACATTACGACGTCGAATACGCGCGGCGACGGGGCTTCGACGGCGTCATTGTGCACGGCTTCCTGAAGGCCGGCTTCCTGGCGGAGTTGGGACGGGACTGGGCTGGCGGCGAGGCCTGGTACCGAAAGTTCGGTGCGCGTTACACGGGCACCGACCTGGTCGGCGCGCCGATCACCTGCCGAGGGCGGGTGATCAGCATCGACGAGGAGGCCGAGCAGCTAGGCCTCGAACTGTGGACTGAGAACGTTCAGCGCCGCATGACCACGAAGGCAACCGGCATCATTCAGTTTGGAGTATCGGCGTGACCCAATCAGCCACTCGCACCTATTCGATCGCGGCCCTTCCTGGTGACGGTATCGGCAATGAGGTGCTGCCTGCCGCCATCGAGGTGCTGGACGCGCTCGGACCCCGGTTCGGCATCGAATTCCGTTGGCAGCAGTTCGAATGGGGCTGTGAGTACTACCAGCGCACCGGTTCGATGATGCCCGACGACGGACTCGACACGCTCGCGGCGCACGACGCGATCTTCCTCGGGGCGGTCGGAGCGCCTGGTGTTGCCGACCATATATCGCTGTGGGGCATGCTGATCCCGATACGACGCGAGTTCGACCAATATGTCAACAAGCGGCCCGCCCGGCTGCTGCCCAACGTGCCAAGCCCGATCGCCAGTGACCGCATCTCGGCTTTGGACATGATTGTCATCAGGGAGAACGTCGAAGGCGAGTACTCGCGGATCGGCGGCCGCCTGTACTCGGGAACCGATGCCGAAATGGCGGTCCAAGAGTCGGTTTTCACTCGCCGTGGGGTCGAACGGGTGATGAACTACGCGTTCGACCTCGCGGGCAGCAGGCGGCGACATCTGACCTCGGCGACCAAGTCGAACGGGATCGTCTTCACGATGCCGTTCTGGGATGAGGTGTTCGCAGAGCGGTCGGCGGAGCACCCAGGCATCGACACCGACCAGTACCACATCGATGCCCTGGCAGCGCAGTTTGTCCTCGACCCGTGCCGATTCGACGTGGTGGTGGCGTCGAACCTGTTCGGCGACATCCTCACCGACCTAGCGGCGGCGGTCACAGGCAGCATCGGGGTGGCTCCATCGGCGAACATCAACCCCGAGCGTCGTTTTCCCTCGATGTTCGAGCCCGTGCACGGTTCGGCGCCCGACATCGCCGGACAGGGCATCGCCAACCCCGTCGGCCAACTCTGGTCGGCGGTGATGATGCTCGAGCACCTCGGCGAGCTGGATGCGGCAACCGCATTGATGGACGCCATCGAGTCGGTACTCGCAGACGGGGTGATGACGCCCGATCTCGGCGGCACGGCGAACACCGCCGACGTGACGGCGGCGACGACAGACCGGCTGGGCGCAGTCCACACGGCGGGAAGGCAGGGGTAGATGTCGCAACCGCGTACCTCGGAATCGAGATTTTCCGGCGAGCCCGTGCTGATCACAGGCGGAGCAGGTGGAATGGGTGAGGCGATGGCGCGCCGGCTGGCGTCCTCCGGTGCCAGGGTTTCCATCGTCGACCTCAAACCCGATGCGGTGGCCGACGCTGTTTCGCGGATGAAGAACGACGGGCTCGACGTCATCGGCGTGGCCGCCGACACCACCGATGAGGATGCGATGGCGGCTGCGGTCGCCGAAACCGTGCGCGCCTTCGGGTCGCTGTACGGGCTGATCACCGCTGCCGGAATCCGCCAGACCGCAGCGGGTTTCACCGATATAGACCTCACGCTGTGGCGGACGATCATCGATGTCAACCTCACCGGCACCTTCGTCGCGATCCGGGCGGCCACCCAGGAACTCGTCGCAATCAAGGGTGCGATCGTGACCGTCGCGTCGGTGACGGCCGACGGGGCACGGATGAACCAGTCCGCGTACGCGACGAGTAAGGCGGCAGTACTGCACCTGACCAAGCAGATCGCCCTGGAGCTGTCGACAAAGGGTGTGAGAGCCAACTGCTTGTGCCCAGGGGTCACCAGCACACCGATGATCGAGCAGGCGGTGCGCAACGACGGGCCAGGCGTCCTCAACGACAAACTCAAAGGGTCCCTCGAGCAGTTCCGGCCCGGTATCCCGTTGGGCCGGTTGGCTGAACCCGACGATCAGGCCGCAGCCGCCGAATACCTGTTGTCCAAAGATTCCTCGTTCATCACCGGCGTCGGCCTGTACGTCGACGGCGGCGTCTCGATGCTGGGGTGATGCCATGACGTTGTTTTCCCGAGCCGGCCGGTTCGCATGGAACCACAAGATGGTCACTGCGAGCTTCGTCATCCTCGGAATCGTCATAGTCAGTGCGGTTTTCGTGCATCAGCTGGCGCCGTTCGACCCGTACGCACAGGACGTGTCGCTGCGCAACCTGCCTCCGATGACTGACCGCGGCGGCGGTATCCATGTGCTGGGCACCGACGCACTCGGCCGCGACGAACTCGCGAGACTCATGCTCGGTGCGCAGATCTCGCTGACCGTCGGCGTGGCCAGCGTCCTGGTATCGGGGTTGGTCGGCACCGTCATCGGCCTCATCGCCGGCTACTACCGGGGCTGGTTCGACGACGTCGTCATGCGGTTCGTCGACCTCCAGATGAGCGTCCCCTCCCTGCTGATCGCACTGCTGGTGCTCTACCTGGCCGGCCCGAGCTTCCTCAACATCGTGCTGGTGCTGGCCGTGACACGGTGGATGGTGTACGCCCGCGTGTCCCGCGGCCTGATGCTGTCGCTGCGTGAGGTGTTGTTCGTCGAGGCATCCCGCGCGCTCGGTGCTTCAGATCTACGGATCATCGTGCGGCACCTGCTGCCGAACCTGTTGGCGCCCATCCTCGTTCTGGCCACCCTCGAACTCGCCGTGATGATGCTCACGGAGGCGTCATTGAGCTTCCTCGGCCTCGGCATCCAGCCGCCCGAATCGTCCTGGGGACTCATGCTCGCGGAGGGCCGTGAATATCTGACCTCCGCATGGTGGTTGGTTGCGGTTCCCGGCCTGGCCATCCTGTTCACCACGCTGAGCGTGAACATCATCGCGACCTGGTTGCGCAGTCGGTCCACCCAGGCCACCTATGCCCGTTCCGGTTCCGAGACAGAAAGGTCCCAAAGTGCTGCAGTCTGAAGACGCCGCAACCCGTCGCGAGGCGGCGATCGCGCAAGCCCCTACGAACGTCGAAGAGTATCCCGGCGCAAGCCGGGTGGACGTCCATCACCCGTTCACCGGCCAGGTGATCGGACAGGTGGCGAACTGCGGCCCGGCCGACGTGGACGCCGCCTGCCGCACCGCCGCCGCTGCGCAGGAACGCGGTATTCCCCAGTGGCAACGTGCACGGGTGCTCGACGCAGTCGCGCTGCTGCTGGAGCGTGACGAGCAGCGGCTGGCGGGGTTGATCACGCTGGAGAGCGGCAAGGCGATCCGCGACGCGCGTGGCGAGGTGGGCAGGGCCGCCGAGACCGCCCGAATTTCCGCGGCGGTGGCGCGCACACTCACCGGGGAGCAGGTCGCCACCGAGGCGACTCCCACCGGAGTCGGCAAGCTGGCCATCGCCCTGCGGCTGCCCATCGGAGTGGTCGGCGCCATCTCGCCGTTCAACTTCCCGCTGAACACCGTGATGCACAAGGTCGGTCCGGCCATCGCGGCCGGCTGCGCAATCGTGCTGAAACCCGCCCATCAGACGCCGCTGACCGCGCTGGCACTGCGTGCTCTGCTGATCGAGGCGGGACTGCCCGAGGACTGGCTGACCGTCGTCACCGACGACCGCACATCGGCGGGGCCTGCGCTCGTCGAACATCACGTGCCCAAGCTCATCACCTTCACGGGCAGCAGCCAGGTCGGCTGGGGGATCGCGGGCACCGCGTACCGCAAGAAGGTCGCACTCGAACTTGGCTCCAACTCACCGGTTCTCGTCGCCGAAGACGCCGACGTCGATGCGGCGGCCGCCAAGATCTCGAAGGCCGCCTACTCGACTTCGGGACAGAGTTGCATTTCGGTGCAGCGCGTCATCGCGCACCGTTCGGTGCACGACGAACTCAACGACGCGCTGCGCAAGCACGCCGACGCGCTCACGATCGGCGACCCATTCGACGATGCGACCGATGTCGGTCCGTTGATCACCCGCGATGCCACGGCGCGGGTCAAGGGCTGGATCGACGAGGCCGCTGCGGCCGGTGCGGCCGTCGTGGCCGGCGGTGACGTGATCGGGGAAAGCCTGCGCCCAACGGTCGTCGACCAAGCGCCGTCCGGTACGAAACTGCGGGAAGCCGAGGCGTTCGGACCCGTGCTGACCGTGATCCCCTATGGAAGCCGCGACGAGGCGTTCGCGCTCGCCAACGAGACGGTGTACGGGCTGCAGGCGGGACTGTTCACCCGGGATCTCGATCTGGCGCTGGATGCGGTGTCGCGACTGGATTTCGGCGGTGTGCTCGTCAACGACGTTCCGACGACCCGGCTCGACCAGCAGCCCTACGGCGGCGGCGGCGAGTCGGGGAACACGCGCGAGGGCCCCGCCTACACCGCGCGCGAGATGACCGAGATGCGCTTCATCTCCTTTCAGCCGGGGGGTGTCACATGAGCGGACCGCTGGCAGGCATCGTGGTGGTGGACTTCACCGAGCGGGTGCAGGGTCCGTACGCCACCCAGATGCTCGGTGACTTCGGCGCCGATGTCATCAAGATCGAGCGTCCAGCGGCCGTGACACCCGACGGCAGACCCGACGAGCGATATGCGGGCGGCACCGGATCCCCACCCGATTCGCTTTACCGGGCAACGTTTCTGGCGAACAACCGCAGCAAACGCTCGATCGCCGTCGACCTCAAGTCCGAGGACGGACTGCGGACCATGCGGGCGCTGATCGGCACCGCCGACATCGTCTACGAGAACTTCCGCCCCGGCGTCATGGACCGACTCGGGTTGGGTTACGACGCGTGCCGCGAGATCAATCCCGGGGTCGTCTACGTCTCCGCGTCCGGCTACGGTCCCGACGGCCCGAGGGTGAGCAAGCCGGGACAGGATGTCCTGATCCAGGCGATGAGCGGGATCGGCGTGATCAACGAATCCGCCGATGGCAGGCCGACGCCGATCGGGATGTCGATCACCGACGTCCTCGGCGGCCTCAACGGGGTGGCTGCGGTGCTGGCCGCGCTGGTGCACAGAGAACGCACCGGCGAAGGCCAGCAGGTCATGGTCGACCTATTGGGCAGCGCGTTCGCCGCGCTGAGCGAACATCTGGTGCACATGCTCAACAACGGCGCTGACGAGCCGTCGCGGGTCACCCCGATGCACGGCCACGGCTATATCCCACCGCCATACGGGTTCTACGCCACCAAAGACGGATACCTCGCGCTGTCGAGTGGGCGGCAGGTGCGTGAGATCTGCGAAATCATCGGGCTGCCCGATCTTTCGGTCGATCCCCGGTTCGACACGTATGCCAAGCGGGCCGCCAACCAGGGCGCGTTCGAAGCGATGATCGAAGAGGCGCTGACGGCTCGAACCACCGACGAGTGGCTTGCGGTGATGGAGCCCGCCGACATCTTCGCCGCGAGGGTCAACACCCTGCGCGACGCCGTCACCGACCCGCAATCGGTGGCGACCGGCCGCGTGGTGACCGTCGCGAGCCCGGATGGCCCGCTGCGATTGATCGCTCCGCCAGCGCGTTTCGGGCGCACACCGCTCGACATCCGGCAGGCGCCGCCGCGGCACGGCGAACACACCGAACAGATCCGGCGTGAACTCGGGCTAGACCGCGTCGACACCGCAGGCACCGCGGGAGGTCGGCGATGACGTCTGCGCCGACCGACAACGCTCTGCCCCCGAAGGCGGGCACCGACACGGCGCTGCTCAACGTCGAGGACCTGTCGATCTCGTTCCCCAGCCCCAACGGCACGGTGCACGCCGTCAACGGCATCAGCTTGGGCGTGGCCCCACGGGAGCGGGTCGCGATCGTGGGGGAGTCCGGGTCCGGCAAATCCGTCACCGCCCAGGCGCTGCTTGGGCTCTTGCCGACCGCGACGATCACCGGTCGCATCGAGTTCGACGGGCGCGACGTGCTGACCATGCCCGCCGCCGACCTGCGCGCGCTTCGCGGTGCCGACATGTCCTATGTGTTCCAAGATCCGCTGTCCTCGCTCGATCCGGTGCGCACCATCGGTGACCAGGTCTGTCAGCCACTGCGCATCCGCGGCGTCAGCCGTAAGGACGCCAAGGCGCGCGCACTGGACATGCTTGCCGCCGTGGGCATTCCGGAACCGGCGCGCCGGTATGGCGACTACCCGCACCAGTTCTCCGGCGGTATGCGTCAGCGCGTGATGATCGCGATGGCCCTCATCGGGGAGCCGCGACTGGTCGTCGCCGACGAGCCGACGACGGCGCTCGACGTCCGGGTACAGGCAAAGATCGTCGACCTGCTGTATGCGCTGACCGAAGAGCGCGGCGTCGCAGTCGTTTTCATCACTCACGACCTCGGTATCGTCGCAGGCTTCGCCGACCGGGTGATGGTCATGTACGCGGGCCGCGTGATGGAGAGCTGCATCACCGATGAGCTCTACTACCGGTCCATCAACCCGTACACACTCGGGCTGCTGAAATCGCTGCCGCGCGTCACCGGCCCCATCCCCGAAACGCTGTCCACGATCGGCGGGCGGCCGCCATCGCCGTCAGACCTTCCGTCGGGCTGCGCATTCCATCCTCGGTGTTCCTACGTCCGCGATATCTGCCGCACCGAGACACCGCTGTTGCAGATGCCGCCGAACGGTCAACATCCCAGCGCGTGTCATCTCGCGGGCTTGCTCGCCGAGGAACCGGGGGTGTTGCGATGACTCACCCCGTGATCGAGGTGGCCAACCTCGTCAAGGAGTTCGGAACCGGCCGGCACGCGTCGCGGGTGCTCGACGACGTCGGCTTCACCGTGGAGCGGGGCGAGACCGTCGGGTTGGTCGGTGAATCCGGTTCGGGAAAGTCGACGACCGCTCGGTGCATCCTGCGGCTGATCGAACCGACGTCGGGCACCGTCCGCTTCGAGGGCGAGGACGTGATGTCGTTCCGCAGGCACAAGCTGAAGGAGTACCGCGCGCGGGCGCAGATGGTTTTCCAGGACCCCTACTCGTCGCTCGATCCACGGATGTGCGTCGAGGACATCATCGCCGAGGGCATCCGCATTCACCGGCCGCGGGAGAAGCGCGAGGCAGTGCGCGAGCAGATCGTCGAACTGCTCGAACTCGTGGGGCTGCGTCCCGACCACTTGGCCCGCAGGCCTGCGGCGTTCTCCGGTGGTGAACGGCAACGCATCGGCATCGCGCGCGCACTCGCCGTCCGGCCCAGCCTGCTGATCTGCGACGAACCCGTTGCGTCGCTGGACGTGTCGATCCAGGCGCAGATCCTCAACCTGTTCGTCGACCTCAAGTCGCGGCTCGGACTGACGATGCTCTACATCGCCCACGATCTCGCGACGGTGCGGCACCTGTGCGATCGCATCGTGGTCATGCAGGGCGGTCAGATCAAGGAGATCGGTTCCCGTGACGAGATCTACGGCGCCCCCCACGATCCCTACACGATCGCTCTGATGCGCGCGGTCCCCGAGCCGGACCCGGTGATAGCGCGCAAGCGTTCTCAGGAGCGCAGGCTGGCCGCAGGCGCGGCGGCCGGGACGGTGACGCCGTGACGTTACGAGATGGACTGCCGACAGTGGAGATCGGTGACGACCGGGTCGCGGTGATCACCCTGCACAGGCCCGCCGTCCTCAACGCTCTCGATACGGCGAGCCACCAGGTGATCGGCGACGCGATCGGCACGCTCGAACGGGACGAATCCGTCGGTGCCGTGGTGATCGCGGGGGAGGGCCGTGCCTTCTGCTCCGGGTCTGACCTCGCCGAGATCGGTCAGCTCACCGGACAGGCTGAACAAGACTATGTGGCATTGGATTTCGCGACCAAGAACCGCGTCGCAAGCTGTACCAAACCCGTGGTCGCGGCTATCCAGGGTCATTGCGTCGGGGGCGGCCTCGAGCTAGCCCTCGCGTGCGATTTCCGGGTGGCAGGCGCGGATGCGGTGTTCAGCATGCCCGAGGTGACGCTCGGCAGCCTGCCGGGTTCGGGTGGCCTGCAACGGTTGCCCCGCCTTGTCGGTGTCGGCGCAGCGACTGACTGGATCTTGACAGGCCGACGCGTGAGCGCCGAGGAAGCCGAACGCAAGGGATTGGTAAGCCGGCTGGTGCCCGCGGGTGAACAGCTCGCCGCGGCCAAGAAGTTGGCCGCCGAGCTGGCGACCAAGAGCCCGTTGTCTCTGCGACTGGCGAAGGTGGCATTGACCCCCGAGCCCCTCGCAGACCGCGGCCTTGTCGCCGCATTTCAGATGTTGGCCGGAGACGCCGGCCACCGGCAGCCCTCATATGCGGCCGCCACCGAAAGATTCGCCAGAGACGGCGATGGTTCGCGAAACTCAGAGAGGAGCACCACGTGAACTCACGGACGGCACAGGAGCGGGTATCCCGATGGCGCCGTGCGCGAACGGGTTCCCTGGCCATCTTCATGGTCATCGCCTTCGCGTTGGCGGGATGTTCCGGCGGCGGAGGCGGTGGTGGTAGCACAGGCTCGGAGGTGACGATCGCCCTTCCCGAGGAGCCGAGGACGCTGGCCAGCTGGAACGCGTATTCCAACGACGGCCACCCGGTTCTGCGCAACGTGGAAGAGGCGCTGATCAACCGCGACCCCAAGACCAACGAGCTGGTACCGGAGCTCGCGTTGTCGTGGAAGCAGGTCGACCCGACCAACTGGCAGTTCACCCTTCGGCAGAACGTCAAGTTCACCGACGGCACGGACTTCGACGCGGCTTCGGCTGCGACGTCGCTGAACTACGTGCTCGATGCGAAGAACGCGTTCCCGATGCGCACATTCCTCGGTCCCGACATCGAGGCCAGTGCGGTCGACAAATACACGTTGAACGTGAAAACCGCTGCGCCGGACCCGATCCTGCCCACCCGCCTGTATTTCGTGACGATCCCGTCGGCGAAGCAGGTCACCGACGATCTGGGCAGCTACGAGACCAACCCAGTCGGCACCGGGCCGTACAAGCTCGAGTCGTGGGACCGCGGCCAGAGCATCGTCCTGGTTCCCAACGATGAGTGGTGGGGGAAGGACGCCCCTGACGCGGGTGGCAAGGCGACCATCACGAAGGCGACGTATGTCTTCCGCCCCGAGACCGAGGTGCGCGCGGCGATGGTGCAGCAGGGTGAGGCCGACCTGGCACCCAAGCTGTCAAAGGAACAGTGCGATGCTGCGCCGAAGTGCGAGTCGACACCGACGGTGGAGACGGTGATCCTGCGGATCGACACCAAGAACCCCGTCTTGGCTGACCTGCGTGTGCGACAGGCTATTTCGATGGCGTTCAACAAAGAGCAAATCATGAACGACATCCTCGGTGGCGGCAAAGTCGTCGGCCAGATCGTCGGACCGTCAGCTGTCGGATACGCCGATCTGCCGCCGTACCCGTATGACCCGGAAAAGGCCAAGGCGCTCATCGCCGCGGCCAAGGCCGACGGTGTGAACGTCACCGAGCCGATAACGGTGTCTGCCCGCGAGGGTTACATACTGCGCGCCAACGAGGTGGTGCAGCTCATCGCCGAGAGCCTCACGTCGATCGGCATGACCGGTGTCACCAGCCAGACGCAGGAGACCGCCGCTTTCGAGCAGCAGTGGACGATGGGCTACCAGAACATCCCGCCCGAGCGCGCCCTTCTCGGCCTGCAACAGCACGGTCAGGAGCTGATGGACTTCTCCGGCAGTGTCGTCTCCTACTACTCCTGCGATGGCAACACCTCGGCGTACTGCGACCCCGAACTGGAGAAGATGTACGCGGCCGCGGTCGGCACCACCGGTGATGCGCGGCAGCAGGCGCTGGCCAATATCGCCAAGTACGTCTACGACAAGGTGGCGGTGGTGCCCATCGGCCAGCCGAACTTCAATTTCGGCCTGGCACAACGGCTGGACTGGAAGCCACGCACCGACGGTTTCATCCTGCTCAAGGAAATGACACTCACCAACAGTTGACACCAGGTCGGGCCGGGCAGGTGACCCGCCTGCCCGGCAACGACCGGAAGGAAGTCTTTTATGACGTTTAGCAACCCGTTGACGGCGGCATGGCGGGGCGGCGAGACCGTGCTGGGTGTATGGTGCACGCTGCCGGATCCGTTCGCCGCCGAGATCTTCGGCCGCCAGGGCTACGACTACGTGTGTATCGACCAGCAGCACGGGATGATCGACGACTCGACGGCTTTCCCGATGGTGCAGGCGGTCGCGGCGTCCGGTGCGGCACCGATCGTGCGGGTCCGGTGGAACGAACCCCCGGCGATCATGTCGGCCCTCGATGCCGGTGCGCTCGGTGTCGTCGTCCCGATGATCGAGACCCGCGAGGACGCGATTGCGGCCGTGAGCGCGTGCCGCTTCCCGCCTGCTGGACAGCGGTCCTACGGGCCGATCCGGGCCCGTGACGTGATGGGTTCGACCGACCCCGATGTGCTGTCCGACGTCGCGTGCATCATCATGATCGAAACCCAGCGTGCGCTGGCCGAACTCGATGAGATCGTCTCGACCCCGGGCATCGACGGTGTCTACATCGGCCCGAGTGACCTCGCGCTCGCGTTGGGGGAGAAGCCCGGATCGACGGCCCCGATCGTCGACGACACCGTGCAGCGGATCGCCGATGTTTGCCGCCGCCATGGAGTGGCCGTCGGAATGCACACTCCCGCAGGCGCCGTCGCGCGGCGGTATGTCGAGCGCGGCTTCGACTTCGCGACGGTGTTCTCCGATGCGGGCCTGATCGCGGCCGCCGCACGCGAACAGCTGGACGTTGCACGCAACGCATCGAAACCCGTCGCCGTGCCGTCCGGCGGCTACTGACGGGGGATCTGACCATGCTGGCGGGATACATGCTCAAACGCACCGTGCACGCGGTGCTGGTGCTGCTCGCGGTGTTGGTGGTGGTCTGGATCCTCGTCAACCAGATCGGCGACCCGGCGCGGCTGATCCTTCCGCCGTCGGCGAGCCACCAGCTCTATCTGGATACCCGCGCATCGATGGGCCTCGACGACCCGCTGCCCGAGCGGTTCTGGCGTTCGTTCTCCGGCTGGTTGCAGCTCGATTTCGGTAACTCGTTGTGGCAGAAGGTGCCCGCGCTGGGTTTGGTGCTCGATCGCCTTCCGGCGACGCTGTTGCTGACGGTGGCGACATTCCTCGTGGCGATCCCCATCTCGCTGGCACTCGGGGTACTTTCGGCGCTACGGCCGGACGGTCTGCTGGACCGGTTCCTGACCGCAGTCTCGCTGTCGGGTGTGTCGATCGCAGACTTCTGGCTCGGGCTGATGCTGATCCTGCTGTTCGGTGTGAAACTGCATCTGCTCCCGACGTCCGGCTACGGCGGAATCGAGTTTCTCGTCCTGCCCGCACTCACGTTGGCGTTCAGACCCATCGGCAGACTCGCCCAGGTGGCGCGGTCGGCGCTCGTCGAGGAGATGCAGAAGCCCTATATCGTTGCCCTGCGCGCGCAGGGCATGTCTGAGGGGCGCATCGTGCGCCGCCACGCGATGAAGAACAGCCTCATCCCGATCATCACGGTCGGCGGCGACGAACTTGCGAGCTTCCTCAACGGCGCGGTGGTGATCGAGACCATCTTCGCCTGGCCGGGTATCGGCAGCCTGTTCATCAACGCGATCGAAAGACGGGATTTGCCACTGGTTTTGGCGTGCGTATTTGTCATCGCCACGATGGTCATCATCGTCAACCTCGTCATCGATCTCACCTACGCGTGGATCGACCCGCGGGCATCCCTGATCGTGGACTCACGGCGGCGAAAGCGGGGTAGCGGACCCGTAACGCCGTCGACGATGGGCTCCATGACGGGCGGCGGCCAGGGCATCGCAGACGAGGACGTCGGGGCGACACCACAGTCGCTCTCGGCGACACCGACCTAGAAACTCACCGAAAAGGCTTGAGAGGAGACGAATGAGCGAGGGGGCGCAGCCCGGTCCGTTGGAAGGTGTTCGCGTACTGGACTTCACGGAGCGGATGCAGGGGCCGTACGGGACGCAGATCCTGGCCGATCTCGGGGCGGAGGTCATCAAGGTCGAGCGACGGGTGTCGTTGACCGTCGACGGGCGGCCCGATGAACGCTACGGGCCCAACGGGCGCTACGGGCAGGATCCCGCCGACACCTCGTTCTACGCAGCGGGATTCCTTGCGGCCAACCGCAACAAGAAGAGCGTCACGGTCGACCTGAAGAACTCCGAAGGCAAGGCGGTAATAGAGCGCCTCGTCGAACAGTCCGACGTCGTCTACGAAAACTTCCGGCCCGGCGTGATGGATCGGCTGGGCATCGGCTACCAGGATTGCGCCCGTATCAATCCGTCGGTGATTTACGCGTCGGCGTACGGATTCGGCTCGGACGGACCGTATCTGCGCAGGCCCGGCCAAGATGTGCTGGTGCAGGCCATCGGCGGCTTCGGCGCGATGAACGCGGCAGCGGACGGCAGGCCGACGCCGGTCGGGATGTCGATAACGGATCTGCTGGGGGGCATGAACGGCGCCATCGCGGTGCTGGCGGCCCTGCGCCACCGCGAGCGCACCGGCGAGGGTCAGCGAGTCGAGGTGAATCTGCTGGCCAGCGCCATCGCGGCACAGTCCGAACAGGCAGTGCACTTCCTGAACACCGATGTCGGTGAGCCCGACCGCGGCACTGTCATGCACGCGCATCCGTATATCCCTGCACCGTATGGGTTCTACGCCACCAAGGACGGATACCTCGCGCTGTCCAGCGGCCGCCAGATCCCCGAGCTGTCGCGGATTCTCGGGCTGCCCGAGCTCACCACCGACCCCCGATTCATCACACCGAGCGCGCGCAACGATCACCGCGAAGCGTTCGAGAAGCTACTCGAAGAGGCACTGCAACAGAAGACGACGGCCGAGTGGCTGGAGCTGATGGACCCAGATGAGATGTTCGTCGCGCCGGTGAAGACGTTCGGCGATGCCTTCACCGACGAACAGGTCGTCCAGCAGGGAATGGTCGCCACCATCGACTCACCGGTGGGCGAGCTGAGACTGCCCGCGCCGCCGTACAAGCTGTCGCGGACCCCTGCCTCGGTGCGCACCGCGCCGCCTCGTCACGGAGAGCACACCGAGGAGGTGCTCGAGGCGGCCGGCTTCAGCCGCGACGACATCGACCGGCTGCGTGACCGCAAGGCGATCTGATGGCGGTCGCGCAAGGACCGCTGGCCGGCATCCGGGTGCTGGACTTCACCGAGCGGATGCAGGGTCCATACGCGACGCAGATGCTCGCGGACATGGGCGCCGACGTGGTCAAGGTCGAGCGGCGGGTGGCGCTGACGGCAGACGGCCGCAGCGACGACAGGTACGGAGTGAACGGGCGCTACGGCACCGACCACGACGACTCGACGATCTATGCCGCAGGCTTCCTCGCCAACAACCGCAACAAGCGCAGCATCACCGCCGACCTGAAAACCGATGCGGGGCTGGCGATGATTCATCGGTTGGTGCCGCAGTTCGACATCATCTACGAGAATTTCCGGCCCGGCGTGATGGATCGTCTCGGTCTCGGCTACGAACGGTGTCGGGAACTCAGTCCGAAGATCGTCTACGTGTCCGCGACCGGGTACGGGCCGGACGGCCCGCACGCTGCCAAACCTGGCCAGGATGTGCTGGTCGAGGCGCGCACCGGATGGGGCGAGCTCAACAGTGTCGACGGGCGACCCGTACCGGTGGCATCGGCGCTTGCGGACACGCTCGGCGCGATGAACGGGGCGTTCGGGACAGTGTGCGCGATCGTGCATGCGTTGCGGACCGGAGAAGGGCAGCGGGTCCGCACCAGCCTGTACGAGAGCGCGATAGCAGGTATGGCGGAGTGGGGATTTCACTTCCTGAATTCTCCGCAGGGCGCCCCGCAACGTCCCCGTCCCGGACACGCCAGCCCGTACACACCACCCCCGTACGGCTTCTACGCCACCAAGGACGGGCACATCGCATTGTCCAGCGGTCGCCAGATCGCCACGCTATCAGGCATTCTCGGTATCGATGACCTCAGTCAGGACGACCGCTTCTCAACCTATTGGGCACGGCAGGACAACCGTGAGGAGTTCGCCAGAATCCTCGAGGAAGCCCTCAGTCAAAAGACGACTGCGGAATGGCTTGACCTGATGGAGCCCGAGGACCTCTTCGCCGCGCCCGTCAACACGATGGCTGAGGCATTCGCCGATCCGGCGGTCGCCCACTCGGAGATGCTCACCGAACTCGATACGCCGGCCGGGCCGCTGAAGTTTCTCGGTGTTCCCTACAAACTGGACAAAACGCCTGCGACGGTCAGGACACCACCGCCGCTGCACGGCGAGCACACGGACGAGGTGCTCACGCAAGCCGGCTTCGCCACTGCCGAGATCGCGGAATTACGCAGGCAAGGTGCGATCTGAGCGTCTCGCGTGTTACCGCCTAGCTTCCCCTTCCCTCGGCACTGGTCAGGACCGTAGCCGGCCCCAGCCCTAGGAATCGGACCTGACCTGCGCGTTAGAGGCAGCCCGAAACGTCCACCACAGCGAGTTATGGCGGACTAGCGTGGGTAGTCGAATGTGCGAGGCGACGGGAGGAGCAGCAACGATGGCAGGGTGGCCGCAGCCGTGAGTGACGCGCCGGGATGGGAGACCACGGCGGGACCTCCGGAGGAACTCAGCTCCGTCGACCAGATTCTGCACCGCGGCGAGGCGAATCCGCGCACGCGCTCGGGGATCATGACGCTGGAGGTCCTCGACACCACGCCTGACTGGGAACGGCTGCGGACCCGGTTCGAGCATGCTTCGCGCAAGGTGCTGCGGCTACGGCAGAAGGTCGTGATGCCGACGCTGCCCACGGTGGCGCCGCGCTGGGTCATCGACCCCGACTTCAACCTCGACTTCCATGTCCGTCGCGTCCGCGTCGCCGAGCCAGGCACGTTGCGCGCGGTGCTCGACCTCGCCGAGGTCGCACTGCAGTCACCGCTCGACATCTCGCGGCCGCTGTGGACCGCCACCCTCGTCGAGGGACTCGCGGGTGGCCGGGCCGCGATGATGGTTCACCTCAGCCACGCCGTCACCGATGGTGTGGGCGGGGTCGAGATGTTCGCCAACCTCTACGACCTCGAGCGCGACCCACCGCCTGAGGCGGACCCGCCGATGCCGATCCCGCAGGACCTGTCGCCGAACGACCTTATGCGGCAAGGGTTCAACCGGTTGCCAGGCGCCATCGCAGGCGGTGTCGGCAAGGCGATCTACGGTGCCGCACACGCTGTCGGGAACGTGTTCCGCGACCCGGTCGCATCGCTCGGCGGTGCCGTCGAGTACGCCATTTCGGGTGCCCGCGTGGTCGCGCCCGCCGCCGAGCCGTCGCCGGTGCTGCTCCGCCGCAGCCTTTCCTCCCGCAGCGACGCCATCGACATCGAGTTCGGTGATCTGCACAGGGCCGCCAAAGCGGCGGGCGGGTCGATCAACGATGCCTACCTGGCAGGCCTGTGCGGCGCGCTGCGGCTGTACCACGAACGCATGGGTGTGCCCGTCGACACCCTGCCGATGGCGATCCCGGTCAACATGCGGTCCGATAACGACCCCGCAGGCGGAAACCGGTTCGCGGGTGTCAATCTCGCGGCGCCCATCAGTGAGGTCGACCCGGAGAAGCGGATCAAGAGCATTCGCTCGCAGATGACACGCAAGCGTGAAGAGCGCGCGGTGAACATGGTCGGCGTCATCGCACCGCTGATCAGCCTCTTGCCGGACACCGTCCTCGAGGGGATGGCCGGATCCATCGTGAACTCCGACGTGCAGGCCAGCAATGTGCCTGTGTACGCAGGAGATACATTCATCGCGGGCGCAAAGATCCTGCGACAGTACGGACTTGGCCCGCTACCCGGGGTGGCGATGATGGTCGTGCTTGTGTCGCGGGCCGGCTACATCACCGTCACCGCGCGATACGACCGCGCCGCGGTGACCGACGGAGACTTCTTCGCCAGGTGCATGCAGGTCGGATTCGACGAAGTGCTCGCGCTCGGCGGCGAAGGCCGTTCGATGCCCGCCTCATTCACTGCCGATACCCAAGAACCCAACCCACCGTCACCGAACGGGAGCAGCGCCCTATGACCGCCGAAGACGGCCAGCCGAGACGACGCACCAACCCGCGCACCATGCGGTTGCCGGGGTCGGTCGCCGAGATCCAGGGCAGCCCCGCGGGGCCAGGGGTCGGCGCATTTTTCGACCTCGACGGCACCCTGGTCGCCGGGTTCACCGGCATCATCATGACGCGGGATCGGTTGCGGCGCGGACAGATGGGTGTCGGTGAGTTCATCGGCATGGTGCAGGCGGGTCTGAACCATCAGCTGGGCCGCTCGGAGTTCGAAGACCTGATCGGCAAGGGCGCCAGGATGTTGCGCGGCAGCTCGCTGGGTGACGTCGACGAACTGGCCGAGCGTCTCTTCGTGCAGAAGATCATCGGACGTATCTATCCCGAGATGCGCGAGCTCGTCCGCGCACACATGGAGCGCGGCCACACCGTCGTGCTCAGTTCGTCGGCGCTGACGGTGCAGGTGGAACCCGTCGCGCGCTTCCTCGGCATCAAGAACGTGTTGAGCAACAAGTTCGAGACCGACGACAACGGGTTGATCACCGGCGAGGTGACGACGCCGATCATCTGGGGTCCCGGCAAGGCAAGGGCCGTGCAGGCGTTCGCCGCCGAACACAATGTCGACCTTGCGAAGAGCTACTTCTACGCCGACGGCGACGAGGACGTCGCGCTGATGTATCTGGTCGGCAACCCGCGACCCACCAACCCGGCGGGCAAGCTGGCGGCCGTTGCGGCCAAACGGGGTTGGCCCGTTCTGCGGTTCAGCAGCCGCAGTGGCAGCAACCCGGTTTCGCAGCTGCGCACCGCCGCGGGTGTGGCGTCTCTGGTGCCCATCGCGGCGGGCGCCGTCGGGCTCGGCCTGCTCACCCGCAACCGGCGCACCGGCGTCAACTTCTTCACCTCGGCGTTCGGGCGGGCGCTGCTGACCACCACAGGTGTGAGCATCAACCTGCTGGGCAAGGAGAACCTGAACAAGAAGCGGCCCGCGGTGTTCATCTTCAACCACCGCAACCAGGTTGATCCCGTCATCGCGGGCAGGCTCGTCGACACCAACTTCACCTCGGTCGGCAAGAAGGAACTGGAGAACGACCCGATCGTCGGCACGATGGGCAAGGTGATGGACGCGGCGTTCATCGACCGGGACAACCCCAAGGCCGCGGTGGAGAGCCTGAAAAAGGTTGAAGCGCTTGCCAAGAAGGGCCTCTCCATCCTCATCGCCCCGGAGGGGACCCGGCTGGACACCACCGAGGTGGGCCCGTTCAAGAAGGGTCCGTTCCGCATTGCGATGTCGGCCGGAATCCCCATCGTGCCGATGGTCATCCGCAACGCTGAGGTGATCTCGTCGCGCGACTCGACGACCTTCAACCCCGGCACCGTCGACGTGGTCGTGTACCCGCCGATCCCGACGGACGACTGGACCGTCGAGAATCTGTCGGACAAGATCGCCGAGGTGCGTCAGCTCTACCTGGACACGCTGAAAGACTGGCCGCACGAATCGGTTCCGAAGATCGGGCCGTACGCGCGGGGCAGGGGCGCCGCGAAGAAGACGCCCGCCAAGAAGACGCCGGCGAAGAAGGCTCCGGCGAAGACGGCGGCCAAGACTGCGGCCAAGAAGACGGTGAAGAAGGCGGTGGCGAAGAAGACGCCTGCCAAGACGACGCCTGCCAAGAAGGCGCCTGCCAAGAAGGGGCGGTCGTGACCGCCGCCGATCCGCTCGTCAGCTTCTCCACCACTGACGACGCGCTGGTGCTCGCATCGGTGTCATCGCCCGCGGAACGAGAGTTGTTGAGCGACTGGCTGCAACAGCAGCGCCGCGAGCATCCCGATTCCAAAGTCGCCGTCCTCGAATTGCCCGACGGCGATCCGCCGCCCGGCGTGCTGGCCCGGCTCGTTCAGGAGCTCGAAGCCGATGAGGACCGCACCGTCGTTCCGGTGCGTGTCTTCTGGGTGCCCGGTGGTCTGCCGACTCGCTCGAAGGTGGTGTCGCTGATCTCCGGCCGCGACACCTATCGGCCGCCGGAGATGCTGCAACGCCGAATCCTCAAGCGGGACCCGTCGCGGGCCCGCGTGGTGGCGGGTGAACCCGCAAAGGTGTCCGAGCTGCGTCAACAGTGGAGCGACAACACGGCAGGCGAAAACCCCCGCGATCTGGCGCATTTCGTCCTCAGGCGGGCGAGTCTCGCGATCGAGCGCGTCGAGCTGCGGCTGCTCGGCCCGGAATACAAGTCGCCCAAGCTGATGGGCCCCGAGATTCTGGCGTCGGCGCAATTCCGGGAGGGCCTGGAGAAGATCCCCGGCGCGACGCTGGAAAAGGCGACCGAGATGCTCGACGAGCTCTCTACCGGATGGAGCCGATTCTCCGTCGACCTCATCCCGTCGCTGGGCCGGGCCATCTTCAGCCGCGGGTTCGACCCGAACATCGACTACGACCGCGCCGAGATAGAAAACATGCGGCACGCGCTGGAGACTCACCCCGCGGTGCTGTTGTTCTCCCACCGGTCCTATCTGGACGGCGTCATCGTTCCCGTTGCGATGCAGGAGAATCGGCTGCCGCCCGTGCACACGTTCGCGGGCATCAACCTGTCGTTCGGGTTCATGGGGCCGTTGATGCGGCGCTCCGGCGTCATCTTCCTGCGGCGCAAGCTCGACGACCCGCTGTACAAGTTCGTGCTGCGACAGTTCGTCGGCTACATCGTGCAAAAGCGATTCAACCTCAGCTGGTCGATCGAGGGCACCCGCTCGCGGACCGGAAAGATGTTGCCGCCCAAGCTCGGACTGATGAGTTACGTCGCAGACGCCTACCTCGAAGGCCGCAGTGACGACATTCTGCTGCAGCCGGTGTCCATCAGTTTCGACCAGCTGCACGAAACCGCCGAGTATGCCGCGTACGCGCGCGGTGGCGAGAAGACACCCGAAGGGGTGTCCTGGCTGTACAACTACATCAAGGCCCAGGGCGAACGCAGCTACGGCAAGATCTACGTCCGATTCCCCGAAGCCGTGTCCATGCGCGAGTACCTGGGCGAGCCCGGCGGCCCCATCACGCAGGACGAACCCGCGAAACGCCTTGCCATGCAGAAAATGGCGATCGAGGTGTCGTGGCGGATCCTTCGTGCCACACCGGTCAACGCGTCGGGTCTGGTTTCGGCGCTCCTACTGACCACCCGGGGCACCGCGCTGACGCTCGACCAACTGCACCACACGCTGCAGGATTCGCTGGATTACCTTGAGCGCAAACAGACTCCGGTCACCAACAGTGTGCTGCGGCTGCGAACGGCCGACGGTGTTCGGGCAGCCCTTGACGCGTTGTCGAACGGCCATCCGATCACCTGCGTCGACGGAGGACGCGAGCCCGTCTGGCGGATAGCGCCCGAGCAGGAGCACGAGGCGGCCTTCTACCGCAACACGGTGATCGACGCGTTCATGGAGACCGCGATCGTCGACATGGCGCTCGTCTACGCGGCCCGCGCCGACGGAGATCGGTTGGAGGCGTTCTGGAGTCGCGCGATGCGGCTGCGCGATCTGCTGAAGTTCGACTTCTACTTCGCAGACTCGGCCGCGTTCCGGGAACATCTCGCTGAAGAGATGGCCTGGCACGACGATTGGGAGGCGCACGTCGCCGCGGGCGGTGAAGAGGTTTACGCCATGCTGCGGGTCAAGCGGCCGCTGATCGCACAGGCGGTATTGCGGCCCTACTTCGAGGCGTACGAGATCGTCGCCGACGTGTTGCGCGACCTTCCCGCCGAGATCGACGAGAAGGAACTGACGAAGCGGGCGCTCGGCGTCGGCAACCAGTACGTCGCGCAGGGTCGGGTGCGCAGCACCGAGGCGGTGTCGGCGCTGCTGTTCGCGACCGCGCGACAGGTGGTCGCCGACCAACACCTGCTCGAGCCGGCCGCCGATCTCCGCGAGCGGCGGACCGCGTTCCGTGACGAGCTGCGCGAGATCCTCGCTGACATGGACAAGGTGGAGCAGATCTCGCTGGCGCAGTTCGTCGCGCGTGAAACCGAGCGACGCGCCCTGCGCGACGCGGCGAAGTAGCCCCCAGGTAAGGGCCATACGCTGGTGGCATGAGCTCCACCCTGGGCGTGCGCACAACCACGGTGTGGCCGGTGCTGTTCGGAGTCGCCCTTCTCGCAGGCGTGACCGCGGCGGGTCTCGGCGCGCTGTCACTGGCCGAGGCGCTGACCGCCACCGGCCTGCCCGACCCTGGCCCGGTCACCACCTACGGCCTGCCGTTCGTGCGGGCCACGGGTGAGATCGCCGCCGTCGTCGCGGTGGGATCGTTCATGTTCGCCGCGTTCATGGTGCCGCCGCAGCAGAACGGGGTGCTCGACGCCGACGGGTACCGGGCATTGCGCGTCGGGACCGTCGCGTCGGTGATCTGGACGGTCGCCGCGGCGTTGCTGGTACCGCTGACCGTCTCCGACGTCACGGGTCAACCGCTGACGTCGCGCCTGCGCCCGTCGGACATCTGGTCGGTGGCCAGCCTGGTCGAAACGGCGGGCGCGTGGCGCTGGACCGCATTTCTCGCGGCGATCGTGGCGGTCGCCAGCATTCCGGTGCTGCGCTGGTCGCTGACGCCGCTGCTGTTCGCCGGGTCGCTGATCACGTTGTTGCCGCTGGCGCTGACCGGCCATTCGTCGACGGGCGGATCACACGACCTGGCCACCAACAGCCTGATCATCCACCTGATCGCAGCCGCGCTGTGGGCCGGGGGTCTGCTGGCGCTACTCGTTCATGCGCTGCGCCGCGGCGGGCACGCCGATCTGGCCGCGCGCCGATTCTCGGCCGTCGCGCTCTGCTGCTTCGTCGCCATGGCGTTCAGCGGCATCATTAACGCCCTGGTGCGGGTCCGCCCCGCCGACTTGTTCGACGGCGAATACGGGCTGCTGATCGTCACGAAGTTCGTCGCGCTGTGCACTCTCGGCGTCATCGGCTGGCGTCAGCGGCGCAGCGGTGTCGCCGCACTGCAAGCCGACCCGCAGGCCCGCGGCCCGCTGATCCGATTGGCGCTGACCGAGGCGGTCGTCTTCGGCCTCACCTTCGGCGTCGCGGTCGCACTGGGCCGCACCCCTCCACCGCCACCGCCGAGCTTCAACCCGTCGATCCCCGCCATCGAGATCGGCTACGACTTCGCTGGCCCGCCGACCGTGGCCCGGATCCTGTTCGACTGGCGGTTCGAGCTGATTTTCGGGACCGCGGCCATCGTGATGGCGCTGGTGTACCTGGTCGGGGTGCGGCGGCTGCGGCGGCGCGGCGACAAATGGCCGACCGGGCGGATCGTGGCGTGGCTGCTCGGCTGCCTTGTGTTGTTGTTCACGACTTCGTCGGGTCTGGGCCGGTACATGCCCGCGATGTTCAGCATGCACATGGCGGCGCACATGCTGCTGTCGATGCTGACGCCGATTCTGCTCGTCCTCGGAGCGCCGGTCACGCTGGCCCTGCGGGCCCTGCCTGCCGCGGGTAAGGGTGAACCTCCTGGGCCGCGCGAATGGATTCTGGCCGCGCTGCATTCGCGGGCATCGAAGTTCCTCACCAACCCGATCATCGCGACGGTGTTGTTCGTCGCAGGCTTCTACGGCCTGTATTTCGGCGGGATATTCGACGCCGCCGTCAGCACGCATGCTGCGCACGTCGCGATGAACCTGCACTTCCTGCTCACCGGATACCTCTTCTACTGGGTGGTCATCGGCGTCGACCCGACGCCGCGCCCGTTGCCGCCGCTCGGCAAGATCGGCGTGGTGTTCGCGTCGCTGCCGTTGCACGCGTTCTTCGGGGTCGTGTTGATGAGCATGAACAGCGTGCTGGGGGAGAGCTTCTACAAATCGCTGCAGCTCTACTGGCACACCGATCTGCTCGGCGATCAGAAGCTGGGCGGTGGAATCGCTTGGTCGGCAGGCGAAATCCCGCTCGTCATCGTGATGATCGCCCTGCTGGTGCAGTGGACGCGCAGCGACAGGCGGACGGCCACCAGGCTCGACCGGGCCGCCGATCGCGACGAGGACGCGGATCTGGCCGCCTACAACAGGATGCTGGCCGAACTCGCGAAGCGGGATGCGCACTAGTGGGTGACGACGGGTACTTCGGCGAGGACGTCGCCGCCAACTACGACACCGACACATCAGGCATGCACGACGACAGCGTCATCGCAGCAGTGGTCGACGTCCTCGCCGCGCTCGCCGGTGACGGTGCAGCACTCGAATTCGGAATCGGGACAGGGCGTATCGCGCTACCGCTCACGCGGCGCGGCGTCGAGGTACACGGGATCGACCTGTCCAATGCGATGGTGGCTCGGATGCGTGACAAGGCGGGCGGCGCCGAGATCGCCGTGACGATAGGGGATTTCGCCACGACGCGGGTGCCTGGCGAGTTCTCGGTGGCCTACCTCGTCTTCAACACGATCAACAACCTGACCACCCAGGACGAGCAGGTCGCCTGCTTCGTCAACGCCGCAGAACATTTGAGGCCGGGCGGAAGCTTCGTCATCGAAGTCGGCGTGCCCGCCCTTCGACTGCTGCCGCCCGGTCAACGCGTCGTCCCGTTCGACGTCGGCGAGAAGCATTGGGCCTACGACCTGTACGACTGCGCGACGCAATCGATGAGTTCCAACTACGTCGACGAGGACGACGACGGCGTCGCGCAGATGCGGTCCATCCCGTTCCGCTACGTCTGGCCCGCCGAACTCGACCTGATGGCCCGCATCGCCGGACTGCGCCTCACCGAGCGCTGGCAGGACTGGGACGGCACGCCGTTCACCCACGAGAGCACCCGGCACGTCTCGGTGTGGCGCACGCCCTAATTCTCCGCGAAATGGCATTCCAGCAGAAGAAGTGCGAGTAGAGCCCTGCCGCGATGCAATCTCGCGGGTTTGCACAGTCGGCGATTGGTCCACAGGCCGCTACTAGGCCGGCTGCGGCGGTGCAAGCGCGTCGGTGCCGACCGGGTCAATGGCGGTGTACGGCACAAGCAACAGTCGAAAGGACAAGCAATGTTTGAGACACCGTTCACCGTGGTCGGCACGATCATCACGGATCCGATCCTGCGGCGGGTCGGCGATCAGCAGGTCTACAAGTTCCGGGTGGCCAGCAATTCGCGTCGGCGCACCGCAGACGGCAACTGGGAGCCGGGCAACTCGCTCTACGTATCGGTCAACTGCTGGAGCAAGGGGCTGGTGAAGGGCGTCGGCGCCTCGCTGGTGAAGGGAGACCCGGTCATCGTTGTCGGGGACGTGCACACCAGCGAGTACGACGACCGCGAGGGCAATCGCCGGTCATCGCTGGAATTGCGGGCCAGCGCGGTGGGACCGGACCTGTCGCGAAGCACCGCGAGCATCGATCGGGTGCGAAACACCGCCGCCAACAGCGACGATGCCGGCGACAGGGCCAACGACGAGGCCGAGAGCGAAGCCGCGTCGGCCGAATCGGACGAGGACGTCGACGACGAGGTTCTTCCTATGTCGGCGTGAGCAGCCGTGGCCGCCGACGGCGCGGTCGGGACGGCCACGGTCAACGCCTACGATGGTCCGCGAGCAATACCGAGACCAGAGAGGCGTTACAACACCCATGGCCGATTTCATCTACACGATGCGGAAGGTCCGCAAGGCGCACGGCGACAAGGTCATCCTTGACGACGTCACCTTGAACTTCCTTCCCGGCGCGAAGATCGGCGTGGTCGGTCCGAACGGCGCCGGTAAGTCGAGCGTGCTGCGGATCATGGCCGACTTGGACCAGCCGAACAACGGTGACTCGTTCATTCAGCCGGGCGCCACCGTCGGAATCCTGCAGCAGGAACCCCAGCTCGACGAGACGAAGACGGTGCGCGAGAACGTCGAGGACGGCGTGGCCATCAAGGGCAAACTCAACCGCTACAACGAGGTCGCCGAGCTGATGGCCACCGACTACACCGACGAGCTGATGGAGGAGATGGGCCATCTGCAGGAGGAGTTGGATGCCGCCGACGCATGGGACATCGACTCCCAGCTCGAGCAGGCGATGGATGCGCTGCGCTGCCCGCCGCCCGACGAGCCGGTAACCCACCTGTCGGGTGGCGAGCGGCGCCGGGTGGCGCTCTGCAAGCTGCTGCTGTCCAAGCCCGACCTGCTGCTGCTCGACGAGCCCACCAACCACCTCGACGCCGAGAGCGTGTTGTGGCTGGAACAGCACCTCGCGGAGTACAAGGGCGCCATCCTCGCCGTCACCCACGACCGGTACTTCCTTGACAATGTCGCTGAGTGGATTCTGGAACTCGACCGCGGCCGGGCCTACCCGTATGAGGGCAACTACTCCACCTACCTGGAGAAGAAGGCCGAGCGCGTCGCCGTGCAGGGCCGCAAGGACGCCAAGCTGCAGAAACGTCTGCAGGACGAGCTCGCGTGGGTGCGGTCCGGCGCCAAGGCTAGGCAGGCCAAGAGCAAGGCCCGCCTCGGGCGCTACGAGGAGATGGCGGCTGAGGCGGAGAAGACCCGCAAGCTCGACTTCGAGGAGATCCAGATCCCGGTCGGGCCGAGGCTCGGCAACCTGGTCGTCGAGGTCGATCACCTCGACAAGGGCTTCGAGGGCCGCACGCTGATCAAGGATCTGTCCTTCACGCTGCCGCGCAACGGCATCGTGGGCGTCATCGGGCCCAACGGCGTCGGCAAGACCACGTTGTTCAAGACGATCGTCGGCCTCGAGCAGCCCGACAGCGGCACGGTCAAGGTCGGCGACACGGTCAAGCTGAGCTACGTGGATCAGAGCCGCGCGGGCATCGACCCCAAGAAGAACGTCTGGCAGGTCGTCTCCGACGGACTCGACTACATCGAGGTCGGCCAGAACGAGATCCCGTCGCGCGCGTACGTGTCGGCGTTCGGATTCAAGGGCCCTGACCAGCAGAAACCGGCTGGCGTGCTGTCCGGCGGTGAACGCAACCGGCTCAACCTGGCGCTCACCCTCAAGGAGGGCGGCAACCTGATCCTGCTCGACGAGCCCACCAACGACCTGGACGTGGAAACACTGAGCTCGCTGGAGAACGCGCTGGAGAACTTCCCCGGCTGCGCGGTCGTCATCTCCCACGACCGCTGGTTCCTGGACAGGACCTGTACGCACATCCTGGCGTGGGAGGGCGACGACGACAACGAGGCCAAATGGTTCTGGTTCGAAGGCAACTTCGCTGCCTACGAGGAGAACAAAGTGGAACGACTTGGTATCGATGCGGCTCGTCCTCACAGGGTTACCCACCGCAGGCTCACACGCGACTAATGTCGCTCCTGCGTGCCAATGGAGGTCCGCAGAGGTGAGGCAGGAGCGAGTGGCATGACGGTCAATCCGGGGGCGGAGGCTATCGAGGGGCAGACCGAGCTGATGGTCGCTCCGGTCACCCTGGAGAAGCTCGCCAGGGCGTACATCGCGACCTATCACGGTCCGCACGGCGACGCGCCCGTCGCCGAGGCGATCACCGGCCCGGTCGACATGTCGGCCGCGGGCAAGCTGATGTCGCCGAACCTGCTGTCCGCGCACTACCGGCTGGGCAGGCGGCGACAGCCGGGCGAGACGCTCGTCGAGGTCTACCCGGCGGGCGACCCCGCAGGCTTCGGCCCGGCGATCCAGATCGTCACCGATCACGCGACGCTGCTGATGGACTCCGTCACCGTGCTGCTGCACCGACTCGGGGTGGCCTACAAGGCGATCATGAACCCGATCCTGCGGGTACGGCGCGACCAGTCCGGCGAGCTGCTGGACATCCAGCCCGCCGCAGAGGCCGACTCATCCCATGAGGCCGTCGACGAGGCGTGGATTCACGTCCAGCTGTCGGGATCCGTGGATCCCGCCGCCGTCGACGAGGTCAGGAAACTGCTGCCGACCGTGCTCGCGGACGCCCGCCAGGTCGCCATCGATTCGCGGGCGCTGACGGGAACGCTGCTCGGCCTGGCCAACGAACTCGACACCGACCCCGAGGGGCGGTTCCCCGGTGACGACCGCAAGGACGTCGCGTCGCTGCTGCGATGGCTCGCCGACGGACATTTCGTGCTTCTCGGCTATCAGCGCTGCCCGGTAGACGGCGGCGACGCGTCGGTGGACGTGTCGAGTCGGCTCGGCATCCTGAAGTTCCGCGACGATGTCCTCCCGCAACTCACCAACAACGACGACCTGCTGGTGCTGGCGCAGGCCACAATTCCCAGCTTCCTGCGCTACGGCGCCTACCCCTACATCGTCGTCATCCGCGAACACCCCGGCCATCAGGCGATCGAGCACCGCTTCTGCGGCCTGTTCACGGTCGCCGCGATGAACGCCAATGTGATGGATATTCCGCTGATCTCGCGGCGAGTCAGCGAAGCCATCACGATGGCCCAACGCGATCCCAGCCATCCGGCGCAATTGCTGCTCGACATCATCCAGACCATTCCGCGTTCGGAGCTCTTCGCGCTGAGCTCACAGGAACTGCTGGATATGGCGATGGCGGTGGTCGACCTCGGCTCCCGCAGGCGCACGCTGCTGTTCCTGCGCGCCGACAAGCTCGCGCACTTCGTCTCCTGCCTGGTGTACCTGCCGCGCGATAGATACACCACGGCGGTTCGGCTCGAGATGCAGGACATCCTGGTGCGCGAGCTCGGCGGCGAGGGCATCGAGTACACCGCCAGGGTCAGCGAATCGCCTTGGGCGGTGGTCCATTTCACCGTCCGCCTGCCCGGGGGATCGCGTCCGCAGGACGTCGACGTCTCGATCCAGAACGAGACGCGCATCCAGGATCTGCTGACCGAGGCGGCGCGCACATGGGGTGACCGGCTGCTCGGCTCGGTCAAGACCGGATCGATCGACCAATCCAAGGCTGAGCACTATTCGACGGCGTTCACCGAGGATTACAAGCAGGCGGTCGCCCCCGATGACGCGACGAACGACATCGCGATCATCGAAGAGCTGCAGGACAATTCGGTCAAGCTGGTGTTCTCGGAGGGTGGGGCTGACGGCACCGCCAAGCTGATCTGGTATCTCGGCGGCCGCTCGGCATCGCTGAGCCAACTGCTGCCGATGCTGCAGTCCATGGGTGTCATCGTGCTCGAGGAGCGACCGTTCACGGTGACTCGCGCCGACGGTCTTCCGGTGTGGATTTACCAGTTCAAGATCTCGGTGTTCAGCGACATCCCCGACGACCCCGAAGGACCCGAACGCGACGCGACGGCCGTGCGGTTCGCCGATGCGGTGACTGCGATTTGGCATGGCCGCGCCGAGATCGACCGGTTCAACGAGTTGGTCCTGCGGGCGCGGCTGACGTGGCAGCAGGTCGTGATTCTGCGCACCTACGCGAAGTACCTGCGGCAGGCCGGTTTTCCGTACAGCCAGGCCCACATCGAGGGCGTGCTCAACGGCAATCCGGGCACCTCGCGGTCGCTGGTCGAGTTGTTCGAGGCGATGTTCGACCCGGCCGGCGATCCTGAGCGCAAGGCCGCCCAGGCTGCCGCGGCATCGGTGGCCGCCGACATCGACGCGTTGACGAGCCTGGACACCGACCGAGTGCTGCGCGCGTTCGCATCGATGATCCAGGCGACGCTGCGCACCAACTACTTTGTCAGCCGAGAAGATTCAGCCCGCGCGCAGAATGTGCTGTCGCTGAAGCTGAACTCACAGCTGATCGACGAACTCCCGCTGCCGCGGCCCATGTTCGAGATCTTCGTCTACTCACCGCGCGTCGAGGGCGTGCACCTGCGCTTCGGCTTCGTCGCCCGCGGCGGGCTGCGGTGGTCGGACCGCAAGGAGGACTTCCGCACAGAGATCCTCGGCCTGGTCAAGGCACAGGCCGTGAAGAACGCCGTCATCGTCCCGGTCGGCGCCAAGGGCGGATTCGTCGTCAAGAAGCCCCCGTTGCTCACCGGCGACGCGGCCGCCGACCGTGACATTCAGCGCAACGAGGGCATCGCCTGCTACAAGCTGTTCATCTCCGGTCTGCTGGACCTGACCGACAACGTCGACCAGCCCACTGGAAATGTCGTCACGCCAACCGATGTCGTGCGCCGCGACGGTGACGACGCCTACCTCGTGGTGGCCGCCGACAAGGGCACGGCGACGTTCTCCGACATCGCCAACGAGGTCGCGAAGTCGTACGGCTTCTGGCTCGGCGACGCGTTCGCCTCCGGCGGCTCGGTCGGCTACGACCACAAGGCGATGGGTATCACGGCCAAGGGCGCGTGGGAGAGCGTCAAACGGCACTTCCGCGAAATGGGTGTGGATACGCAGTCCGAGGACTTCGCCGTCGTCGGCATCGGCGATATGAGCGGTGACGTGTTCGGCAACGGAATGCTGCTGTCCCAACACATCCGGCTTGTCGCCGCGTTCAACCACATGCACGTGTTCCTCGACCCGAACCCCGATGCGGCGACATCGTGGGACGAGCGCAAGCGGATGTTCGACCTGCCACGCTCGACATGGGACGACTACGACAAGTCGCTGATCAGTGAGGGCGGCGGGGTCTACAGCCGCGAGCAGAAGTCGATCCCGATCAGCCCGCAGGTCCGCACCGTCCTCGGAATCGAGGACGACGTCGACGAACTGCCGCCACCGGAGCTGCTGCGTCGCATCTTGAAGGCGCCGGTGGACCTGTTGTGGAACGGCGGCATCGGCACGTACATCAAGGCCGAGACGGAGTCCGACGCCGACGTCGGCGACCGTGCCAACGACATGATCAGAGTGAACGGAAACCAGGTGCGCGCCAAGGTGGTCGGTGAAGGCGGCAATCTCGGCGTCACCTCGCTCGGCCGCATCGAGTTCGACCTCGCGGGCGGCCGGATCAACACCGACGCGCTGGACAACTCCGCAGGCGTGGACTGCTCCGACCACGAAGTCAACATCAAGATCCTGATCGACGCGCTGGTGAGCACCGGCAAGGTGTCGGCCGATGATCGGACCAACCTTCTGCTGTCGATGACCGACGAGGTGGGCGACCTCGTCCTCATCGACAACAAGGACCAGAACGATCTGATGGGCACCAGCCGCGCCAACTCGGCCAGCCTTCTGCCCGTGCATTCGCGGCAGATCAAGGACCTCGAGTCCGAGGGCAGGCTGAACCGCGAGCTCGAGGCGTTGCCGGTGGAGAAGGAGATCCGCCGACGCGCCGAGGCCGGGATCGGTTTGACCTCACCGGAACTCGCAACGCTGATGGCGCACGTCAAGCTCGACCTCAAGCAGAAGGTGCTCAGCAGCGACCTGCCCGACCAGGAGGTGTTCGCCTCCCGGCTGCCGCGCTATTTCCCGACTCCGCTGCGTGACCAGTTCACCCCCGAGATCCGGACGCACCAGCTGCGCCGGGAGATCATCACCACGATGCTCGTCAACGATGTCATCGACACCGCGGGGATCACGTACGTGTACCGGGTGATGGAGGACGTCGGCGTCGGGCCGGTGGATGCGGTGCGGTCGTATGTGGCGACCGACGCGATCTTCGGCGTCGAGAAACTGTGGCGGGCGATCCGCGCGACCGGCCTGCCGGTGCACCTGACGGATCGGTTGACGCTGGATATGCGCAGGCAGGTCGACCGCGCCGGCCGTTGGCTGCTCAATTACCGGCCGCAGCCGCTGGCGGTCGGCGCCGAGATCAACCGGTTCGCCAAGACGGTGGCCGAGCTGACGCCGCGGATGCGGGAATGGCTGCGCGGCGACGACCGCGCGATCGTCGAGAAGGAGGTCGGGCAGTTCGTCACGCACGGCGTGCCCGAGGACCTCGCGTACATGATCGCGTGCGGGCTGTACCAGTACGTGCTGCTCGACATCATCGACATCGCAGACATCGTCGAACGTGAGCCCGCGGAAGTGGCCGACACGTACTTCGCTCTGCTGGACTACCTGAACACGGATGCGCTGCTGACCGCGGTGTCCGGCCTGCCCCGCGATGACCGCTGGCATTCCCTGGCGCGGTTGGCGATTCGCGATGACATCTACGGGTCGTTGCGGTCGCTGTGCTTCGATGTGCTCGCCGCGGGTGAGCCGGACGAGACCGGTGAACAGAAGATCGAAGAATGGGAGCTGATCAACGGCTCCCGCGTGCAGCGCGCCCGTCGCACGCTGAACGAGATCTACGAGTCCGACGAGCGTGACCTCGCGACGCTGTCGGTGGCTGCGCGCCAGATCCGCAGCATGACGCGAACGAGTGGGACGGGGACCTCTGGGTGACAGGGTTTGTAGCGCCGGTGCACGTCCGCTGGTCGGACATCGACATGTACCAGCACGTCAACCACGCCACCATGGTCACCATTCTCGAAGAGGCCCGAATCCCGTTCCTGCGTGAGCCGTTCGAGGATGTGATCGACGAGATCGGGCTGCTGATCCACGAGGTCAAGATCCTCTACAAGGGTCAACTGCGGCTGAGGGATTCACCGCTGCAGGTGACGATGTGGTCGAAGCGGGTGCGTGCGGTGGACTTCACGATCGGCTACGAGGTGCGGTCGGTGAGCAAACCAGCCGATTCCAGGCCAGCCGTCATCGCCGAAACCCAGCTCGCCACCGTGCACATCAAAGAGCAGCGGTTACAACGGCTTTCACCGGCCCAGCAAGAGTATCTGCAGCGCTGGCTTCGATGAGCAGCCCCGAGCGGGGCCTCTGGCTCTCCGACGCCACTCACCGCGAGGATCTCGCCACGTTCGTCGAGCGGGCAGTGCGACTCGACGATGCCGCCGTCATCCGGTTGAGGGAGCGGGACGGTGGCCTGGTGGTCGCTTGGGTCGCAACGGGTTTCGACGTGCTGGCGAGCCGCGTGGTCGCCGGCCGGGTGCGGCCCGCTGATTTGAGCGCAGGCGCCGACGCGCTCGCGCAGAGTCTTCGCGCGGTGGACAGCAGCGGTCACGTCGACCCCGGCTTCCCGATGGACTCGGCATGGCGCGGGGTCCTGCCGCCGGATACCGGCTTCGCGCACATCGACGACGTGCCCGCGCGAGTGGTGCTGGATCTGGCGCAGCGCGGCGTCGAGCTGGCCAAGGAGCACAGCAGCTCGCATGGGCCGCCTGCGTCGCTGCTCGATCAGGAAGTGCTCGCGGTGAGCTCCGCGCACGGAGAGGTCGACATTCCGATGCGCTGCGTATTCGCGCTCACCGCAATGGGTTTCCTGCCCGCCGATCCGGAAGCTCTT
This sequence comes from uncultured Mycobacteriaceae bacterium, assembly GCA_902826815.1. Taxonomy (GTDB): domain Bacteria; phylum Actinomycetota; class Actinomycetes; order Mycobacteriales; family Mycobacteriaceae; genus Mycobacterium. Next base: position 76,004 of record CADEGF010000011.1, read on the forward strand.
CCCGCCGACGAGATCGTGCGGGTGCGCGCGCAACCCGCATGGCTGCGGATCGATGCGCGCTTCGGCTCGGTGTACCGTCGCCGCGGCGACCCGGCTTTGGTCCTGCGCTAGCCTATTTGCCCGCGCTCACCTTTCCTCCGCGAGCAGACGCAAGTGCATGCATTTGAGCGGCGTGTCGCGTGCATTTGCGTCTGCTCGCGAGGGGAAGGTGACCTCGCGAGGGGGAAGGTGAGCTCGCGAGGAGAAGGTGAGCTCGCGAGGGGAAGTCGCGAGGGGGAACTAGACCAGCCAGGCGGCGGCGTTGGGCGGCAGCTTGCCGTCGACGGGCTCGGCGCTGGCCAACAGCACCGAACCGGGGGGCAGGGCGACGGGCTTATCGCTCGCGTTCAGCGCGCACACCAGGCCGCCGCCGACGACGCGGTACACCAGCACGCCATCTGTAGAGTCCAGCCATTCGATCGCGGTGCCGTCGAATTCGCTTCGGCTGCCGCGTAATCGGATCGCCTCGCGATAGAACGCCAGCGTCGAGCCCGGATCGGCCAACTGCTTCTCCACCGTCAGCGCCGACCACTCCTTCGGCAGCGGCAGCCACGTGTCGGTATTCGCCGAGAAGCCGAACGGGGGAGCGTCGCCCTCCCACGGCATCGGCACCCGCGACCCGTCGCGCCCGCGTCGGGTGTGCCCTGAGCGCTCCCACACCGGGTCGCGCAGCGCCGCATCTGGCAGGTCGACGTTGGCGAGGCCGAGTTCCTCGCCGTTGTAGATGAACACCGCGCCCGGCAGGGCGAGCATCAGAAGTGCCATCGCCCACGCGCGGGCCAACCCGACATCGCCGCCGCCGTATCGGGTGACATCGCGGTCGACGTCGTGGTTCGACAGCGTCCACGTCGGCGTCGCGTCCTCCAACGCCGCGGCCTGCAACGAGTTCTCGACAGCGCCGCGGATGTCCGCCGCGTCGAACTTCGCCCGCAGCAGCCGGAAATTGAACCCGAGGTGCAACTCGTCGGCGCGGACGTAGCGGGAGAACTGCTCGTTGTCGTACACCCACACCTCGCCGATCGCGACGGCCTGCGGATAGTCGTCGAGCACCGTGCGGATGTGGCGGTGGATCTCGTGCACGCCGTCGTCGTTGAACCGCGGGTCGTCGTCCATGTCGGCCAGCAGCACCTCGGCCTTGATGATCTCCATATCGGGCAGGCCGGCCGGCTTGGCCATGCCGTGTGCGACGTCGATGCGGAAGCCGTCGACGCCGCGCTCCAACCAGAACCGCAGCGTCTTCTCGAGATCGTCGTAGACCTCGCGGTTCTCCCAGTTGAGGTCGGGCTGCTCGGCGTCGAACAGATGCAGATACCACTGCCCGGGGCTGCCGTCGGGTTCGGTGACGCGGGTCCATGCGGGCCCGCCGAAGATCGACACCCAGTTGTTGGGCGGATGCAGCCCGTCGGGGCCGGTGCCGTCGCGGAAGATGTAGCGCTCGCGCGCGTCGGTGCCCGGGCCCGACGCCAGCGCGGCCTGAAACCATGGATGCGCCGAGCTGGTGTGGTTGGGGACCAGGTCCATCGTCACCTTGATGCCCCGCGCGTGGGCGGCCTCGATCAGCCGGTCGAGCGCCGCCATCCCGCCGAACAGGGGGTCGACGTCGCGGGGATCGGAGACGTCGTAGCCGTGATCGGCCATCGGCGACACCATCACCGGGTTCAGCCAGATCGCGTCGACGCCCAGCGTCTCGAGATAGTCCAGCCGCGAGGCGACGCCGTCGAGGTCGCCGACACCGTCGCCGTTCGCGTCGCTGAACGAGCGCGGATAGACCTGGTAGAACACCGCATGCGACCACCACGGCCGCGCGTTCGGAGGAGCCACGCCCGCAACCTACACCGCAACGGTGTCGGCTCTCAGAACGGCGAGTTCACCATCGAGTTGGCGGCCATCTCGAGGTAGGCCAGCAGCTGCTGGCGGTGCTTGTCGTCCAGGGTCTCCGAGTCGATCGACGCCACCGCGGTGTGCATGCACCGCAGCCAGGCGTCGCGCTCGATGAAGCCGATCTTGAACGGGCTGTGCCGCATCCGCAGCCGCGGGTGGCCGCGCTGGTCGGAGTACGTGCGCGGGCCGCCCCAGTACTGCTCGAGGAACATCCGCAGCCGCACCTCGGCGGCATCCAGGTCCTCCGGCGGGTAAAGCGGTAGCAGGATCTCGTCCTCCCGGACCAGTTTGTAGAACCGCGACACGATCGCATTGAACGTGGCGTGGCCACCCACTTCGTCATAGAACGATCGCTGCGGCTGCGTCACGCCGTCCATTGTCCCAAGCCGCCCGAAGCTGCGTGTCAGCCGGTGATGTCATGTGAAGTTCATCCGGCTGACCAGGCGACACGACAGAATTTGTTATGCGATAGGGGCCAATCCATGGTGAACTGTCTCTCCGGAGGACGAATGGCGAATCGCAAGAAGAGCCGGTCTCGATTGGCCGGCCACCGGCACACCGGTGTCGCCTCAGGCCTGTCCGGAGAAGCGTCCACCCCGACTTTGCTGCACAGCGTCGAAACCGGCCCCGCCGTCCGCGAGGGCTCGATTTGGGGCCGTCGCCGCGTACTCCTGCTGAATTCGACGTACGAACCGCTGACGGCGCTGCCGATGCGCCGGGCGGTCGTCATGTTGATGTGCGGTAAGGCCGACGTCGTGCACGCCGACCCGTCGGGGCCGGTGATCCACTCGGCGACCCGGTCGGTGACGGTGCCGTCGGTGATCCGGCTGCGGTCCTTCGTGCGGGTGCCCTACCGGGCGCGCATCCCGATGACCAGGGCCGCGCTCATGCACCGCGACCGGTTTCGCTGCGCCTACTGCGGCAGCAAGGCCGACACCGTCGACCACGTGGTGCCGCGCAGCCGCGGCGGCGACCACACGTGGGAGAACTGCGTGGCCGCCTGCTCGACGTGCAATCACCGCAAGGCCGACCGGCTGCTGGCCGAACTGGGCTGGTCGCTGCGTTCGACGCCGACGCGGCCCAAGGGTCAGCACTGGCGGCTGCTGTCGACGGTCAAGGAACTCGACCCGGCGTGGATGCGATATCTGGGTGAGGGCGCGGCGTAGCCGGTTGCCACGATAAGGTTTGCGTTGTGAGCACCGCACTTGCACATTCGCTATTGGGCGGGGTACCCCTGCTGATCCTGTTGGTCTTGATCGCGCTGATTTGGGGCGTCGGCAAGAACCGCAAGGGCCCGCACCCGGCTACCTACAAGATGTCCGACTCCGAGTGGACCCACGAGCCGATCCTCTGGGCGTCCGATGAGCCCGCGTCCCATGGGCACGACCACCCGTTGACGATTGGAGGTGGCGCAAGTGGCAAGTGGTGATATCGCGACGCGTCAATCGACCGAGCTCGACCTGCCCCGCGGCTTCGTCGTCACCACCAGCGGACGGATCTCCGGCGTCACCGAGCCCGGCGACGTCTCGGTCACCTACCCGTTCCCGGTCAAGGATCTGGTGCGGCTCGACGACGCGCTGAAGTTCGGCTCGCGCAAGGCCAAGGCCCGCTTCGCGGTGTACGTCGGCGACCTCGGCTCCGACACGGCCGCCACGGCGCGCGACGTGCTGGCGAGCGTGCCCACGCCCAACAACGCGGTGCTGCTCGCCGTGTCGCCGAACCAGAAGGCGATCGAGGTCGTCTACGGGTCTGACGTGCAGGGCCGCGGTATCGAGGAGTCGGCTCCGCTCGGCGTGAAGGCCGCCGCGGCGTCCTTCAACTACGGCAACCTGATGGCCGGTCTGATCAGCGCCATCAAGGTGATGAGCGCCGGCGTCTCGCCTGCCTAGCTGACGTCGAAGGCTCGTGCGCGCAGCGCGCGTTCGACGCCTGCGCGGCCTTCGAGCACCAGCCGATGCAGCGACGGCGGCAGGTCGCCGCCAAGGAACCGGTCGGCGGCCGCGAGCGCGTCGTGGCTGATATCCCACGACGGGTACAGGCCGATGACGACCGTCTGCGCGACCTCGCTTGACCGTCGCTCCCACACGCCCGGGATCGCCGCGAAGTACTTCGCGGTGAACGGCTGCAGCAGGGCCTGCTGACCCGGCTGCACGAACCCGTCGATGATCGAGCGCCCGACGATGTTGGGCAGTGTGTCGTCCTCGATGACCAACTGCCACGCGGTGTTCTTCACCGCTGTCTGCGGGCGGGCGGCCGCCGCACGGGCGGCGTTGCGCTTGCCCGCCGCCGTCGGATCCCGGCCGGCTTCCGCGTCGATGAAAGGCGTTGCCTCACCGTCGCCGTCGATATCGCCCGCGGCTGCGAGCGCAGTGACAATGCGCCACCGCAAGTCGGTGTCGACGACGAGGCCGGGCAATCCGTGACCGGCGGGATCGGTGTCGAGCAGCGCGGCCAGCACGGCCACATGGCGCAGCGCGAGCACCGACGTGCACAGCGCATTGACGTAGGCGAGCTGGTGGTCTGATCCGGCGTCGGCGCCGCGGGCCAATTCGAGCAGCCGGTCGGCGAACAGCGGCCAGCCGTCCGAGCACGCCCAGTCCGGATCGGCGTAGGAGCGCAGCGCGGTCTGCGCCTGCATCAGGAGTCGTTGTGCGACACCGACTTCCGTCTCGGCTTGCACCCCGTTGACGACGAGTGCGACGAAGTCGCGGGCCTTCAGCTCGGCCTCGCGCGTCATCTCCCACGCCGCTGACCACGCCAGCGTGCGGGGGAGCGGTTCGGCGATGTCGGCGATGCGGGTCAGCACGGTCTCCAGCGACGCCGGGTCGAGCCGCAGCGAGCAGTAGGTCAGGTCGTCGTCGTTGACCAGGATCAGCTTGCCGCGCGGAACACCTTGCAGCGCAGTCACGTCGGTGAGATCGCCTTCGATGTCGAGTTCTTCGCGGTGCGCCCGCACCAGCTTGCCGGAACCGTCGTCGTCGTAGATGCCGACGGCGAGCCGGTGCACGCGGGTCTCGCCCGCTCCAGGCTCGGCACCGCTCTGGCTGATGCCGAAGCGGCTGAACCGGCCGTCGGCGTCGACGTCGAAGTCGGCGCGCAAGGTGTTGAGACCAGTGGTCTTCAGCCACTGCCTGCCCCACTGCGACAGGTCGCGGCCCGACGACTTCTCCAGCGCGCCAAGCAGATCACCGAACGTGGCGTTGGCGAAGGCATGGTCGCGGAAGTAGTCGCGCAGCCCGGCGAGGAACGCCTCGAGCCCGACGTAGGCGACCAACTGCTTGAGCACGCTGGCGCCCTTGGCGTAGGTGATGCCGTCGAAGTTGACCTCGACGGCGTGCAGGTCGGGGATGTCGGCGGCGACGGGATGCGTCGACGGCAGCTGGTCCTGCCGGTAGGCCCACGACTTCTCGGAGTTCGCGAACGTCGTCCACGCCTGTTTGTATTCGGTGGCCTCGCTCTGGCACAGCACCGACGCGAACGTCGCGAACGACTCGTTGAGCCAGAGATCGTCCCACCATTTCATGGTGACCAGGTCGCCGAACCACATGTGCGCCATCTCGTGCAGCACGGTTTCGGCGCGACGCTCGTATGACGCCCGGGTAACTTTGCTGCGGAAGACGTAGTCCTCCAAAAACGTTACGGCCCCGGCATTTTCCATCGCGCCCGCATTGAACTCCGGCACGAACAGCTGGTCGTACTTGCCGAACGCGTACGGCTCGCCGAAGTTGCGGTGGTAGAAGTCGAAGCCCTGCTTGGTCTCGGTGAACAGCCGGTCGGCGTCCATGAACTCGGCCAGCGACTTGCGGCAGAACAGGCCAAGCGGGATCTCGCCGTGCTCATCGGTGTAGGCGTCGCGCCAGACGGCGTAGGGCCCGGCGATCAGCGCGACGAGGTAGGTGCTCATCTTCGGTGTGGTCGCAAACGTGATCGTCTTGCGGTCACCGGCCACGTCCGCGGTGGCCGGGGCGCCGTTGGACACCACCTCCCAGTGCGCAGGTGCGGTGACGGTGATGTCGAAGGTGGCCTTTAGGTCAGGCTGGTCGAAACACGCGAACATCCTTTTGGCGTCGGCGGTTTCGAACTGCGAGTAGAGGTAGACCTCGTCGTCGACGGGGTCGACGAAGCGGTGCAGACCTTCTCCGGTGTTCGAGTAGAGGCAGGTGGCGTCGACGACGAGCGTGTTGCGCGCCTGCAGGCCGGGCAGCGCGATGCCAGCCGATTCGTCGTACCCGGAGACGTCGAGGTCGACGCCGTTGAGGGTGGCGCGCGCAATGCTCTCGGCGGCGATGTCGACGTAGGTGTCGGCACCGGGCAGCGCCTCGAACTCGACCGTCGTCACGGACCGGAACGTCTTCTCGCCGGGCGCACCTGTGCCGTCGGTGAGGTCGAGGTCGACGAGGTAGCGGTCGACGGTAACGAGCGCAGCTCGTTCGATGGCCTGGTCGCGAGTCAGATTGGGAAGTACCACACGTCTAACTTAGTGGTCCCGCTCGCGGCCGGCCGAGCTCGGTTAGCGGGGCAAGCCCCAGCCAGACAGCCCGGGTACGCCGACCAGTCCTGACAGGCCCTGGTTGTCCTGCAGCATGTTGAGGAAGGTGCCGTTGCCGATCGACCCCATCATCTGCGGGCAGTACATCGAGATCGCGATGCCGGTGAAGAACGACGCGAGGCCGGGATTGATGCCGTTGTCGGCGACGGTCGTCGCGACCTGGGCGAAACTCTTGCCCGGTTCGACGAGCATCGGGCAGACGCGTTCGCCGAGCTGTGCGGTGAGATCGGCGTTGTTATCGGCGTAGGGGATATTGGCGCGGTCCAGTGCGGCCAGGAAGGAGTTGTCGCTGTCGTCGGCGGAGGCAGGCGCGGCAATAGCGATGCCCGCTGCGACGCCAGCAGTGATGGCCAGGGCGCTGGCTCGATGTAATCGTTTCACTTGTGTAACAGTGGTAGACCTGGGTCACATTGACACCACGCTTTTATAACTTTTTGGAACAGGTGTGCGCGGCGCGTGGTTGAGGTAACCGAGTTCTGTCCAACGAACACCGATTGAGAGGACGCCCCATGCCCGAGAAGTCCGTCGCCGGATTCTGGTTCGACCCGCTGTGCCCGTGGTGCTGGATCACGTCGCGATGGATTCTCGAGGTCGAGAAGGTCCGCGATATCGAGGTCAACTTCCACGTGATGAGCCTCGCGGTGCTCAACGAGGGGCGCGACTTGCCCGAGGAGTACCGCGAAGGTCTCAAGCAGGCGTGGAGGCCGGTCCGGGTGGCGATCGCCGCCGAGCAGAACAAGGGCTCCGAGGTGCTCGCGCCGCTGTACACCGCGATGGGCACCCGGATCCACAACCAGGGCTATCGAGAGACCGACCCCGATTTCTCCAGAGTCATCAAGGAGTCGCTGGAGGAGGTCGGGCTGCCTGCCGAGCTGGCGGAGGCGGCCGACAGCGACAAGTACGACGAGGCGTTGCGCAAGAGCCACCACGAGGGCATGGACGCCGTCGGCGACGACGTCGGCACGCCGACGATCCACGTCAACGGCGTCGCGTTCTTCGGGCCGGTGCTGTCGCGGATCCCGCGCGGCGAGGAGGCGGGCAAGCTGTGGGATGCGTCGGTGACGTTCGCGTCCTACCCGCACTTCTGGGAGCTCAAGCGCACGCGCACCGAGGCACCCGAGTTCGACTAAGTTCGGCTGGGCGGCTGCCTGCGCCGAAATCTGCGTGTGGGTCGTTGGCGGATGCCATACACAGCCCTGGTGTAGAACTCGGCGTCGGCCTACTCGACGTCGCGCCTCAGACCGTCAACGCGTCGCGCCACCGCGCGGCACTATCAGACCAATGCTTTGCGGCATTGATCAGATAGTCGCCGGTGAACGCTCGGACTTGCGACAACGTCGGGAGCGTGCTGGCCGCCATCAATCAGACTTCGTACAGAAGGTCTTCGTTAAACGCCTCGGTAGGAGCGAACTCGCATCCACACGTTCGACACCGTTTCTCCGGTCGACTGCAGAAGATTAGCGATCCGCCGTGCGGCATCGTCGACGTCGTCATTGAGCGCTCGCACCGCCGCGGACGTCGCACCGAAGCCCCCGCTGACAGCGGGAGCCGCCGACACGAGGGTGCCGCCCAGGCGCTCGCACTCGGTGCCCAGCCACGCCAGGCTCGCCGCTTCAACGCTGATGACCCCCACGAATCAACGGTAAGGCCGCTCAGAAGCCCGTCATGCAGAACTTTCTGCGCGCCGAGATCGACGAACACGCGTGGTCTTCTCGCGCTTCTGCGCCCATATGTTGGTTTGGGCGTCACGGAGGTCTGCCAGAATGGCCGCCATGCGCGTCTACCTGGGCTCTGACCACGCGGGCTTCGAACTCAAGAACGAGATCATCGAACACCTGAAGAAGAACGGGCACGAGCCCATCGACTGCGGCGCCTACGCCTATGACGCCGAGGACGACTACCCGGCGTTCTGCATCGCGACTGCGTTGAAGACCGTCGGCGACGGCGAGAGCCTCGGCATCGTCATCGGCGGCTCCGGCAACGGCGAGCAGATCGCCGCGAACAAGGTGCCCGGCGTGCGGTGCGCGCTGGCGTGGAGCACCGAGACGGCCAAGCTTGCCCGCGAGCACAACAACGCCCAGGTGATGGGTATCGGCGGCCGCATGCACACCGTGCCGGAGGCCCTGGAGATCATCGACGCGTTCCTGAGTGCGGAATGGTCGAAAGCCGAACGGCACCAACGCCGTATCGACATCTTGAAGAAGTACGAAGAGACGCACATCCCGCCCGCCGTGCCGGGTGCGCCGGCTTAGCGGATGCCCGAAGGCCACACACTTCACCGGCTGGCTCGGCTCCATCAGCGCAAGTTCGGGCGCGCGCCCGTCATCGTGTCCAGCCCGCAGGGCCGCTTCGCCGACGGGGCAGCCGCGGTCAACGGCCGAGTGCTGAAGAAGGCCAGCGCCTGGGGCAAGCACCTGTTCCATCACTACGACGGCGGTCGTGTCGTGCACGTGCACCTCGGTTTGTACGGCACCTTCAGCGAGTCCGAGGTGCCGATGGCGCTGCCGGTCGGGCAGGTGCGGATGCGGATGGTCGGCACGGATTTCGGCTCCGACCTACGCGGGCCGACGGTGTGCGAGGTGATCGAGGAACCCGACGTCGACGACGTCATCGCGCGATTAGGCCCCGACCCGCTGCGGCGCGACGCCGACGGCTCGTTGGCGTGGGCGCGAATCACCAAGTCGCGCAGGCCGATCGGTGCGCTGCTGATGGACCAGACGGTGATCGCGGGGGTCGGCAACGTGTATCGCAACGAGCTGCTGTTCCGTCACCGCATCGACCCGTACCGGCCGGGCACGACGATCGATGCCGACGAGTTCGACGCGATGTGGACCGACCTGGTCGAGCTGATGAAGGTGGGTCTGCGACGCGGCAAGATCATCACCGTGGAGCCCGAGGACGACCACGGCCCGGGTTCGTACCGGCAAGGTCGTCCGCGCACGTACGTCTACCGGCGGGCGGGGGACCCGTGCCGGGTGTGCGGAACCGAGATCCGCACCGCGGTGCTCGAGGGCCGCAACCTGTTCTGGTGCCCGATCGACCAGGTGTAGTGCGGCGCTTTTGCTCCAGCGCTCGACATGGGCTGATGGCATAGAGTCCGTGCGTTTGCCGGTACGAGGACGATCGCGGCGCTAGGCTGCCGTGGGCACGTCCGGTGAGCCGAATGACGACCGAGGCAAGTTCAACCATTTGCCCAACGGCCGCGGCGGATTGGAGCTGAGTCGATGAGGATGACGATCGCGGGCGCTATGGCGAGCGCCGCTGCAGTGGCTGGATTGTCACTGGCCCCAGCTGCTGTCGCTGACACCCAGATCACCGCGCAACAGCTGTGTGATCGCCAAGCCCCCGGCACCGTGGTTGTCATATCGCTCGAGCCGGGCGTCGGCCAGTGCATCAGTCCCGGAGACACCCCACTGCCGCAGGTGCTCAACCCCAACCAGAAGTGGTTGAGACCAGGCCCGGGACTTACGAAGGTCAATCCCAACGATCCGTTGTCCGACTGGATCGTCGCGGATCAACCCCCACCGCCAGCGGCGGACATCGCCTGCGACCAAATCAACGGCTCGATCGTATGCGGTCCGCAGATCGTCAGGCCCTGCTCCGGGCCCGGCGCGCCGTGCGGCTGGTGACGCACCGGTGACGGCTGCACAGCCAACGCAATTCCACTAACTCAGCGACAATCGGCGCGTGGAACTCATCCTCGTGGTCGTCGGAGCCATCGTCGTCACCGCTATGGCGCATCGGCGCGGGCTGGAACCCGCCCTGGTCATCGTGGTCATCGGCATCGCCGTGTCGTTCCTGCCCGGATTCGAGGCGCCCGAACTGGATTCGCACATCCTGTTGTCGGTCGTGCTGCCGCCGCTGCTGTACTCGGCCGCGCTGGACTTCTCGTTCCCGACGTTCTTGCGCAATATCCGGCCGATCCTCGGCCTCGGCGTCGGCCTGGTCGTGGTCACCGCGTTTTCCGTGGCGATGGTGTCGTCGTGGCTGGTGGTCGTTCCGCTGTCGTTCGCCACGGCGCTGGTGCTCGGCGCGATCGTGGCGCCGCCCGACGCCGTCACGGCGGTGGCGGTGGGCCGCAAGCTCGGCCTGCCGAAGCGCGTGATGGCCATCCTGACGGGCGAGAGCCTCATCAACGACGCCGCCGCGCTGACGCTGTTCTCGGTCGCGGTGGCTCAGGTCGCGGGCACCCACACCTTCATCGAGAACCCGTTTCTGTTGTTCGGCTATAGCGCCTTCGTCGGCCCGTTGGTGGGCGCCGCGCTCGGGTACGTGACGCTGTGGATTCGGCGGCGACTGGCCAGCCCGGGCCTGGAGACCGTGCAGGGACTCGTCGTTCCTTTCGCGGCGTTCATCTGCGCAGAGGAAATCCACGCGTCGGGTGTGCTCGCGGTCGTCGTCGCGGGCTTCATCGTCGGCAACGGAAGGCTGGGCGCCGGTTATCAGACGCGGCTGCAGGAACGGTATGTGTGGAACTCGGTCGACGTCCTGCTGGAAGCGTTCGTATTCGCCTACATCGGCCTGCATCTGCGTTTCGTGCTGGAGGATCTGCGCGAGACGCATGAGTCGCTGACGCAGGTGGCCGTCGGGTCGGTGATCGTGTTGCTGATCGTTCTGGTGATCCGGCCACTGTCGGTGTTCGCGATATTCGGCCGCAACAAGCTGTCCTCGCACGTGGGGAGCCGCCTGAGCGTGCCGGTGCCGGCGGCTGGCGGTCGCGGGGCTCTCGGCGCGCGTCGACGGTCGAAACCGCAGGGCAAGTGGCGTTCTCGGATCGACCGAAGGCCGTTGAATTGGCGGGAAAGCGTCGTGGTGTCGTGGACCGGTATGCGCGGCGTGGTGACTTTGGCTGCGGCAGCGGCGATTCCAGTGACGACGGTCTCCGGCGAGCCGTTTCCCGAGCGGTCGATGATCCAGGCGATTGCGTTCGTCGTCAGCGTCGGCACCCTGTTGATTCAGGGGTGGACGCTGCCGCTGCTGATCCGGCGACTGCATCTGTCGAGGTTCAGCGACGACCATGCCGCCGACCGCGAGGAGGAGCTGAAAGCCGAACGCGTGGTGCACGATGCGGCCGACGACGTGTTGGCCGAATTCCGGGCCAATCCGCCGGAGGGGATGGATCCGCGGGTGCTCGCCGAGATCCGCGCCGTCGTCGCGCGGCACTCGCAGGACGCCGACGAAATGCCAGATCCCGACGCGCATACGAAGCGGTCCGAGGTGTTCTCGGCGCTGTATCGCGACGTGCTGGTGGCGCAGCGGACGGTGTTGATCGAGGAACGCGACGCCGGCCGCATCGAGGACGAAGCGGTGCGCGCGATGTTGGAGCGGCTCGACCTTCAGGAGGCCGGTGTGTCAGCGCGCCTGGAGAGCCGGCTCTGACGTTCGCCGAGCAGACGCAAAAGTACCCCAAAACCGCTGTTAGCGGGTGCTTTTGCGTCTGCTCGCGGTGAGAAGTTAAAAGCCGCCGAAGTCTCCACCGAAGTCGCCGCCACCGAAGTCGCCACCGCCCCAGCCGCCGCTGTCGCCGCCGCCCCAGCTGTCGCCACCCCAGCCGCCTCCGTCGCCGCCACCCATATCGCCGCCGCCGTCGCCGTAATCGCCGCCGTCCTGCCCCGCGTCGAAACCGTCGCCATAGCCGTCGCCGTAACCACTTTCGAAGCCCTGCGCGTCATAGCCGACACCGCCCATGCCTGAGAACAGTGCGCTGAACAGGAACACAGAACCGACACCCCATGCGCCGGCGACCAACGCGGGCTTCCACCAGGGCTCGGAGTACCAGCCGGCCGGTACGGGTCTGCCCGCGACGCGGCCGCCCGGGTAGTAGTTCGGGGTGCGCTCGGTCGGATTGGGCGACGCCTCGATCTGGCGGCCTTCGAATTCGACGCGTCGGTCCTCGGTGACCGTGCCCGCGGACTTCTGCCCGCTGAGCGTCTCGAGTTCTGGTCCGGGGTCCATGCCCATCGCGGTGCGGGCGGCGCGGACGTAGTAGAGGCCCTCCAACGCGCTTTCCTTCGCGAGCAGCGCCTGCTTGGCCGTGGTGGCCTGTTCGATCTGCCCGCCCGCGGCGGTGAACCGTTCCGATGCGTCGGCGAGGGCCTGCTTGGACGCATCGTCGGTACCGGACAGGTTGAGGACCTGGCCGCCCAGGCGATCGATGGTGCGACGCGCATCGGCCTTCGCGTCGGCCAGTGAGGTGGCGTTTCGGTTGGCTGAATTGCGCGACGCGCTCCAGACAACCAGGCCGATCGCGCCGACAACAACAATGATGAGCACGAGCAAGAAGCCGTCCATGGCGACCAGCGTACTCACAGGAAAGTGCGGTGCCGGGGCCGTGAACTAATCGCTGGTTACGCCCAGAGCGGAGTAGACGGCGTCGGACAGGGCGACGCTGCGGGGATCGGCGTTGCACTTGGTGGCGTCGAACTTGTTCATGACGTAGGCGTAGCCGATGCGGTGTTCGAGATCGACGAAGCCGAAGCTGCCGCCTGAGCCGCCATGGCCGAACGTCTGCGTGTTCGGGCCGTTCAGGCCGCGTTGATTGAGCATGTAGCCCAGGCCCCAGCCGTGATCGGCGACGCGCTGACCGAGGACGAGATCGGTGTCGAAGCCGCCCTGCGAGACCCGGCATTTCTCCATGTGCTCGTAGCTGAGCAGCTTGCCCTGGGCGAGCGCGTTGTAGAAGGTCGCGAGCCCGAGCGCGGAGACGTGCGCGTTGGTGGACGGGAACTCAGCGGTGCGCCAAGCGGTGATGTCGGTGGAGCCGAGTTCGTCGTCGGGGATGAAGCCCATGGCGACGGAGAAAGCGGCCATCGGGTGCTCGCTGATGCTCGTCGGGTAGCCGGGCGCGCCGCCGTTGGCGAGGACGTCGCGAATGTGGGGCTTGTCGACCATCTCGGCGCAGCGATGATGCTGGGTCTCGGGCAGGCCGATGTGCGCGTCGATGCCGAGCGGTTCGGCGATTTCTCGGCGCAGGTATTCGCCGAGGGTGCGGCCGGTGACGCGGCGGACGATCTCGCCGAGGATGAAGCCGAAACTCACCATGTGATAGCCCTGCGCGGTGTCCGGCTCCCACCACGGTTCGGCCTCGGCGATGTGCCGGCACACCCAGTTCCAGTCGAGTGTCTCCGACGGCGTGAGCCGAATGCGGGGGCCGATGACGCCGGAGCGGTGTCCCAGCACCATCGCGACGGTGATGTCCTGCTTCCCGGCCTGGGCGAATTCGGGCCAGTAGTCGGCGACGGGGGAGTGCAGGTCGAGTTCGCCGCGGTCGGCGAGCAGGTGAATGCAGGTGCTGGTCAACGCTTTTGAGCCGGAGAAGATGCTGGCGAGGGTGTCCTGTTGCCAGGGGTCTTGCTCGGTGTTGCTGGTGCCGCCCCAGAGGTTGACGGCGAGGTGCCCGTCGACCCAGACGGCGACGGCCGCGCCAACTTCGTCGCGTTCGCGGAAGTTGGTTTCGAAAGCGTCGCGGACGCGTTCGAATTTGGGGGAGCATGAGCCGTTGACGGTGACTCGCAGACGATCGTTCACGAGCCTCCTGACGATGACGCGTTTCGCCAGTGTGGCAGTCTCGCCCTCCGATGCGGCTACGAGAACGCTGTGATTCGGTTGCAGTTCGGTCGCGGCACCGTAGTCGCTTTCGGGCGCAGCGGACGACAGGTTCTTTAAGGGTTCAATGAGAATATTATCGCCTGCGTCAATCAATTTGCTGAACCAAACCTCCGAGTATGTGAATTCGGCGAATACCGTTTCGTTTGCTGTACCTTCGAGCTAAAGAGACTACGTTGCCAACGGCAGCAAAGCCCGCGTTCAGAAGGATGAATCCAAGCGCATCTGGACCACTGAACTGGCTGGAAACGGCATTTGCTTCCCACGGTCAGTTGTTTGCTTCCGCACGGCCGAGCGACGTCGCTGCGCAAACCGAAGACCATTCAACAATTTACCGTAGCTAACAGCACCGAAAAATCGTTTGCTGCATTCGCTCATTGTCCTGCCCGCCGCGGTGCCAAGCTCCACGTTGTTCGGATGGCCAATTCGAACACGGTGTGCGGGACGTGAAACCGCCGCCATACCTTGTCGGGAGGCGTCATGTCGTTGTCAGCCGATCAAACTTCCAGGCCGCGTGGCTCGAGTTCGTCTCTGCGTTACGCCCGCTATGTCGGCCGTGTGGGCGCGTTGGCGGTTTCTCTCGGGGTGGGGTTCGCCGTGGCGACGACGCCCGGTGTTGCCTACGCCGACGATTCGACGGACTCGACAACGAACACGTCGCCATCGCCGAGCTCGCCCGCGACATCGGACGAGGCCGTATCTGTGTCGACATCGTCGACCGCGGCGACTCCGAGCTCAACGCAGGGCGCGGGCCAAAGCCGCCGATCGGAACGCAATCGCATCCTTCGGGTGTTCGGCGCGAGCCCGCGCAACTTGACTCGCCCTGCGAGAAACGACCATTCGACGACACCGCCCCGAAACAGTGATGAGGCGACGAACGACAGCGTCAGCGGAACAGTCGATGAGACCGACAACGGGGTGGTGGCCGAGGAGAACACCAGCGCCGCAGGCAACGACAATGCAACGGCAGCCAGCTCCGCATTGCCTGCTCGCGATGCCGGTCGTACAACCAGCCGACGGACGGCGAAAGATATTGTGCAGCAGGCGGTATCGCCTCGACGAATTCAAGCGGCCCAGCCTCTTCGTTGGTCGGGTATGCACGCGTCGGCGCCGACAGCGCGATCAACGGTCGACAACTCGGTATCCAACGCGGCTGTCCACTCACCGTCGGCGACGACAAATTCGGCAACCGTCACCAGCCAATCACCTACGACCAGAACCGCGGCTACTTCCGCGGGCCCGGCGGCGATCACGTCGACGCCGACGGTGACACCGGTTCCGGTGACACGGGTCGTGCAACCCGTATCCCTGGTATCGGGCTTCCTCGCCGCCGTCGGTCTTGCGCCGTCGCTGACATCGCCCGCGACGCCGTCACCCGCGCCGGCGAGCTTCGTCTGGACTGTGCTCGCGTTCGTCCGGCGTGAGATCGAGCAGGTTCAACGCACGTACCTCAACCGCACACCGCATGCCGTCGCCGACCGAGTGACGACCGCCGAACAGACATCCCTCACCTTCGACCCGCGCCGAAACGACAGGGACGACGACACCCTGACCATCACCGGGGTGGACACGTCCGGCACCCACGGCACCGTGGCCACTGACGGAACCACGATCACCTACACCCCGAACGCCGATACGAACGCGCTCGGTGCCGGCGAAACCGTAACGGACACTTTCACCTACACCGTCAGCGACGCCAACAGCCCGGCGCACCTGCACGGCCTGTTCGGTCTTTTCAGCCGCGGACATTCGGATACGGCAACCGTGACGGTCACCATCACGGGCGTCAACGACGCGCCGAGGGTCGTGGATGACTCCTACACCACCGCTTCCACCGCCCCGCTGACACGCGGGGTGTTGGACAACGACAGCGACGTCGACGGGGATGCGCTTACTGCGACCCTGGTCACCGGCAACGATGCGGACAAGGGGACGTTGGTTTTCAATTCTGACGGCACGTTCACCTACACGCCGAAGGCGGATTTCAGCGGTACCGACAGCTTCACCTACGAAGCCTCCGATGGGGTCCTGACATCGCCCGGAACCGTGACGATAACGGTGAACGCCCCTCCGGAGGTGACGCTTACAGCTAGCACCGCGGATCCGGCGACCGGGCAGTTCACCGTCACGGTCTCCTACCGCGATTCCGCGGCCGACAACGTCACGGTGACTCGAAATACCCCAGGAGATTTTCAAGAAGTCGCCGCGTTCATCGTCGTCGGCTCCGACGGCGTCACGCAGTCGCAAAGTTCGAGCACCCTCTACGAGCCCACCCCCGAGGCGCGGCTCGCCGCCTTTAACGGCACAGGTCCGACCTTCGAGACGTGGACCGTCACCGTCAGCGACGGCGTGAACACGGTGACGCGTACGGTCGACGTTCCAATCAGTCCAGCCAGTACGCCGGTCTCTGGCGTCACCGTCGGGACACCAGACTCCACGAACGGCGCTGTCGCCATTGATATTGGGTACCTACAGAACGCCTCCGCCTCGCCGACGATTATCACGTCTGACGTCCAGCACGGCGAACTGGCCCTGACGACACAAACGATTACATCTGACGGCGTCACCACCAGCGTGTCCAACGAGTACACCTACACGCCAACCCCGCAGGCACGAACCGATGCCTACAACGGCGGGCCCGACTCCGAGACTGTGACGTTCACCGTCGACGGCCAGTCGTTCACCGTCACCGTGCCGATCGATCCGGCGCCGGCGGTCGTCACCGGCACCATCGGGGGAACCGGTGCCGACGGGGAGCCGATTCTGAACAACCCGGTCGATGTCGACGTCTCAACCGACGGCGACCACGGGGTGATCACCGATGCCGACGGTGGCTTGACGATCATCGACCGCGACGAGGACGGCTTCGGCTGGACCGTCGGCCCCGGCGTCAATGTCGGTGATGTCACGGGTGGTTTGGCCGTCGACCTGGATGCGGCGTATGTCGGTGGGCAAGATGCCACCGGAGGGGGCCGCATCTCGGTGGTCGATCTGGACTCCGGGCAAGTGGAGCGAGTCGACGGCCTGGCGGACGTCGGCGTTGGCGCCGTGACCGATGTGGGCCTCGACCGTTGGGCAGGGGGCCGGTTCGGAAACGTGTGGGCCGTGGACGCGGACGGAACCCTTGTCGAGGTCGACGCGGAAACGCGAACGGTAGTCAGAAGCGTTGAGACGCAGCGCCTCCAAGAATTGGGCACAAGCTTGACGGCCGTTGCCGCCCCCACCCGAAGCGTGCTTGCGGTGGCACCCGGCGCGAGCAAGGTCTACGTCGCGACAGGCGGAAGGATTACGGCCGTCCAGAGCCGTCGGGTAGCCGCAGCGCGCCTCAGCGCGGATGCGGGAGCCACCGAAACCGACGTTCTGGAAGTCGACCGGGCAATCGATGTTGACGGCGAGGTGACTGGGCTCGAGGTCAGCGCGGACGGACGCACTCTCTACGCGACCGTTGTGAGGGATTCTGCGGAAGCCGAGCTAATCGCTTACGACGCACGGACGCTGGAACGAGTCAGGAGCGTCAGCGTCGGCACGAACGCACGTGCCTTGGCCATCAGTGACGACGGCAATCGCGCGTATGTCACCGGGGGTCGATCAGTGGCAGTGGTCGATCTTCAGACCCTTGCCGTTGTCCGGGACATCGACACAGGGTCGGCAACGGCCGTGGCGTTCGTCCCGGGTCGCGACACGATATTGGTGACCAACCCGACCACCAACTCCGTCTCGGTGATCAGCAACCCGTTCAATGCACCGACGGTCGCGAACGCCGACACGGCGACGACGGGCGAGGACAATTCCGTCGTCATCAACGTGCTGGCCAACGACACCAATGCCGGAGGGGCCGTGGACGACTTGTCACCGACGGTCGTCGCCGGCCCGGCCAACGGGACGGTGACGGTCAACGACGAGGACGGCACGCTCAGGTACACGCCTAATGCGAACTTCCACGGGACAGATACCTTCAGTTATACGGTCACTGGCGGAAGCTCCAATGCCGCACCGACATCCGTCACTGTGACAATTACGCCGGCGATCACAACTGAACTCTCCTGGAACGCCAACCCGGCTGATCTGGATGCGCATCTGATCGGGCCTTCCGCGACCGAAGGCGGACCGGGATTCCATGTCTATTACGCGAGCAGTACGTACAACGTGGACGGCACTGTGGGAGGTAGTGCAGAGCGGGCCGCATTGCTGGTCTCGGACGACACGGATGGCAATGGTCCAGAGGTCATCGAGGTCAACACGAGGACGCCCGGCGAGTATGTCTACTACGTCCACAAGTACGCGGGGGAGGGGAGCTTGGCCGGGTCCGGAGCGGAGGTCGCCGTCGAAGACCCGAGCACTGGACTGTCGAGGACATTCACCGTCGATCCTGAAAGCGCCGGGACGTACTGGGCGGTGTTCAAGATGACGGTTTCCGACAGTGGGGCGGTCACGATCACGGAGCTCAATACCTACGGAGACACGGCGCCGACGGTGTCGGGCAGCTCGCCGCATGGCTCCTCGATGACGGCCTGATCGCTTAAGGCGCAGGCGCAGAATCGGAGTTGGCGTGCGCCCGTTACGGCGGGCATGCCCTAGGGGTCAGGGAAAAGCTGCGGAAAATGCTCGTGCAGTCGCGATCGCAGGCTGTCCTCAGGTGTG
>CADEGF010000011.1:94818-129934 GCA_902826815.1 uncultured Mycobacteriaceae bacterium
AGCAGCCCAACCAATGCCAGCCCGAGCACCGCGCCTGCGAACGCCGCGGGGTGCGGCGACGAACGCCGGTCCTCATTTGGCGCCTCGGCTGCGTCGATCACCGGCTCCTCCAGGACCTCGACCTTGCGGCGCGGAGCGCTGGCCTTGAGCGCGATTCCGCGCGCCGCGAGTGCGGCGTCGAGATCGGGGAACGCCTCCGGCGGGGTCAGCCGACGAGGCGGATTCTGGTCATTGATCACGGGTCGAAGTCGGGACGCCTTTCGCATCGGGCTTGATTTCGATCAGGCTATCCCGGGTGAACGGCAGCAGATGGCCACTCGGACTTAAAGGTTCTATAAGAGAATTGTCGGTAGCGTCAATCATTTGCTGGATCAAACAAATAAGCATGCGATTTTCGCGAATGCCTGTGCGTTCATCGAATTCTCTGCGATGTGCCTTTCGTTGCCGAGGCATCCGCGTAATACACGCTCGAGAACGGCGTTTTCATGCAAGCGGCAGCGCGTTTTGCTTGAAGCTAGCCTCGCGGCGTTGCAGTAAGACGCCGTCGCTCTGACAATTTTGACGGTGCTAACGGCACTCATATTCCGTTTGCCGTATTAGCCGTCATCAGCCAATCAATTCGCAACATCGGCAGGCCCGAGTTCGGTTCATCATTGCGCCCGCCATGTCGGCCGTGTCGGTGCGCTGGCGGTCTCGCTGGGAGTGGGCTGCGCCGTAGGGCCAGCGGTCCCTCACTCGTCACGTGACTATTCAACGCGGATGCAGATGCTTGCGATTGCAAGCAAATGTTGACGCCCATTTGTCGCAAACAGCTCACCGGACTTCCGAAAAGCACTACGCGTGGCCGACCCGGTGGGGCCGACCACGCGTAGTGGCTACTGCTTGAGCGGTTATCCGCCGATGCCGGCGCCATCCCCACCGTCGGGACCGTTGTCGACATTGCCGGGGGTCGTGCCGCCGCCTCCGCCAGTGCCGCCGGTGCCAGGCTGACCGACACCCAGGCCACCGCCGCCGCCGTTACCTCCGGCAGTAAAGCGACCGATCACTCCATTGATGACTCGGGTGACGATGTTGGTGTTGATCGCACCGGGCGCGTTGCCGCCGGCGCCGCCGCCGCCGCCTTTGCCCGGACCCAGCAGGCTGAAGCCGTTACCACCGCGACCGCCCGGACCGGCGATCTCGCCGTTAGTCACCGCGTCGGCACCGCGGCCACCCTCGCCACCCTGGGCTTCTCCGGTGACTGAGACGGCATCACCGCCGGGGCCACCACCGCCAGCGATGGTGCCTTCGCCACCTCCGCCACCTTCGCCACCTTCGGCGTTGGCGAGTGAGCCAGCGAAGCCGCCGCGTCCGCCGCCGCCGCCGAAGGTGTCGCCGTCGCCGCCGCCACCGCCCTGGCCACCGGTGGCCTGGCCGAGCGCAAGAGCCCAGCCGCCCCAGCCGCCTGAGCCGCCAGCGAAATCGCTGTCGCCGCCGGTTCCGCCCTCACCGCCCTCCGAGGACAGAAGCCCGAGCGCGCCGCCGCCGGGGCCACCCCGGCCTCCGAACAGGCGACCGAATCCGCCGTCGCCACCTTCACCAGCGATCGACACCAGGGACGAGGGTATGAAGGGGAAGCTCGAACCAAGCGAACCTGCGCCGCCGCCAGCACCGCCAGCACCGCCGATCCAGTCGCCATCTCCGCCGTCGCCGCCAGGTCCGCCGGTCTCGACAGTGAGAGTGTCGGGAAGAAGTCCGGCTAGCTCGGGCGGGATGGTGATGGGCAGATCGCTGATGTCGGCGATTGTGAAGATGCCCTTGCCGCCGGTGCCACCGGCGCCGCCGATCAAGCCGCTTCCGCCGTCACCTCCGGACGCGTCGGAGGTAACGCCGCCCAAAGCTGCTAATGCGGCCAAGATGTTGTCAGAGGTCCTGGTCCCGCCGTTACCGCCGCGACCGCCAACTAGCTGGCCTGCTCCGCCGCCACCGCCATCACCGGCGGACGGAAGGAAGCCGTCCGCACCGCCACCGTCGCCGCCGCGGCCACCGAACAGTCCGCCGCCGCCGAGACCACCCTCGCCGCCGTTGCCCTGAACGAAAGCGAGCCCGGCGAGGGTAGCGCCATCACCGCTTGCGGATCCGAAGCCGCCCAAACCTCCGCGACCACCGGTGAACGCACTGGTGCCGCCTTCACCGCCTTCGCCGCCGCTGCCTTCTCCGTTCCCGGTCCCTGCACCGCCGACGCCGCCTTCGCCGCCGAAGAGACCACCGTCGCCGGCTGCGCCACCATCTCCGCCTCTACCGACGCCGGTGGCGCGCTGACCGATCGGAAAGCCGAAAAGGGTAAGGGTTCGGGTGTTATCGGCACTCCCGGTTCCCGCGCCGCCGGCGCCGCCGGCGCCTGAGAAGCCGAAGGCGCCTCCGCCTCCGCCGACGCCGCCATCGCCACCTTGGGCGACTTTGCTCTCGTTGGTAGCGTCGTTGGTTGCAGCGCCGCCGGTTCCACCGGTGCCACCGAAGCCGAACAACCCGGCCAGGCCACCGGTGCCGCCGACGCCGCCGGTTGCTGCCGCGTTCTCGGCTGTGGCTGCGCCGCCGGTCCCACCAGTACCGCCGGCGCCGAAGAACACTCCGCCGGCGCCGCCATCGCCGCCGGCCTTACCAACAGCAGCGGTATTGCCCGTCTTTGTATCGGAAAAGCCGTCTCCGCCTCGGCCACCGTTACCGAAAAGCCCAGCGGCGCCACCGGCGCCACCCTTGCCGCCGTTGTATGCAGCCACTCCGGCGCCGCCGGCGCCGCCGTTGCCGATGAGTCCGCCCTTACCGCCGGCACCACCGTTCGCGCCCGCGCCGCCATTACCAAGTAGCAGACCGCCGTTGCCACCTGTGCAATTGGTCCCGCAGGTAGCAGCATCGGCGTTAAGGCCGTTGCCGATGAGCAGACCGCCGGGGCCAACCAGATTCAGAGGGTCAAGCGCTTCGGTCAATGCGCCGAATTGAGTTGCGCCGTCACCGAGTGCGCCAATTCCGGCGCCGAACAGTGCTTCGCCGCCAGCAGCCGCGTCGCAGAACGGGCCTGTTACGCACGGTGCGGCCTGCGCAGTGCCGCTGCTGCCGACACTCATCTCATCCAGACCGGCCAGACCAGCTAGCGGTCCGACGGCGAAAGCGCCACCGGCGATTGCGGCACTCAAGACGGCGCCGCCTGCGAATCGCTTGGCCGCGAGGTTCCTGACCTCGGCGTGCTTCGGCCGACCTCGAAGCGCTGGTGGAACTGCAGTGTTATTCGGCTTGATCGTCACTGGTCTCCCCTTAACCTGGAATGCCCATCTGTTTGAGCTGGTTTGACCCAGCTTGATGCGGACCTTAGCAAAGGCTGAGAGAGATCACGAGCAAATCTCAGTTTTATTTCGGGCGCGTCGATTTTTTCTCAGGTTGTCCGTTGCAAAGCGTGTTCGTCTCGCTGCGCGGCCGTTACCATTCGGCCCATGTCGGACTCTGCTGAACCTGCTCGTGAGGCTGCTTCTTCGCCGAGCCGTCTCCGCGTCAACACATCACCTGACCGTGCCTTATTGGTGGTGGCGATCATCGCTCTCATCGCGATCAGCCTGGCCGCTTGGGCACTGATGCGACCCGCGCCGGGCTCCGATCCGGACTACAGCGACGCACAGCGTGCGGATGCGAAGACGAAGGTGTGCGCGGCGTTCGATGTCGTGCGCAGGGGCGTCAACGTGAACACGAGTCTGTCCGTTCCCGGGGGACGCGATGACGTCGCGGGAAGTCTCGCTGTGGCGGCCAACGCCCGCCTCTCGGCCTACGTCGGCGGGCTCTACCTGCTGGACCGTCTCGACCCCGCAACACCGCCTGAGACAGCTGACCCAATTCGCGGATTCGCCAATCTCCTAACGGATATCGGCGCTGCGGCGACTGCCGGCGCTTCGGATTCAGATCCTGACCAGGCTGCGCGATTGAAGGATGCGGACGCCGCCAACACGAAGATCGGCGGGCTCTGCAAGTAGTAGACACCTGTCGAGTCCCGCTTCACCGGGTGGGCCGATCGGCATCGGCCGGTGATACCGGGCGACTCAGTGCGGCCCGTCCAACGCGAGTTCTGCGCGCTAACGAGCTTGCGTTGCACCGCTTGCCTCGGCTGCGGGCGACGGAAGCAAGCGGTGCCCCGATGAAATGTTGCTGCCGTTGCGGATGCGCCTCTGCACTCGCGTATTTCCACGTGAATCCCCACGAGAAATGGTGGCGGTTCATTGCTGGAGTTGCGGCGCCTCGATGTTCCTCGCTAGTTCGCTGCACTACGTAGTTCCGCTTCGGAGAACTTAAGCTCCCTCTCAGGTTGGGGGTTCAAGATCGCAACATCCACTCTGGTCGGCAAACTCCATTGCTTGTCCTCAGCGAGCAACATAAGTCGACAAATGGCCGTTTACTGTACAACGCCGAAACCGCACATAGGCCCAAAAAACACAAAATCCGCCCTACCAGATGGGTTTGTCGGGCCGGAAATAGTAAACGCGCTGGTCAGCGGGATGCGGGCCGACGCATAAGTTCGACTAAGAACTCGCCGTGCGCTCAATGCGCAGGACCAAAGGACCAATCGAGGGGAGTCTGCAACTGGGCAAAGCGGTCGACCAGGTGCGTGCTGCCTGCGACGTGCTGCCATATGGACGGCACCCGGACGTGTGCGTAGGTCCTCGGAGCGGTGACGGTGCGACCGAGGGATCGAACCGCGTGCGCTGCCGAGCTCCAGCGATCTCGGAAGCGTCGTGTTTGCGTGACCACATCCGGCAACGGTGGTGACGATGAATCTGCCGAGGCAGAGGCCAACCTTCGTGCCGAGTGCAAATCGGTCAAGATCAGTGAGAGCCGAGGTCAGCCCCGTGCGGCACCGGGCCACAGCCGGAACCCGCGTATCCCACAGGGGTAGTTCTACGAATTCAAAGAATCGTCGTCCGAAAGCCAGCTAACTAGGTACTTTTCCCTCACTCGGGAGATTCTCGAAGCAGGAGGGACAACCATGAAGACTTTGGGCATCGCGTCCGCGGCACTCGCCGCTGCCGCTTGCATCGCCGTCGGACCGGCCGCACTGGCCTCGGCCGATCCTGAATTGAACGGGACGTACACGCTTACCGTCGACGAGACTCAGGCCACCTCGAGCGGGGGCCCCACGTTGGCGAACCCCAAAGTCGACACGGCCCAGTGGGTTATCACCTCTTGTGGCGCGGGCTGCGCCCATGTCGCCATCCCGGGCGCCCCCAACATCGCGGGCGCCAACGGCGGTGACTTGCGACTGGTCAACGGCCGATGGGAAATGACACAGGAAACCACCTTGATGCACTGCGGCGAGGGCCCGGACGTCACGACTGTCACGTCCCTTGATGCAGCGACGCTCCAAGGAACAAAAGCGATCGACAATCACTGTGTCGGCGTCGTGATCACTTCGCCGGCGACCCTGACCCCCGCGTAGCGCGCAGTACATCTGAAAGGCGCCGGCACTGCGACCGGCCCCTTTCGCGCGCAATCAAGGTTGTCCGTCTGCGGTGTCACCGCTGAAGTGCGCGCGCAGATCGCACGTGGTTGCCCGTCCAATGTGTGGATGTGCCCGATCATGTTGGCGTTCAACATCATTCCACAGTGCTGCCGATGCGGCGAACATCCAATCCTCCCGATCTGGACCGCAAGGCGATCGAGTCGGGCGGGGTCGACCACGCGGAGTGGACTACGACTTATCGGGTCATCTGCTAGGTGCCTGCGCCGGCCTGTCCGTCGGGGCCGTTGTCGACATTGCCAGGTGTGGTGCCGCCGGAGCCAGCGGCGCCGCCGGTGCCGGGCTGGCCATCCCCGTTGCCGCCGTTGCCGCCGTTTCCTCCGGCCGTGAATCGACCGAGCACGCCGTTGATCACCCTCGTGACAATGTTGCTATTGGCCGCGCCAGGGGCGTTGCCGCCGTCCCCACCCTTGCCGCCCAGGGCCGGGCCGAGCTGGCTGACGCCGTTGCCGCCCTGGCCGCCCGGGCCGGCGATGTCACCGTTAGTGACGGCGTCGGCGCCTACGCCGCCCCTTCCGCCTTCGGCCTCACCAGTCACTGTGTCCGCGTCGCCGCCGTCGCCGCCGCCACCGGCCACGGTGCCTTGGCCACCGTTGCCGCCGCGGCCGCCGAGCGCGTCGCCTTCGACCGCAGAGGCGTCGCCGCCTCTACCGCCGTTGCCGCCGAAGAGGGTGTCGGTCCCGCCGCCACCGTCTCCGGCGTTGCCGGCGTCGGAGCCCCCGTCACCAGTCGCACTGCCAGCACCGCCGTCGCCTCCGGCACCGCCCGCGAAAGCACCCTCGGCGCCGTTCCCGCCTGGGCCGCCCGACGCCTCGCCGTCAACGGAATTGGCCACTCCGCCAACACCTCCGGCGCCACCCGTGAACCAACCCGCAGCGCCGTTTCCGCCATCTCCGCCAGCTGCGTCATCGCTGCCGACACCGTTACCGACGCCGCCTGCACCGCCGCCGCCGCCGAACATGCCGCCGCCGCCGTCGCCGCCCTTACCGCCGAAGACGAAATGACTGGTGGAATCGGTCGTGTTGGATGCGGCACCGCCCAAGCCGCCTGTGCCACCGAACCCGAAGAATCCAGCGCCACCGCCCATGCCGCCTTTGCCGCCGGTCGCGTCCGCGTCTTCGGCGGTAGCCGCGCCGCCGGTGCCGCCGTTACCGCCGAAGCCGAAGAACGATCCGCCGGCACCGCCGTTGCCGCCAGCTACCCCCAGGGCTTCGGTGGTACCAAACGTGTTGTCGGCCAGACCGTCGCCGCCTCGGCCGCCATTGCCGAACAGACCGGCCGCACCGCCGTTGCCGCCGATGCCACTGCCGTTGGCCATATCCGTCACGGCGGCACCGCCAATGCCGCCGTTGCCGATGAGCCCGCCCTTACCGCCGTCGCCCCCATTGAAGCCGGCGCCACCGTTGCCGAGGAGGAGGCCGCCGTCGCCGCCGTCGCAATCGAACTGACATGCCGAGTTGAGATCTTGTGCGTCAAGGCCGTTACCGATCAACAGGCCACCCGGGCCGACCAGGTTCAGCGGGTCGAGAGCTTCGGTCAATGCGCCGAAGGCGGTAGCGCCGTCGCCGAGTGCGCCAATTCCGCCGCCGAACAGCGCTCCGCCAACAGCGACCGCATCGCAGAAGGGCCCTGTCGTGCATGGCGCGGCCTGCGCGGTGGCCGTGCTGCCGACGTTATCGAGGCCGGCCAGACTAGCCAGCGGGCCGGCTGCAAACGCGCCGCCAGCGATAGCCGCGCTCAAGACGGCGCCGCCCGCAAACCGTTTAGCCGCGCGGTTTCTGGGCGTCGCATGCTTTGGATTGGCGCGAAGTGACGGAGGAACGGTGGTGGTGGTGGCCATTTCGAACGTCACAGGCTGTTCCCATCGATTGCCGCAGTGGTGGTGCCGTGCAGGACTGGTTAGACCGTCTAGTTGCGGACCTTAGCAAAGGCCTTCGCAGTTCGGAGGCATCATCATCAAGATCGCATGAATGCATGCCGAATCGGTCTTTTCGGTCGATTTTGCCTGCTAATCTGCGGTATCTGTGCGCCGGCGGTGCCGCGCGACCCGTTTCGATCGAAGGGGGTGCGACGGATGCGAACGCTTGTTGCCACCGTCGGATTCACGCTCGTCTTATCCGTCGCCGGATGCGGGAGCGAGGCGGCGAACACCGAGACGACGAGTCCGACCTCGCCAACCACAACAACGACGACGTCGGCGTCGCCTGTGTCCGGTGCATCGCCAACGTCTAGGCCCGCCGCCCCGTCGCCGGGCACGGCGAAGCCGGGCCCCGGAACTAGTGCGCCGGCAGTGGCCCCTCCTGGGCCTGGTAATACGGATTTCGGCGGGACGTGTGAGGGGCAGGAGCACTGCCCGGGGGTGGATCCTGCACCGCCACCTGGCAATACGGATTTCGGCGGGACGTGTGAGGGGCAGGAGCACTGCCCGGGGGTGGACCCCGCGCCACCGCCCGCCGATACCGATTTCGGCGGCAGCTGCGAGGGCGCGGAGGTTTGCCCAGCCGGGTGATAACGCGTGCGACCGAACGGCCACCAGAACGGGCGACGCGAATCGAACCCGCGTAGCTAGTTCTGCGGGCAACAACCAAGATCATGATGTCGCGCACCTAGTTTCGATGCTTCGGCTGATGTGGCCGAACCACGATCGACATGGTGGCGCTACGGCTAAGCGGACGCCGTCGGAGCCAGAGGCGCGTGCCGCCGTAACCCTGGCCGCGACCATCGCTCAGCGGCATCGGGACGGCTGGGTGGTCCAGCGCCGATAGCCGCGCGTCTTCTTGTAGTTGGTTCGTGCCTTTGCGCGCTGGGTCGATCAAAGATCAGGGAAACCCTTATCGTTGCCCTGACTTCGTCTAGTGTCGAGCGCAGCAAACCGAGGGGAATGACACCATGATCAAGTATTGCTCCGCGCTTACGCTGCTTGCCGGCGTCGGCGCGTGGTCCGTCGTGTCGTTCGCTCCAATCGCCGGTGCTGACGATCCGCCATGTGAGCAGCGGCCGCCAGACCAACAGGAGCAGTGCCAGCAGAACCCGGGCGCCGGCATTGCCAACCAAGTCATCGACGAGGTCACCGACCAGGTCACCGACGGCGTGAAGAACGGGCCAGTCAAGCCGCTCATTGACCCGCAAACGGGCAAGCCCAACGCCGGCCAAGCCGGCCTGCGCGTACTCATTAATGGCGTTGATACCTGCCTGCCGGTCGGGGTACCTGCTCCTTTAGGAGCCGATGTGCGAATTGTTCCGGGCGATATGACCGGCCACTGCATAGTAGGTCCGTAGGGCAGAACTGAATCGGCCGGCGCCGCGGATGTCGCCGAAATCTGCATCAGGGCTATAACTTTCGACCCACAGGAACGCGCTCCTGCCGTTCCGCCTGAAGTTCCATGCGCTCCGCCACACGACGCGAGGTAAACCATCTCGGACTGGCGACCATATCCACCCTGCCGCGACAGCACATCGACACGGCCAGGGAACCGCAGGCAGTAGGTACGAAGTAGGTACCGCGCGAGCCAGTCGAACGCCTGTTCATCGGCTCTGCGCTGGTCTTGTTGGAGCGGGCGACGGGAATCGAACCCGCGTAGCTAGTTTGGAAGACTAGGGCTCTACCATTGAGCTACGCCCGCGTGTACAGCAGCACCACACTGTACCGGCGGCAATCCAACCAAATCCAATTAAGGGTTCGGCGTGCCTGGGCCGTAGTATCTGCGGTGGTCCGCGGGGTGTAGCGCAGCTTGGTAGCGCATCCGCTTTGGGAGCGGAAGGCCGCAGGTTCAAATCCTGTCACCCCGACCAGAAGCACCGTCCGACCCGTCGACCAGACATATAAGAGGAGCACCAGACGTGAAGAGCACCGTCGAGCAGTTGAGCCCCACCCGGGTTCGCATCAATGTGGAGGTGCCCTTCACCGAGCTGGAGCCCGACTTCGACCGGGCATTTTCCCAGCTCGCGCAGCAGGTCCGGCTGCCCGGCTTCCGTCCTGGCAAGGCCCCCCGCAAGCTGCTCGAGGCCCGCATCGGCCGCGGCGCCGTGCTCGAGCAGGTCGTCAACGACGCCCTGCCCAGCCGCTACAGCGAGGCCGTCACCACCACTGAGGTGAAGCCGCTCGGCCAGCCCGAGATCGAGATCACCAAGCTCGAGGACGGCGAAGAGCTTGTCTTCACCGCCGAGGTCGACATCCGCCCCGACGTCACCATCCCCGATCTCGAGGCGCTCAAGATCGAGGTCGACCCCATCGAGGTGAGCGACGAGGACGTCGACACCGAGCTGCAGAACCTGCGCGCCCGCTTCGGCACCCTCACCGGCGTCGAGCGTGCCGTCGAGGACGGTGACTTCGTCTCCATCGACCTGTCCGCGTCCGTCGACGGCAAGGACGTGCCAGACGCCAAGACCGAGGGCCTGTCCCACGAGGTCGGCTCCGGCCAGCTCATCGAGGGCCTCGACGACGCGCTCGTCGGCCTCAAAGACGGGGAGACCAAGGTCTTCACCACCACGCTGGCCGCAGGCGACCACGCCGGCGAAGAGGCGCAGGTGACCGTCACTGTCAAGTCCGTCAAGGAACGCGAGCTGCCCGAGCCCGACGACGAATTCGCCCAACTGGCAAGCGAATTCGACACCATCGACGAGCTCAAGGCCAGCCTCAAGGATCAGGTCGAACGGGTCAAGCGCGTGCAGCAGGCCGAGCAGATCCGCGACAAGGCACTCGAGACTCTGCTCGACGAGATCGAGATCCCGCTGCCCGAGAAGATCGTGCAGGCGCAGATCGACGACACCGTGCACAACGCGATCCATCAACTCGACCACGACGAGGACGCCTTCGCCAAGGCACTCGAGGCCCAGGGCAGCAGCCGCGAAGAGTTCGACAAGGACAACAAGGAGAACTCCGAGCGCGCCGTCAAGACCCAACTCGTGATGGACGCCATCGCCGATCAGCTCAACGTCCAGGTCGGCCAGAACGACCTGACCGAGCGGTTGGTGCTGATGTCGCGGCAGTACGGCCTCGAGCCGCAGCAGCTGCTGCAGTACCTGCAGGAGAACAACCAGCTGCCGGTCATGTTCGCCGACGTGCGCCGCGGCCTGGCCGTCGCCGCCGTCGTGCATGGCGCCACCGTCAGCGACACCGACGGCAACGTGATCGACACCACCGAGTTCTTCGGGCCGCCCGCAAGCCCGGACCCGGCCGACCTCGCCGCCCAGATCGCCGCGCAGGTAGAACAGGCCGGCGCTGGCGCCGATGACGCGGCCGACGCCTCCGACGACGAAGCCGACGCCTCCGACGACGAAGCCGACGCCTCCGACGACGAAGCCGACGACGACGCGAAGTGATGCTCTGAGCGAACGCGGGCCTGTCAGGGAGTGCACCGCGCGCCAGGTTGGTTAGTGTTCGGTGAGAAGCAAAGAAGAAAGCAGGTATCCAGTCGTGACTGACATGCGTTCGAACGGGGCAGGGTTCAATCTCGTCGACTCCGTCTATGAGCGCTTGCTTGCCGAGCGCATCATCTTCCTGGGGTCACAGGTCGACGACGACATCGCGAACAAGCTGTGCGCGCAAATCCTCCTGCTGTCCGCAGAGGATCCCACCAAAGACATCCACCTCTACATCAACTCGCCCGGCGGCTCCATCAGCGCCGGCATGGCCGTCTACGACACGATGGTGCTCGCGCCGTGCGACGTCGCCACCTACGCCATGGGTATGGCCGCGTCGATGGGTGAGTTCCTGCTCGCCGCGGGCACCAAGGGCAAGCGCTATGCGCTGCCGCACGCCCGCATCCTGATGCACCAGCCGCTCGGCGGCATCACCGGTGGTGCGGCGGACATCGCGATCCAGGCCGAGCAGTTCGCGGTCATCAAGAAGGAGATGTTCCGCCTCAACGCCGAATTCACCGGGCAGACGCTGGAGCGCATCGAGGCCGACTCGGACCGCGACCGCTGGTTCACCGCGCCAGAGGCCCTCGAGTACGGCTTCGTCGACCACATCATCACCAGCGCCAGCATCAACGGCTCAGGCCCCACGGCAGGACTAGACAAATGACCGATCACACCGACCCCCGCCTGCAGCCGCAGGCCCGCTACATCCTGCCGTCGTTCATCGAGCATTCGAGCTTCGGCGTCAAGGAGTCCAACCCGTACAACAAGCTGTTCGAGGAGCGCATCATCTTCCTCGGCGTGCAGGTGGACGACGCGTCGGCCAACGACATCATGGCGCAGCTGCTGGTGCTGGAGTCGCTTGATCCCGACCGCGACATCACCATGTACATCAACTCGCCCGGCGGCTCGTTCACGTCGCTGATGGCGATCTACGACACCATGCAGTACGTCCGCGCCGACATCCAGACGGTGTGCCTCGGCCAGGCCGCGTCGGCTGCCGCCGTGCTGCTCGCCGCGGGCACCCCCGGTAAGCGCCTCGCGCTGCCGAACGCCCGCATCCTCATTCACCAGCCCGCGCTCTCCGGCGTCATCCAGGGTCAGTTCTCCGATCTGGAGATCCAGGCCAAGGAGATCGAGCGGATGCGCACGCTGATGGAGACGACGCTGGCGCACCACACCGGCAAGGACGCCGAGCAGATCCGCAAGGACACCGATCGCGACAAGATCCTGACGGCCGAGGAGGCCAAGGAGTACGGCGTGATCGACACCGTGCTGGAGTACCGCAAGCTGTCTGCTCAGACGGCCTAGCGGATCACCAGGCGAGCGGCACGGCGGCGGTGCCTGCGGCGAGGGCACCGGGCGCGAAAGCCGCCACAGCGCCACCGGTGATCACTGCAGCCGCGATCCCGACGGCGACCGCGCGTGCCGTCTCCAGCCACTCCGGACCGCCGGGGCCGCCGAAGAGGTCGGTCAGCGGATGGACGGCCACCCCGCGTGGCGCTGCGTACACCGTTGGCCACTGTCCCGTCTTATCGAGCGTGCCGGTGCCGGGATTGAAGACCCAAATTTCGTTTGCCTCGGTGAGGTAGGCGACACGCACCCGCGACGGTTCCAGCGCCTTACCGTTCGTGTCAGCCGCCAGAACCCGTTGCTCCTTGACGTTGTTGCCCTGGAAGAACGTGACCTTGTGGGTGAACGTTCCCGGCAGATCCGGGATGGAGTAGGGAGCGACGGTTTCGACCTTCGGCGTGGAGTTCTGGACCGTGACGGGCTTGTTCGGGTCGGGGACGGTCATGCCCGGCGCGCTCGGGAGTGGCTGGGCGTCCGACACTGTGGCTTGGCCCTGCACGGTGTTACCGGGCACGATGATCGGGGCCGGGGGAGCCGGCGTATCCCCGTCATCGGCATATGCCGGTGGGCTGGTGACCACAAGGCCAGTGGCCACCGCGCCGGCGACGAACGAAAGCAAACCATGGCGGCGGAATTGCCGCGATCCGTTGTGCACGAGCTTCTCCTCATCGACCGAGTTGGACGACGCTGAGAGGTCTCGCCGCCAGCAACGTCCCCATTACACGCCCCGATCGTTGACGAGGTAGCAAATAAGGAGAAATTGCATTCAACTCACAGCAAGCTCGGAGCGGCGAGTGTATGGGCTGCGTACGCGAACGGCGCGAATCTGTACCTAGGCCATACAGTCGAGGCCGCTCTCAGCGCAGAGTCAACTCCGATGCCAACGCTGCGATGTCGTCAGGCATCACCCGGCAGCAGCCGCCGACGATGCGTGCGCCTGCAGCCACCCATTGCAATGGCAAATCCGCCGACCACCGCGACGTGCCAATCCATCTGCGGCCTGACCCATCCCACACCTCGCCACTGTTGGGGTAGACGATGACGGGCTTGTCGGTCACCTCGCGCGCGACCTGAATCGCGGGCAGCACATCGGCAGGCGCGCAACAGTTCACCCCCACCGCGACGATCTCCGGCACGTCTGCGACCGCGAACGCCTCCGCCAGCGGCTGCCCCGCACGCGTCTGCACACCGTCGATCGTGTAGCTCAGCCACGCAGGCACACCGAGCCGTTGCACCAGGCCCACCAACGCGTCTGCTTCGTCGATATCGGGCACCGTTTCGATCGCCAACACGTCGGCTCCCGCGTCGGCCAGGATCTCCAGCCGGGGCAGATGCCACTGCGCGAGCTCCGCGACCGTCAGCCCGTATCGGCCGATGTACTCCTCGCCGTTAGCCAATGCCGCGCCGTAGGGCCCGACCGACGCCGCCACCCAGCGACCGTCTCCGCCGACCTGATCGCGGGCCGCCGCCGCAAGCTCCACGCTGCGCCGCATCAGCCGTTCGGCGTCATCGCGTGAGATTGCGCCTGCCGCGAAACCGTCGAACGACGCCTGGTAGCTGGCCGTCGTCGCGATCGCCGCGCCCGCGTCGTAAAAGGCTCTGTGAGCAGCAACTATCTCGTCCGGCGCATCGAACAGCAACCGCGCCGACCACAGGTCGTCGGACAGGTCATGGCCGCGCGCCTCGAGTTCGGTCGCCAGCCCGCCATCGCTGATCAGCACGGTATTGTTGGAAGCTTCGAACGCCACTTCGCAACTCTACGATCTGCTCTCCGGATAACCTCTCGGTCCGATAACGGCGGCGACACGCCAAGGACTCGGCGGTGCGTCGTGGGGGTTGTGAGACGCGTGAGGCGTTATGTTTTGCAATGCTCTGCAACTACAGCTAAATACCACCGACGCGATTCGCCTTTATCGGTCGCACCGCGCCGGAAAGAGCGGGTAGCGTCGGGTCAACGCCCGAGGCGACCTAAGACTTGACCGTGTACGACCGCAAAAGAGACTGCGACAGGAAGTAGGGACTTCACCACCATGGCGCGCATTGGAGACGGCGGTGACCTGCTGAAGTGCTCGTTCTGCGGGAAGAGTCAAAAGCAGGTCAAAAAGCTCATTGCCGGCCCCGGCGTATATATCTGTGACGAATGCATTGACCTCTGCAACGAGATCATCGAAGAAGAACTCGCCGACGCCGACGACGTAAAACTCGACGAGCTGCCGAAGCCTGTCGAAATCCGCGATTTCCTCGAGGGCTATGTCATCGGACAGGACACCGCCAAGCGAACTCTGGCCGTCGCCGTCTACAACCATTACAAGCGGATCCAGGCGCAGGAGAAGATGCGCGATTCGCGCGCCGAGCCTGTCGAGCTGTCCAAGTCCAACATCCTGATGCTCGGCCCCACCGGCTGCGGCAAGACCTACCTCGCGCAGACGCTGGCCAAGATGCTCAACGTCCCGTTCGCGATCGCCGACGCCACCGCGCTGACCGAGGCCGGCTACGTCGGCGAGGACGTCGAGAACATTCTGCTCAAGCTGATTCAGGCCGCCGACTATGACGTGAAGCGCGCCGAGACCGGCATCATCTACATCGACGAGGTCGACAAGATCGCCCGCAAGAGCGAGAACCCGTCGATCACCCGCGACGTCTCCGGCGAGGGCGTGCAGCAGGCGCTGCTGAAGATCCTCGAGGGCACGCAGGCGTCGGTGCCCCCGCAGGGCGGTCGCAAGCATCCGCATCAGGAGTTCATCCAGATCGACACCACCAACGTGCTGTTCATCGTTGCGGGTGCGTTCGCGGGCCTGGAGAAGATCGTCTCCGACCGCGTCGGCAAGCGCGGGCTGGGCTTCGGCGCCGAGGTGCACTCCAAGGCCGAGATCGACACCCAGGACCACTTCGCCGAGGTCATGCCCGAGGACCTGATCAAGTTCGGGCTGATCCCCGAGTTCATCGGCCGCCTGCCCGTGGTGGCGTCGGTGACCAACCTCGACAAGGAATCGCTGGTCAAGATCCTGTCCGAGCCGAAGAACGCGTTGGTGAAGCAGTACACGCGGCTGTTCGAGATGGACGGCGTGGAGCTGGAGTTCGCCGAGGACGCGCTCGAGTCCATCGCCGATCAGGCCATCCACCGCGGCACCGGCGCCCGCGGCCTGCGCGCGATCATGGAGGAAGTCCTGCTGCCGGTGATGTACGACATCCCCAGCCGCGACGACGTCGCCAAGGTCGTGGTGACCAAGGAGACCGTCGAGGACAACGTGCTCCCGACGATCGTGCCGCGCAAGCCCGCACGGCCCGAGCGCCGCGACAAGAGCGCCTAACTTTTTCGGCCGAGCAGACGCGAAACCCCCCAATTTCGTGACGAAATGGGGGTTTTCACGTCTGTTCGAAAATGGCGTGAATGCCCTGGTCGCGGGCGATCGCCGAACTGGGCAGCCGCGATTGGGCGTGGGCCGGCTGGCGCGTGGGCCAGCTCGCGCGGGGGCGACTGATCAATCCTTGGCAGCTGTCGTGAAGCGATCGGGCAGCGCGAGCCGATGGATGATGCGGAGCGTGCGCAGGTATTGACGAGGTAGCGGCCCCGTGGTGTACGGCAGGTCGTACTTGTCGCACAGGGCCCGGACTTCGCCGGCAATGGCAGGCAATCTATTGCTGGGCAGGTCGGGGAACAGGTGATGCTCGATCTGATAGCACAGATGCCCGCTCAGGAATGCGAGCGTGCGCCCGGCGTCGAAATTGGCGCTGCCGATCATCTGCCGGAGATACCAGTCCGCCATCGTCTCGTCCTTGACCACCGTCGGCTCGAATTTCTCTGCGCCGTCAGGGAAGTGGCCACAGAAGATCACGAGGTAGGCCCACACGTTCCTGATCACGTTCGCTGCGGTGTTGGCGGTCAGGGTGCGTCGCCAACGGCGCCCCCCGAGCGCGGGGAATACCAGGTAGTCCTTGGCCGCTTGGCGAGCGATTTTGACGACCATCGCTCTGCCTTCAGCCGACCGACCCGCTGCAGTCGAAGCACGTTCCTGACTTGCGTACAGCCCGTGCAGGGCGATACCCCATTCGAAAGTCAACGCGAGCAGCACATTTCGCAGCGGCTGCAGAAGGTGAGCCCGTTTCCAGGGTTGGTCGCGGGTGACCCGCATGACGCCGAAGCCGATGTCCTCGTCCATTCCCAGGACATTGGCGTACTTGTGGTGGGTGTAGTTGTGCGAATAGCGCCACTGAGAGGACGGGCCCGCCATGTCCCACTCCCAGGTATTGGAATGGATCTCCGGATCGTTCATCCAATTCCATTGGCCGTGGCCGACGTTGTGACCGATCTCCATGTTCTCGATGCTCTTCGCGAGCGCGAGCGCGACGGTACCCACAATCCAGCTGCGCCTCGTCCGGCTTCGATTGATCACGATCCGGGCGACCACGTCCAGCGTCCGCTGAAGAGCAATCGTGCGATGTATGTAGGCCGCGTCCGACGAACCGAGCGTGTCCTCGACGTCGGTGCGAATTCGATCGAGCTCGCGACCGATCGCTTCGATGTCGGCGTCGGTGAGATGTGTGTAGCTGCTGACGTGGCTGATAGCCAAAGCGAGGTTCCTCGGATTGACGGGTCGGGCGCATCGTGCCGATACGCGAGGGGCCTGTTCCGTCCAATCCGTCGACGCGCTCACTTGCCGAGTGCGCCGACAACTTCGTCATCCGGTGTCGTCGGGGCCCACGGTCCGGGCCGGAAACCTTTCCTGTGATCGAGTCTACGGCAGCCGGGGTCTGCTGCAGATCGGCGGCGAAACGCGATCGAGGGGCGTCGTACCCCTCGAACAACGCCCCTGCGACCCCATGGTGCGCCGTGTGCTACCTGACCGGAACGTTTTTGTCTCTTTCGTCAATAACTGGTTCCGCGTCGTCCTGGCCGGGGTCGAGCCTGTCGCTCACCGAGGCGAACAAGCACCACAACAGGTAGGCCGCGACGGCGGCGAACTGCAGGTTTGTGACCATGTGTCCACTCTTTCCTGGCAGTGTTCTGCCTGCACGCGTAGTCGGCTACTCGAATGCGGTGGCCGTCCGAACGGGTCGGCGCAGCTCATGACGTCACCGCGCGCTCTCCGACGACCTCGTCGATCAGGGCTGCGATCTCGGCCACGCCATCGCGCTGGGCATACGCCACCTCGAGTTCGCGGGCGCGGCGCAGGTAGCGGCCGTCGCCGAGTACCTGGCGCACTGCATTGCGGACCGCCTTCGCGGTGGGTGCGCCGGTCCGCAGGTCGATACCCGCGCCGGACCATGCCACGCGCGCCGCCACCTCAGGTTTGTCCTCGGTATTGCCCGCGACGACCAGCGGCACACCGGTCGACAGTGCGCGCTGCACGGCGCCGTAGCCGCCGTTGGTCACCATCACGTCGACCTTCGGGAGCAGCAGGTCGTGCGGAAGGTACTCGGCGACATAGGCATTGGGCGGCAGCGCGAAGTCCAGTTCCGATACGTGCGGCCCACCGGTAGTGGCGACCACCATGACGTTCTCGTCGGCGAGCGCCTCGATGGTCGGCTGCAGCAGCCGGCTGAAGTCGGTGTTGTCGACGGTGCCCTGGGTGACGTGCACGACGGGGCGGTCGCCGTCGAGCTTCGGCCACCAGACCGGCGGCCGGAACCTCACCGTGGGCGACGGATACACCATGCCGACGTAGCGGACATTGGGGGCCAGATCTCCGCGCGGATAGTCGAACTCGGGCACCGTCGGCGCGATCAGGCGGTCGGCCAGCACGCCGGAGTCCAGCAGGAACGTCGGCAACTCGCGGGAGTTCAGCCGGTGCAGCTGGTAGTTGGCGGCCTTCTGCGACGGACGCAACAAGACCTTCTGCGACAGCTTGTTCAGCGTCCAGTTACGTACCCGGCCGAAGGCACCCGTCGACGGCGGCAGCCCCAGCCCGGCCGGTGCGGTGTCGCGGCTGCTGAGCATCAGCGGGGTCGTCGAGTACAGGAGCACGGGCGGGCGCGCGGAATGCTGTCCGAGCACGAACGGCAGCACGCCGAAGAAGCCGTAGTCGGCAAGGATTGCGTCGAACCGCTTCTGCGCCAACAACTCCGACAGCGCGTTCGCCTGGTGCGGCATCGGCGCGACGAACAACCGGACGATGTCGAAGTTGAGCCGCTTGACGCCGCTGGTCTCCTCGCGGCCGCTGTCGGATTCCAGCAGGGCGAGGTCGAGGTCGCCCTTCGGTGGCAGCGTCGCGGGCGTCGCACCGACAGCGCGGATCTCGTCGGCGCGGTCGGCGCCGGATAGCACGGTGACTCGATCTCCGCGGCCGACCAGCCCCCGTGCCACGTTCAGCAGAGGTCCGAAGTGCCCGACGGGCGACAGCGCTGCGATGAGGATTTCTGGCATGCGATCGATGCTCGACGACCGCCGTTTCGCAAGCTTGGAGGTTGGGTGGAGATCAGGTGGAGATCGCAGGTAGACAGACCGCAACGGGCAGCACGGCGCTGAGGGCCGGCTCGAACACCACCCGTGCCGTGTCACCCGGCAGCGGCGCCGGGCAGTCGATCGGCAGCTGGGCGAAAAGCGACACCGCGCCCTCGAGCGCGAGCACGCGATGGCCCGGTCCCGGGGTGACGCGCGTGACCCGCACCGGAATGCCGCCGTCATCGGAGTTGATCAGGCGCACCCCGCAGGCGAACACCGCCACCGTGGCGGCCCCGGCCGGCCCGCGATGCACGAGCCCGGTCGGGGCATCGCCGACCACAACCGCGCCATCGGGGGACACCGTCGCGTCGACCAGATTGTCGTAGCCGACCAGCGCGGCGACACTCGCGTCGGCGGGCCGCAGCGTCAACGCCTCCGGCGTGCCGACCTGATGCACGCTGCCGTCCACGACCACGACGACCCGGTCGGCGAAGCGCAGCGCCTCCTCCGCCCGGTGGGACACCTGCACCACCGTGGACAGACGGTCGGCCAACGCCAGCTCGAGGTCGGCGAAGAAGGCCGATCGGGTCTGCGGGTCGAGGCCGGCGGCCGGTTCGTCCAGCAGCAGCACCGAGGGATCGAGCGCAAGCGCGCGGGCGAGGTTGACGCGCTGCTGCTCGCCGCCGGACAGGTCGGGTGCCCGGCGATCGGCCAGATGCCCGACTTGAAGCCGCTCGAGGGCCGCCGTCGCCAGCACGGCGCGCTCCCTTCGCGGCACCTTCCGCCAGCGCAGCGGCAGCTCGACGTTGCGCCGCACCGAGGTGCTCAGCAGTCCGGGCTGCTGGGTCGCATAGGCCACCCTGCGGCGCAGCTCCACCCCTCCGCGGGCGGTGCTGACACCGTCCAGCGTGACCGTGCCTGAAGTCGGCCGGTCCACACCGGCGAGCAGCCGCAGCAAGGTGGTCTTGCCTGCGCCGTTCGGGCCGAGCACCGACACATGCTCACCGGCGCCGACGTCGAGATGATCGACCCGAAGAACCTCGCAGCCGCCCCGGACCTGGCGAACCTGCCGCAGGTTCAGGTCCGCGCCCATGACGCCCCCCGATGCTGCACGGACGCCAGCACGCCGTTGACCACGAAGGCCAGCGTGATCAGGATCGCGCCGTAGACGAGCGCGGGCACGAAGTCGCCACGGCCGACGTGCTCCACGATCGCGGTCGTCATCACCTGGGTGTGCCCGTGGATGTTGCCCCCGACGATGGTCGCCGCGCCGACTTCCGAGATCGCGTGCCCGAACCCGGCCATCGCCGCTGCGAGCAACGGCACCCTCGCCTCGATCCACATCCGCAGCACCAGCTGGGCCCGGTTGGCTCCGAGCGCGCGCAGCTGATCGGGCAGCGCAGCGGGGAGCAATTGCATTGCGGCCATTGTGATCCCAGCGATCAGCGGGGTGGCGATCAGCACCTGCGCGACGATCATGCCCTGCACCGTGTAGATCAGGCCGAGACCGCCGAGAGGTCCGCTGCGCCAGAGCAGCAGCGCGACGACGAGCCCGACCACGACCGTCGGCAGCGCCATCCCGGTGTTGACCACCGCGGTCAACAGCCGCCGCCCCGGCAGCCGGGCCAGTGCGAGCGCGGTGCCCAACCCGATTCCGATCACCGCCGCGATCAGCGTCGCCGTGACCGACACGAATGCCGACCGTGCGAGCACCTCGTAGATGGGCTCGGCCATCGGCTCAGTACCTCAGTTGGGCGCGTCGGGGAAGAACAGCGGCTGTCCGTACTTGTCTACACCGAACTTCGCGATCCTCTCCTGCACCGGCGCGGAGCGGATCCACTCCGAAAACTCTTCCGCGCAGGCGACATTGGTGGTGCCCTCGTGATCGACGACAATCACGTGGTACGGGTTCTGCAGGTCGTCCGAGCCTTCGAATTCGATCTGGGATGCCAGCCCGCTGGTCGCGAGGAAGGTGCCGCGGTCGCTGAGCGTGTAGGCCTGCTTCTGGCCCGCGATGGTCAATGTCTCGCCCATCCCTTGGCCGGTCTCGATGTACCAGGGGCCCGACGGCTCGATGCCGGCCTGCTTCCACAGGCTCATCTCCTTCGCGTTCGTGCCGGAATCGTCGGCCCTCGACGCGAACGGCGACTGTTGCTTCGCAATGAGCGCCAACGCATCCGCGGCGTGCTGGGCGTCGCCGATGTGGGCGGGATCGCCAGGCGGACCGACGAGCACAAAGTCGTTGTGCATGACCGGCTCCCGGCTCGAGCCGTGCCCCTCGGCCATGAACGTTTCCTCGGCCTTGGGCGAGTGCACGAGAAGCACGTCGGCGTCGCCGCTTTCGCCCATCTTCATCGCTTGCCCCGAGCCGACGGCGACGGTCTTCGGCACGCAGTCCGAGTTCTGCTCGAATGTGGGCAGGATCGCGTCGAGCAACCCGGAGTCCTGGGTACTGGTCGTGGTGGCCAGGATCATGTCCCCGCCGGCCTTCGCTGTCTCCTCCGTGCCACCGGAC
Organism: uncultured Mycobacteriaceae bacterium; assembly: GCA_902826815.1. Lineage (GTDB taxonomy): Bacteria > Actinomycetota > Actinomycetes > Mycobacteriales > Mycobacteriaceae > Mycobacterium. Next base: position 115,966 of record CADEGF010000011.1, read on the forward strand.
TGCTCGCTGCTGCAGCCGGGTACGACGAGCAGGCCCGCGACGAGCAGACCCGCCATCTGCAGCCGGCTCATGCGGTGACCTCGCAGGCTCGGTCTCCGCATTCCGTGCAGATGATTCGCTCGCAAGCTTCGCTCATGCTGCCGCCAGCCGGGATTCGCCGCTGCGGCTCAGCTCGTAGCCGCTGAGCCCGGACACCCGCTGGTGCACCGACGCGGAGGCGAGCACGTCGAGCAACGGGACGAGTAGCCCCACCGCGCTCGGGGTCACTACGAGCTCGAAGTCCTCCCACTCCACGGGGACAAAATCCGCGTCGACGGCCTCGGCCGCCGCGCGAACGGCCAGCCCCGCGTCGACCGCGCCGACGGCCACCGCCACGGCGACGCCCAAGTGGGAATCGCAGCCCTCGCCCTCCGGCGCAGGGACGGCACCCGCCTCCCGTAGCAGCCGGTTCAGTAGCAGCCGCGACCCGGTGCCGGGCGGGCGCCAGGCGAGCCGAACGCCGTCGAGGTCGGCCACGCCGCGGATGTCCAACGGGTTGCCCTTCGGCACCACGATGCCCTGCTCGCGCTTCCACAGATGCACCAGCCGGGCGGGCTCGCCACCGAGCACCCTGCGGGCGAACACGTCGTTGTACCTGCCGGTGCGGGCGTCGCGCAGGTGTACTGCCGCGGCGTCGACCGTCCCTTGAGCGAGCATCGCCAGCCCGGCCACGCTGCCGCGGCCACCGACGGCTCGTTCGACGCCCCCGCCGGTCGTGGACAGCAGCAGGTCCAGAGCGGGGTCATCGCTGCCCGCCAGCCGAAGCATGCCTTGGTGTGCGCCCATCATCAGGGCCGCGGCGACACCGTCGGCCGCCACTACCGCGCGCGACCTGGGCGCACCGCCGATCACCCCGGCGTCGCGCAGGATGCGGTGTGCGCGTGCGGCGGTGCCGGGCGCGCAGCCCAGTTGCCGGGCGAGTGCGCGGACGGTGGGCACGGAATCGCCGGGATCCAGTCGGCCGGTGAGAACGTCGGTGGCGATCGCCTCGGCGACCTGCTGTGCCGTCTGTATCATCCGAACAGGGTACAGATCACCGGATCCGACGACCAGTCTCTTCCGTGCCGTAGCCCCCGAGCCGGCGCACCGAGGCTTGAAACTCCGCGGATTCCAGCAGGCGCCACAGCGGCACGAGCATCGGATCGGTGAGGGTCGCCGCCTCCACCACCAAGTCGTAGGGCTCCTGCACCATCGGCACGAAGTCCAGCCCGAACGCCTGCGCGGCCGCGAGGATGCCGAGGCCGCAGTCGGCGCGCCCGGCCGCCACCGCCGCGGCGACTGCCAGGTGTGTGGGCTCCTCGCGCGCGTAGCCGCGGATCGTGGCCGGGTCGATCGCGAACCGCCGCAGTTCCTGGTCGAGCAGCATCCGGGTGCCCGCACCCCGCTGCCGGTTGACGTAGGAAAGCTCGCCGCCGGCCAGGTCCGCGAGCCCGGCCACGCCGCGCGGATTGCCTGAAGGAATGATCAGGCCCTGGTCGCGATGCACCAGCCGCACCACGGCCAGGTCCCGGTCGCCCATCATCTCGTCGAGGTAGGGCAGCGTGTACTCCCCGGTTGCCGGGTGCAGCAGGTGCGACCCGGCGAGGTGGCACAGCCCGTCGCGCAACGCCACCAGGCCGCCGAGCGAGCCGACGTTGGTCGAGACCAGGCTCAGCGTCGGATCCGACGACCGCAGCTCCGTGGCCACCAGGTCGAGGACCAGGTCGTGCGATCCGATCGCGACGATCGTGCGCTCGATCTCCGGCAACCGCCGCAGCAGCTGCACCGACACCTGCTCACCCGCGTGGTGGCCTTCGACGCCAGCCGGCACCAGCAGCAGCCCGTCCGCTCGCACCAGCGACGTCAGCACCCCGGCGCCGCGGGGCAGCGGCGACGCCACCACCTGGCCGCCAACCGACCCGAGCCGCACCCTCACCCAGTCGTCCATCCCCACCACCGAGGGCAGCTTGCGCGCGAGCCGGGCAGACGCCTCCGGCCGGTGCGGCGGTGGCGCCCCCTCCAGCCCCGCGAGCAGCGGCGCGACGAAGATGTCGAACGTCAGGGCGGCCGACACCGGGTAGCCGGGCGCACCGACGACCGGCGTCGCGTCGACGGCGCCCAGCACCACCGGGTGGCCGGGCCGGACCGCGACCCCGTGCACCGCGAGCACGCCGAGGTCCGCCACGATGCGGGCCGTGTAGTCGTCGCGTCCAGCGCTGGAACCGGCGATCACGATCACCAGGTCTGCGGTCGCGGCCGCCGCGCGCACGGCGGCGCTGATCTGATCCACCACGTCGGGCTGGATCGGTGTCGCCCACGCCTCGCAGCCCGCCTCCTGGGCCTGTGAGACCAGCATCAGCGAGTTGGTGTCGAGGATCTCGCCCAGCTGTGGCGGCGACCCGACCGCCACGATCTCGTCCCCGGTCGGGATCACCGCCACCCGCGGTTGGCGGCGCACCTGCAGCTCGGTCGCGCCTGCGGCGGCCGCAGCGGCAACGTCGACGGGGCGCAGCCGATGCCCTTCCGGCAGCAGCAGTTCGCCGGCACTGACGTCCTCGCCGATCGACCGCACGTGCTGGTAGGGCGGGACCGCGGCCTGGATCTCGGCGGCCTGCCCTTCGGCGGCGGTCACGTAGTGCACCTGTTCGCGCATCACCACCGCGTCGAACCCGTCCGGCATCGGGTCGCCGGTGTCGACCACCTGGTAGTCGCCGGATTCGAGCCGCAGCGGTGTGGTGGGCGAGGCGCCCGCGGTGGCCCTGGCGACGACACAGATGCCGTCCATCGCGGCGACGTCACCGACGGGTGAGGAACGGGTAGCCCATACCGGCTCGGCGGTGACCCGGCCGACCGCCTCGGCCAGCGCGACTGTGACGGCCTCGACCCGCTGGGGACAGCCGGCGGCGGCGCAGGCGTCCAGCCACGACCGCATCGCAGCGTCGGCGGGGACGTCGCTGATGAACGGGCTGTTGTCGGTCGGCTCCGGCACGGGAGGTCAACCTACCTGTACATCGTCACGGTCACGGTCGACCCGGCGTCGAGGCCGGTGGCGGCCTCGGGGATAACAACGTAGCCGTCGGCGCTGGTGAGCAGGGACAGCAGCGCGGAGAACCCGAACAGTGGTGTCGCGACGCGGTCGGGTTCGTCGCTCAGCCGCACCTGCACCACATCGAGGCGGCCCGCGGCCGAGGCGACATCGCGGGACAGCGCCGCCGCGGTGGTCGGCTCAGGGGGAGTGACGGTGAGGCCGGCGACGCGGCGCAGCACCGGCAGCCCGACCATGCGGAACACCACAATGGCCGACAGCGGGTTGCCGGGCAGCCCGATCACCGGCACGCCGTCACACTCCGCCAGCAGCGTCGGCTTACCCGGTTTGATCGCCAGCCCATGGCAGTAGACGCCGGGCGGGCCCAACGACGCCACCGCGTCTGCGGTCTGGTCGCGGGCGCCGACCGACGACCCGGCCGACACCACCACCAGATCGCAGTCCTGCAACGCGGCCTGCAACGTCTTGGTCAGTGCCTCGGCGTCGTCGGTCACAATTCCACGCAGCGACGGTTCGCCGCCCGCCTCGGTGACCATCGCGGCAAGCGCCGACGCGGTGGCGTCGCGCACCTGACCGGGGCTCAGCCGCACGGTATCGGGCGGCACCACCTCGTCGCCGGTGGACACGATCGCCACCCGCGGGCGGGCGTGTACCGACACCTCGGTGACGCCGGCCGCGGCGAGCATGCCGAGGTCCTGGGCGCGCAGCGGCCTGCCTGCCGGCGCGATCTCGGCGCCGACCGCAACGTCCTCGTCGGCCCGCACGACACCCTCGCCAACAGCGACCGGCCTGCTCACCTCGATCACGCCGGGCATGGTGACCTGGGTGTACTCGACCATGACCACGGCGTCGGCGTCAGTCGGGATCGCCGCGCCGGTCGGGATCTGCACCGCCGTCCCTGCGCGCACGGCGATGTCGGCGGCGGCGCCCATCCGCACCGCTCCCGCGAGGTCGAGGTAGGCGGGAAGCGAGTCGCTGGCGCCGTAGGTGTCGGCCGCCCGCACCGCATAGCCGTCGACGGTCGAGCGGGCGAAGCCGGGCAGCGCTGACCCCGAAACCACCGGCGCGGCAGGCACCCGGCCCAGCGCCGCGTCGCGGGGCACCGTCTCGATGCCGGTGCGTTGCGACGGCCGGAACCCGGCCAGCGCCTGCGACACCCGTTGGGCCGTGAAGAACTCGCGGCCGGTCACTCGTCTGGTGTCTGCCGCGGCTGCGGGCGCGCCACGGCGCCGCCGCGCTGCCGTCCCATCACGCTGACCACCGGGCCCATCGCCACCTGGCCGAGACCGCAGATCGAGGTCTTGCGCATGGTCAGCTCGAGCTCCAGCAGCCGGGCCCGTCGACCCTCGTCGAGTTCGCCGCCGGCCCGCAGGGTATCGGCCAGCAGGTCGTGAGCCTTGGTCGAGCCGACCCGGCACGGCACGCACTTGCCGCACGACTCGTTGCGGAAGAAGCGCAGCACATTCGTGGCCGCCGCGAGCGAGTCGGTGCCCTCGGCGATCACCACCACCGCACCGGAGCCCAGCATCGAGCCGGCGTCGGCGAGCGTGCCGAAGTCGAGCGGCACGTCGAGGTGTTCGGGTCCGAGGAAGTTCGACGACGCGCCGCCGGGCTGCACCGATTCGAGCGCCGCGCCGCCGGCCACCCCGCCTGCGAGATCGAGCAGGTCGCGGATGGTGGTGCCCATCGGGACGCAGTACACGCCGGGACGTTCCACGTGACCGGACACGGCGAAGAACTTCAACCCGTCGCTGTCGCCGATGCCCTGGTCCTGCCACCACTGCGCCCCGCGGGACACGATGATCGGCACGTCGGCGAACGTTTCGACGGAGTTCATCAGCGTGGGTCGGCCCCACAGGCCCCACACGCCGGGGAACGGTGGCTTGTTGCGCGGCTCGCCGCGATGGCCCTCCATGCATTCGAGCAGCGCGGTCTCCTCGCCGAGGATGTAGCCGCCCGGCGAGGTGAAGATGTCGAGGCTCAGCCTGCGGCCGCTGCCCAGCACGTCGTCTCCGATCAGCCCCTGCTCGCGCAGGTGCTCGATCTCGGCGTGCAGCACCGCCTCCTCAGGGCCGTACTCGTGCCGGATGAAGACCCAGCCTTCCTCGGCGCCGGTGACGACCATGCCCATCAGCAGGCCCTCGAGCACGAGATGCGGTTGCTCCGCGAGCAATTGGCGGTCCTTGAAGGTGCCAGGCTCGGATTCGTCGGCGTTGCAGATCGCGTACTTGACGCCGGTGCCGTCGAGGGTCTCGGCGTCGCGCACCAGCTCCCACTTCTTGCCGGTCGGGAAGCCCGCGCCTCCCATCCCGCGCAGGCCGGAGGCTTGCAAGGTGTCGATCACCTGCTGCGGGGTGACCTCCCCGGACAGCAGGGAGCGCAGACACTGGTAGCGCGGCTCGCCGGGGCCGTAGGGGTCGTTGGGCCAGCCGCCCTCCGGACCGTAGGCCACCACGGCCCCGAGGTCGTCGTCGCCTCCGCGCTTGGCGTCGACCAGCGCGTCGACGTCATCGAGCCGGGTGGGCTGTTCGTCGACGGTGGCTGCGGGGGCGATGTCACACCGGCCGGGGCAGGAGATCTCCACCAGCTCCACGTCACCGGCGTCGCCGTACTGCTCGCGCAACTGCGTGATCCGGTCGTCGGCCCCGTTGAGCCAGCAGGTCAGGTCGTGGCAGACCCGGACGGTGACGCCTGCCGGCGCCTCGGTGCGGAAATGCGGATAGAAGGTGACCAGGCCCTCGATTTCGTAGAGCGGCCGCTTCTGTTGCCGCGCAAGCGCTTCCAATTCCTCGCGCGGTAGCCAGCCGAGGCGGCCCTGGATCTCCATCAGCATCGGGATCAGGCTCGGACCCCGGAACTTGCCTGCCCGCCCTTCGACGCCGGGAACGGCCGGCTGGGGGTTGGTCGTGACCGTCACCGTGCGGATCCTCCGACAAACGCGCTCTCGCGGTCTCCGGCCGGCGCGATCTTGACCGCGCAGAACTTGAACTCCGGGATCTTGCCGACCGGGTCGATCTCGTCGATCGTCAGCAGGTTGGCCGCGGCCTCGCGGAAGTGGAAGGGAATGAACACATTTCCGCGCGCTTCGCGGTGCGAGACCTTCACGTGCAGCACGATCGTGCCCCGGCGCGAGGTGACTCGGGCCATCTCGCCGTCGACGAGACCGCGCTCGGCGGCGTCGTCGGGGTTGACGTAGACCTCCGCGCGCGGCGAGATCGCGTCCAATGCGAAGGAGCGGCGGGTCATCGACCCGGTGTGCCAGTGCTCCAACAGCCTTCCGGTGTTCAGCACGAACGGGAACTCCTCGCTCGGCAGCTCCTTGCCGGGCAACCACTCAGCAGGTACCAGATGGGCGAGCTCGTCGGTGGTGTTGAACCGCTCGTCGAACAGCACCACGGTGCCGTCGTCGTGCTCGGGGTCCTCGATCGGATACAGCTTGCCGTACGCGCCGAGGTTGTCGTGGCGCAGGTTGGCGTAGTCCGGCATCAACGGCACCATCTCGTCGAAGATCTCGCTCGGCGACGAGTAGTTCCAGTCCAACCCCACCCGACGGGCGATGTCCTGGATGACCTCCCAGTCGACGCGGGCCTCACCGGGCGGGTCGAACACCTTGCGGCCCAACTGCACCCGCCGATCGGTGTTCGTGTAGGTGCCGTCCTTCTCCAGATACGACGAGGCAGGTAGAACCACGTCGGCGAACTCCGCTGTCTCGGTGAGGAAGATGTCCTGCACGACCAGGAAGTCCAACTGGGACAATGCCTTTCGCACTTTGTTGATGTTGGGGTCGGAGAGGAACGGGTTCTCGCCGAGCATGTACATCCCGCGCACACCGCCTGCGAGGATCGACTTGATCACCTCGGTGACCGTCAGCCCCTTCTCGGGATTGAGTTCGGTGCCCCACGCCCGCTCGAACTGCGCCCGGACCTTGCTGTCGGTCGCCGACTGGTAATCCGGGTAGAACATCGGGATCAGCCCGGCGTCGGATGCGCCCTGCACGTTGTTCTGGCCGCGCAGCGGATGCAGCCCGGTGCCCGGCCTGCCGACGTTGCCGGTGATCGCGCACATCGCGATCAGACAGCGGCAGTTGTCGGTGCCGGTGGTGTGCTGGGAGATGCCCATGCCCCAGTAGATGACGCCTGCGCTCGCCTCTCCCCACAGCCTGGCGATCTCGCGGATCTGCTCGGCGTCGATGCCGGTGATCTGCGCGGCCAGTTCCGGAGGATAGGCCTGCACCGTCTTGGCCAGCTGGTCGTAGTTGGAGGTCCGGTTCGCGATGAAGTCGCGGTCGACCAGGCCGAGCCGGATCACCTCGTGCATGATCGCGTTGTAGAGCGCCACATCGGTGCCGGGTTTGATTTGGCAGAAGATGTCGGCATGGTCGGCGACCGTGCCTGCCCGCGGGTCGATGTAGACGATCTTGGTGCCGCTGCGGCGCGCCTGTTTGAAGAACGACGACGCCACCGGGTGGTTGGCGGTCGCGTTGCTGCCGGTGATGATCGCGACGTCGGCGTTCGCGATGTCGCCGTAGGTGGTCGAAACCGCGCCGGAGCCAACACCTTCGAACAGTGCCGCGACACTGGACGCGTGGCACAGCCGGGTGCAGTGGTCGACGTTGTTGCTGCGGAAGCCGGTGCGGATCAGCTTCTGGAAGAGGTAGGCCTCCTCGTTGGAGCACTTGGCCGACCCGAAGCCGGCGATGCCGTCGGAACCGCTTTCCGCATAGATCGCACCGAGCCGGCTCGCGACGAGGTCGAGCGCCTCCTCCCAGCTCGCCTCCCGGAAGTGCGGCATCACCTCCTCGTAGGGCACCAGGCCGCCGGCCTTGCGCCCACGCTTGTCGCGGCGTCCGTTTCCGCCGTCCGCCTTCACATCCGACGACAGCGGCCCCTTGGGATAGGAGTCGGCGATGCGGATCAGCGGCTTGGTGAGCCGCTGCGGTGACGCCGCGTAGTCCCAGCCGTAGCGGCCCTTCACGCACAGTCGGCCCTGATTGCCGGGCTGGTCGCGCCCCTCGGCGAACGAGATGGCGCCGCGCTCGCGGTCGACGTAATAGGTCAGCGCGCAGCCGACGCCGCAGTACGGGCACACCGTGTCGACCGCGTCGAGCGCCGCGCGGGGCTGGATCGGGATGTTGTTGATGGGTTTGTTGGTCAGCGCCCCTGTCGGGCACGCCGCCACGCACTCGCCGCACGTGACGCACGACGACGCGCCCATCGGGTCGTTGAGGTCGAACGCGATGCGCGTGGAGTAGCCCTTGCCGCTGCGGCCGATGACGTTGTTGCCCTGGATGTCATCGCAGGCGCGCACGCAACGGTCACACAGGATGCAGGAATCGTGGTCTACCGCGATCACCGGATTGGACATGTCGGTGCCGCGGGCTGGTCCGGCAAGCAGGTCGGCGACGCCGATGACGTCGAGACTGTCGGCGACCGCGATCAGCTCGTTGTCGGCGGTCGTAGTCTGCTTCGGGTCGTCCTCGCGCGACGGCTGATCGGCGACCAGCAGTTCGGTGAGCACCCTGCGTCGGTTCAGGATCTCCGGCGTCGCGGTGGCGACAGTCATGCCCTCCTCGCACGGTCGGATGCATGCCGCCGCGTCGACCCGCCCGCCGACGTCGACCACGCACATCCGGCACACGCCAACAGGGTCGTAGCGTTCGTCGTGGCACAGCGCCGGGATGTCGATTCCCACGTCGCGGGCCGCCTGCCAGATCGTCGTGCCTTCGACGACGGTGAGGCTTGCGCCATCGATGGTCAGCGACACAGTGCGCTGCTCCACGTCGGTCCGGCCGGGACTGGTGAGGGTCATATAGTGTGCTCCGTTCCTGCAGCGGTGTGCGCGAGGCTCGTGGCGAGCGGCCGGCCCTGCGGGTCGAGGCCGCGTTCGGTGTAGTAGGTGTCGATCATGGCGCGCAGTCGGGCGGCGGGCAGTATCGCCGTACGACCCGACCCGAGCTCGAGCGGGGTGTCGAGGAACCGTTCGGGAAGCCAGTCGTCGGCCGGGGTCCAGCCCTCGCGGAGGTTGAAGGCGCGCTTGGCCAGCACGATGCGTCGCGCGGTCTCGTGCAGTTCGTCGGCGTCGACGTCCCAGCCGGTGACCGTCGACAGCAGCCCGGCCCACTCCGCGAACGGTTCGGTGAACACCCCGCGCAGAAACTTGCACAGGATCAGCGAGTCCATCACGGCCGCGCGGTCCTCGGTTTCGATCGCCGCGCGGACGTGCTCGCTGCCGCCGCGGATGCGGTCAAGACCGCCCTTGAGGTCGGCCTCGTAGGCGCCGGACCGATTGTGGTCGGCTCCTCTGGCGTTGACCGCCAGACCCAGGGCCATCGACTGCATGGTTCGGGGTTCGTAGCCCGGCATTTCCATGCCCTTGACGTGCGGGGCGAACGCGGCCGAGCCGTGGCCGACGACGTCGGCGGCCCGGCGGGAGCCCTCGGCGAGCAGCGCGCCGAGGCCGGTCCGAGAACCGATCTCGTCGAGCACCCGCAGCAGGGCAGCGCCGTCGCCGAAGCGCAGCCATGGCGCGTCGAGCAGCCCACGGTCGACGCACTCCATCGCCCAGGCGATGGTGCCGCCTGCGGAGATGGTGTCGAGCCCGAGCGCGTCGCAGCGCGCACTCGCCTCGAGCACCTGGTCCGGGTCGGACACCCCGCACATCGGCCCGAGCGCGAAGACGTTCTCGTACTCCACCCTGGCTGTCTTGCCGCCCTTGGCGGCATAGATGTGCTCGCAGCCGATGGTGCAGGAGGCGCAACTGTTCCTGGCGACCGACCGGCTGTCCGCCAGATGCTCTGCGGACAGCATGGTCGCCTCTGCGAAGGTGGCGGACTGGAAGTTACGGGTCGGCAGCGTGTTGATTGCGTTGAACGCCAACAGGTTTGCCAGTGTGCCGAGTTCGCGGTACTTCGCGGTGGCCGGGCCGAACGACCGCTGGCGCAGGTCCTTGGCCGCCGCCAGCACGCCATCGTGGTCGGCGATCGCAGGCCTGGTGCTGCCGGCCACGGCGATGGCCTTGATGTTCTTCGCGCCCATCACCGCGCCGAGACCGCCGCGCCCGGCGTGCCTGCCGTCGTGGGAGATCGTTGCGTACCGCACGCCGCGCTCGCCCGCCGGACCGATGCAGGCCGCCCGCCAGCGCCTGCCGTGCTGCGCACGCAGGGATTCCTCGGCGTCCGACGCGGACATGCCCCACTGCGGCGCCGCGTCGACGAGCCGGACACCGTCGGCCCCGATCAGCACGTGGGCCGGCGCCTGCGCCCTGCCCGTGAGCACGATCGCGTCGTGGCCGGTGAACTTGCCTGCGATGGCGAAGTGGCTGGAGGCCAGCGCGTCGGTGAGCAGACCCGTCAGCGGCGACTTGGCCACCACCGCGAATTTCGCGCTCGTCGTCAGCGGGGTGCCCACCAGCGGCGAGAAGACGAAGGCGAGCGGCGCGGCGGGACCGAGCGGGTCGACACCGGCCGGTGCCAGCTCGGTCATCAACCAGGCGCCGAGGCCCGCCCCACCCAGATAGTCGCGCAGCACCTGTTCGGGCAATTCGATGGTCGTGGTGGAGCCGTCGGCGACATCGACCACCAAGGCATTGCCGAAGTAGCCGCCGGGCGCACCGAGGTGTGTCATCCGCCCGCGTCCGCCGAGATGAACGAGACGATGTCGCCCGCCTGCAATGGCGTCTGCGCATCGCCGTGGAGCTGATCGCCGTTGATCGCGGCCAGCACATGGCGGTTCAACGTCAGCCCGAGCTGCTCGGCGGCCGCGCCGATGGTGGCTGCTCGGGCCTGGCGCGGCCCGCGGATGCCGTGCTCGGTGGCCAGCGCGCCGTAGCACTCGACGACGACTGCGGGCGCAGGCCGGGCACGCGCAGCGCGGTAGTCGTCGGGGGTGTTGACGTTGAGCACGGAGTGCAGTTCTGGGTCGGCACGGGCCAGCCGGGGGTTGGCGAGCAACGTGGCCTCGTCGAGCTGGTGCACGTCGACCTCTTCGAAAAGGTGCGCGGGGCGCATCCGCTGCGCTTCGATCAGCTTCTCGACGCGGGGCGCGAGGTCGGTGCGGTAACCGGCCGCCATCGGTTGCCGGTAGCCGCCAACGAAGGGCAGCACCACGTCCGTGGATGCCTTGGGGTCGAAGCCGTGCAGCACCGCGGTCACGAAGGCCGAGTGCAGGAAGGGCAGGTCGGTGGAGCAGATGAAGGCCACCGGCGCGTAACCGGCCGCGGCGGCCAGCCCGACGGCCAGGCCCTGCATCGGTCCCCGGCCTTCTTCCGGGTCGGTGTGCACCAACACCTGCGGGTCGAGGCTGGGCAGCTGCTGTCCTGGGGCACGGACGACGATCACCGGGCCGTCGACCGCGCGACCGACGATGCCCGTTACGCGCCGCAGCAGGGTCGAACCGTGCCACTCGAGCGCCGCCTTGGCCGTGCCCATTCTCGACGAGCGGCCCCCGGCGAGCACAACACCTGCCGTCAAGCCGGGGGGTTGCAACCCGTCAGCGTTTGTCATCAGGGCTCACCTCCTTGCGTTGCCGGTCAGCGGGCGGTTTGCAGCGCTTGCTCGACGGCGTTGACCACTTCGTAAGCAAGCGTATGCCGACTGTCAGCCCAGGTGTCCGCGACGTCTCCAGCCTAGCCGCCCGGCAGATCTCGCCCTGCCAAGGACGCGGGGTCACGGCTGCGCTACGACTGCGGGTCCACCACCTGTACCACTCCGGCGGACACGCCCGCGATGAACAGCCTGCCGGTGGTTGCGTCGACCCCGAGTGTGTAGGGGTTCTGGACGGTCGGAAGGCGCTTGACCTCGCGCGGCGTCGGCTGGCTCATGTCGTAGCCGACGACCTCGTTGGTGCCCGAGGAGGCCACCCACAGCAGGTCACGGGTCGGGTCATAGGCGATCCCGTACGGGCCGCCCGGCTGGGCGATTTCGCCGACCTGATGCGGGGTCGGCAGCGGCTCGAACACCCGAATGGCGTCGCCCCTGGTGTCGGCGGCGATCAGCCGGCCGTGCTTGTCGGCGACGAGGTGCGTCGGCCCCTCACCGGCGGGCACCGACCCGACGATGCGCAGGTTTCGGGTGTCGTAGACGGTCAGGTCGTTCTTGCGGACGTCGATGAGCCCCATGGATTCGCCGACCGCGGCCAGACCGGCGGGTTGCACGCTGCCGGCGAAGACCTTCACGACCTGAAGGCCCCGCAGCACGGAAACGGTTCCGCCGTGCTCGTTGGCGACGTAGACGGACCCGTTCGCGGCCTGCGCCGCGTCGTGCGGCACGACGCCGGTGACCACCTGCGGCAACGCCCGCCCGCTCGGCAGTTCGACCCGTACCAGCGCGTTGGCGCTCTCGACCGGGACCAGCACGGGCCCGCCCGGATCGGCCAACTGCAGATGTCGGACGAAGCCCGGCAAGGGAATCCGGTTGACGACGTCGCCGGTGTCGGCGTTCATCAACACGAGTTCGTTGGGATCGCGCTTGGCGATCGCGACCATCCGGGTCGCCGCATCGACGACGACGCCTTCGGGCGCGGTGCCGACCGGGACCAAGCGTCCGGGGATCGGCGCGGTCTGCGGCGGCGCCTTCTGCGGTTCGGCAGGCGGCGGCAGACCGTCGGCGGGTGGCGGGTTGCCCTCTGTCGGCACCTCGCTGGGCATGACGGCCGGGGGTGCCTCCGTCGGCGCAGCTAAGGGAGACGACGCGCCGGTATCAGCCGGGAGCTGTTGTGAACAACCTCCGACAATGAGGACTAACGCCACTGATGCAGCGAGCCACCGCATACCTGAAAACACGTCTCGGTTCCGGGTTCGGTTCACGTGTGCCGCGTCACATCCGAATCCGCGTCACCGCCGAATTGCGCCGCCGACGGCCGGCTAGCGTCAGAGCACAGTCAGTGCGGTGTCGGCGGCGAGCTTGACCGCCTCGGACACCGGAAGCTGCCGAAACGACGTCGACAGGATCTCCACACCCCACGGCCCGTCGAAGCCCTTCTCGCGGAGCAGCGCGACGAGGCCGTGAAGGTCGAAACTTCCCTCACCGCACAGGAGTCGGCGGTCGACGGTGTCTTCGAACAACGTCCCGACGACCTCGGGTGCGGCGTCGTTGAGTTCGACGCCGAAGATGTGGTGCGGCTTGAGGACGTCATTCAACTCGGAAAGCGGTGTGTTCGCCCGGAAGACGTGCCATGCGTCGACGACCAGTCCGGCCGCGGGATGGTTAGCCGCCTCGACGATTTCGACGCCCATCGGCACGGTCGTGATCGCCGAGAACGGCATCGTCTCGATCGCGACCCGCGTTCCGCGGTCGGCTGCCTCGTCGGCGAGGTCACGAAGCGGTGCGATGAGAGTGCGTGGATCGTCGATCGTCGGGCCATTCTGCGAGCCGATCTTGATGAATGCGGGCGACAGCACGTCGGCCGCGTCCATCAACAGGTCACGCGTCGCGTAGGTGTGCCCCGGTTCCCCGCGCGGAATCCACCAACGCTCGATGAGCTCGATCTCGATGTGGGTCAGCCCGTGCGCGGCGGCCAGCTCGTTCAACGCCTCGTACCCGATCGTGTCGCGGACGACGGCGAGGTCGTCGGCGATCAGACCGAACCCGCGATAGCCCGCATCGGCAACCGCCGCAACGCGTTCGGATATCGGCACCGGGCTGGTGGCGGGTGTGTCCATCGGCGACGTTGCGCCCGCACTGGTCCACGCGGTGGCGACGAGGTCAGGCATGGCGGATCGGGTCCATGCGCGCGGACAATCGCGTGCTGCACTTTTCGCTCATCAGGGCCTCCTCAATCCGCGCGAGCGTGCACAGTTGTACGCAGAACCGCGGCGTGTCGCGTGCAAACGCGCACGCTCGCGGTGCTGGGTTAGCGGTGCTGGGTTAGCGGTGCTGGGTTAGCGGTGCTGGGTGCCTTGGACGGGGCC
>CADEGF010000012.1:0-45709 GCA_902826815.1 uncultured Mycobacteriaceae bacterium
GCCCTGCTAAAAGAAGCAGCCTGACCGATGTTGCACTAACCACTTGACATTGCCCCGCTTGAATCGCGCCCTCACCGCAGACTCGATCACCTAGCTTTACAATTAGAGAGCAAACTGTCACTCTCAGCTCATGGACGACGCCACCGCCCTGCTGGACATCGAGGCGATCAAGCAACTCAAGGCCCGCTACTGCCGGCTCCTGGACACCAAGGAGTGGCAGGGGTGGCGCGCACTGTTCGCCGACGATTTCCTCAGCGACACATCGAAAGCCGGCGGGAAGGTCATCCGGGGCGCCGACGAGTTCGTCGCGTTCACCCGTAAGGGCCTGCGGTCGCAGCCCACCGTGCACCAGGTGCACGCACCCGAGATCGAGCTGACCTCCCCGACCACCGCGCGCGGGGTGTGGGCGTTAGAGGATGTGGTCCGCTTCGGGCCTGGCGTGAACCTGCGCGGTTACGGGCACTACACCGAGACCTACGAGAAGGTGGACGGCCAGTGGGTGTTCACCAGCTCCGTGTTGACCCGACTGCGCGAAGACATCTTCAATGCGTTTGTCTCCGTCTATATCTCGAGCAGGCTCCGGCGGGTGATCGGCAAGGCAGCCGGCAGGGTGATGAAGTGACCGAAGCGCCGCTGCTGTACGGGTCCAACACCGCGCTCGGCCGGTTCAGCATCGCGAACCTGGTGGACAGCCCCGATCCGTTCGTCAGCTCGATGCCTGCGGCGAGTTTGGTGAACCCGGTGACCGGCACGCCCACCGCGGGACCGCTCGCGGTGCTGGTCGACCACGTGGCCGGCCTGGTCAACCACTACCGCCGCGCCGACGACGAGTGGACCGTGTCCAGCGAGCTGTCGCTCGAACTGACCCCGACGGCGCTGACCGTCATCGCCGCCAAACCCGACGTACCCGTCGTCGCGACCGGAAACCCCGTCGGCAGCCGGGCCTCATCGGCTTTCGGCATGTGCGAGCTCACGATCGACGACGACGTGATCGGCATTGGCACAGTCCGGTCCGTCTACGTCACCCATCCCGGAGAGTTCCCGCAGGAATGGCCAGAGCCCGTCGACGGGCCGAGGCCGACGGACCTGGCCGAGATCATGGCGCTGCGACTCGGTGACGAGAACGGCTCCCCGGTGATCCATCAGCGGCCGAATCCGGTCCTCAACAACAGCCTTGCCATCGTGCACGGCGGCGTGGCGGCCGCGGGCCTCGAGCTCGCGGCATGCGCCGCGCTGAACGCCGATCGCCCCGAGAAGCCGTTGAACACCGCATCGTTGCGGGTGAACTTCCTGCGTCAGTTCTTCAGCGGCGACCAATCCCGTTATGCGGGAACGGCTCTGCGTGTCGGTAGGCGCAGCGGTGTGGCCGACGCGCAGGCCATCGGCGCCGACGGCCAGGTCGCGCTCGTCGGCCGCGTCACCGCGTACCGGTGAGCGTCACGCGGACGCGATGACCGAAGTGCCGAACGTTCCGATGGCGTCCACGGCATGTTGCAGGCTGTCGCCAGGCACCTGAACCTGTACCCAGGTGACGCCAACTGCCGCAAGCTTTTCCAGCCCCGACAGGTAGGCATCGGCATTGAAGTCGTCGTCGCCGGGTGACCCGCCGCCCAGGTTGCTGAAGGTGACGTCGATACCGGACCAGCCCCGGCCCGCCGCGTCGCAGCGCCGCCGCAGATCGGCGATGCCGTCGATAAGGCCGTCGACCGAATCCAGTGCGGCCGTGCGGGCCGTCTGAGCGAGGACGGCGGGCGCGGGGAACGGGCACCACCCGTCACCGAACGTCGCAACGCGTTGCCTGGCCGCCGAGGTGTTGCCGCCGATCCAGATCGGCGGATGCGGCTGGCTCACAGGACGGGGGTGTGCGGTGATGCCCTTGGCGGAGAAGTGCCTTCCCTCGAACGAGTAGTCATCGGTGGTCCAGATGCCGCGAATCACTTCGAGCGCTTCCTCGACCAGAGCGGCCCGCTCGTCGAACTCGACGCCGAGCGCGGTGAACTCCCGCTTCAGGTATCCGACACCGACCGCAAGGGTGAACCGGCCGTCGGAGAGCAGGTCAAGCGTGGCGCCCGCCTTCGCAACCACGAACGGGTTGCGATAGGGCAGCACCACGATGTTGGGGATCAAGCGCAAGGTCGTGGTGCGCGCGGCGGCATACCCCATCGCCACGAACGGGTCGACGGCGTCGTGGCCGCCCGACTCCAACCACCGCTGGGACGGGGCGGGATGGTCGGTGAAGCCGACGCCGTGAAAGCCCGCCGCCTCGGCCGCCGCCGCGACCGCCGCTATGCCCGCGCCGGTCACCAGTTCGGGGTTATAGGGGTGGCTGTGCATCGGGTGGGTGAACGTGAACCTCATCAACCGTCGCCTTCTGTGAATAATCTTCTCCAAAGTTGAGAATGTCGTTACCATGCCACTCATATGACGGTCAACCCCGTGCGACACGGCCCCTTCCCCGGTCGCCTCGCGGCGTCAGCCAACGGCGCCACCACGATCACTCACGGAAGGCTGGAACTACGGACATGACCCCGAAGGCGAGCGCGAGTGAGGATCGCAGCGAAGCGAGGACCGGTGGGCCCACGCCCGCAGGGCAGGGGACGAGCGGGAGTCGAGGCAGATGACGAGAGCCGAGATCGGTGTCTACCTCCCCCAGATGGGCTTCAGCTACGCCGACGTCCTGCACCGCGCACTGCGCTGCGAGCAGCTTGGCATCGACTCGCTGTGGCTCTACGATCACCTCTACGGCCCTGGTGCCCCCGACTATCCCTCGCTGGAGGCATGGACGCTGGCCACCGCACTGCTCAGCCGCACAGAACGCATCCAGGTCGGACACATGGTGTTGTGCAACCAGTTTCGCCATCCCGCGGTGCTCGCGAAGATGGCGACCACACTCGACCAGATCTCCGCAGGACGCCTTCAGCTCGGCATCGGCAGCGGATCCATCGAGGACGAGCACGCGCGTGTCGGCATGGAGTGGGGCACGTTCGCGCAGCGCTCCGAGCGGCTCGGTGAGACGCTGGAGATACTGCGGCAGGCGTTCTCCGATGAGCGGATCGACTTCGCGGGAACGCATTTCACGGTGAAGGACATGCCGATCAAACCAGGGCCGGTGCAGCCGCCGCGACCGCCCATCGTGGTCGGCGGTGTCGGCGAGAAGTACACCTTGCCGCTGGTGGCCAGATACGCCGACGTCTGGAACGTGCCGACGTATGCGCTCGGCGAGCTCGACCACAAGATCTCCGTGCTGCGAGCGCTTTGCGAGGGCATCGGACGCGATCCGGCCACGATCGTGTTGTCGATCGAGGCGGTGATGGCGCTGGCGCCCGATGACGCATCGCTTCCCGGCGTGCAGCGGCTCGCCGAAAAGCGTTTCGGTATACCTGCTTTCGGGCTTCACGAGGGCGGCCTGATCGGAACGCCGCCCGCCATCGTCGACCGGCTACACGAACTGCAGGACATGGGTTTCGGCCAGATTGTGCTGTTCACCCATGATCGAGGTTCCGACGAGACGCTCGAACTGCTGACGTCCGCGGTGATCGAACGGCTCTAGGAACCCTTCTTCACCGGCGGCGAGTAATTCGGCCTGCCGAGGCCGAGCGCGTGCTGGGCGATCATGTTCCGGAAAACCTCGAGCGTGCCGCCGTAGATCCCGGTCGGGCCCGCAAGCCGGAAGACGTACTCGGCGCCACCGTCGCCGACGGCACCCTTCTCGTCGACCGGCAGCGTCGACGCCGCGCCGAGGATGTCCATCAGATCCGGCGAGACATCGCGCATGGTCTGTGCATTCGCGACGCGACCGAACATGTCCGGTGTGCTCATGGCCGCCTCCATGCGCGCGACGCTGCGGCCGAGCCGATACTTCACCGAGTCCTCGTCGGCCGTGAGCGCAGCGACCTCGTCGAGCGCCTCCGCGAGCAGCAGCACATGCTCGGACATCACCGCGACCTTCTGCAGACCGTCGTCGCCGCGTTCGACGGTGCCGTGTTCGTCGTTGAGCGCTTCGCGCAGCACGGTCCAGCCGCCATTGACATCGCCGATCCGGTACTTGTCGTCGACGCGGACGTCGCTGTAATAGGTGATGTTGGTGCGGTCGCCGTCCACCGTCCGCAGCGCCTGGATCTCCACGCCGGGTGAGTCCAGCGGGACCAGGAACATGGTCAGGCTCTGATGCTTCGGTGCGTCGGTATCGGTGTTGGTGACCAAGAAGACGTACGACGCGTTGTGTGCGTTCGACGTGAACATCTTGGAGCCATTGATAATCCAGCTTGATCCATCCGCTTCCCGCACTGCCCGCGTCTTGCATGTCGCGACGTCCGAGCCACCCTCGGGTTCGGTGTAGCCGAGGCACAGCCGGAAGTGCCCGGCCAGCGTGCGTTCGAGGATTTCCTCTTGGAGTTCGGGTGAGCCGAACTGCTTGACCGCACGCGCCACCATTGCCGTCGTGCCCCAGTGAAACCACGGTGTATGGGCGCGGCCGATCTCCAGATCCCAGATGCGTTTACGGAGTCGCGTGAAGCCGCCGTCGGCCTCGTCGTTGAAGTCCGCGGCCAGATAACCCGCCCTGCCGAGGGCCAAATGCACGCCCTCGTCGAAATTCTCGCCGGTCTCGCGGTCGCGCTGAATAACCTCGTCGGTGACGAGTTCGTTCAGGAACGACCTGAGGTCGTCCCTGAACGATTCATCGTCTTTCGACAGCGCAACCCGGGAGAAGTCCATCTCCGCTAGAGTGACAGTTGCGCGCCTATCTGTAAAGCCGTGCTAGTTCCCGAACTGCGTTCCGAAGAAGTTGAAGCAGGCAGGGCCGGTGCAGTTCTGGCCCTCGTTCGGGAGGATCGCGAAGTTGAACCCGCCGCCCTCGTTGTTGCCGGCATCGCCGACCCCACTTCCAACGAGCGCGAAGTTGAAGATGCCCGAGTTGTTACCCGAACCATCCGCGCCGCTGCCGATGAGCGCGATGTTCTGGGCGAACCCACCGAACACCCCGGTGTTGTCGTTGTTCCCCGAGAAGTCAGCGCCGTCGCCGACGATCACGAAGTTCTGCGCGAACCCGCCGAAGCCGGACGTGTTCGCGTTATTGCCTGACAGCGTTGCAGCACTTCCGATGAGACCCAGGTTGTTGGCGAAGCCGAAGGCGCCCAAGCTGCCGTTGTTGCCGGACAGGTTGCTGCTGTCTCCGATGACCGACATGTTGTTACCGAAGCTGCCGATGCCAGTGACGATGTTGTTCCCAGCGAAGTCGGCGTCGTCTCCGATGAAGTGCAAGTTGTTACCGAAATTGCCCGCGCCGAGCTGGATGTTGTTACCTGTGCCCTGATTGTCGTCACCCATGATCGCGGTGTTGTTGCCGTAGCTGAACAGACTGCCCACGAGGTTCGTGCCCGACGGCTGCAACTGAAGGATTTGCGTCGGATTCAAGTTCAGCAGATCGTTCAGGTCCGTAGGCAGGCCGACAGCCGCACGGCCATTGCGATCGCCCATCCACCCGAAGTTGGTGCCGAAACTGGTGGGCAGGATCACCTGATTACCTGCCAGCGTGTTGTCGTCGCCAGCGATGATGCCCTGCAGGCCGGTGCCGATGTTGTTGGCGGTGAGTAAGTTGTCATCGCCGATGTTGAAGAAATTGCCGCCGAATAGGTTGTTACCGTTGGTCAGTGCGCCCAGCCCAAGGGGAAGGCGGTCGTTGCTGCCCTGTGAGCCGAAGCCGGGCGGAATCCCGGGACTCGGGGTGGGCAGGGCGAACCTTGGCCCGTCCGGCAGACCCGGCAGTGTGACGTCCACAATCGGGATGGTCACCGAACCCGTGGCGTTGTCCGGAGTCGTGGGCGCCACGAGGGCGGGCGCGACATTATTGCGTTGCGTACCGCCGGTAGTTTGCTGTGCCGAAAGCGTCGACCTCGGACTGTTCGACTTGGGACGCAGCAAGCTGCCCGCACCGCCGGAGCCGACCTGAAGCCCGTCCTGCGCCGCGCGTTGGAATGAGCCAGCCGCACCGGTCACGGCCTTCCGCACGCCGTCGACGGTGCTCTTGACCGCGTCGGCAGTCTTGCTGATCGGATTGGATGGCTTGTCATTGGTGGCGCTAGCACCATCGTCGGCGTAGGCGACGGGCGCCGCCCAGCCCGCGAGTACTGACGCGGCGGCCGCTGCGACGACGATTTGTCCGCTGCGCACACTCCGGTGCGGCTTGTTGTGCTTACCCATAGAAGAACCCCTCAGTTATCCGTACGAAGTAAAATCAACCCCCCGGTTGAGCAAAGCCTCTCACACAGAAGCGAATCTGAACAGCACATCTTTTTTTCGTAAGATTTAGCTGAGACGCCGAGGTAGATCAGTATCTTCTCGTTCGGATGAGCGAAGCCCGCAATTGATCATGGCCTCGCCCGAATTTGATCATAATTCGCCCAGCAAATGATCTTGAATGGTTGTTTTACAAGCCCGCTGTAATGCAGTTCCTTGGAGTTTGTACAACTGCTGACTCGTCTCCCACTCCGGCAGGAACGCGTCGAAGCCGTGGCAGGTGCCGGGAAACACGTGCAACTCGGTCGCGACGCCTGCCCTCAACAACCGCACGGCGTAGTCAATCGCTTCGTCGCGCAGTGGGTCCAGCTCCGAACATGTGATCAACGCGCTTGGCGCACCGGCAAGGTCGGTGCGGCGGGCTGGTGCCGCATCCGCTGAGGCCTGGCCACCCGACAGATAGTGGCGCCACATCAGTTCGACAGCGGGCCCGTCAAATCCCGGCGTCGAGTCGAATTCCTCGGTCGACGGCGTCGGCCGATCGTCGAGCACGGGCTGATGCAGCAACTGGAACACCAGGCGCGAGCCTTCGCGCTGCGCGAGTCCGGCCGCAAGGGCACCCCCCGCACTGCTGCCCGCTGCCGCCAGCCGATCGGTGTCGATCTGCAGTCGGCTCGCGTTGTCGGCGGCCCAGTCGAATACCGCCGTCGCATCCTCGAGCGCCGCGGGGAACGGATGTTCCGGCGCCAGTCGATAGTCGACAGAGATGACGGTGCATCGCCCGCGCCTGGCGAGCTCGACGCACTGCCGGTGGTCGACGTCGAGGTTACCGAGCACGAAAGCGCCTGAGTGGCAATAGATGACCGCAGGCGCGGGTGACGGCCCGCCGCGATAGATGCGCACCGGTACGGCACCTGCCGCCGTCTCCTCGACGTCGACGCCGGTGGTATCGACCGTGCGCGCTTCGTCTCGGCGCCGCTGGTTCAGCGACTGACGAAACGTGGACAGCGCCTCGGCCGAGATGTTGGTGCGCGCCTCGGAGAGGTGACGGAGCACAGGATCCAGCCTGTTGGCGACATCCACGGCGGTTACCGCAGCGCCGCGGTATGCGACTCGACCTTGAGCGCAGGCTCTGGTGGGGCCGCGGTGAAGATGTAGTCGGCTGCGTTGAACCGGCGAGTCATCCCCCAGAACGCGCGGGCGCTGCGGGGCCACTGAGTCACCACACGCCCGTTGGCGGCGCGGAAGTAGTTGTGGCAGCGCGTCAGCCACACCGTTCCCTGCATCCATCCGTCGATCTTCTCGATGAAGTCCGCCATGGTGTCCCGCCGGACCGCGATATAGGACCTGTGCCTGCGGCGCATGTGCTTCATGGCGCGCACGATGTAGCGGGCCTGCGCCTCCAGCATGAAGATGACGCTGTTGGAGCCGACGTTGGTATTGGGTCCGTACAGCATGAAGAAGTTCGGGTAGCCGGGGACGGCCATCCCGAGATATGCGTACGCCCCGTCGGCCCACATCTCCCGCAGCGATGCGCCACCCTCACCGACGACGTCGATCTGCCCCAGATAGTCGGCTGCGGCATACCCGGTGGCGCACAACACCACGTCGACATCGAGTTCCGAACCGTCTTCTGTCACCAACGATCTGGACTTGAGATGCCGCGCCGGACTCGATACCACCTCGACGTGCGGTTGCGTCAAGGTCTGCAGGTAGTCCGTCGCGAATACCAGGCGCTTGCAGCCGAATGGATGTTCTGGGGTCAATCTGCCACGCAACTCGTCGTCGGCGACGATCGAATCGAGTTGATGCAGCGCGATGCCCTTGAACTCCTGTGTCTTGTCGCTTCCGTGCTCGATCACCCCGATATTGGACTCGCTGCGCAGCCAGAGCCTGGTTCGGTAGATCTTCTTGGCTAACGGCACGTGGGCGAACAGCCACTTCTCCCGCTCGGTGTAGGCGCGGTCTGGCTTGGGCAGGATCCACGTCGGTGAGCGCTGGACGGAATATACCTTCTTGGCGACCTTGGCCACCTCGGGAATCAGTTGCGATGCAGTCGATCCCGTGCCGAGGACAGCGACTCGAGCATCGTGAAGGTCGACCGACTTGTCCCAGCGAGCGGTGTGCATGACGGTGCCGGTGAACGGTTCCTGCTCGACGAGGTCGGGCAGGACGGGCTGGGTGAACAGCCCGACGGCCGACACCACGATGTCGAACGTGTACCGCTGCCCCGTACTCGTTGTCAGCGTCCAGTTGTCGGAGTCGGCGTCCCAGTTCGCGGCGACGATCTCGGTGCCGAGCTTCAGGTTCGGACCCAGTCGATAGCGCTCCGCGCACTGCTCGAAGTAGGCCAGGATCTCGGGCTGCTCGGACCACAGCCGCGACCAGTTCGCGTTGAGGTCGAACGAGTACGAGTACAGGTGTGATTTGACGTCGCAGGCCAGACCCGGATAGGTGTTGATCCGCCAGGTGCCGCCGACACCGTCTTCCCGGTCGAAGATGGTGAATTCGCGAAAGCCGGCCTTTCGCAGAAAGATTCCCAGCGCCAGGCCTCCTGGCCCGGCACCGATGATCCCGACGGACAGTGCCTTGGCCACCCGGGTCATCCGATCTGAAGAATCTGGCCGCCGTCTATGACGAGCTCGGATCCGGTGATGAACGACGCCTGGTCGGAGACGAGGAAGGCGACGGCGTCGGCGACCTCGTTCGGTTCGCCGATCCTCCCGAAGGGTGCGGCCTCCGCGAGGCGCGTCTGCGTCGCCGCATCGAGCATCGGTGTCGCGATCGGTCCGGGGAACACGGCGTTGACCCGGATGCCCGACGGTGCGAGTTCTGCGGCAGCGGCCTGGGTGAGACCCCGTAGCGCCCACTTCGACGATCCGTAAGCGGCGTGATTGGGGAACGGCCGGATCGCGCCGGTGCTGCAGGTGTTGACGATCGCGGCCCCGTCGGCCGCCCGCAGATGCTCGAGCGTGGAACGGATTCCGAGGAACGGCCCGAGGCAGTTGAACCGCCAGCTTCCCTCGAAGCCTTCGACAGTCTCGTCGGTGAGCGATGCCCGGTGCAGTACACCGGCGTTGTTGACCAACGTCGTCAGGGCGCCGAATCGCTCGACGACCGCGCTTGCCGCGGCGTTCCACTGGTCCTCGGAGGTGACATCGAGCGAGACGGCGATCACGCCGTCGATGCCCTCGATCGACGCCGCCAACTCATCGGCCCGCACATCGCACGCGGCGACCGAGTAGCCGTCGTTGTGCAGTCGCCGCACGATCGCCGCACCTTGTCCGCGCGCGGCACCCGTCACAAGGGCAACCCGATCGGTCACTGCGCCTCCTTGAGATGCTCGGCTGCGCCGCGCCGCAGGGCTTGCGATTCCGAGGCGAGGGTGATCATCCGAAAGCCCAATTCCGCCATGGCCTTTCCTGCCTTCCCCGTATTGGCGTGAATGCCTGCCACCAGGCCGGCATTCGATGCGACGGACTGGATACCGGTGACGGCATCGAGTACAGCAGGCGTGGCGAGGGCGGTGATCGGGTTATGACCCAGGCTGATCGCCAGATCCGCCGGTCCGACATACACACCGGTCAGCCCGGGAACCGCGGATATCTCCGCAAGCGCGGAAAGGCCCTTGGCGGTCTCGATCATCGCGAAAACGCTTGCCCGCGATTCATGCTCGGTCGGGTCGAGACCGATGTCCGCACGTAGCGGCCCGAAGCTGCGCACCCCTGCGGGTGCGTAACGGGTGGCGGCTACCGCGGCGGCCGCTTGTTCTGCCGACTCGACCATGGCGATGATGACGGCGTCGGCGCCTGCGTCGAGGACGCGGCCGATCGGCGCGGGGTCCGCCGACGACAGCCGCACCGCGGTGGCGATGGGCACATGCTCGAGCCTGCGCAGCAAGAGCGCGACGTCGGCGTCATCGAGATAGCCGTGCTGGAGGTCGAATCCGACGTAGTCGTAGCCGGCCCGCGCGAACTCCTCGGGGCCGATGACGGTGGGCCCGACCACCCAGCCGCCGAAGATCCGCTCCTTGGCGGCGAGAGCTTCCTGCAGCCTGCTTCGCGTCATCGGACGAGCGCGATCTTGATACGTTCCGGCGTCGGCCTGCACGCCAGCTCGAAGGCGTCCTGCACGTCATCGACGTCGAAGGTGTGGGTGACGTAGGCAGGGAGCAGCTCAGGATGCTCGCGGGCGAATTCGTTGGCGGCACACAACATGCGGCGACGGTCCAGTGTCACACCGGATTTCAGCGTCAGATTGTTGCGCAGCATGGTGCGCATGCTGATCGGGTAGCTGTCGTCGTCGGCGACACCGAAGTAGAAGACCGTGCCCCCGAACGCGGCCGCTTCGACAGCGTGGCCAAGCGTTGCCACCTGGTGCCCGACGGCCTCGACCACGACGTCGGGTTTGTCGTGTGCGTCAAGGTGACTCACCCATCGATCGCTGGTCGCACGCACGACGGTGTCGACGCCGAACTCCTTGGCGACGGCGCCGCGATCGATCGGGTCCACGCCGGTGACACGGCGGGCGCCTGCGGCCTTGGCAGCATAGGAGAACAGCAACCCGATCGAGCCCTGACCGATGACGGCGACGTGCGACCCCTTCAGCTTCGGAAGTTGCTCGATCGCGTACAACACACATGCCAGAGGTTGCAACGCCACGGCATGCTGCGAAGTAAGCGACTGGTCGAACGGCGCCAACCCGTCACCGTCGGCGACGACGTATTGCATCAATCCGTCGAAGCCGGAGGCCCAGCCGACGACGCGGTCGCCGATGCCGTGGCTGCGATTTCTGCTGGCCACCACTTCCCCGACGATCTCGTGGATCGGAAAGCCGTCCATTTCGGCCGCACTCGTACCCGTGTCGCCGGGAAGTCGGCCCTTCGAACCGCGGAAGCCGGGCAGGTCGCTGCCACACACTCCCGCCGCGACGAAGCGGACAAGCACCTGGCGGTCGCCGAGCGACTCCGGCGTCTTCTCCGGAATATCGATCCGCTCAAAGGTGTACGGGGCCACCAGCCGATACGACCACATCTCAGACGCCCTCCGCCTGGACCTCGACAGGAACACAGTTCCAGCCCCACTGGAAACTCGACGGTGGCCGCGACGCCGACTCACTGACGATCCGGTAGTCGCGCACGCGTTTCAGCCACTCCGACACCAGGATCGTGATCTCCAATCGGGCCAGGTGTACGCCGAGGCAGAAGTGCTGTCCGCGGCCGAACGCCAACAGACGCTGAATTGGTCGGTCCCACACGAATTCGTCGGGATCGCGATATTCGCGCTCATCGCGGTTGGCCGAAGCCAGCAGCGTGATGATCCGCTGACCCGGTTCGATGGTGGTGTCGTGAATTGTGAACGGTTGACGCACGGTGCGGGCGAACCATTGAGCGGGTGCGCAGTAGCGGATCATCTCCTCCCGCGCCTTCGGCACTCCTGCATCGATATCGGCACGGACGGCGGTCATCTGGTCGGACCGCAGGCCCAACTCCCACAGGCCGTGCGCCACGATCTTCGGCACGGTTTCGGTGCCGCCGATGAAGACGCCCAGCATCTGGGTCGCCGCCTCGATGTCGGTGAACGGCGAGCCGTCCGGCAACCGGTAGCCGACGAGGTTGTCGGCGATCGGGAGGTCGTCACCGTCGCCCCTGCGGCTGCGCTGCACGATCGGCACCAGATACTCGAGATATCCTGGTCGGGCGTTGGCCACTTCGACCCCGCTACCGGGTTGGGCAAGGCTTCCGGCGTTCACGGTGGCCAGCACGTCGGGAGCCAAATCAGCCGGTAGGCCCAATAATTCGCACACCACTGATGCGGCGACTATCCCGCCGTATTCCTGGGTGAGGTCGAAGGTTCCGCGTGATAGCAGTTCGTCGAGGCGTTCGTTGGCGAGCACGCGTATGCGGTCGGCGAGCTTGGCGGCGGACTTCGGCCGGAACGGTCCCGAGGTGCACCGCCGGACGCCGTCGTAGATCGGGCTGTCGAAGTTCGCGTGGAACGGCATGGGGTGCAGCGGCGGGTCGGGCACCGGTCCGTCGTTGTGCCCGGCCAGAACGGTTGCGGCGGGCAGGGTTCCCTCAGAGGCGACGAAGGTCCCGTCGTTGATCTCCAGCACCTGCCAGATGTCGGAGAATCGGGCCAGCGCGTAGGTGTCCCACTTCTCGACGTAGTACACGGGGTGTTCGTCGCGCAGTATGCGGTAGTACGGCAGCGGGTCGGCCATCACCGCCGGGTCGAACGGATCGTATGAGAAGTGCTGGAGCACAGGTGTGTTCATTGCAGCGGTGACGGGGGTAGCGCCTGCAGGATCGAGTCCTCCCAGCCGTCGCGCAGAGCGGGTGCGACGCTCATCCAGGTGACGATCTCGGCGGGCGGGCTGTCCTTCCAGGACGGGTAGTGGTTTTCGAAGCAGTCCCAGCCGCCCTCGAGCGCCCAGTAGTGGATCACCTCGTTGAACCGGAAGGTGGTGATGAACGAGCCCAACCACATCTTGCCGGTGCTCTCCGACCACGGAACATAGAGCCGCTCCAGCTCGCGGATGTAGTCGTCCTGGCGGCCCGGCTTGCTCTCCATGATCTCCTGGATCACCAGGCCTGCGGTGAAGTTCGCCTCCTTGAGCTGAGCCAGTGTCCTGTTGCTCCGTCCGGCATACATGATGCGACCCTCACCCGAGGCACCGATGTCGGACAGGAACGCGCTCCACTTCCCGTATGCCGCCTCGTGACTGCCGCCCCGCGACTGCGCCCGCCCGATGCCTGCGTAGACGGCGAAGGCGTCGATCTCCCAGATCACGGTGACCTGCGGCCAGTGCCCGTTGAACGGCGTCGTCTCCCAGATCGCGAACAGTCGCGCGCCGAGCTCTTCCATCATCGGCTGGTAGACCGTGCTGAAGGCTTCGGTGAAGTCGTCGCTGCGGCCGGACCCGAGGTCGATGGTCTCGTGCAGGTAGAGAAGCGTGTGGCTGTGATACTTCTTCATATTCATGCTCGATCACCGCAGGCAGTTGACAGTCGCACGTAGCGAGCGTGACACTTATGGCGTGTTTTGTAAAGGTGCCGGATGAGCCTGACACCACTGGCGAACGGTTTCTGCTTCGGGGAGGGCCCCCGGTGGTTCGAGGGCCTGCTGTGGTTTTCCGACATGCTCGGCGAAGCGGTGCACACGGTGGACATGCAGGGCGATACGACCACGCTTCCGCTGGCCGGACATGCCCCGTCGGGCCTGGGCTTTCGGCCCGACGGATCGCTACTCATCGCCTCTACCGAGCGTAGGACGCTGCTGAGCTATGACGGCGAGTCCGTCGACACCGTCGCCGACCTGTCCGACTTCGTTCCCGCGAGCATTGGCGACATGGTCGTCGACGGGCACGGCCGCGCCTACGTCGGCTCGCAGGCATTCGAGGGCGGCGTCATCGCGCGCGTCGACCCCGACGACGTAGTCACGGTCGTCGCCGAGGACCTCGACTTCCCGAATGGGATGGTCATCACGCCGGACGGGTCGACGCTCATCGTCGCCGAGTCGGTCGGCAGACGGTTGACGTCGTTCGCGATCGGTCCCGACGGGTCACTGTCCGATCGTCAGGTCTTCGCCGACGGGCTCGACGGCCCGCCCGACGGTATCGCCCTCGATGCAGATGGCGGGGTATGGGCGGCGATGACTCTGGCCCACCAGTTCGAGCGAATTGCCGAGGGCGGCAACGTCACCGACCGAATCGACATCGGCGACCGCACCGCGATCGCCTGCACTCTTGGCGGGCCGGAGCGGCGCACGCTCTTCCTGCTGTCGAGTACCGACGCCTATCCCCAGCGCCTTGTCGGGACGAAACTGTCGCGACTCGACGCCACCACCGTCGACATCCCAGGAGCGGGTCTACCGTGAGCGACTCTTATTACGAACTGGTCGATGACTCCGATCCGCAGGGCGAGAGATTCGTCGCGACCGACCTGGTGCGCAGCACGTGGTCGGCGGCCATCCAGCACGGTGCACCGGTGTCGGCGTTGCTGACCCGCGCGCTGGAGCGCTGCGAGGCACGCGATGACACCCGGTTGAGCCGGGTGATGGTGGACCTGTTGGGCCCCGTGCCCGCCGAAGGCGACATCTGGGTGCGTGCGCGACGGGAACGCTCCGGCAAGCAGATCGAGTTGATCAGCGCCGAGATGCTGGGCCTGGGCCCCGACGGTCCGCGCCCAGTCGCGAGAGCCAGCGGGTGGCGGCTACAGAAGCTCGACACCGCCGACGCAGTGCACGCCGCCGCACTGCCGCTTCGCCCGCTCGCCGAGGCGTGGAGCCGCGACCTGAAGAAGGACTGGGACCGCAACTACGTGCACAGCCTCGATTGGCGCTGGCTCACCGAGCCGATGAGCGACGGGCCCGGCGAGTCATGGATCAAGCCGGAGGTCGATCTGGTCAAGGGCGAGAGCATGACTGCGCTGGAGCGGCTGTTCGCGGTCGCGGACGATGCCAACGGCATCGGTACCAAGCTCGACATCAGGAAATGGATGTTCATGAACACCGACCTGGTCGTGCACGTGCACCGCATTCCCGACGGCGAATGGATCGGCATTCGCGCAGAAACCAACTACGGCCCCGACGGCATCGGCACCACGATCGGCACGCTGTTCGACGAGACGGGTGCGATCGGCGCGATCCAGCAGTCGGTGCTGGTGCGCCCGATGCCGGGCCGCTAGGGCGTGAGTTTGGCGATACCGCTAGATTCGGCCACTCCGACCGAAAAGCCAGTCGCACGGCCTCGGCGAAAGGACGGTCTGGCTTAGCTCCGCGAGGCCATCGAAATAGGGCTTTATAAGGCCATCGCCGCCGCCGAAGCATCTGAACTCGGGCTCACCCTCGCCGTTACCTGAACGCCCATGTCTCCTATGGCCACCTTCCTCTGCAAAATCGCCTCGCCGGTGACCTCCTCGTTGCCGGCCAGAGGGGCCGTGCCGGGGCTCGTGTTCAAGAAGTTCCAGAGCCTGCCGTCATGCGTCAAGAGCTGTAACGACTGGATGACAAGTCCGATGTTGGAGACTTGAGGACGAAGCCGTCGGGTGACGTCGACTTGGACGCGAACCGCTTGGAGGAGGCCTTCCATACGTGTGTATAGGTGGGCGCACCGTTCGCAGCCAAATGGCGTGCCATGTCGACCAGTGACTGCCGCACGATTCCAGCGACGCGTTCGGCGTCCTGTAGCCGTCTCGATGCCGCGTGGGAACTGGCCGCATCGGCTTGCCGACGTTGTGCACCGTGACGTCTTACGGCCTCGTCGAATTGCGACATTCGTCGCGCCTCCTACCAATTTCGCGTGCAATCCTTGGGAAGTCAGTTCCATCGAATCTTGCCAGTACTCCTTGTGCGGCCGCATCGCATTCGAAACATCACTTGAAACCAAGGCACATCGAGCTAGCCAATTAGCCGTAAAGCCGCTGCGGGGCACTGCGTTACGGCCTGCTGCATACGGTCACGATCGGAGTCCGGCTGCTCGTCGCCTTCGATGTGCACGGTGCCGTCGTCCTGCACCTCGAACACGTCCTCGGCGATCGATTCGCAGATGCCGTGTCCAGTGCACCTGTCGAGGTCCACTTCGACGCGCATGGTCACTCCTACCGAACGTGGGCTTTGACGCGTTTGACGCCGTGGACGAAGTTGCTGTAAAGCAGGTCGGGCTCGCCGAAGTCCTCGATCGTGAGCCGAGTCAGCAGTTCGCGGAAGAGGTTTCGCAATTCGGCCTTCGCCAGCTGGCTGCCGAGGCAGAAGTGTGGACCGCCGCCGCCGAAGCCGAGGTGCGGATTGGGCGACCGCTGCAGATTGAACGCGCCCGGGTTGTCGAAGACGGCTTCGTCGCGGTTGGCCGAGCAGTAGAAGAGCCCAACCTTGTCGCCCGCGCAGACCGGCTGCCCGTTGATCTCGGTGTCGACGGTTGCGAACCGCGCGAATTGGATCACCGGTGAGGCCCAACGAACGAATTCCTCCATGGCTGGCCCGATTCGGCCGTCGAAGTCGTCGGTCAACCAGTCGCGTTGTGCGGGTTCCTCTGCCAGCGCCATCATCGCGTGCGTGGTGGCCTGCTTGGTGGTGTCGTTGCCCGCCGACGCCAGCAGGATGAGAAAAGCCCCGATCTCCTCGTCGGTCAACTTGTGCCCGTCGACCTCGGCGTTGACCATGCTGGTCATCAGATCGTCGCCGGGGTTGGCGCGGCGGAACTTCGCGAGTTCAATTCCGGTGTCGGAGAGCAGGGTGATCTGCGCGATGGGATCCTGCGCGCGCTCGTCGGCGGTGGCGTACTCGTCGTCGCTCATGCCGAAGAGTTTCTCGGCGGCGTACGCCACATCCGGCTGATCGGCGGTCGGTACCCCGAGCATGTCCATGATCGTCAGCATCGGCAGCTTCGCCGAGCACGCGGAGACGAATTCCACCTCGCCCGCGCCGACGAGGTCGTCGACGATGGCGACGGCGTTCCGCTGGATCTGGTCTTCGATCTGGCGGACGTTTCGCGGGGTGAACGCCGAGCTGATCAGGCGCCGGTACACCGTGTGCTGCGGCGGGTCCATGCTCAAGAAGAAGGACGCGAACCGCTGAATCTCGGCGGGCATCGGGCTGAGCGCCACGCCTTGGGCTGAAGTGAACAATTCGGGGTGCTGGCTGACGAAGGCGATGTCCGCGCGCCGCGTCAGCGCCCAGAAACCCGGCTCGTCCATAGGAAACATCGACTCGAAGGGTTGGTGCCAGGTAAGGCCGTCACCTGCACGGAGCCGCGCGAACGTCTCGTCGCGAACCGCGAAGGGCCGACTCCAGAAGTTCTCCGACGTGAGGTCGACCGGACTGTATTCGCGTGCCTGCACCGGGGCTGCTGTCACAGATTTAGCGTGACATTTCGCCGGAATTTTGTAAAGCTATGCCGATGGAGGACGCGGCTGTCGACGACGACAACTCGACGCGTCAGCGGATCCTGGCCGCGACCGCCGAGGTGCTGGGCCGCAACGGCATGACGAAGCTGAGCCTGTCCGAGGTCGCGTCGCAGGCAGGCGTTTCGCGGCCGACGCTCTACCGGTGGTTCGCGTCGAAACGGGATCTGCTCGACGATTTCGTGGTCTGGGAACGGAAGTACTACGAACGCGCCGTCACGCAGGCGACTGCCGGACTGCCCGCGGGCGAGAAACTCGACGCGGCCCTTCGCGTCATCGTCGAATACCAACAGTCCTACCCCGGACTGCGCATGATCGACATCGAACCGGCGCAGGTCATCCGGCGGCTGGCACGGGTCATCCCGCTGATGCGCGATCGCCTCGAGCGTCTTGCGCAGGGACCGGACGCGGCGCTTGCGGTTGCCACCGCCGTTCGAGTCGCGGTGTCGCACTACCTGGTTCGCAGCGACGACGACGACCAATTCCTGGCGCAGCTGCGGCATGCCGCGGGTGTCAAACCCGCCGCGATCTGAGTTCGGCGAGGACCTCCTCGGTGTGCTCACCGACGGCCGGAGCGGCAGACCGGGCCTCCCACGGCGTGCCGTGGAAATCGGCGGGCGTCGCAATCATCGGCACGCTGGAATCGCCGTGAGGCACGTAGACCACCCCGCCTGCGGCGTGGAACTGCTCGTCGGCGATGACATCCTCGATCGTGTTGATCGGCGACCAGAAGAAATCGGGTTCTGCCGCAAACAGTTCCGCCCATTCGTCGAGCGGCTTTGTCGCGAAGATCTCGTCGAGAGCGCTGATGATCTCCACTGAGTTGCCTGCTCGGTCGCGGGGTCTCGGATAGGCGGTCAGCCAGTCGGTGCGGTCGACCACCCGACACAGCGGACCCCAGTGACGATCGACCTCGAGGCCGACGATCCAGAACCGCTTCCCGTCGCCCGCCGCGTAGTTGTTCATGCACGGGTTCGCCATCGAGTCGCGCTGGCCGATCGCGATGGCGTGGCCGGTCATCAGGAACGTGTTCAGGTCGAAGCTGACCGTGTATGCGCCCTGCCGGTACAGCGAGGTCGACACCAATTGGCCTACGCCGGTGCGCGACCGGGCGACCAGTGCGGCGGATACCGCCGCCACCAACGTCATCCCGGCGGTGTGATCACCCATGCCGCCGCGCTGGAACGGGGGCGTGTCACCGGGACGGGTCAGCAGATGCGCCAGCCCGGCGCGGGCCCAGAACGCGGCGACGTCGTAGGCCGCGCGGTCGGCATCCGGCCCCGCGTTCCCGTAACCGGTGATCAGTCCGTACACCAACCGCGGGTTTCGCGCGGCGACGTTCTCGAAGTCCAAGCCGATGCGCCGAAGCGCACCCGGGCGTACATTGGTGATGAAAACATCTGCAGCGCTGACTAATTCGAGCGCGTGCCCCTGACCTTCCCCGGTCGTGAGATCCAGCACGATGCTGCGCTTACCGCGGTTGTCCATCTCGAACGGCGGACTTCCGCCGTCCTCGAGGCCCAGCATCCTGCCGAACGTGCGAGCCGGATCGCCGGTCGGCGGCTCGATCTTGATGACGTCGGCGCCCCAGTCGGCCAGGATGCCGCCCGCCGCCGGGCCCGCCACCCACACGCCGAGTTCGACGACCCTGACGCCCTCCATCGGTCCGGTCATGACCATCCCTTCCGCCGCTTTACAATTTGTCTTCTTTTTGTAAAGCTTGCCTGGCTACAGGCCAAGACTAGGAGGTCGTCGGGTGTCGCAGACAGCGAGCCGGGTCGGACCCGTCATCGAGTTGGCGGCCCACCTCGGCCGCGGACTGCAACGTGTCGCGACCGACCTGGTCGTCGGACGCGTGCGGGCACTTCCCCGGACGGTCGCCGACCTCGATGCCCGATTCCTGTCGCAGATCATGGGTGCCACCGTGACGTCGGTTTCGGTCATCGGCGGCGACGCGGGAACGTCGTCACGTGCCAGGCTGGCGCTGACCGGCGACGGCGTGCCGGATTCGGTCTTCGTCAAGTTGCCCGCCGAAACGGCCGCGACCCGCCTGATGGGCGAGGTGGGCCGACTCGCCCAGACCGAGACGCGGTTCTATCGAGAGCTCGCACCCCGACTGGCAGGCGTGCCCAAGTCATTCGGCTCCGTATTCGATTCGGTCACCGGCCGCTTCGTACTGGTACTCGAGGATCTCGCCGTCGACCTTTGCGAGTTTCCCGACACGCTGCACCCACTCACCGCGGACCAGGCGAGCCAGGTGGTCGAACTGCTGGCCCGGCTGCACGCCACCTTCTGGGAGCGGGTACCCGATTGGGCATACACCGCATCCGCCGACGCCGCGGCGCTCTTGACGAGCCCACTGTTGAAGACGTCGTCGCGTCGAATAGCCGAGAAGACCGATATCCCCGTCGCGCACGGCCGGTTCATCGACGACAACTACCGCGCGGTCGCCGCCCTCATCGACGAGCGGCCGAACACCGTGACGCACGGCGACGCCCACCCAGGAAACGTCTACTTCCGCAACGGTGAGGCGGGCCTGCTGGACTGGCAGGCGGTGCGCCGCGGCCATCCGGGACGCGAACTGGCTTACACCCTGGTCACCGGGTTGGCGCCCGCCGATCGGCGGGCCCATCAGCGCGATCTGCTCGACCACTACCGGCAGGCGTTGGCCCGCGCGGGCGGCCCGGACCTGGATCGCGATGAGTTGTGGGACCGCTACCGCACGGGGGCGCTGTATGCCTATGTCGCATCGTTGATCACCGCGGGGATGGGCGGTATGCAGGCCGAGGACATCGCCATGGAGGGCGTACGGCGGGCTGTCGCCGCCCTCGATGACCTCGACACGATCGCGCTCCTGACGAAGGCGCTGTGATGGAAAGATCTACGATCTCTACAGACCCGACGATTGAGGCCTGACGTGAACGAACCAGTGCACGCCAAAACGGACGACGTCGAGGACACCTCGACGCGACACCGGATCCTGGTGGCGACGGCGGAGGTGCTCGGCCGCAGCGGGCAGACCAAACTCAGCCTCTCCGAGGTGGCGCTGCAGGCAGGGGTGTCCCGCCCGACGCTGTACCGCTGGTTCGCCGACAAGAGCGAACTGCTCCATGCATTCGGCGTCTACGAGCGCGAGATGTTCGACACCGGTATCGGCAGGGCGACGGCCGGCCTGCGCGGGACCGAAAAGCTGGACGCGGCACTGCGATTCATCGTCGAATACCAGCACTCCTATTCCGGGGTACGGCTCGTCGACATCGAGCCTGAGGTCGTCATCACGCAGCTGTCGAAGATCATTCCGATCATGCGGGCTCGGCTGCTGAAGCTGCTCTCGGGATCCAACAGTGACATCAAGGCGGCTACGGCGATCCGAGTCGCGGTGTCGCACTACATCGTTCGCAGCGACGACGACGACCAGTTCCTGGCGCAGCTACGGCACGCCGTCGGCATCAAACCCGCCATTTGATGGATTCGCAGCGGGTCAGCGACCAACTCGAGATCGCGGGGCAGGTGCGCGCGATGTTCTACAACCCGACGCAGATCAAGGGCATCTCGGAACTGAGCATGTTCGGCGGCTACTACTTCCACGAACTGGTTCGCACGCCTGACGGCTGGCGCAGCAGGGATCTGCGCGAAGAGATGGTGTGGACGGCCAACTCTCCGCGCGCCGGTCAGGCCTGAGCCGCCAATTGCCCGCAGGCGGCCGCTATTTCACGGCCACGGGTGTCTCGCACCGTGCATGAGACGCCGCGCTCGCGTACCCGCCTGACGAACTCCCGCTCGGCGGCTTTGGGGCTGGCATCCCACTCACTGCCCGGCGTCGGGTTCAGCGGAATCAGGTTGACGTGCACCAGCGGACCCAGCGCGCCGTGCAGCCGCTTGCCAAGGAGGTCGGCCCGCCACGGCTGATCGTTGACGTCACGAATCAAGGCGTACTCGATCGATACCCGCCGACCCGTGACATCCGCGTAATACCGTGCGGCGTCGAGGGCCTCGGAGACCTTCCACCGATTGTTCACCGGCACAAGCGTGTCGCGAAGTTCATCGTCGGGCGCATGCAGTGAAAGCGCCAGCGTGACCCCGAGTCGCTCGTCGGCCAGCTTGCGAATCGCGGGTGCCAGACCGACCGTCGACACCGTCACCGAGCGCGCCGAGATGCCGAAGCCGTTCGGCGGCGGCGCGGTGATCCGGCGAACCGCCGCGAGCACCCGGTTGTAGTTGGCCAGCGGCTCGCCCATCCCCATGAACACGATGTTCGACAGACGACCGCCGCGCGCGATTCCCTCCCCGTCGCGATCGCGCAGTTCCACCGCGGCGGCACGGACCTGTTCGAGGATCTCGGCCGTGGACAGGTTGCGCTTCAGCCCACCCTGACCCGTCGCGCAGAACGGGCACGCCATCCCGCAGCCCGCCTGTGACGAGATGCACACCGTATTGCGCTGCGGGTATCGCATCAGCACCGACTCGAACGTCGTACCGTCGACCGCGCGCCACAGCATCTTGCGCGTCTCCCCCGCATCGCACTCGATCTCCTGGACGGCGTTGAGCAGGGGCGGGAATAACGCATCGGTCACCTGCTCGCGCGCCGCGGCAGGCAAGTCGGTCATCTCCCGCGGATCGGCGATGAACCGGCCGTAGTACTGGTTGGCCAGCTGTTTACCGCGGAATTTGGGCAGGCCGAGCTCCGCCACGGCGTCGGCGCGACCGGTCTCATCGAGGTCGGCGAAGTGGCGCGGAGGCATCGCGCGCCGCGGTGGGTCGAAGACCAGGGGCAATGAAGTGGGCATGGGCTTTTGTCAGTATCCCATCCATGGCTGGCGGAAATTGACTGGTAATCGCGCGCGTTGGTGGCAAGCATGGGAGCTGTGGCCATGCCGACGATGCCGTTTCGCACCGCATCGACGCTGACGTTCTTCTACGCTCTCGGCTATCCGATTGGCGCACTGGCGGTTTCCGCGATGTCGCCGATGGCGGTACTGGTCTTCCGGTTCGGCCTTGCCGGCGCGATCCTCGCAGGCTGGGCATTGTTGGCACGGGTGAGATGGCCCACAGGACGACTGCTGGCACACGTACTGTTCAGCGGTCTGCTGGCGCAAGGCCTGATGTACTCCACCCTCTACCTGGCGCTTCTGCATGGTGCGCCTGCTGTGCTTGGTGCGGTCGTCATCTCGATGACCCCCGTCGTCACCGCGGTGCTCGCGGCGATATTCCTCGGCGAGAGGCTCACCTGGATGCGGGCCTTTGCGCTGGTGCTCGGCGTGCTCGCGGTGCTGGCTGCCTGCGCGGGCCGTCTTGTGATGGTCGGTGGGGTCGACGCGGTGGTCCTGCTGCTGCTGGTGTCGCTGTTCAGCGTGGCCGCGGGCGGCGTCTACCAGCAGAAGTTCTGCCGCGACGTGGACTTCCGAGTGACGTCAGCGCTGCAGAACGCAGCATGCGTGATTCCGGTCGCGCTGCTCGCGGCGATGATGCCGTTGACCGTGACGAACCCCTGGAAGGCTGTAGCGGCGGTGGCCGCGGTGGTGCTGGTGAACGCGACAGTCGCGATGACGCTTTACGTCCGTGCGGTCAACAACTACGGCGCCGCGGCGGTGGCCATGCTGTTTGCAGTCATTCCCGCCGTCGCGGGCCTGCTGTCCTGGCTGATGCTCGGCGAGCGGCCCGACATCGGCATCGCGGTCGGCCTCGTCCTCGGCGCGGTGGCCTGTTGGCTCAATGCGCGCTCACGCGCGCCGCGCGACGACTCGAGTGACACCGCTATCGAGCCGGATCCCAGGCCGTCCACCGTGGGATCCAGCGCGGAACGTTCCGCCGGTACGTGAGGTAATCCTCGCCGAATCGCCGTGTGAGATGCGGCTCTTCCCAGATCTGGATCGACGTCGTGAGCATCGTGAAGAAAATCGCGGCCCAGAGCAGCAGCCAGCCGGATGCGAGGAGAGCGGCCTCTCCTATAAGAATCGCGCACACGCCGCTGATCATCGGGTTGCGCACGTGTCGATACGGTCCGCGCACAACCAGATTCACCGGCTGGCCCATCACCTCGCCAACGCCGAGAGTGCCCTTACCGACCCGGTCGAACAGGTACACCGTCCAAAAGAGCATCCCCACACCGCTCGCGATCAACAGGGCGCCAACGATCACGAGCACCACTTGCAGAGGCGACGTCAGATCCGGCATCCGCACATCCGCCCACAGCACAATCAGCCCCGGAATCACCAGCGTCATGGTCACCGGCGCGAGCAGGAATGACAGAACGTGCCGCCAGAAGAGGCGTCGTTCGAGTGTCTTCGTCATTGCAGACCCTCCTTACTTCAACTCTCGTTCAACAATTACCGTACGAGCGCGGCGCCGATACGTCAACGTGTGTTGAAGTATGCTCGTCACATGCCCGAACCGCGCCGTGCCGGCCGATGGCGCACAGGTCAGCAGAGCAAACAGCGCATCGTGATCGCGGCACGAGAGCGGTTCATGCGCGACGGGTACGACCGGGCCACCGTCCGCGGCATCGCCGCCGACGCAGGCGTGGACGTCGCGATGGTCTATTACTTCTTCGGCAACAAAGAGGGGCTGTTCTCGGCCTCGGTGCTGACGGGTCCCCAGCACCCGCTGCATCAGCTCGCAGGCCTGCTGGACGAGGCCAACGCGGAGATCGGGCCCAGACTCGTGCGTCGTTTCCTCGAGCGCTGGGAAACGAGCGGCACCTTCGAGCCGCTGCTGACGTTGTGGCGATCGGCGGCGATCCAGCCGCAGGCGCGAAAAGTGTTGCACGACGCGCTCGCCGGGCCGATGGCTCAGCGTGTCGCCGCCGAGTTCGGGGTGTCAAACGCCGAGCTGCGCGTCGAGCTTGTCGCCAGCCACCTGATGGGGCTCGCGTTCGCGCGCTACCAACTCAAGATCGAACCGATCGCGTCGACGCCCATCGACGACATCGTCGCCCTCGTCGGGCCGACGGTCCAGCGGTACCTGACCGAGGCACTCGCGTAGCTATATCGCGCCAGGTGTGCCGGGGGGCAGGCTCGGCCCTGCGGGCGGCGCGTCGGCTGGAGCGGAGACACTGATCAGCGTTACTCCGTGCCCCCATCTCGAGATGAGTCGCATCGACTTCCCCTCTCGCAACCGCGCAGCAGATGTTTGCTGCTCAACGCCAGCATGAACCCATATCCGCCTGGGAAATGCTGTATCGGAGCGAACTCGCCGCCACGATCGGCCGGGCAATATCGCGACCAGCAAGTCTACGGGGAAGTCGATATTCGCCTCGGGAAGTGTTGCAGCGCAACGATCTTGACGCAGTTCTGCTACGGGTCGTCGTTCTTGCGTTCATCGTCGCCGAAGTCGCCCGCGTCATCCTCGAAGAGTTCGGCCAGCAGGTCTTCGGGGTGGTGGGCGAGGTTGACTTCCGGCGGCCCGGTGCCGTCGCTCCAGGCGAGTCTGCCTGCGTCGGTGACTTTGACGTGAAGTAGCCCCTTGGACAGCATGGCGTGGTCGGGTCCGCAGCCGAAGTGCAGGCAGTCGGCGTCGGTTTTTCCGCCCGCGGCCCATGGTGGGTCGTGATTGACCTCGCAGTGGTACCCCGGTTCGGTGCAGCCCGGCCGTGTGCAGCCGCGGTCGCGGGCGTAGCAGATGATGCGCTGGTCGGCGGTGGCGATGCGTTTGGTGCGGCCCAGGTAGAGCGGCCGTTCGGAGTGGTCGTCGAATATGGCGAGGTAGTGAATGGCGTTGGCGGCCATCCGGATCAGATCCCGCATCGGTATGAAGGAGCCGCCGCCGGTGCGCGCAGGCGGGGGCATCGGGATCGCGGGGTTGTTGAGCGCGTGGGCGGCCTGATCGAGCTGGGCGAGGGGGGCGGTGGCGATGACGGTGACCGGTAGCCCGCGGTGTTGGCCGTATGCGCCGGAAGAGATCGCCGCGCGCAGCCCCATCTTGAAAGCGTCGTGGAGACGCTGTGCAGCGCTGCGCGCGTCGGGTTTGACCTCGTAGAGGCCGTCGGAGTCGGCTGGTCCCGCTGCGTCGTCGGCGGACTCGGCTTGCACCGCGCTGTGATCGTCGGGTGTGGCTTCGTCGGGCTCCGACTCAGGCGCGGCCGCGGCCTCCGGCGCAGCCTCGGTCTCCGGCGCGGCCGCGGGCTCCGACGCGGGCGCGCACTCGGACCGGAATGTGGACCCAGACGCGGGGCCGTGTTCGTCGCACCCGGACTCGTCGGTATCGGGTTGGTGGCGGCCGGGTTTCGCGGCGGCGTTGATGGATTCGAGGTAGGCGCGTGATTCGGGGTCGATCCAGCCGCGTAGATAGCTCATGCCGTCGGCATGCTGCGGGCCCAGCGTGATTCCGCTGCGGCGTCTGCGATCCTGCTCGTCGAAGACGGTGTCGGGGTTGAGGTATTCGGCGATGCCCTTGCCGATGCTCGTGACGAACGAAGCGTCTTGCTCCTTGGCGTGCCGCACCAGTATG
This sequence comes from uncultured Mycobacteriaceae bacterium, assembly GCA_902826815.1. Lineage (GTDB taxonomy): Bacteria > Actinomycetota > Actinomycetes > Mycobacteriales > Mycobacteriaceae > Mycobacterium. Next base: position 25,583 of record CADEGF010000012.1, read on the forward strand.
CGTTCGCAAATGTCCTTCTTGTGGTGCGCCACCGATGGCAGCAGATCGATCGCCTCGCAGACCGCCGTGATGTGGTCGTCGCCGACGGCTCCGTCCTCGACGGCGGCGGCCAACTGCGGAAGTTCGGGCGGCAGTTGCGGCCCTGTCAGGGTGCGCCGAGGACGGATGCGGACGGCGACTCGCATGCGACGCTTCACCTCCCGGGTGGTGATGCGTAGCCGCTGCCACAGCAGCTTGGAGATGACGGTGCCTGCGGGCAGGTCGGGGTCATCAGGTCCGTCGGGCGGTTCGATGAGTTCGCCGACGATCCGGTACATCAGCGCGCGGTTGACGCGGTGCTGGCGTTCCAACTCCTCGGCGACGTCGACGCGGAACGCATTGCCCACCGAGTCCGAGCAGGCGGCGCGCAGCCGGGCGTATCCCGCCTCGACCGCATCGAGTGCGGCGCGCACCTCGTCCTGCTGCGACGACTTCATACCTCCACAATATTCGAACAGGTGTGCGAACAGCTACCGCCAAATCGCAAGCTGTGGATAAAACAGCAACTGTGGATAACCCAGGTCGCTTAAATCCGCCGCACGTTGATAGTCAACGAATTCCGTTGGTGGCCTGCTGCGTCCGCTGTATGCGGTCGCCGACATCGTGGCCTGCTCCACCTGACGGCGAAAGCACCAAGCCTAAACCCGCGCCTGCCATCACCACGGCGGCAAAGCTACGCCAGCAACGTCAGCACGATCCAGCCGGCGACCGCAGAGGGCAGCATCGCGTCGATGCGGTCCATCAGGCCGCCGTGGCCGGGAAGCAGCGAGCCCATGTCCTTGATGCCGAGGTCGCGCTTGACCTGAGACTCGACCAGGTCGCCGAGCACGCCGGTGATGACGAGGAACAGGCCAAGCGGCACGCCGACCCATGCCGGCCTGTCGAGAAGGAACGTGACCGAAAGGACGGCGGCCGTGACGCCGAAGAGCAGCGAACCGCCCAACCCCTCCCACGACTTCTTCGGGCTGATCGCGGGAACCATCAGATGCTTGCCGAACAACACCCCGGCGGCGTACCCGCCGATGTCGGCGAACACGACGGTCACGATCACGGTGAACGTCCGGCTGCCGCCGTGGTCCTGGAAGATCAGCAGCGCGCTGAAGCTCCCGAAAAGCGGGACCCACGTCGCCAGCAGCACCGTGGCCGAGATGTCGCGCAGGTAGTTGACCGGCGCCTCCCGGATACCCTGTCCCACCAGCCGCCAGACCATACACACGACGATCGTTCCGCCGTAGGCGCCCAACAGCCCAGCCGGGCCGTAGTACGTCAGCCAGATCATCGCCTGGCCGCCGAGCAGCAGAGGAATGGCCGGGAGGTGGTAACCGGCTTCGCGCAGCCGACGAATCACCTCGTGGGTGGCGATGGGCATCGCGATCGCCAGCACCGGAAGCCAGCCGATCGGCCAGAACAGGAGGACGCCGATCGCGATCGCCCCGAGCGCGACGCCCACGCCGATGGCGGCAGGGAGATTTCGGCCGGCGCGCGACTTCTTGGGCGGCTCTTCGACCGGGGTGTCAGACACGGGATCTGCTTGCTGCTCGGCCATCAGACCTCGAGCAGGTCGCCTTCTTTGTGCTTGACCAGGTCGTCGATCTGGCTGGAATAGGTCTGCGTGGTCTTGTCGAGTTCCTTCTCGGCGTGCTTGACCTCGTCCTCGCCTGCCTCGCCGTCCTTTTTGATGCGGTGCAGTTCTTCCATCGCCTTACGGCGGATGCTGCGCACCGACACCTTGGCGTCCTCGCCCTTGCCCTTGGCCTGCTTGACCAGCTCGCGGCGGCGTTCCTCGGTCAGCTGCGGGATCGCGATGCGGATGACGTTGCCGTCGTTGGACGGGTTGACCCCCAGGTCGGAGTTGCGGATGGCGTCCTCGATCGCCTTCAGCTGCGCCTGCTCATATGGCTTGATGACGACGAGCCGGGCCTCGGGCACGTTGATGCTCGACAGCTGGGTGATCGGGGTCGACGAGCCGTAATAGTCGATCGAGAGACGAGAGAACATGCCAGGGTTGGCGCGGCCGGTGCGGATGGACGACAGGTCGTCACGCGCGACGGACACCGCCTTTTCCATCTTCTCTTCTGCGTCGAAGAGGGTTTCGTCGATCACGGGTGCTCCCTCACGTGGTGGTGACCAGTGTTCCGATCTTCTCACCTGCGACCGCTCGCGCGATATTGCCGTCGACAAGAAGGTTGAACACAAGGATGGGCATGCGGTTGTCCATGCAGAGGCTGAACGCCGTGGCATCGGCGACCCGCAAACCCCTGTCGATCACCTCGCGGTGGGTGATCGTGGTGAGCAGCTCGGCGTCGGGGTTGGATCTGGGGTCGTCGGTGAAGACCCCGTCAACCGCCTTGGCCATCAGTACGACCTCGGCACCGATCTCCAGCGCGCGCTGGGCGGCGGTGGTGTCGGTGGAGAAGTACGGCAGGCCCATGCCTGCCCCGAAGATGACGACGCGCCCCTTCTCCAGGTGGCGGACGGCGCGAAGCGGGATATACGGCTCGGCGACCTGACCCATCGTGATGGCGGTCTGCACCCGGGTCGCGATACCTTCGCGCTCCAGGAAGTCCTGCAGCGCAAGGCTGTTCATCACCGTGCCGAGCATGCCCATGTAGTCCGAGCGGGTGCGCTCCATGCCGCGCTGTTGCAGCTGGGCGCCGCGGAAGAAGTTGCCGCCGCCGATGACGACGGCGACCTGCGCACCGCTGCGGACCACCTCGGCGATCTGGCGGGCCACCTGGGCCACCACGTCGGGGTCCAGGCCCACTTCCCCGCCGCCGAACATCTCGCCGCCGAGCTTGAGAAGCACGCGGGTGTACATCGGCTCGATCGGGGCTGCGGTGGCGCCGTTGGTGGTGGTGGGATCCGCCATCCGACTCCTTCGGGGTCCTCGCATGAGATCGCCATCGGTGGAGCACGCCCGGGACGGCTACCCCTAATCCTGCCTCATAGCGGCCTCGCAGCCACTACGGGGTCGGCCCCGGAGCGGTTAGCGGAGGTGCGCCGAGAGCAACCAGGCACCCACCGACTTGCGGCCGTTTGGCTCGTCGCGGACATCGGTGCCGCCGAAGCTCTTGAAGTGCTCTGCGAACGATTCGGGCACGTTGGCGTGGATGCGGGCGGGCCTGATCTCGTCGATCTCCCAGTACTTGCCCACCACGTCGCGCAGCTCCTGCTCGGTGACGGCATTCGGCCCGAACTCGCCTGATATACCCGCCGCGTCGAAGACCAGCACGAAGTAGGAAGCGCCGGGCGCGGCGGCTCGCACGATGGACTGCTGGTAGCCCTCACGCAGCTCGACAGGCATGCTGTGGAACAGAGTCGAATCGATGATCGTTCCGAACCGACCGTCGTAGCCGGTGAAGTCGCTGATGTCGGCGACGTCGAAGCTGGCATTGGTGAGCCCGCGCCTGGCAGCCTCCTCCTTGGCCATCCCGATGGCGGTCTCCGCCGCGTCGAGGCCGACGGTGGTGAAGCCTTTCTCGGCAAGGTGCAGCGCCGTAGCGGCCTCGCCACATCCCGCATCGAGCACGTCGCCGTGGACCTTGCCCGCATCGATCAGCGCCTGAATCTCCGGCTGGGGCTCGCCGATGCTCCACGGCGGGCGGACGCCCTTGAACTCCTCGGCTTCGCCGCGGTAGGCCGACTCGAACATCTCTTGTTCCGGTTGCGTGGTCATACCCCAGGTCTATCAACTAAGCTGATATATGTCAACATGGTTGATATGAGTGAGTTTCTCGAGGACCAGCCGCTCGGCTACCTGCTGTACCGGGTGGCCAACGCGCTGCGCTCCGAGGTCACCGCGACGGTGCTCGAACCGCTGGGTTTGGCCTTCCCGCAGTACATCTGCATGCGGATACTGGACCGCTTTCCAGACCGGTCGAACGCCGAGCTGGCGCGCGACACCAGCGTGTCCCCACAGGCGATGAACATGGTGCTGCGCGGGCTGGAGGACCGCGGCCTCGTGTCAAGGCCGGCCAGCGTGTCGTCGGGCCGTTCGCTGCCCGCTGCGCTGACCCGCGAGGGCCGCGCCCTGCTCGAGAAGACCGACGCAGGCGTCAAGGCGGCCGAGCGAAGGTTGATGGCCGGTCTGACCAGCGAGCAGCGCGGAGAGTTCAGACGGATGCTGGTCACGCTGGGCTCAGATCCCGTCTGAGGTCGCCTGGATGCGTGGCCACGGCCGCGCCTCTTCCAGTTCGTAGGCGAGTTCCAGCAGCCTGGCCTCCCTGCCCCTGACCGTCGAGAACATCATGCCGACCGGCAGACCGGATGCGGATTCGGCCAGCGGCAGCGAGATCGCCGGGTCACCGGTGGCGTTCTGCAGCGGGGTGAACGCCACCCAGTCGACAAGCCGATCCATGATCTGCTCGTACGGCGCGGTGGGATCGAGATGCCCGATGCGCGGTGTCTCGTCGGACAGCGTCGGCATGAGCACGACGTCGTAGGTGCTCGACAGCCGGGCGGTGATCCGGCGCGACGCCGCAAGCCGGGCGATCGCCAGCGGCAGCTTGTGCAGGTTGCGCGCCGCGGTCTTCTCGAGCCCAAGCGTCAGATTGTCCAACTTGGTCCTATCGAAGCTCGGTCCCATCATCCGGCGTCCGCCGCGCACGATCGCGAAGGCCAGGAACGCCCAGTAGAGCAGGAAGTCGTCCTTGAAGCGGGCAGGCACCGGGTTGTTGATCTCGGTGACCCGGTGGCCGAGCTCCTCGAGGAGCGCCGCCGACTTCAGCGTCAGCTCGCGCATCTCCGGACTTGCTTCTCGCACAAGGGAGTCCGTGCAGAACGCGATACGAAGACGCTGTTTGCCCGGGCGGGTGACATCACCGACGGGAGGCAGCTTCGGGTTGCGGTACACGCGTACGGCCTCGCGCAGGAACGCCGCGGTGTCTCGCACGGACCGCGAGACCACTCCGTTGGCGACGATGTGCAGCGGCATCTGGGCGGTTTCCTTGTCCAGCGGCAGCCGGCCTCTTGTGGGTTTGAGGCCGACCAGACCGTTGCACGCGGCGGGGATCCGAATCGATCCGCCGCCGTCGTTGGCGTGTGCGATGGGCACCACACCTGCGGCGACGAATGCGCCGGAACCCGACGAGGACGCGCCCGCGGTGTAGTCCGGATTCCACGGGTTGCGGACGGCACCGATCCTCGGGTGCTCTGCCGACGCGCTGAAGCCGAACTCCGACATCTGCGTCTTGCCGAGCGGTACCAAACCTGTGGACAGGAATACCCGCGCGACGGCGCCGTCGGCGGGCATCGGCCGCGACTCCCATGCGTCGGTACCCTGCATCGTCGGCCAGCCTTCGACGGCCACGTTGTCCTTGATGAAGGACGGAACGCCGTCGAAGTAGCCGCTGTACGCGCTAGCCGAGTTCGCGCGTTTACGCGCGCGGTCGAACGCCTCGTAGGCGAGCCCGTTCAGCTGCGGGTCGACAGCTTCGGTCCTCGCGATGGCCGCCTCGACGAGTTCAGCCGCGGATACCTCGCCTGCGCGCAAAGCTTCGACGAGACCTACTGCGTCATGGTCGCCGAGGGCGTCGTCGCCGAAGGCTGAAATGCGGGCCATGCACTGACGGTACCAAGTCGTACCGCTGAAGCTGTTACGCCAAGTTTCAGGCCTGGCCGACCTCGAAGCGCGCGAACCGGGTGATCGTCACGCCTGCCTCGTCGAGCAGCGCCTTGACCGTCTTCTTGCTGTCGGACACCGACGGCTGATCGAGCAGCACGACGTCCTTGAAGAACCCGTTGAGACGACCCTCGACGATCTTGGGCAGCGCCTGCTCAGGCTTGCCCTCTTCCTTCGCGGTCTCCTCGGCGACACGCCGCTCATTGGCGACGAGATCTTCTGGCACCTCGTCACGGGTGAGGTACTTGGCCTTCAGCGCGGCGATCTGCAGGGCGACCGCATGCGCGGCCGCCTTGTCAGAGCCCGTGTATTCGACCAGCACCCCGACCGCGGGCGGCAGGTCCGCAGCCCGCTTGTGCAGATACGTCTCGACGGTGCCGTCGAAGTAGACGGCGCGACGCAGCTCGAGCTTCTCGCCGATCTTCGCCGACAGGGCCGCGATCGTCTGCTCGACGGTGGTGTCGCCGATCTTGGCGGCCGCCAGCTCGTCGACGTCGGCAGCCTTCGCAGCGGCAGCCGCAGCGACGATCTGATCCGCGACCGTCTGGAACTCGGCGTTCTTGGCGACGAAGTCGGTCTCGGAGTTCAGCTCGATGAGCGCACCGTCCTTGGCGGCCACGAGGCCCTCGGCGGTGGCGCGCTCGGCGCGCTTGCCGACATCCTTGGCGCCCTTGATGCGCAGCAGCTCGACGGCCCTGTCGAAATCGCCTTCGGCCTCGACGAGCGCATTTTTGCTGTCGAGCATGCCTGCGCCGGTCAGGTCCCGAAGTCGCTTGACGTCGGCAGCGGTGTAGTTCGCCATCTCAGCCTTTCTAAGGGGTCGTCTCGGGCTTGGGTTCGGTCTGAACCTCGGCCTCGGGGGTGCCCGGCGCGGCGCCTTCGGCGGTCGGGCTCGCGGTGACGGTGCTTGTCGCGGTGGCGAGCAGCTCCTGCTCCCACTCGGCGAGCGGCTCGGCGCCCTGGGCCTCGGGCTTGTCGCCGTTGCCGCCTGCGCCTGCGCGGGCCTGCAGACCCTCGGCGACCGCCGAGGCGACCACCTTGGTGAGCAGTGCGGCCGAGCGGATCGCGTCGTCGTTGCCCGGGATCGGGTAGTCGACGAGGTCGGGATCGCAGTTGGTGTCGAGGATCGCGATGATCGGGATGTTCAGCTTGCGAGCCTCCGCGACGGCGAGGTGCTCCTTGTTGGTGTCGACGACCCAGATCGCCGACGGCACCTTGGCCATGTCGCGGATACCGCCGAGGCTGCGCTCGAGCTTGTTCTTCTCGCGCGTCAGCATCAGGATTTCCTTCTTGGTGCGACCCTCGAAGCCACCGGTCTGCTCCATGGTCTCCAGCTCCTTGAGGCGCTGGAGGCGCTTGTGCACGGTGGAGAAGTTGGTGAGCATGCCGCCCAGCCAGCGCTGGTTCACATACGGCATGCCGACGCGGGTCGCCTCTTCGGCGATGGACTCCTGCGCCTGCTTCTTGGTACCGACGAACATGATGCTGCCGCCGTGGGCGACGGTCTCTTTGACGAACTCGTACGCCTTGTCGATGTAGGTCAGCGTCTGTTGCAGGTCGATGATGTAGATGCCGTTGCGGTCAGTGAAGATGAACCGCTTCATCTTGGGATTCCAACGACGGGTCTGATGCCCGAAGTGGGTGCCGCTGTCAAGCAGCTGCTTCATGGTTACGACAGCCATGGTTGGCCATGTCCTTCAGTTGTCGGTTGCCGCCCGGCATCGGGTGATGTCGGGCCCTAGCGTCTGCTGCATGCCGGACCCGAGGTGGATTTCTCCGACTCGGGACCGCCCGGCACACGGATGCAACCCTGGTGGAACGGGGCTGCGGCGCAGGCGCGCGAAGTCAATCCGCTGATGCGAATTGCGGAACTGAGTTTACACCGTCCAAACAGGTGCTTTGTCCACACCGGGACGCTGATCCCCAGGTGAACGCTTCACGCCTTCCAGAACCGGGCGCGATGCGCTGAGCTGGACGTATGCGGCTCGCAGCGGTGATTGTGCTCTTCGCGGTCATGTGCGCGGCGCCGGCGAAGGCCGACGACGGCCGACTGAACTGGCCGTTGCGGCCCCGACCTGCTGTTATGCGGGCATTCGACGCGCCATCGCCGAACTGGCAGCGCGGACATCGCGGCGTCGACCTGGCCGGAGTACCTGGTCAGCCGGTGTACGCCGCCCGCCAGGGCACGGTGGTGTTCGCCGGCGAGCTGGCAGGACGGCCGGTGGTGTCGGTGGCCCATCCCGGCGGGCTGCGGACGAGCTATGAGCCGGTGATCGCGGCCGTGCGGCCGGGGCGGTTGGTGGCCACAGGCTCGCCGCTCGGCGAGCTGGCGGCCGGACATGAAGGCTGCCAGGCACCTGCGTGCCTGCATTGGGGTGCGATGTGGGGCCCGGCCGCCAACGCCGAGTACGTCGACCCGCTCGGGCTGTTGGTGACCACCCCGATTCGGCTCAAACCCCTGCGTGGCTGATTTGCACCGCGAGCGTGCGCGTTTGCACGCGACACACCGCGGAATTCTGTGCAACTGCGCACGCTCACACCCTCGTGACGGTGCGCCTACCGTCGAGTGCATGGCCACGGCAGCCCATCGCGCACGATCCATGCGGTTCGGCGTCACCACCGCACTCCCCCGCCCCGCGGCCGAAGCGCGCGACTTCGCGCGAGTCGTCGAGGCGGCCGGCTTCGACGTGCTGACGTTCGCCGACCACCTGGGTCCGATCGCGGCGCCGTTCACGGGCGCGACGGCCGCAGGTGCCCTCACCGAAAACCTCCACGTCGGAACGCTGGTGCTCAACAACGACTTTCGGCATCCCGTCGACGTCGCGAGAGAGACCGCGGGCATCGCGGCCCTGACCGACGGCCGTTTCGAGCTCGGCATTGGCGCCGGACACATGAAATCGGAATACGATGCCGCGGGCATCTCGTTCGACGATGGCGGCGTACGCGTGTCGCGGCTGGAAGAGTCGACTCATCTGATCCGAAATCTGCTCGACGGCAACGTGGTTGACTACGACGGCGCACACTATCGCGTACACGCCGAGGCTGGGGCGCTGCTGGCACCGCCCGCGACGCGGGTGCCAATGCTCATTGGCGGCAATGGAAACCGGGTACTCGAGTTGGCTGGCCGGTTGGCCGACATCGTGGGCCTCGCGGGGATCACCCACAACCGCGACGCCACCGTTGTCCGCACAACGCACTTCGACCCGCAGGGCCTCGAAGACCGGATCGATGTTGTTAGGAAAGCTGCGGGCGACCGCTTCGACCAGATCGAACTCAATGCACTGATCCAGGCCGTGGTGGTGACCGATGATCGGGTTGCCGCCGCAGAGGAACTCGCGACCACTCTCGGCGCAGCGATATCGCCTGAACGGCTGCTCGACTCCCCCTTCGTTCTGCTGGGCACGCACGGGCAGATGGCCGAAACCCTTGCCGCGCGCCAGCAGCAGTTCGGCGTGAGTTACTGGACGGTGTTCGACGAACTACCCGGCCGCCCATCCGCGATGCCCGACATCGCGAACGTCATTGCGCTACTGCGCTAGCCGGCGTTGGCTACTCTCCTGCCGCGGCCACGTCGCGTTTCCTGTGCCGAGCAGACGCGAAAACCCCCAATATGGCGCGAAATAGGGGGATTTCACGTCTGCTCGCGCACGAAATGGGGCGCGACGGGTTCGGCCTCGGCGAGGTGTGCGCTGTCTTCGCGCGGATGACGGGCACGCTCGCGCAACATGGCCACCAGGTAGATCACGAAGGTGAGCACGAACGCCGGGATGGTCGCACCGATCGGACTCGGCCACACGTAGGTCCACAGATACGATGCCACCGCGCCAACAGCCCACGCGGCCAACGCAATCCAGTTCACCCCGGCGAGATACCAGTACCGCCCGCCGCGACCACGCAGAATGTCGGCGGTGTACGCCGATCGCTTCACCAGGTAGTAGTCGACGATCATGATCGCGAAGACGGGGACGAAGAACGCGCCGATCACCGTCAGGAAGTCGGTGAACTGCGCGAGAAGGCCAAGCCACGTCGACCCGATGATCGATATCAGGCCGAGCACCAAAGCCGTTGGCAGGAACCGCAAACGAGCTCCCATCGGCGCGTTCACCACCGACGTCGTCATGCCGTAGACGACCATCGTGTTGGTGGCCATGACGGACAGGAAGATTACGATGCCCAGCGGAGCGCCGAACGCCTCGACCACCGTGGCCGGGTCGAACGGGATCGCCTCGTCACCATTGAGGATGACGTATCCGATCGAGGTCGCGCCGAGCGTCATCGCGATCACCGTCGAGGCGGTGTAGCCGACCCCCGACCCGACGATCCCGGCCCGGCTGGACCGCGCGAGCCGGTTGAAGTCGGCCGACAACACCGTCCATGAGATGGCGGTGGCGATGACGATGTCCAGCACGATCACCGGCGTCAACCCGAGGGAGGCGTCAGCCGGAATCACTTGAAACTCCGACGGGGAGAACGTCGTGAACGCGACGACGAATATCCACGCGATGATGGCGAGCATCAGCACGGCCAGCCACGGCTCGACCTTGGCGATCCCCTCGTGCCCCAGGATCGCGATCAGGACGACGATCGTCTGGCACAGCACGGAAAACAGGATGGGGCTGGAGAATCCGGTCATGCTCTCGACGAGGTAGTCGACGGTGACTCCGGCCAACATGGCCTGCACCCAGCTCCAACCCATGAGGATGACGACGTTCGCTGTCACCGGCAGCAGACTGCCGCGGGTGCCGAACGCGCCACGGGTCAGCGCCATCGTCGGCAAGCCCGTTCGGGTGCCGATATTGCCGACAAGTGTGAGCACCACGGCACCGCAGACGGTGCCGACAACGATCATCGTCAGTGCGGTGGCGAAACTGACGGCGGGGATCAACAACGTCCCGGTCAACAATGTGGTGACGACGAGGTTGGCGGCAAGCCAGATCATTCCGATCCGGCCGACAGACAGAGTTCCGCGGACAGGGCCCGCGTTGTCTGCCTGTGCTTCGAGGCGACGGTCGAGGCGGCGGTAGAGCGACATCGCTGCTTCTCCTCAGATCGGGTCAACTCGCGGCGGGCGACAGATGTTCGTGAATGGCGATGAGCCCGTCGTCGTCGGAGCGGAAGACGATCGTCTCGCGCTCGCGTAGGTCTTCGTCGCCGTCGGCGGTCGCGACAGTGGTGGCGACGTCGTGGCTGAAGACGGCACCGCCCGGAAAGGTCTGGACGAGTTGATTCGACGATGTGCAATCGCGCACACTCCAGCCGTCCGACGTCCACTGCCCCCAGAGACGTTCGTAGGAGGCGCGGTCGTCGAGCCGGGCGGGCTCCGGGTAGAAGCAGAACGTGGCGTCGGGGGCGAAACAGGCGAAATACCGGGTGCCGTCGGTTTCGGAGAACGCGTCGACGATCGCCGCTGCCGCGCGCATGACCTCGTCAGAAGTGGGTTCACCGGTCGACATGGCCGCTCCTCAGACCGCCGGACTTGCCGATCCTCACTCTAAGGGTCCGTACGCTGGAATTGATGAGCGTCGCTCCCGAAACCACCATCACCCTCGGCAACCGGTTCGCCACCGAGCTGCCGGAGCTCTCGGTACGTTGGAAGGCGGAATCGACGCCTGCGCCGCGGCTGCTCGTACTCAACGAAGCGCTGGCCGCCGACCTCGGGCTCGACGCGGACTGGCTGCGCGGCGCCGATGGCCTCGGACTGCTCACCGGAACGTCGGTGCCTGCAGGCGCCGACCCGGTCGCCCAGGGCTATGCCGGACACCAGTTCGGCGGCTGGGTGCCGCGCCTCGGCGACGGCCGTGCCCTGCTCCTCGGTGAACTCGTCGATACCCGTGGACAGCTGTGCGACCTTCACCTCAAAGGTTCCGGTCGCACGCCGTTCGCCCGCGGCGGTGACGGGTTGGCGGCCGTCGGCCCGATGCTTCGCGAGTACATCGTCAGCGAGGCGATGCACGCCCTCGCCATCCCGACCACGCGCTCGCTGTCCGTCGTCGCCACCGGACGCCCGGTGCTACGCGAGACGCGACTCGAAGGGGCCGTCCTCGCCAGGGTCGCGGCGAGCCACCTACGCGTCGGCAGCTTCCAATACGTCTCAGCAGCAGGCGAACTCGATGTTCTTCGACGTCTCGCCGACCACGCCATCGCCCGGCACTACCCCGCCGCCGCTGACGCCGACAACCCGTACCTCACATTGCTCGACGCGGTCATCGGTGCGCAGGCCGAGCTCGTCGCGCAGTGGATGCTGGTCGGATTCATCCATGGGGTGATGAACACCGACAACATGACGATCTCGGGTCAGACGATCGACTACGGACCGTGTGCCTTCATGGACACTTTCGACCCCAAGACGGTGTTCAGCTCGATCGACTCCTACGGCCGCTACGCCTACGGCAACCAGCCCTCGGTCGCCGGGTGGAACCTCGCCCGGTTCGCCGAAACGCTGCTCCCGCTGATCGACGACGATCAGGATCGCGGGATCGAGCTCGCCACTGCGTCGTTGCAGGACTTCGCGCGGCAGTACGCTGCCGCGTGGTCGGCGGGTATGCGGCGAAAGCTCGGCCTGCCCGACGATGTGAACGACGCGCTTGCCGCTGAGCTCACCGACGATCTGCTGGAGCGACTCGAGCGGGACCGCGTGGACTACACGTCGTTCTTCCGCGCGCTGAGCGGAGCGGCTCGAGGCGATGCGGCACCCGCCGGTTTCGACGACTGGGTGGTCCGTTGGCAAGCCCTGAACCCCGACGCCGATGTCATGGATCGCGCCAACCCGGTCTACATCCCGCGCAACCACCTCGTCGAGGAAACTCTCGCGGCGGCGACCGCCGGAGATCTCGGCCCACTGGAGGGGCTGCTCACAGCGGTCACGTCTCCGTATGTCGAGCGGCCGGGATTCGAGCGCTACGCCGACCCCGCACCGGAAGAGTTCGGCGGCTGCTACCAAACCTTCTGCGGCACTTAGCTTTTCGTGGTGAACTAGGCCCGCGGGTGCGCCTGGTCGTGCACCGCGCGCAGCCGCGCAACTGTGACGTGGGTGTAGAGCTGGGTGGTCGCCAGCGTTGTGTGTCCGAGCAGTTCCTGCACGATGCGAAGGTCCGCGCCGCCCTCGAGCAGATGGGTGGCCGCGCTGTGCCGCAGACCGTGCGGGCCGATGTCGGGCGCCCCGTCGACGGCGGCGATGGTCTGATGCACGACGGTGCGGGCCTGCCGTTGATCGAGCCTGCGGCCGCGCGCACCGAGCAGTAGCGCCGCACCCGAATCACCGTTGGCCAGCGCGGGCCTGCCGTCGGTCAGCCACCCGGTCAGCGCGGCCTGCGCCGGTTCGCCGAACGGCACAGTGCGCTGCTTGTTGCCCTTGCCCAGCACCCGCAGCAGCCGACTGGACATGTCGATGTCGTCGACGTCGAGACCACACAGCTCGCTGACCCGGATGCCGGTGGCGTAGAGCATCTCGACGATGAGGCGGTCCCGCAGTGCCATCGGATCACCCTGTTCCGCACCGGAATTGGCGGCCGCCATGGCGTCGAGCGCCTGGTCTTGGCGCAACACCGCGGGCAGAGTTCGGCGCGCCTTGGGGACCTGCAGACGCGTGGCCGGATCGCTGGAGAGCAAGCCCTTGCGCGTCGCCCACGCGGTGAAGGTCTTCACCGCCGAGGTGCGGCGCGCCAGCGTGGTGCGAGCGACGCCCGCGCCGGACTGAGCCGACAGCCAGGACCGCAGCACGGGCAGGCTCAGGTTGCTCAGCTGCGCGTCGGGTGCGCGCTGGGAGACGAACTCGAACAGCGACCGCAGATCGCCGAGGTAGGCGCGACGAGTGTGGTCGGAGCGGCCGCGCTCCAGCGCGAGATGCTCGTCGAACTCCTCGAGGATCGCCTCCACTCATCCACCGTGGCAGACGGTTCCGCGCCCAGTCAGGTGACGCGCCGGAGCGTGTCCCGAGTGAGATCTTTGCGCGTGGGGTAGCCGTCGACGGCCATCAGCAGGTCGGCTTCGGCCAGCAGTGTCCGTAGGACGTGGACGACGCCGTCGGTCCCGCCGAGCGCGAGGCCATAAGCGTAGGGCCGCCCGATGCCGACCGCGGTGGCGCCCAGTGCAAGCGCCTTCACGATGTCTGCACCGCTACGGATGCCCGAGTCGAACAGAACGGGAACCCCGTCTGCGGCGTTGACGACATCGGATAGGCAGTCGATGGCCGGGATGCCGCCGTTGGCCTGCCGTCCGCCGTGGTTGCTGCAGTAGATGCCGTCGACGCCGCCGTCGATAGCGCGGCGCGCGTCGTCGGGATGGCAGATGCCCTTCACGATCAGGGGCAGCTTGGTCAGCGAACGCAGCCACGGCAGGTCATCCCAGGTGAGCGGGTTTCCGAAGATTTGAGCCCAGCGCAGCACGGCGGCCTGCGGATTCTGCTCGGGCGGTTGATCCAGGCTGGCGCAGAACACCGGGTCGCTCGTGTAGTTGCTCAGGCATTTCCCGCGTAGCTGGGGAAAGTTCGCCGTCACCACATCGCGAGGTCGCCACCCAAGCACCCAGGTGTCCAGCGTGACGATGATGCCCTTATAGCCTGCCGCCTCCGCCCGCTGGACCAGGCTCGCTGCCAGATCACGGTCAGTCGGTGTGTAGAGCTGGAAAAAGCCTGGGGTGTCGCCGAATTCGGCCGCAATGTCCTCCAGCGGATCTTCGGTCAGCGTCGAGATGACCATCGGCACACCCGTGCGCGCCGCGGCGCGGGCGGTGGCCAGGTCGCCGTGCCCGTCCTGGGAGCACAGGCCGATCACCCCGATGGGCGCCATGAAGATCGGTGACGGCAGTTTCACGCCGAAGAGGTCGATCGACAGATCGCGTTCCTTGGCGCCGACCAACATCCGAGGCATCAGACCCCAGTTGTCGAACGCCGTGCGGTTGACGCGCTGCGTGCGCTCGTCTCCCGCCCCGCAGTTGACGTATGACCACACCGATGGCGGCATCGCGGCTTCGGCCCTGGCTTCCCAGCCGGCGTACGCCATTGGGAGCGTCGGCACGACGCCGGAAAGGCCCTGCAGATAGATCTCGAGCTGATAGTCGCCGAATGCCATGGGCCTAGCGTGCCAGGCCGAGGCTCAGGCGTTGGCGCCTTGCTCCGCTTCGGCGAGGTCACGCTTCCACTGGCGGAACGTCTCCTCGGTGCGGCCTCGCCGCCAGTAACCCGAGATCGAGTTCGCCCACTTGGCGTCCACGCCGCGCTCCTTGCGGATGTAGGGCCGCAGGTTGTGCATGACGGTCTGCGCCTCCCCGTGAATGAAGACCTGCACCTGCCCGGGAAGCCAATTGGCCTCCTTGACCGCGGCGATGAGCGGAGCGTGATCGCCTGCCATGTCCTCGCCGACCAGGTCGGCGCGTCCGCCGCGGTAGATCCAATTCACCCCGACACCGGCGGGCGCCTTGAGCGGAATTTCGTCGTCCGGTCCGGCAACCTCGATGAACACCTTGCCAATCGCATTGTCGGGCAACGCTTCCAGCGCCACGCTGATCGCGGGCAGGGCGGCCTCGTCGCCGGCGATCAGATGCCAATCGGCCGCAGGATCTGGCGCGTAGGCGCCGCTGGGTCCCATCAGATAGGCCGGCTGTCCCGGTTTCGCCGCCATCGCCCACGGGCCCGCCACGCCGTGTTCGCCGTGCACGACGAAGTCGATCGCGAGTTCGCGTTTCTCGGTGTCGACGCTGCGCACGGTGTACGTGCGAACGGTCGGCCGATGTTCGACCGGTAGTTCGTTGAAGCTGTCCAACGTGAGCGGCTGCGGTAGTTCGACCGCATCGACATCGCTGCGAACGAACACGATCTTCACGTAGGCGTCGGTGTAGGCGTTGGGCGCGAACGTGTCGAAGCCATTGCCACCGAGCACCACGCGAACGATGTGCGGTGTCAGCTGCTCGGTGCGCAGCACCTCGAAGGTATGCACGGGACGTCCTGCCACTTTTCCTCCAAAATTCCCACCAGCGTTTGTTAGCCAGTCTCAACAAGCATACGAGCGACAGCTATTCCATGGTGTCCTACGTCTTCGGCTTGTTGAGCTTCCAGTAACCGTCTACCCGGTGGATCAGGCCGCACACTTCCAGCATCGACAGCGGCCCAAGCACCTGCGTGGGCGGCAGCCCCGAGGCCACCGCGATCTGGTCGGCCGTGCGGCGACCACGAGCCGGTAGCGCCTCGTAGACCCGCTGCTCGGCCTCGCCGAGACCGTCGAGGAGCGATTGGGGCCGCTCCACGTCCGGGGCGAGCTCCCCCATGTGACCGATGAGCTCGACGACATCGGCGGCACGGGTGACGAGGTTCGCTTCGTCGCGCAACAACGCGTGGCACCCGACCGATGCCGCCGACGTGACGGGTCCTGGCACCGCACAGATCGAGCGGCCCAGCGCCCGCGCCCACGCCGCGGTGTTCGCCGCTCCACTGCGGGCGCCAGCCTCGACGACCACCGTCGCCCCTGACAATGCGGCGACCAGCCGGTTACGCGTCAGGAATCGGTGCCTGGCGGGGCGCACACCCGGTGGATACTCACTCACCACCAGCCCGTCCTGACCGATCCGGTGCAGCAGCCCGGCGTGACCGGACGGGTAGGGGACGTCGATGCCTCCTGCGAGGACCGCGACAGTGAACCCGTCGGTGGCCAGCGTCGCGCGATGTGCGGCGCCGTCGATCCCGTACGCGCCACCAGACACCACCGCCACGTCGCGCTCGACGAGACCCGCGGCGAGCTCCGCCGCGACGTGCTCGCCGTAGGCGGTGCACGCCCTGGTCCCGACGATCGCGACGGCACGCTGCGCCATGTCGTCGAGGCGGGCCGAGCCGACGACCCACAACGCCAGCGGCGGATGAGCTTGTGGCCGCTGCCGGTGATCCACCCGGGCGAAGCCGGTGAAGGACAGCAGCGGCCACTCGTCGTCATCGGCTGTGATCAGGCGTCCGCCGCGGCGGGCCAGCAGCTCCAGGTCCTCTGCCGCACTGTCGATGTCGCGACGGGCCTCGGTGCGGCGGGCAAGTTCTGCATCGACATCGCCCGACTTGATTTGCGCGGCGGCGTCGATTGGCCCGACGCGGCTCACCAGGCCCGTGAGTTCCGGACAGGGCGGTTCGGCCACCCGTGACAGGTATGCCACCGCGAGACGCGCATCATCGCTCATCGCACACCGCCGCAGTCGCGGAAGCTGAGTGCAGTCGAGACATCGTCCTTGCTCGGCGAAGTTCGCCCACCCAAGTCAGCGAGCGTCCATGCGACGCGCAAAGTCCGATCGCAGCCGCGCAGGCTCAGCACGCCGCGATCGACGGCGGTCCTCAGCGGAGCCGTCACGTCCTGGCTGAGCCGGAAACGACGGCGCAGCAGAGTGCCGCTGACTTCGGCGTTGGTCGCCATGCCAAAGGGACGCCACCGCTCTGCGGCGGCCGCCCGCGCCGAATGCACACGATCCCGCACCGCCGCCGTCGACTCGGCCGCCGCTACATCGAAGGTTTGTGCACTCTCGCGGTACATGTCGACACGCAGATCGACGCGGTCGAGCAGCGGCCCCGACAACTTGCTCAGGTACCGCCGTCTCGCAGGCGATGTACACAGGCAGTCCTTTTGATCGGGCGCCGCACACGGGCACGGGTTCGCGGCGAGCACCAGCTGGAAACGCGCAGGATACGTCGCTACGCCGTCGCGTCGCGCAAGCCGAATCTCTCCGTCTTCCAGCGGAGTTCGCAAGGCTTCCAGCGCGCTGTTGCCGATCTCGGCGTATTCGTCGAGGAAGAGCACACCACGATGAGCCCGACTGACCGCTCCCGGCCTCGCGATGCCGGTACCACCACCGACCAACGCGGCGACACTCGACGTGTGGTGCGGCGCGACGAACGGCGGCCGGGTGATGAGCGGTGTGTCCGCGGCCAGCAATCCGGCCACCGAGTGGATCGCGGTGACCTCGAGCGATTCACCCGGCGACAAATCCGGCAACAGGCCCGGAAGACGCTGCGCCAGCATCGTTTTCCCGACCCCGGGCGGCCCCGTCAGCGTCAGGTGGTGCGCGCCTGCGGCGGCGACCTCGACGGCATACCTCGCCTGGATCTGGCCGACGACGTCTGCCAGGTCGGTCGGATGCTCGACCGCCTGGGCGCGCGTCTGGATTCGCTCGTCCAGTTCACCCTTGCCGGCAAGCCAGGCTTGCAGATGCCCGAGCGTTCGTGCACCCAGCACCTCGACCCCGTCGACCAGGCTGGCCTCGCGAAGGTTGTCGACGGGAACCACCACCGTGGGCCAGCCCTGCCTCTTGGCGGTCAGCACGGCGGGCAGCACGCCCTTGACGGGGCGCACCCGCCCGTCGAGTGCGAGTTCGCCGAGCAGAACCGCCTTCTCGAGCCGTGGCCACTCCTTCTTCACCTGAGCAGAGACGACAGCCGACGCCAGCGCGAGGTCGTAGACCGACCCCATCTTCGGAAGCGTCGCGGGCGAGAGCGCCAGCGTCAGGCGCGTCTGCGGCCAATCGTTGCCGCAGTTGGTGATCGCGGCCCTGACCCGGTCGCGCGACTCCTGCAGCGCGGTGTCGGGCAGTCCGACGAGATGCACACCCGGTAGCCCAGAGGCGATATTGGCTTCGATCTCCACGATCTCACCCTCCAAGGCGCGTACCGCCACCGAGAACGCTCTGCCCAGCGCCATCAGCCGACCGCCTGCAGATGCGTGATCTCGGGAGTGCGTTGCCTTCCGATGCGCACTCCGATGACGTCGATGCGCACGGCCGCCCAGCGAGCGCCGTGGTCGGCGAGCCACAATCCTGCGAGCCTGCGGATCCGACGGACTTTGTCGGGTGTGACCGCTTGCTGCACTCCTCCGAACCGGTCGCTTGTGCGGGTCTTGACCTCGACGAAAACCGCGGTGCGCGTTAATCTGTCGGCCACGATGACGTCGAGTTCCCCGTATCGGCATCGCCAGTTGCGGTCGAGCACCTCCAGGCCCAGCGCGGTCAGGTGTTCGACCGCCAGTTGCTCACCCAGCGCACCGATCTCGGCGCGACTCCATGTAGTCATGTCGACACAATGCGATCAACGGCCGACAAACCGATCGACGATGTCGACGGTTATCCACAGTTGCGTGATCATTCACAGTTCCTGGGCTCGGTGCGCGCTGCTCAGGCTCACGGCTTATCCTGAAGTGACCATGACCGCGGGAAATGAAGCTTCTCAATCCCTCACCGAGGCGTTGGCACAGGCTCAGATCCCGTCGGAGAATCACGAGTTCATTCGGCAGCTCACCAATGCGGTCGGCATCGCCGAGTACCGCACGGTGATGACCGCAGGCAAGTCGTACATCAAAGCCATGAGGCATGACGGGCGTCGGAACCTGCACATCAGCTACGGGTACACGAATGGCTTCTCCGAAGAAGAACTCGTCCGCATAGCCGGTGGCGCCACGCGGGGGCCCAGCTCCCGAAAGGGAACCTGGTACGTGGAGCACCCGCTGACGAAGGTGCGGCCCGGTTCACCACGCTCTCTCGACAAGCGCCGCGAGGGGGCATTCTGCGCCTGCGGGATGCAGTTGTCGCTGACCGGAGCCTGCGCGAACTGCGACTGATTCGCAGTCGATAGGGTCGAGCCTCGATGGCGACTTTCGTTCTGGTCCACGGTGGCGGCCACGGCGGGTGGTGTTTTCAGCCGCTGGCCCGGGTGCTGCGCGACATGGGTCACGGCGTCTACGCCCCGACATTGACCGGGTTGGGAGAGCGGGCACACCTGTTCCGAGCGAACGTCGACCTCGATTGTCACGTCGAGGACATCGTGGCGCTTCTGCACTACGAAGACGTGAGCAACGCCATCCTTGTCGGGCATAGCTATGGCGGGATGGTGATCACCGGCGCAGCCGACCGTGCGCCCGTTCGTGTCGGCCATCGCGTGTACCTGGACGCGAAACCGCCCAAGGATGGGCAGTCCCTGGTCGATGTCGCAGGACCGTTCATGGCGGCGGCCAGGTCAGACAGCCAGATCATCGACGGCGTCGAGATGTGCCTGTTCCCCACCGACGAGACGATCAAGTTCTACGGGGTGGTCGATCCCCAGACCTTGGAGTGGATGCGCGCACGGCTCACCCCGCACCCGTGGAGATGCTTCGAACAACCGATACAGCTAACGAATGCGGAAGCGCTGCAATCGATTCCGCAGTCTCATATCAGCACCACGGCATTCATGTCTTTGCGTAACGCCGACAAATTGCGACAGCAGTCGGATGGCCGGCTGTGGGATATCGACACCGGTCACGACCTGATGATCACCGCGCCAGACGAGGTGGCCGAACTACTCGGCCGTATCGCCGCCATCACGGCAGGCTGATCAGCACGACCCCGGCGAGCACCACGCCCACAGCACGATCGTGTACGCGACGCTCGAGATGACCCCCCCACGAAGCCCGGAACGGACGTTGCTCGGACGGCAGCCGGGCAGCCTGCGGCGGCGTCGGATCACCGCGAGCATC
>CADEGF010000012.1:45809-128374 GCA_902826815.1 uncultured Mycobacteriaceae bacterium
GCGTCGGCCAGGCCGATCAGCGCGAATCTGACCAACCGGTCAGAAATGGCGTGCGCCAACGAATTCCATGTCGCGTGACGCGCCCGCCGTGCTACTGATGCGCGGGCAGCGGCAGCCGGAGCAGCTCGCGTGTTTCGGCCGCCGACGCCGGATGCCGGTCGTACTCGGCGCAGAGGCTTGCAACGCGGGCGACCAGCTCGGCGTTGGAGGCCGCGAGCCGGCCCTTGCTGTAGAAGATGTTGTCCTCGAGTCCGGTACGCACGTGCCCACCGCGCGCCAGCGCCCAGCGGTTGGCCTCCAGCTGGAACCTACCGGTCGCCATGCATGTCCATGTCGCCTCCGGCATCAGCTCCCGAATCTCGGCGGAGAAGAAGTCCACCAACGACTCCCGCGGAGGCAGCGCGTTCTTGATGCCCATGACCAGCTGCACCTGTGGCCCTGGCGCCAGCAGGCCGCGGTCCAGCAGGTCGGCCGCCTTGTACAGCATGGCCAGGTCGAACACCTCGATCTCCGGCCTGATGCCGAGATCGATCAGCCGACCGGCGATGTCCTCCACCACGTCCGGCGGATTTTCATAGATGCCGGTCGGGAAGTTCACCGACCCGGTCGAGAACGACGCCATCTCCGGCCGCAGCTCGAGACAGGCGAAGCGCTCCTCGATCGTCCTGCCGCGCGCCCCCGTCGACATCTGCACAATCATCTCCGGGCAGGCTTCCCGAATGCCGCGCTGGACCTCCTCGTACAGCGCGGGGTCGGACCCAGGCCGCTCATCGGCATCGCGGACGTGGACGTGGCAGACCGTCGCGCCCGCCTCGAACGCCTCAATGGCCGACGCCACCTGACGTTCGGGTACGACCGGAAGCGCGGGGTTGTCGCGGGTGGTCGGCACGGCACCGGTGATTGCGACGGTGATGATCGCCGGAGTGGTCATGTCATTGCCTCCTGTGGGATGTGAGAGAGCGGCAGCCGGTCGGCCAGGTAGGACGTGGTGTGCGTCGCATCGACGAACTCCGACTGGTCGAGCAGCCACCGGTGAAATGGAAGGGTCGTCGGGACCCCGTCGACCCTGAACTCGCGCAGTGCACGCCGGGCGCGCCGGATCACCTGATAACGATCGGCGCCGTGCACGATCAGCTTCGCCAGCAACGAGTCGTAGTACGGCGACATCTCCCACCCGCTGTAGCAGTGCGTGTCGCAGCGGATACCCGGCCCCGCTGGCGGTTCGAACACAGCGATCCGTCCGGGGCCGGGCCGGAAGTCGGCGGTGGGGTCCTCTGCGGTGATCCGGAACTCCATGGCGTGTCCGTGAGAAGCCGGCGAGTCGAGTCCGTCGAGGGGCTGACCGCCAGCAATCAGCAGCTGCCACGCCACCAGGTCGACGCCGGTGATCTCTTCGGTGACCGGGTGCTCGACCTGGATCCGGGTGTTCATCTCGATGAAGGTGAATTCGCCTGTCGTGACATCCAAGAGGAACTCGACTGTCCCCGCGCTGCGGTAGTCCGCCGCAGCGGCAAGGCGCAGCGCGGTTTCGGACAACTCGGCCCTGACCGAGTCGGCGAGGGACGGCGCAGGCGCCTCCTCGACGAGCTTCTGATGACGACGCTGAAGAGAGCAGTCCCGCTCCCCCAGCGACACCAGCCCACCGTGGTGGTCGCCAAGCACCTGGACCTCCACATGGCGCACAGCCGGGAGGTAGCGCTCGACGTACATGCCGTCGTCTCCGAACGCACCGGCCGCCTCCTGCCGCGCGAGCGCGAGTGTGGGTATCAGCTCGTCCTCGCGGTTGACGACGCGCATCCCCTTGCCCCCGCCGCCCGCGCTGGCCTTGAGTAGCAGCGGATAGCCGTGGTCGCGACCAAAGCGCAGCGCCTGCTCGTCGTCTCGCAGAATCCCGTCGGAGCCCGGCACGATCGGTACGCCTGCGTCGGCGGCGAGCGTTCGCGCGCGTGCCTTGTCGCCCATCTGGGCGATCGTCTCCGGAGCCGGGCCTACCCAGGTCAATCCGGCCGATCCGACCGCACGCGCGAACCCCGCGTCCTCGGAAAGAAATCCGTACCCGGGATGCACGGAGTCGCAATCGGTGGCCTCCGCCACGTGCACGAGTGCGTCGCGGTTCAGGTAGCTGGCGGTGGCGGGCGGTGGTCCGATCAACACCGAGCGGTCGGCGAGCGCGACATGGCGCGCGTCCCGGTCGGCGGCGGAGTGCACGGCCACGGTCTCGATGCCGAGGTCCCTGGCAGCGCGAATCACGCGGACGGCGATCTCACCCCGGTTGGCGACGAGAAGGCGCTGCAAACCCGACATCGCTCAGCGCACCACGTTCAGCCGCAGCCCGGGGCGCTCCACGCGGATCGTCTGACCTGCCGGGCCGCTGCGCAGGCCGTCGAGCAAGTGCGCCAGCGGGTCAGACGCTGACGCGTGTGACGGCGCCGCGCGCCGACGTGCCTGCCGCAGATCGGTGAGCTCCTGGTCGGAGTAGAACGCTGCGAGCAGCAGGTCGTCGTCGGAGTCGAACGGTCCCCGCTCCCGCCGTAGCTCGGGCAGCGCGGCCGGAATGACCTCGCCGGCCCGGCCCTCGAACGGCTCAGATGCTCCGCGTGCGAAAACACGGTCGGCAACATTGGGGTCGACCTGGCCGGCCAGGCGGCCGTAGTACCCGCGTACGTACCTGGCGACCTCGTCCGGAATCGTCGCGTACCGCTCGTCGCCGAGCACGTTCAGCATCGCCTGCGCGATCACGTACTGGGCGAACGGGCTGACCAGGATCGGGTAGCCGAGATCGACGCGGACCTGTTCGGCCTCCTCGAGGATCTCGGCCGCGCGATCCTCCAGGTTCATCCGCTTCAGGTCGGCGCGCAGGTTGGAAATCATGCCGCCGGGCACCTGGTGCCGGTACAGATCGGGGTCGAACCGGTTCGGCACGGCGAGCGGGAACCCGTGACGGTGGGCGACGCCGGTGAAGTAGTCCGTCATCGCGGCCAGCCCGTCGCGGTCGAGTCTGCTTTCGATGCCGTCCTTCGCAAGGTGTCGCGCGCAGTACTCGGTCGACGGCAGGGACGCTCCGCCCGCGAGCGGATCGCTCGCGGTGTGCAGGATGTCGACGCCGAGGCGCGCCGCCTCGAGGTAGCACGGCTCGGCCATCCCCGACAATGAATGCGAGTGCAGTTCCAGGGGCACATCGCCGATCACCGACTTGAGTGCGGGCACGAGCGTGCGCACCCGGTCCGGGAGCAGCAGGCCCGACGGGTCCTTGATCATCACGGTGTCAGCGCCGAGACCGACCAGTTCGCGGGCCACCCGCTGGTAGTACTCGTCGGTGTGCACCGGGGAGATCGTGTACACGAGGGCGGCGGCCACGTGCAGGCCCTCCTCCTTGCCGACCCGCACCGACGCCTCGAGGTTGCGGGTGTCGTTCAGCGCGTCGTAGACGGTGATGCGGTGCATCCCGTTGGCCCGGATCCGCCGGATGGTCAGCTCGACGACGTCGTCGGCGAAGAACCGGAACGTGAACAGACTCTGGCCGCGGGTCATGATGTCGATCGGCGTGGTGCGGACACGCTCGGCGACCAGACGCATCCGCTCCCACGGATCCTCGTGCAGGAAGCGGACGCACACGTCGAAGACGGCGCCGCCCTCGAGGTTGATCCAATCGAACCCGACGCGGTCCATTTGCTCGGCGATCGGCAGGATCATTGCGTTCGTCATCCGGGTCGCCCACAGCGACTGGTGGCCGTCACGGGTGGTGACGTCGACGTAGCGCATTCGCTTGGCGCTCATGCGGGTTCGATCCAAATCAGCGGCTGGCCGAACTCCACCAAGGCAGTGTCGTCGGCGTCGATTCTGGCGACCTTGCCCGCCACCTCGGTCTTGAGCTCGGTGAATAGCTTCATCACCTCGACGAGGCCAACGGTGTCCCCGGCCGCGACGACGTCACCGGCCTCCACATACGACGGCTCCCCTGGCTTGGGTGAGCGGTAGAAAGTACCGACCATCGGGGCGCCGATCGCCACCCAGTGATCGGGGACGCCGGGCGCGTCGTCGGAGCCTGCCTTCGTCTGCGGGGCGGCGGTGACCGCCGCTTCGAGTTCGGCGGTGGTGCTCGACGCCGCAGGTTCGGGGCTCGCTTGCGCGACGCCGACGGCGGTCCGCGACTCGGCGCAAACACCGTTGCTGCCCATCGGATCTCCGTGTCGTACCCGCAGCCTCAGATCGCCCCACTCCAGATCGACCTCGGAGGCGTCGATCGACTCGAGCAACCGAAGGATCTGTCCGACTTCAGCGAACGTCAGGTCCGGCATCTGCCCCTACCTCTCCGGGTTGAGATTGGCAATCGTGCATTTTTGGAAAGGCTTTCCATTCTTGAGTGTTGTTCAGCTCATGGCTGGTGTCAAGGCATGGAAGCGGCCGTTGCGCGAACGCGCTGGTCGACGTGCCGCGTCGCCGGTGACGCGAGATGTACGCTCACACAAGCACTACGGATCTCACAGGTGACGAATCGGATACGGAGGTGCTCGCTGATGGCGAGTCCGATGCAGTCGACGTCCGTGGGGACACAGGCGATCAGCCGAACCCTCGCCGTTCTCACCTTGTTCCGCGAAAACGACGGTGATCTCGGCATCTCCGACATCTCGAGGCAGCTGTCGCTCAGCGTCAGCACAGTGCACCGGATCGTGCGCGCACTCGTCGACGACGATTATTTGAGCCAGGACGTCGGAAGCGACCGCTACACGCTCGGACGCTCGGCCGTTCTGCTCGGCCATGCGGCCAACCGTCGACTCGGGCTCGACCGCGCCAAGACGGTGATCGAGCGCCTCCGCGACGAGTCGGGCGAGTCGGTCAACCTCGGCGTACGGGATGGCGCGGAAATGGTGGTGGTCGTCAGCGTCGAGTCCAGGCAGGGGTTGCGGATCTCCCAGTCGCCCGGCAGCCGGCTCCCCGTTCACGCCACCGCCATGGGTAAGGCGACGCTGTCCCACGGAACCCGATCCATCGAGGATGAGGTCGCCGGCCTGGACATGCCGCTTCAACGGCTGACCAAGAACACGATCACAACGGCCACGGCACTGCGCAAGGAGCTGAACCTGGTTCGCCGCCGCGGGTACAGCATCGATGATCAGGAGGCGATCGAGGGTGTGCGTTGTATCGCCGTGCCGATCATCTCGCCGGAGGGCGACCTGCTCGCCGCAATGGCCGTGCAGGGTCCGACCGTGCGCATGACCGACGCCCAGCTGAAACGGGCTGTTCCACTGCTGCGTGCGGCTGCACACGAGATCGCGGCGCTGCTCCCGCCAGACCCGCTGTGATGGCATGGTCGCGCGGTTAGCGGATCGCTTCGCGTCGCGCCGGTAGGCACTGCCAGCCGACCCAGCGCTCGACGGCTCGCGCCACCCGAAGGATCCCGGCCTCGTCGCCGTAGCCGCCGGCCACGTGAAGTCCGACGGGCAGGCCGTTCTCGGCCACCCCGCACGGAACCGAAACCGACGGCAGCCCGAGGAAGCTTGTCGGAAGTAGGAAACGCCGAACCCGTTTGAGCTCGTCGGGCCTCGCGTCCAACCGGAGGGGCTCGACCGGCTGGGTCGGCGTCACCAACACGTCCACGGAGTCGAAAACGGCACCCATACGCAACTGCAGCTTCGCCCTGTCGGCAAGCGCGCGCTCGTACATTTCCTGGCTCACCGCCGAGCCACGGTCGATGTTGTCGCGCACGACGGGTCCCCACAGCGTTGGGTCGCATGCAGTACCTGCCAGCTCTCCCATCGCCCGGTGGAACTCGTAGCACAGGACGTCAAAAAGCCTGTCCGGCTCCAGTAGCGAGTCGAGTGCGGGAATCACGACGCTGCGGATCTCGGCGCCCAGCTCGGCGAGGGCGTCGACGGCCTTGCGCACCGGACGCTCCACACCCGGATCGAGGCCGACCAGTGAGAGATTCTCGATCAGCCCGATCCGCACGCCTTCGAGACCGACAACCGACGCGTCCTCGATGGCGAGCGTCTCGCGGTCGGTCATCACGCTAAGCAGCACCGCCACGTCGTCCACCGTGCGAGCAATCGGGCCCGCGGCATCCAGCGTCGGGGCCCGCGCGAAAGCTCCCGAGATATCGACGGATCCGTACGTCGGGCGGACCCCCACCACCCCACAGACGCTCGCAGGGAAGCGGATCGAGCCACCGGTGTCAGAGCCGACACCGGCCATGGCCATGCCCGCGGCGACCGCCGACGCCGTGCCTCCCGACGAACCGCCCGCCGAGTACTCGCCGTTCCACGGGTTGCGCATATCGCCGAAGGCCTCGTTTCGTCCCGACATGTCGGCGGCGAACTCGGCGAGGTTGTTCTTGCCAAGGAACACCACGCCCGCTGCACGCAGCCTGCCCACGACGGCGGCGTCCGCCTTCGCCTTTGCGGCATAGGCGCGCGAGCGGGACCCCGCGGTCGTGCGTACGCCGACGACGTCGAACAGGTCCTTCACCGAGATCGGGATGCCATGCAGCGGCCCGCGATCGATGCCGGCCGCCAGTTCGGCGTCCAGCGACGTCGCCTGGCGTAGCGCGTCGTCACCGGTCACCTCGATGAAGGCAACCAGGCTCGGGTCGAGAGCCGCGATCCGTTCGAGGTGGGACGACGCAAGCCCGACACAGCTGAACTCTCCGCTCCGAAGCCGGGCGCCGGCGGCAGCGATGGTCAATGATTCTGCGGTCACTGTCGCGATGTCTCGCCTAGGCCTTCTTCGCCTTGGCCGGTAAATCGGTACCGAGATCCTCCATGTTGCGACCGCTGGTCTCCTTGCCGAGGAAGAACATCGGTGCCGCCAGCAGGACCATGGCCACCGCTGCGGCCGTGAGCACGGCAGTCACCCCGAACCCGTCGAACAGGCTTGGCAGGAAAGCGACCAGGATGCCGCCGGTCAGGCCCCGGCTGGTCATCTCTCCGAGGCTGGTCCCCAGTCCGCGCAGCCGGGTCGGATACTGCTCCGCCATATACATCTTCGGGATCGAGAAGCTCCCGAGCCCGAACCACGCGGTGGCGAGACCCCCGATGACGACGACCACGATTCCGACGACCGGTTCGAGCGTGAGCAGGATCAGGCCGACGGCGGCGATCACCATGTACACGGCGAAGACCGGCTTCCGTCCTCGGGTGTCGGCGAACTTGCCCTGGTAGAAGACACCGAACGCCGAGACGAACATCATCACGCCGGTGTACAACAACGCGTTCGACTTCGTCGCCCCGAGCATGCCGAAGATCTTCGGCGCGTAGGTGAGCATGGTGTACCAGACGATGAACGAGGCGGTCAGGGCCGAGTATGCGATCAGGCTGCGGCGGAGATAGGGCGCCTTCAACAGTCGGCGCATCCGCATCGACTCACGGTCCGCGGTGTGGTCGAGCACTGCCACGATCTCGGGGTCGACGATCTTGTCATCGTGCGCGAGGCCGGCTTCGTCCTCGATTTGGTTGACCAGCTTGCGTACGTCGTCACGGTCACTCGCCGACCCCGTACGCTCCGCCTTGCGGAGCTGGAACCGTGGACTCTCCGGCACCCATTTGGCCAGCACCGGCAACAGCAGCAGCGGAATCCCGCCAATCAGGCACGGCACCCGCCACGACCATTCGGTGTCGAACGTGCTGACCGCCCACAGTCCGACAAGCGCAGGCAGCGTGTACCCGGCGTTCAGGACCCACTGCGCGTAGCCCATGATCCGGCCGCGCGCTTCCTTGTTCACCAACTCGGAGATCATCAGGTACGGCACGGGGAAGATGGCGCCCTCCCCGAGGCCCGCGATCATCCGCAGCACGATCAGCGATCCGAAGTTCGTGGCGAACGCGCAGAGCAGTGTGAAGACGGCGAACACTGCGGTGCCGACAAGCAGCACCTTCTTGCGGCCGTACAGGTCGGCCAACCTGCCGGCAGGCAGCATGCCGAGGAGCAGTCCGATGGTCCCGGATGCGCCGAGAAGTCCGATCTGGCCCGGGGACAGGTCCCAATGCGGCCCGAGCACCAGGATGAGAACGCTCACCAGGCCGATGTCGAACGACTCGAGCAGCCAGACGAGCACGACCACACCGATGCCGACGCGAAGCGTGCGGGTGACGGGCGCCCGGTCGAGGCGGGTAAGCAGGTTCGCATCGACGGCGACGACGGATGAAGCATCGGAAGGCATCGTTGGCACTCCATATATTCCACATGTTGGAAAGCTTTTCCAAAGTGATCCACGTCATGGTGCCTCTCCCCGACACTTTCTGTCAAGGACCGACCTGCGCCTGCGGCCGATGCACGCTGTCCGACGTCACCGCTTGCTGCACTCCGCCGAACTTGTCACTGTTGCAGTGTTTCTCTGCGACGAAAATCATTGCGCAACTATCATTTTGGGATGCACGGCTTTCAGATAGCCGTACCGGCGGCACCAATTGCGAGCCAGCACCTGCAGCCTCAGCGAAGTCAGATGCTCGTCATACACAACGCCGAGAGGCAGCGAACAGAAAACGAGTAGTGAACTACTCAGTCGGCAGCGCGGATTCGCGACTACGGTCTCGTAAATGGCGGCCTGATGGCAGCCGTCTAGTGCACTGAGGAGCTATTCATGTACCGGATAACGTTCAGACGGCTCGCCGGCTGGTTGGCCGGAACAGCCGGGATGTTCGCTCTTGCGCTGTATGGCGTCGGACCCGCTGCGGCAGAAGACTTCTATCCTCCGTTCAATATCCAGGCAACTGGGCACTACGGGGCCTGCTTCAGCGTCACCTGGCAGGCCGAGCCGACGGGGGTCACCAGCTTCTCGGTGGAGCGCAAGGAACCGTTCCAGCGCTGGGAAGTGTCCGCCGATCAGCACGACGTCTGGGCCTGCGGCATGGAGCCGGGCAACTGGTATGACTTCGAAGTTTGCTCCTACTACGGCACTGAAGACGGTGACACCGCCTGTGCCCAGGCGCGACTGCAGCTTCTCAAGGTCGGAAACATGGAGCCAAGTGGGCGTCCGCCGCAACCCCAAATCGTCGAAACACCTCTTGGTGAAACCTGGATCGGAGTCAAGTGGGACGCCGCCGGATTCGACTACGACTCGTACTTCGTCAACTACACCCCCAAAGGCGGCGGGGTGAAGACCATCCATCACGACGATGACGGCACCTGGGGCTACCAGCGCATCGACGGGCTGCTGCCGAGCCGCACCTACATTTTGCAGGTGCAGGGCTGCACCGAAGTCTGGTTCGGCATCGCTTCCGACAAATGCTGGGACTGGTCTCCCCCTGTCGAGGTGACTACGGCGGCCTATCCACTACATTCCGGCCCGGACACCTGCGCGCCGGGTTTTGTCTGGCGCGAGGCCTTCCCCGACGACCACGTCTGTGTGGGGCCGCAACGCCGCGAGGCGGTGAAGGTCGATAACACCCAAGGCCCCGGCCGCCGTGCAGGCGTGTGCACAGACGAGATGCTGAGAACGCAGTCGTGTCCGTTCGTGATACCGGATGACTGCAAGCAGGGTTTCGTCTGGCGGGAGGCGCGACCAGAAGACCATGTCTGCGTGAGCCCGCAAGAAAGGGACGTCGTCCGACAGGAAAACGCCACGGCGGGCGAGCGCCTCGCACAGCCGCGGTGAGAGCAGCCAGGCATTCGGCGAGTTCGGCAGACCTCCAAGGGCCAAACCTTTCACACGGTTGGTTTCGCGACCGTCAAAGAGCGGTACTCGGCCCCGCAAGGAGGTCGGCGCATGAGCAACACGTCAGTCCACGGAGCGGTCGACAAGGCAACCGATAGCCAAGCGTTCGAGTACACGGCGCGGGTCGGCTTCGCGGCCAGCGGTGTGCTGCACCTGCTCGTGGCCTTCATCATCCTGTGCCTCGCGTTCGGTTCGGGCGGCAACGCCGATCAGTCCGGCGCGCTCGGCACTCTCGCGAAACAACCCGGAGGCACCCTCATGCTCTGGGTCGCGGCCGTCGGGCTGGTGGCGCTAGGACTGTGGCGCCTCGCCGAAGCGGTGGTCGGATCAAAGCCCGGTGAGCGCTCCGGACAGCAGCGCGACGACTCACCCGCGTGGAAGCGCGCGAAATCGATTGGCCTGGCCATCGTCAACTTCGCGATCGCGTTCTCAGCAGCACGCTTCGCGATGGGCAGCGGTCAGTCCAGCGGCCAGCAGAACGCCGGACTATCGGCACAGCTGATGCAATCGGGCTGGGGCAAGACACTGTTGATCGCGGTGGGCTTGGGATTCGCAGCGGTCGGCGGTTACCACGTCTACAAGGGCGCGTCGAAGAAGTTCCTCAAAGACCTGCGCGTCTCCGGCGGCACGGGCATCACTGCCGTCGGCGTTACCGGATACATCGCCAAAGGCCTGGCGCTGGCCGGAATCGGCGTGCTCGTGATCGTGGCGTCGCTGCAATCCGACCCGTCGAAATCGACCGGGCTGGACGCGGCAATCAAGACGGTTGGCGCGGCGCCGTTCGGCAAGTTCCTCTTGATCGTCGCCGCAGTCGGGATCGCCGCATTCGGCGCGTACAGCTTCGTGCGAAGCCGATACGGCCGGATGTAGCGCCCGACCTATTGGAACGACTCGACCAGCGCGGCCAGCTGTCCCGGAGACACCGCGACACCGCACTGGGCCCGCAGATCCGTGAGCGGTTGGGCGATGCGCTTGAGGTCGAGGAACTCACCGGGGTGCGCGAGGAAGTAATTCTGGACGCTGGCCTTGGCGTCGCCCGTCGATTGTGTACCGGCCTGCGTCAGCACATCGTCGGCACCGGGGTGCGCGGCCAGGTAGGCCCCGGCGTCCGCCATCACCCCGCTGGCCGTCGAAGAAAGGCCGCTGGCTGTGCACGGCGCGGCGTTTGCCGTCGGCAGCGCGATGGTGGTGGCCACCGCGCCGGACAGTGCGGATGCGATGAAGGCGCAGGCCACTCCGCGGCGCATCACAGTTGCAGACCTATTCATTGATTCGTACCCCTTGTGTCGTTGCAGGCCAGGCTGCCCCAAAGTCTTTCATGTCCGCGCAGCACGTGTGCCAGCGGATTCACAGTTCCGCCATAGATCGACGTTTCCGACGGGCGGGCAGTTTGTGAGCGCGGCACCGGGTATCTTCATTTAGGTAACCCTCAGCTAAAAGCGCCTGTAGGCGTGGGAAGGACGCCTGGATGCGCCTCCGTTGGAGCCGGATCGCCGCACTCGTATCGACCGTTGCCGTAGCACTGTCAATGACTGCTTGCTCGGGTTCGGGTGACAGCGACGAACTGCTGATCTACAACGCCCAGCACGAATCCCTGACCAAGGAATGGATCGACGCCTTCACCAAGGAGACCGGCATCAAGGTCACCTACCGGCAGGGCGGCGACACCGAGTTGGGCAATCAGCTGGTCGCCGAGGGCGATGCCTCGCCCGCCGACGTCTTCCTCACCGAGAACTCCCCCGCGATGGCCGCTGTTGAGAAGGCGGGGCTGTTC
The DNA here is from genome assembly GCA_902826815.1 of uncultured Mycobacteriaceae bacterium. Taxonomy (GTDB): domain Bacteria; phylum Actinomycetota; class Actinomycetes; order Mycobacteriales; family Mycobacteriaceae; genus Mycobacterium. Next base: position 57,233 of record CADEGF010000012.1, read on the forward strand.
GCCGACCTGAACGCCGACACGCTCGATCAGGTTCCCGCGCAGTATCGTCCGGCCACCGGCAAGTGGACGGGTGTCGCGGCGCGCAGCACGGTGTTCGTCTACAACAAGACCAGGCTGCAGCCCGATCAGCTGCCGAAATCCATGACCGATCTCCAGCAGCCCGAATGGAAGGGTCGCTGGGGCGGGGCACCGGCAAAGGCCGACTTCCAGGCGATCGTCTCGGCCTATCTCCAACTCAAGGGCGAGGCGGCCACCGCGCAGTGGCTGGCAGGCATGAAGGCCAACGCGAAGATCTACAACGACAACATCGCCACCATGAAGGCCGTCAACGCCGGTGAGGTCGACGGCGGCATCATCTACCACTACTACTGGTACCGCGATCAGGCCAATACCAAAGAGGGCAGCGGAAATACGGCGCTGCACTACTTCAAGAACGAGGACCCTGGCGCATTCGTCAGCCTGTCCGGCGGCGGTGTGCTGAAGTCAAGCAAGAAGGCCGAGCAAGCGCAGCAGTTCATCAAGTTCGTCACGGGCAAGGCCGGCCAGGAGGTGCTGGAGAAGGGCACCTCGTTCGAATACCCGGTGGCCAGCGGTGTTCCTGCGAATCCGGCTCTGCCGCCGCTTGATTCGCTGCAGGCGCCGAAGGTCGACCCGTCGACCCTGGACGCGCAGAAGGTGGCCGACCTGATGACGAAGGCTGGCCTGCTGTAGGTGGTCGCTCCCCCAGTCACGCGCCCCGCGGCACCGGTTTCGCGGTCGGAGTCGGCCGCCCGTCCCGGTCCGCTGGTCTCGACCACGGTCGCGTTACTGGTCGCCGCCACCTGCATTCCGCTCGGTTACGTGGTGTGGGGCGCGGTGTCCGTCGGGTGGACCCGCGCCTACGAACTGGTGGTCCGCCCGCGGGTGGGCGAGCTGTTGTTCAACACCGTCGCCCTTGTCGTGGTCACCGTACCGCTGTGTGTGGTGATCGGTGTCGGGGTCGCCTGGCTGGTTGAGCGCACCGACCTGCCCGGCCGGACGATCTGGCGCCCGCTGTTCGTTGCGCCGCTTGCCGTTCCGGCCTTCGTCAACAGCTATGCCTGGGTGGGAGCCATTCCATCCCTGAACGGGTTGTGGGCCGGTGTCTTGATCACGACGCTGTCGTACTTCCCCTTCATGTATCTGCCCGTCGCCGCGACGCTGCGCAGGCTCGACCCTGCCGTCGAGGAATCGGCGCGTGCGCTCGGATCCGACTCCGCCGGTGTGTTCTTCCGCGTGGTGCTGCCGCAGCTGCGGTTGGCGATTCTGGGCGGCGCGCTGCTGATCGGCGTGCATCTGCTCGCCGAGTTCGGCGCGTTCGCGATGGTGCGGTTCGACACCTTCACCGTCGCGATCTTCCAGCAGTTCCAGGTCACCTTCGACGGGGCGGCGGGCAGCATGCTGGCGGGCGTCCTCGTCCTGCTGTGCATGGTGCTGCTGTTGGCCGAGGGTGCCGCCCGCGGGCGGGCCAGGTACTCGAGAATCGGCTCCGGCGTGCCCCGCGCCGCGGTGCCGGTTCATCTCGGCCGCAACGCATTTCCCGCCACCATCGGCCTATTGGTGCTTGCGGTGCTGGCCATCGGTGTGCCGGTGTGGACGATCATGCGCTGGCTGTGGATCGGCGGCGCCAAGGTGTGGGACTTCGGCGAAATCGCCAACGCGCTCGGGCAGACCATCGCGCTGGCGGCTGCCGCAGCGGCGCTGACGACAGTGCTGGCGTTCCCCGTGGCGTGGGTGGCGGTCCGGTCGAATGGCCTGCTGGCGCGCGCGGTGGAAGGCGCCAACTTCGTCACCAGTTCGCTCCCAGGCATCGTCACCGCGCTCGCGCTGGTGACCGTGGCCATCCATTTCGTCCGCCCGCTCTACCAGTCCGCGCCGCTCATCGTGTTCGCGTACGTGCTGTTGTTCATGCCCCGCGCCCTTGTCAATGTGCGCGCGGGGCTTGCGCAGGTCCCGCCCGGCCTCGAGGAGGCCTCGCGGTCGCTGGGCTGTTCGCCGAGCGCCACCTTCTTCCGGGTCACCCTTCGACTGACGGCGCCCGCCGCGGCGGCTGCCGCATCTTTGGTATTCGTTGCCGTGGCAACCGAATTGACGGCCACGCTGCTGTTGGCCCCCACCGGCACCAGAACGTTGTCGATGCTGTTCTGGTCCTTCAGCAGCGAGCTGGACTACGCGTCCGCCGCACCCTACGCGTTCACGCTTGTCGTGCTCGCCATTCCGCTGACGCTGATCCTGTTCCGGCAGTCGACGAAGGCGGCCGCGCTGTGACCAACATGCTCGACATCCGCGGACTGGGAAAGTCGTTCAACGGCCAGCCGGTGCTCGACCACATCGACCTCAGCGTGCGCGCGGGAAGCACGACCGCCGTCGTCGGGTCGTCGGGCTGCGGCAAGACCACGCTGCTGCGACTCGTGGCCGGATTCGAGATGCCCGACGCAGGAACGGTCACCATCGCCGACCGGGAGGTGGCCAGTCCCGAGCGGTCGGTCGCATCCCACCGGCGCGGCGTCGGCTATGTCGCGCAGGACGGGGCACTGTTCCCCCACCTGACCGTCGGTCAGAACATCGCCTACGGTCTGTCGGGATCGGCTCGCGGTCGCGAGGTGCGCAACCGGGTGACCGAGTTGCTCGAAACCGTCTCTCTGGACGCGTCATACGCGTCGCGCAGGCCGCATCAGCTCTCAGGCGGTCAGCAGCAGCGCGTCGCGCTCGCCCGCGCACTGGCACGCAAGCCGGTCATGATGCTCCTCGACGAACCGTTCAGCGCGCTGGACACCGGGCTGCGGGCGTCGACCCGCAAGGCGGTTGCCCAGCTGCTCGCCGACTCCGGGGTGACAACGCTGCTGGTGACGCATGACCAGGAGGAGGCGCTGTCGATCGCCGACCAGATCGCGGTGATGCGTGACGGACGCTTCACCCAGGTCGGCGCCCCGCAGGACGTCTACCGTCGGCCCAACGACCGCTTCACCGCCGAGTTCCTCGGCGACTGCATCGCCCTGCCGTGCACCGTCGCCTCCGGTGTCGCCGAGTGCGCGCTGGGCCGGGTGCCGGTGCAGACCTCGATCGGCGACGGACCGGCAACGCTCGCGCTTCGACCCGAACAGCTTGTCGCGACGGTGATTTCCGACAGCGAGGGCGCCGCCGGCGTCGGTACCGTGTTGGCCACCGAGTTCCTCGGCCACGACGTGCTTCTGACGATCGACCCCGCCGGCGACATCGCACCGATCATCGTCCGGCAGCACAGCCTCGATCCGCCGGCCATCGACGCCAAGGTTCGGATCGCCGTGATAGGAAACGGGGTCGTCCTGCGATGAGCGGGCTGGTCGACCATTTGCGCGATCACGGCGACCGGGTCGCGGTGCTGACCGACGCCACGTCGCTGACCTACACCGAACTCGCCGACCGGGTGTCAGATGTCGCCGCGCGGCTCGGCGGAACCCGCAGGCTGGTACTGCTCGAGACGTATAACGACCTGCCCACGCTCGTGCATTACCTCGGCGCGCTTGCAGGCGATCACGTCGTGCTGCCGATGTCCCCCGGCCGCGGTCACTCCGGCGTGCTCCTTGCCTATGACCCCGATGTCGTCATCGACGCCGACGGCATCCATGAGCGACGGCAAGGCAGTGCACACCGGCTGCACCCCGACCTCGCCCTGCTGCTGTCCACCTCGGGCAGTACCGGTTCGCCGAAGTTGGTCCGGCTGTCTCGCTGCAATCTCGCCGCCAACGCCAAAGCGATCGCCGAGTACCTGGACATCCGGCAAACAGACAGGGCCGCAACCACTCTGCCGATGTCGTACTGCTACGGCCTGTCGGTGATCCACACCCACCTGCTCCGGGGCGCCGGACTCATCCTCACCGATCGTTCGGTGGTCGACGAAGAGTTCTGGACGTTGTTCCGTGCGCACCGCGGCACATCGTTCGCCGCCGTGCCGTACACCTTCGAGATGCTCGATCGGATCGGCTTCGACGGCATCGACCTGCCCGATCTGCGCTACCTCACCCAGGCAGGCGGCCGGCTGTCGCCGGACCGAGTGCGCAGTTTCGCGGCGCTCGGCAACCGCAAGGGCTGGCAGCTGTTCGTCATGTACGGCGCAACAGAGGCCACCGCCAGGATGGCCTATTTACCACCGGACCTCGCCGAATCACAGCCCGAGTCGATCGGGCGCCCGATCCCCGGCGGCTCCTTCACACTCGAACCGCTCGAAGGGTGGTCGGAGCCCGACGTCGGCGAATTGTTTTACCGGGGACCGAACGTGATGATGGGCTACGCGCACGCCGCAGCCGATCTTGCGCTCGGCAAGACCGTCGACACGCTGCGCACCGGCGATGTCGCGCGACGCACCTCCGACGGCCTCTACGAGGTGATCGGCCGCAGCAGCCGCTTCGTCAAGCTCTACGGGCTGCGCATCGACCTGCAACGGGTGGAGGCCGCGCTTAGCGCAGAAGGTGTGACTGCCTTCTGCATCGACGACGACGAACGGCTGGTGGTCGCGGCCGTAGCGCGTGACAGCGTTGCCGTGCAACGTATTACCGTCGCGGCATCCGGCCTGCCCGCAGCCGCCGTCCGCGCGATCGAGATGGCCGAACTGCCGCTGCTGCCGTCAGGTAAGCCGGACTATCAGGCCATCCGTGAGCTCGCTCGTGGAATCGACGACCCGGCGAAATCCTCCGGCGACCTCCGCGCAGTGTTCGCCGATGTGCTGCAGATCGATGCCAGGACGATCCGCCCCGAGCAGAGCTTCGTCGACCTCGGCGGCAACTCGCTGTCGTATGTGGCGATGTCGGTCCGGCTGGAGCGGGCGCTTGGCCGCCTCCCGTCGGACTGGCAGAGTCGGCCGTTGGCCGAACTGGAGCGCATGACACCGCCCGAACGGCGATCCTGGCCGTGGCTCGGCGCGACACTGGAGACCAGCGTCGCGCTGCGCGCGGCGGCCATCGTGTTGATCGTCGGATCGCACGCAACGCTCTACGAGATGTGGGGCGGCGCGCACCTGCTACTTGGCATCGCGGGCTACAACTTCGGCCGGTTCTGCCTGACGCCCGTGCCTCGCGCGGATCGAGTTCGCCACCTGCGCAAGACGATTACCTGGATCGTCGTGCCCTCGGTGCTCTGGATAGCCCTGGCGTTGCTGATCACCAACGACTATCACTGGACGAACCTGTTCCTCGTCGAGAAGTTCTTCGGCCCCGACGACAGCATGACCGCCGGCCGTCTCTGGTTCATCGAGGTGCTGGTCTGGATTCTGGTGGCCCTGACCCTGGTGGTCTGGCTACCCGCCGCCGACAGGATGGAGCGACGACGGCCGTTCGCGTTCGCGGCGGTGTTCCTGGTCTTCGGGCTGGCCGTGCGCTACGACCTGTTGGGGCTGCACTTCGGCCGCGAGGCGTGGTTCACGATCCTCGCGTTCTGGTTCTTCGCGGTGGGTTGGGCGGCGGCGAAATCCTCCACGGTGTGGCAGCGGCTGCTGGTGACAGTGGTGTTGGTCGTCAGCCTGCACGGCTACTTCGAGAACACCCATCGCGAGATGCTGGTGCTGGCAGGCTTCCTGCTGCTGATCTGGCTGCCCGCGATCCGATGCCCGGGCTGGTGCACCGTCTTCGCCGGAACCGTCGCTGAGGCATCGCTTTACACCTACCTGACGCACTACCAGATCTATCCGTTGTTCGACGCCCATCCGCTTCTCGGCGTCATCGGGGCGATCGTCATCGGCGTTTTGATCACCCGACTGGTCAACGGGACGCGGACGTGGATCCGCGAGCACCGAAGGCGACCACGAGTGAGGATCGCAGCGAGGCACGAGCGAGGACCGGTGGGCCCACGCCCGAAGGGCAGGGGACGACTGGGAGCCGAGGCATGAGAGAGCGAGCGGGCCGCTACCGCGGCTTCGGTTCCCGCTCTGCGATAAGCCCCTCCTGGACCGCGGTTGCGGCGATGACACCGTCGGCGCGAACGAGGCTGCCCGTCACGACACCGCGGCCCCGCGCGGCGGTAGGTGACCGCGTTTCCAGCAGGTTCCATTCGTCCGCGCGCACCGGCCGGTGAAACCAGATCGACGAATCGGTGGTGCCGCTGCGGTGCGTGCGGGCCTGCATCGAGTGCCCGTGCACCTGCAGGGCGGGGTCGATCATGTACACGTCGGTGACGTAGACGGCGACGAGGGTGTGGATCAGTGGCTCGTCGGGGATCGGAACCGTTGCCCGCCACCAGAATCGCCGCACGAACTCGCCGCCGGTGTTCTTGTCGTCGATCCTGATGTCCAGTTCGTCGAGCGGCATCGACGGGGCGGGTCCGGCGGGTCCGGTCTGCGGCAGCGTGTCCGGGTCGCCCACGCGGGCGTGGTCGCCGTGTTCGGGCCCCGGCAGATCCACCGCGAAGGACACCGACGATGTCGTCAGCAGGCGGCCGTCCTGGCGGGCATCGATCCGGCGCGCCGCGGCGGTTCTGCCGTCGAACACCGGGGTGACCGTGTACTCGACGGGATCGCCCGCCTGGCCCCCGCGCAGGAACTGCAGATGCATGTTCGTTGGCAGTCGGTCGGAATCGACGGTCCGACATGCCGCGGCGAGGCTCTGCGCGACGAACTGGCCGCCGTAGGAGCGCTTGCCCTCAGGGCCGCTGGCAGGCCCGATCCATATGTTGTCGGCACCGGGGTGGAGTTCCAGCAGTTTGAGCAGCCGGCTCATCGAACGGTCCCCGACTCGTTGAGCGCCTCGAGGTCGCCCTCGCTGAGCCCGAGCCATTCGGTGAGCACGCCTGCGGTGTCGTCGCCGAGCGCCGGTGCGGCGACCGCGGGCGCGTAGTCGCCGTTGATCGCGACGGGCAGGCCCGGCGCCAGATATTCGCCGATTCGAGGCTGGTCCAGCCGGGTGAACATCGGATTGGCCGTCACCCGGTCGTCGTCGGCCACTTCGGCGAAGGTGCGGTAGCGCTCCCACAGAACCGATGACGCCGACAGCGCATCGGCGACATCCGACGCCGGGTGCGTGGAAAACCACTCGCCGAACAGTCCGGTCAGCGCGTCGCGGTGACGGTACCGGTCACCTTCGTCGGTGAAGTCGGCGTTGAGCGCTTCAGCAAGTGCGGCAACGGCGTTGGTGGTCCCGGTGAGTTCGGTCAGATCGCGGAAGTGGCGCCGGGTGAGTGCGACGATCATGAACGACACCCCGTCGCTGCTGGTGAACTCCTGGCCGTACTGCCCGTAGATCGAGTTTCCGATCCGTTCCCGCGTCGAGCCGTTCACCATCACCTCGGTGAGGAAGCTGAGATTGCCCGCTGTCGCGAGCGCGACGTTCTCCAGCGGGATGGAGATCCGCTGGCCGCCTCCGGTGCTGTCGCGGTGGCGCAGCGCGGTGACGACCGACAGCGCCGCGTAGATGCCGCATGAGACATCCCACGCGGGCAGCACATGGTTGACCGGGCTTGCGAGGTCGGGCGGCCCCGTCACCATCGGGAATCCGAGACCGGCGTTGACGGTGTAGTCCACGCCCGTACCGCCGTCGGCGCGGCCGGACACTTCGACATAGATCAGGTCGGGCCGCAGCCTCGTCAACGTGTCGTAGGAATGCCATTCGCGCCCGGCGACATTCGTGATCAACACCCCGGCGTCGACGATCAGCCGCTGTACGAGATCCTGGCCGTCCGGCGAGCGGAAATCGGCGGCCACCGACCGCTTGCCCTTGTTCAGCCCGGCCCAGTAGATGCTCGCGCCTTCGTCGGTGACCGGCCAGCGAAGGTAGTCGGCGGCACCGTCGATCGGATCGACGCGCACCACCTCAGCGCCGAGCTGAGCCAGCGTCATCCCGGCCAACGGCACCGCGACGAAGCTCGAGATCTCGACGATCCGCACACCGGCCAAGGGTCGCGTCGGGTCACCACTCACCGGCTCAAGCTATCAATCGCGCCTCACCCGGCCAGTTTGACGGCCGCGGCCTCGATCGTCTCCTCGGACAGCAGCACCTCGAGCGCCGCGTCTCCGAGCGGAATGAAGCTGTCGGCGCTGGCCACTCTGTCGACGTCGCCGGTGTAGCCGTGTTCGAGCAGGGCGGCGACGATGCCTTCGCCGACCCCCCCGGTGTGCCGCGTCTCGTCGACGATGAGCGTCTTCCCGCTGGCGTTGGCCTCGCGCAGCATGTCCTCGACGGGCAGCGGCGCCAGCCACCGCAGGTCGACGACGCGCGCGGATACGCCGCGCGCCTCGAGCCGTCGCGCGACGCGCAGGCTCATCCGCACCCCGTTGGCGAAGGTGAGGATCGTCAGATCCGTTCCCTCCCCGTATGTTCGGGCCTTGCCGACGCGCACCCCTTCGGTGGGGTAGGCCGCGAGCCACTGCTCGTCGCCATCCTCGTGGAGGTCGCGTGTGTGGTAGAGGGCGATCGGCTCGAGGAAGATGCATACCGCGCCCGACGTCTTCGCCGCGGCCGCGCAGGTGTGCAACATCGCCGCAGCGTCGTCGGGACGCGCGGGCGAGGCGATCACGAGCCCAGGGATGTCCCGGATGGCGGTGACCGAGTTGTCGTTGTGGAAGTGGCCGCCGAAGCCCTTCTGGTAGCCGTATCCCGCGATCCGCACCACCATCGGGTTGCGGTACTGCCGGTCGGAGAAGAACTGCAGCGTCGCACCCTCCCCGCGAATCTGGTCGGCGGCGTTGTGCAGGTATGCGATGTACTGGATCTCGGGTATCGGCAGCAACCCGGACACCCCGGCGCCCAACGCCAGCCCGAGAATCGACTGCTCGTCCAACAAGGTGTCGAACACCCGCGCTGAACTCGTCCGGTTCATCAGTCCGCGGGTGACGCCGTAAACGCCGCCTTTGCGCGCGACGTCTTCGCCAAAGACGATCGCCTCGGGATAGCGGTCAAGGATGTCGACGAGCGCGCGATTGATGCCGATCGCCACGGTCATCGGCGCGTCGGGGTCGCTGGATCGGACCGAAGCGGCCAGCGACGCAGGAGCAGCGGCGATCGCATCGTCCATACCGAGCGCGAGGGGGCGCATCACCGCCTCTGCGCTGTCGAGCTGGGCGGAGTCGGCGACCTCAGCCGCCAGCTTCATCACCTCTGCGCGCTTGGCCTCGTAGCGGTCGAGCACCTCCGACGGCGTCAACACACCTTCGGTCACCAACAGTTTCGCAGTGCGCACCAACGGATCTCGTTCGTAGTCTGCCGCGATCTCGTCAGGCCGACGATAGGACGGTTCGTAGTCGGAGCCTGCGTGGGCCATCAGCCGAACCGTTTTCAGGTGAAGGAACGCCGGGCGGCGACGGGTTCGCACCCAGTCGGCGGCGGCGGTGGCCGCGTCGAACGTCGCGGGCAGATCGCATCCGTCGGCGCCGAAGTACGCCAAGCCGTCGCGGTTGCGGTAGCTCTGCTCGATCCAGCCGCGAGGGGTCTTCACGCTGATGCCGATCCCGTTGTCCTCGCAGACCAACAACAGTGGCATCGGCACACCCTGATAGGCGGAGTGCAGCGCGGCGTTGATCGCACCGACCGCCGTGGAGTGGTTCGCCGACGCATCGCCGAAGCTGCAGACAGTGACGGCATCGTCGGGCCATGCGCAGGTCACCCCGAGCTTCTTGGCCCGCGCGATGGCGAACGCGACCCCGAGCGCGCGCGGGAGATGCGAGGCGATCGTCGAGGTCTGCGGAATGATGTGCAGGTCATGGCGGCCGAACACCTTGTGCCTGCCGCCTGCGATCGGCTCATCCGTCGCCGCGACCAGGCCGAGCAGCACATCGCGAAGCGGTTCACGCCCGTCGACGAGTGCGGCGCGGGCGAGGAAGAAGGCGCCCGACCGGTAGTGCAGCAGTGCCGGGTCGGTGGGGCGAAGCGCCGCGGCGACGGCAGCGTTGCCCTCGTGTCCCGACGATCCGATGGTGTAGTACCCCTTGCCCTGCGACCGAAGCCACCGCGCGATGAGGTCGAGATGTCGGCTGCCGAGCTGAACATCGAAGAGCGCCAAGCACACCCGCGCGGTCAACGACGACCCGTCACGCACCGGTTCGTCGTCGGTGCGTCGGCGCGTTGAGGCGTTCATCGCCGCGATGGTGGCGGTGAAGTTCTCGTCGATGGGTTCTGCCACGGGTCTCCTGGTTCAGCGACTGATCGTGGGACGGGCCACCACGTTACGGATGAAAGCGACGATCTGTGCGGCCCCGGTCCGGTCCTGGTCCTGGTCGGGGTCGTAGATCGCGATGCTGCCCCCGATGCATGACGCCGACGTGGTGAACAGCGCCATCACCATGTCGGTGAGCTGATCCCAGGTCAGGCCACCTGGCTCGGCGGGGAAGTCGGGCAATCCCTGCGCAGGGAACTCGATCGGATCGAGCACGTCGAGGTCGATGTGCAGCCACCACCTGTCCACGCCCGCGGCCAGCTGTTCGATGGCGCGGCGTCCCGCCCCTGCGGGGTCGTCGGCGACCTCGGCGAGCGGTGCCACCCACACCCCGTTGTCGGCGAGCGTGCCGACATTGAACTGTCGCCGCCACGCGTCGTCACGCGGGCCGAGTACGACGATCCGGTCGCGTCGCAGCGCCGGAAGCCGAGAGCCGAGTTCGCCGCCGAGCGTTCGTCCCGTCAGCCCGAGCAGCAGCCCGAGCTCGGTGTTGGCGGCTTCGCCGTCCTCGGACACGTCGAGCGGCATGGTGTCCTCGTGCCCGTCGATGAACACAAGGCCGACCTCGCCGACGTGGTCGCGCAGCCCCGTGACGATGCCGAGCAGCGTGGAGCAGTCGCCGCCATAGACGATCGGTAACCTGCCCGACGTCACCGCCGACCCGACGCGCTCGTTGAGCGCACGCGTCATCGCCAGCAGCGCGCATTCGTTGATCAGGCTGGTCGGACCGCGCGACGGGTCACCGCCAGGCAGGTCGAGCTCACAGTGGCCCGCGACGTGGTGGTGTTCGAACGCGTCGAGCAGCCCGGCGTCGACAAGCGCGTTCGCCGCCCGCGCCTGGTTGCCCGGTCGCCCATAGCCGTCGAACGGAACGCCGATCAGCTCGATCTGTGCCACACCCAGAACATTAGGTCGAGCGAACCGTCGCGTCGTTGCGAATCACGGAGCGATTTCGGCGCGCTAATAAACGCTCAGCATCGATTACCGCGCCGGAATCACACCAGCTCGATTGCTTCGGCAATGCTCGGCAGGATGCGGCTTGGCCGGAACGGATACCGGTCCACGTCGTCGCGGGTGGTCGACCCGGTCAGCACAAGGATCGTCTCCAGACCCGCCTCGATGCCCGCGACGACATCGGTGTCCATCCGGTCGCCCACCATGTAGGTGTTCTCGGAATGCGCCTCGATGCGGTTGAGCGCGCTGCGGAACATCATCGGGTTCGGCTTGCCGACGAAGTACGGGTCCCGGCCCGTCGCCTTGGTGATCATCGCCGCGACCGATCCCGTGGCGGGCGTCGGCCCTTCTGCCGACGGTCCGGTGACGTCGGGGTTGGTCGCGATGAACCGTGCGCCGGCCAGGATGAGCCGGATCGCCTTGGTGATCGCCTCGAACGAGTAGGTGCGCGTCTCACCGAGCACGACGAAGTCCGGCTCGACGTCGGTGAGCGTGTAGCCGACCTCATGCAGCGCGGTCGTCAGCCCCGCCTCGCCGATGACGTAGGCCGACCCGCCGGGCAACTGGTCGCCGAGAAAGGCCGCCGTCGCCAGCGCCGACGTCCAGATCGCCGATTCCGGTACCGACAGGCCCGACCGGGCCAACCGCGCCGAAAGGTCGCGCGGCGTGAAGATCGAGTTGTTGGTCAGGACGAGGAAGGGTCGCTTCTTTTCGACGAGGCGTTGCAGAAACTCGGCGGCCCCCGGTAAGGCACGCTCCTCGTGGACCAGGACACCGTCCATGTCTGTCAGCCAGCACTCAGGCTTGGATCGCACGCGCCCAGTCTCCCAATTCCGTCCGTTGGCATCTGGAGCTTCACAACAAATCCCGGGAAGCTTCACAACAACTTTCGGGAATGGGTGCCCGGTCATGGTTCGCTGAAACCCACGTGGAGGTGCGATATGTCAGATGACAGGTCCACAGTCGATGTGCAGCGCGAACGTCGGATGATGCGCGCTTTTCAGAATCCGGTGGTGTCCGCGCTACTGCACAGGCTCGTCAATCCGCAGGATGTCATCGAGGCCGGAATGGCGTTCTGGTCCTCGCGGCTGATCCTGACCGCCGTCGAGAGCGGTGTGTTCACCCTTCTGGCGCATGGGCCGCTGTCGGCGGGGGAATTGATAGACCGGCTCGGATGGCACCCGCGGGCCGCGGCAACCGCACTGGACGCGCTGGTCGCCGCAGGGCTGCTGCGGCGCGACAAGGCGGGGCGATACGCCAACACCCTTCGGGCATCGACATTCCTCGACCGCGCGAAGTCGACCTATATCGGCGGCCTGATGGAGCTGTCGAGCACACGGCTCTACGAGCTGTGGTCGGGGCTGGACGACCTCTTGAAGACCGGTGTGCCAGCGGCGACGGAAGAGCGCGACGAGAATGAGTTCTTCGACGTTCTCTACCGCGATCCGGTCGCCCTGAAGACGTTCCTCTCGGGAATGACCGGTATCTCCACCGGCGAAGCCACCCTGCTGGCGGCCCGCTTCCCGTGGAAACGCTTCACGACATTCGCCGATCTCGGCTGCGCCCAGGGCGCACTGCCGGTGCGGGTGGCGCTCACCCATGGCCATCTTGACGGCACGGGCTTCGATCTCCCGGTCGTCGAGTCGATCTTCACCGACTACGTGGAATCGTTCGGCCTCGACGACAGGCTCCGGTTCGCCGCGGGAGATTTCTTCAAAGACCCGCTGCCCAACGCCGACGTGCTCTCGTTCGGCCACGTCTTCCACGGCCAGAGCAGCGACGGACGGCGGGATCTGGTGTGCAAGGCACGCGATGCGCTCCCCCGCGGGGGCGCGCTGATCGTCTACGACGCGATGACCGGGCCGGGCCGGTCCAGGAACCGCTTTCACAGCCTGTTATCGAGCCTCAACATCATGCTTGAGACGCGTGACGGCTACGAATCGACTACGTCTGATTGCGCAGATATGTTGCGGGCAAACGGATTCGGCGATGTCAAGGTGCGGCATCTGATCGGGCCGACGTCGATGGTTTACGGCTTCAAGATCTGACTTTCCTGACTTTCCGCAGTGGGGTGGACATATTGCATACTCTTGGTATGTTATTACCTACCTAGAGTATGTTTCTTACAGCGATCGGAGCCGCCATGTCCCCCACCGCCGCTACGGCCATCGACCTCAGAGCGATTTCGGAGAGCTATTTCGCCGCATGGGCGCAGCGAGATCCGGACGCCATCGTCGCGCTTCACACCGATGACACCCGGTTCTGGACCCACACGGGCGGCGAACCGGTCGACGGCCGCGACGCCGTCCGCGCCACGTTCTCCCAGCTGTTCGAACTGTTCCCCGACTTCGCGTTCGAGACGTACCGGGTGTTCTACGGAGAAGACCACTGGGTGCTCGACTGGGCGCTGATATCCGGCAAGCGCCGTTTCGACTGCGTCGACATCGTCGTCGTCTCGCCCGACGGGCTGGTCGCCCGCAAGGACACGTTCATCGACACGGTCCAGCTGCAGGCTGCAATGGAGACGGTGACCCGATGACGACCGTCGAGGCGGGCCATGCCCCCACAGAACAGCTGCCGCACTTCGACCGGTTGCCCGCCGAGCACCTTTTCGACATGCAGGTCGAACTTCAACCGCCGCAACTCATTTCCACGACGCTGGGCACCAGGCTGACGTTCATCGTCAACGGCGGCGTAATCGACGGACCACGGCTGCAAGGCGCGGTTCTGCCCGGCGGCGGCGACTGGCTGCTGGTCGGCAGCGACCAGATCGGCCGAGTCGACGTCCGCGTCACGCTGCGCACCCACGACGGTGCGCTCATCCACTACGAGACACGCGGCGTCATCAAGATTCCCGCCGACGGCCTGGATCGGCTCGCGGCAGGCGACACGTTGTCGTTCGACGAGACCTACGTCCGTACGACTCCGAAATTCGAGACGGCCGACGAGCGCTACACGTGGCTCAACGAGGTCGTGGCCATCGGCTATGGCGTCCTGCCGCCGAATGGCGTGGACTACCGCGTCTATCGGATTTTGTAGCGGCGACGCGGCGGGGCAGTTCGTTGCTGGGCAGCCGTTATCGTGGGTTCGTGCCGGCCAAGCAGGCGAGACGGACCCAGGCGGAACGCACCGAGTCGACGGTCACCGCTCTCGTCGACGCCGCGCGCGAACTCTTCGCGCAGGACGGCTACGCCGCAACCTCTCTCGACGCGGTGGCCGCCAAGGCCCGCGTCACCAAAGGCGCCGTCTATCACCACTTCCAGGGAAAGCAGCAGCTCTTCGAGGTGGTCTTCGCGCGTGAAGTCGACCGGCTGTGCACGGTGATGCCAGCCGTGTACGCGTCCAAGCGCGATCCATGGGATGCGTTCGACGCCTGCTGTCGGGCATTTCTGGAGGAGTGCCTTGAGCCGGGGCTGCAGCGCATCATGCTCCTCGACGCGCTTGCGGCCATCGGGTGGGAGGGCGTGCGGCGCATGGAGGCTCCGATGATGGAACTGATGGAGATCGCCATCGCCACAGCGGTCGATGCAGGCCGGATAGCGCCGCGACCCGCCGCCCCCCTTGCCGTCTTTCTGTACGGCGCCCTCTGCGAGACGTCGATGACCGTCGCGCGCGCCGACGACAAGAAGGCGGCGCACCGCAGTGCGCTCGCCGAATTGAGCCACGTGCTCAACGGTCTGCGACTCGACTGATCGCTGAAACTGTCCGAACGTAACTGAACTCACCTTGCGCGGCGCGGTTGCGAATTAGGGTGAGGCATCTCCAGACGAGCAGCGAGGTGCACAACATGAGTGACCGACCGGTTCGATCAAGGCGGGCGACCAAGACCGCGGCCAAGAAAGCGGCGAAGAAGACGGCGAAGACGGCCGCCCCCGCCAAACGCGCGACGCGTCCCACCAAGACCGCCGCGAAGAAAACCCCCGCCAAGCGGGCCGCACCGGCCAAGCGAGCGACCAAGACCGCCGCGAAGAAGGTGGCGAAGACGGCCGCTCCGGCCAAACGCGCGACGCGTCCTACCAAAGCCCCTACCACGGCCCCCGCTGCGAAGGCGGACGCACCGGCCAAGCGCCCCATCAGAAAAGCCGTCGGCCTGAAATCAGGAGCCACCACACCCGTCGCGACAACGTCTACGTCGTCCAAGCCGACCGAGGTCAGTGTCGGCACGGACGCCGCCTTCGCATCGGGTTCCGGGCAGTCGCGACGCAAGTTGAAGAACGTCTCGGAGGTGCGCCACTTCTTCAGGACCAACGATGTACCGATCCTGTTCTTCGGCGCTACCCCGTTCAATCTGCTCGGCCTTGATCGCTGGGTCCGCAACTTCACCTACATCACCTATTACGACGCGTGGGATGGCGCCCATCCACGGGTGTTCACGCCGGCCGACAAGCCGTATCAGGAGTTCGAGAGCGGCGAGGAGATCAACAACTGGCTGCTCACCAACCACGAGGTGCGGGCGCACATCGACTCGGTGACACCGCGCGGCATCCGGCCCAAGGTCGCGATGGTCTTCTTCGACAGCGAAACCGAGGAGATCTGCAAGGAACTCGGCTACGACCTGATCCTTCCCGCCGCAAGCCTGCGCACACATCTGGATTCCAAGATCGTCACGACGCAGCTCGGGAATGAGGCGGGCGCACCGAGCGTGCCGAACGTGCTGACCCGCGTCGACGACTGGGCCGGGCTTCAGAAGGCGGCCGAAAAGGCCGGTCTCGGTGACGAACTCGTCGTCCAGACGCCCTACGGCGACTCCGGCAAGACCACCTTCTTCATCTCGTCGGAGGCCGACTGGAAGAGGCACAGCAAGGACATCGTCGGCGAAGAGATCAAGGTGATGCGCCGCATCAACAATCGCCCGGTCGCGGTGGAGGCGGTGCTCACCCGGTGCGGCACCGTCGTCGGACCCTTCATGTCGGAGCTGATCGGTTACAAGCGGCTCACCCCGTCGCGCGGCGGCTGGTGCGGCAACGAGATGTTCCCCGAGGTGCTGACAGGCGAAAGCAGACACACCGCAACGCAGTTGGTGCGGCGGCTCGGCGATCGGCTGGCCAAGGAGGGCTACCGGGGGTTCTTCGAGGTGGATGTGCTCGTGGACACCGACACCGGTGAGATCTACCTCGGTGAGCTCAACCCGCGCATCAGCGGCGCGTCCTCGATCACCAACGTCACTGCGGGCGCCTACGCCGATGTGCCGCTGTTCCTGTTCCACATCCTCGAGTACATGAACGTCGACTTCGAGCTGGACATCGACGAGATCAACGAGCGGTGGGAGGAGCTGGCGTCGGGCGATCTGTGGAGCCAGATGGTGATGAAGGAGACCGACGACATCGTCCAACGGCTGACGGCGACGCCGCAGACCGGCCAGTACTCACTCGACAGAAGCGGCGCGCTGGTGTTCCGTCGGCCCGCGCTGGACTGGCACCAGCTGCAGAACGAGGCCGAGGCGTTCTTCATGAGGATCTACGCCCCCGGCGACTACCGCTGGAAGGGCGCCGACCTCGGGGTGCTCGTCACGAAGGGCCGGCTGCAGATCGACTCGGCCGCGGGCAAGTCGTCATTGACCATTCGCGCCCGCCATCTCATCGACTCGATCCGCGCCGAATACGCAGGTACGCCGATCGCGAAGCCCGCCACGCCGATCACGAACGCGGGCGTGAAGTCGGGCTGAACCAGGCGGCCACTAAAGTCATCGCCATGGCTCTCGGAGGCGACACCGGACGCGTGCCGTCTGACGTGACGCTGGACAACTGGCAGTCGGCCGGCCAGCTCCACTGGACGTTTCAGCACATCGCCGAGTTCCTGCCCACCGCGGTGATATCCCGCGGTACCGGGCCAGTCGCCGAGATGCCGCAGGCGCTCGGAAACCTGGCTGGGCTCTCCGAAGTCCCGCTCTACGACAAGACGAACGGCAAGCGCACCACCGTCGGCGACGTGATGGCGGCCACCGTCACTGACGGCTGGATGGTCACCCAGCACGGCAAGGTGCTCGAAGAGCATTACTACGGCGGCATGCAGGCCGACTCCGCGCACCTGCTGATGTCAGTGAGCAAGTCGTTGGTGGGGATGGTCGTCGGTGCGCTCGTCAGCAGCGGCAGTGTGAATCCGGACGCGGAGCTGACCCACTACGTACCCGCGCTCGCGAACTCCGGCTATGCGGGTGCGACGGTGCGCAACCTGCTCGATATGCGTTCGGGCATCAAGTTTTCCGAGGACTATCTCGACCCGATGGCCGAGGTGCGGTTGATCGAGCAGGCCATCGGATGGGCGCCGCGAACCGCGCCGGACCTGCCCACGACGATGTACGACTTCCTGGCGAGCCTGCAGCAGAAGTCGCCGCACGGCGGGCCGTTCGAGTACCGGTCCTGCGAGACCGATGTGCTGGGCTGGGTCTGCGAGGCGGCAGGCGGACTGCGGATGCCCGAGCTGATGTCGCAGCTGCTGTGGTCAAAGCTCGGGGCGCGGGCCGACGCGACGATCGGCGTCGACTCCGTGGGCACAGGCATGTTCGACGGCGGCATCAACACATGCCTGTCCGATCTGGTCAGGTTCGGCTCGCTGTTCACCAACGGCGGCACGTCGCAAACGGGCGAACGCGTGGTCTCGCTGTCGTGGATCGCCGACACCGTCTCCGGCGGGCTCGACTCGCGATCCGCATTCGCCGCCAGCCCCGGCGACAACCGCATGCCCGGCGGGATGTACCGCAATCAGTGCTGGTTCCCGCATGCGGGCAACAACGTGCTGCTGTGCCTCGGTATTCACGGCCAGATGATCTACGTCAACCGCGCCGCCGACATGGTCGCCGCCAAGCTGTCGAGCTGGCCGCTTCCCCAAGACGCCACCATGCTGTTCCCCACCATCGCCGCCTTCGACGAAATCGCGGCGAACATCTCCTAGCCCGCTAGGTTGATCGTGTGGAGACCATCAGCATCGACGCTCCTGCCGGACCGATCGACGCGCTGCTCAGCGTTCCGGACGGCCCTGGGCCGTGGCCAGGAATCGTGCTGGTCCACGACGCAATCGGCTACGGGCCGGACAACGAGAGAATCGCGCGCAAGGTCGCCGCGGCGGGATACATCGCGATCACGCCGAACATGTTCGCCCGCGGCGGTCGCATCCGCTGCATCACCCGCGTCTTTCGCGACCTGTTGACCCAGCGCGGCCGCGCGCTCGACGACATCCTCGCCGCCCGGGATCATCTGCTCGCCATGCCGCAGGCGTCCGGCGCCGTCGGCATCGCAGGTTTCTGCATGGGTGGTCAGTTCGCCCTGGTGCTGTCCCCCAACGGGTTTGGCGCGTCGGCGCCGTTCTACGGCACGCCGCTGCCACGCAACCTGCGCGAGACGCTGGACGGCGCTTGCCCCATCGTTGCCAGCTTCGGCCGTCGCGACCCCATCGGTGTCGGTGCGGCCGACAAGCTGCAGAAGGTCGTCGACGAGTTGGACATTCCGTCCGACATCAAGGCCTATCAGGGCGTCGGGCACGAATTCGCCAACCGGCTTCCGGCTCAACCGCTGATCCGCATCGCGGGGTTCGGCTACAACGAGGCCGCCGAAACCGATGCGTGGTCGCGGGTCTTCGCCTTCTTCGGCGAGCACCTGAGCCAGACAAGCGGCTAGCCCCCTATTCGGGCAGCCGCAGCTCGGGCTTCTCCACCTCTTCGATGTTCACATCCTTGAAGGTGATGACCCGCACCTGCTTGACGAACCGGGCAGGGCGGTACATATCCCACACCCAGGCGTCGGCAAGCCGCAGTTCGAAGTACACCTCGCCGTCGGCGTTCCTCGGCACCAGCTCCACGCTGTTTGCCAGATAGAACCGCCGCTCGGTTTCCACCACGTAGCTGAACTGCCCCACGATGTCCTTGTATTCGCGGTACAGCGAGAGCTCCATCTCGGTTTCGTACTTCTCGAGATCTTCGGCACTCATCGCTTCAACAGTCCTTCGTGTTCGTTTGGCCCTCGGCTCTTCGCGCGAGCGCTCATCGCTCCGACAATCTTCCCTTACCCCGCTTCGCCGCGCTGCTCCGGTAGGCAGTCAGCCGCGAGTTCCGTGATCACCTTGGTACCGGTGGGTGTGGCCACCCGGCGGACGTTGATGAACGAGTATCTGTGCTGGCTGCACGGTCCGAGGCGGGCCAGCGCCGCCCCGTGCGCCTGCGTGCTGTAGCCCTTGTGCTCGGCGAACCCGTAGCCAGGGTGATCGGCCTCCATCTTCACCATCAGGCGATCCCTGCTGACCTTGGCCAGCACGCTGGCGGCGGCGATGCAGGCCGCCGCGGCGTCGCCACCAACGACCGGCAGCGACGGCACCGCAAGGCCCGGCACCCGGAATCCGTCGCTCAGCACGTAACCCGGCTTCAAGGACAAGCCCGCGATGGCCCTGCGCATCCCCTCGATATTGGCCACGTGCACCCCGCGGCGGTCCACCTCGACAGACGGGATGAACACCACGTGATACGCCAGCGCGTACCGGCGGATCAGGGGAAACAGCCGCTCGCGTTCCTTCTCGTTGAGCTTCTTGGAGTCATCGAGCGCGGCCAAGCTCTCCAGCCGGTTCGGCCCGAGCACACATGACGCGACGACCAGCGGTCCTGCACAGGCGCCCCGCCCGACCTCGTCAACGCCCGCGACCGGCCCGAGACCGGAGCGGTAGAGCGCCGACTCGAGGGTGCGCAGCCCGGCGGACTTGCGGATCACCGTTCGCGGCGGCCAGGTCGCAGCCACTATTGGGTCTGCGGATCCACCGAGTTAACCCCACCCCATCGTGATGGCGGCCAGGCGATGAACCGCGCCTTTCCGATGACATTGTCCAGCGGAACGGTTCCGGCGTTCGGATCGCCGGTGCACTTGATCCCGCTCTGGAAATCGGCGGGGTTGTCGGCGCAGTGCACCCGCGAATCGGCCGAATGCGTGCGGTTGTCCCCCATCACCCAGACCCGGTGGTCGGGCACCTTGACAGGGCCGAACTCGAAGCCGAAACAGCGGTACTTGTCGGGATCGGGCACGTTCATGGTCTGAAGATCGAGATAGGGTTCGTCGAGTTTCTTGCCGTCGACGGTCAGCCCCGTGCTTTGGCGGCATTCGACGGTCTGGCCGCCCGTTGCGATGACCCTCTTGACGAGGTCGTTCTCGTCCGGCGGGACGAAACCGATGAACGAGAGGGCGTTCTGCACCCATCGCAGCGCGTCGTTATCGGACCGGATGGACTTGTATCCGGCATTCCAGTTCGGCGGGCCCTTGAACACGACCACGTCACCGGGCCTCGGCTCGGTGAACCGGTAGCTGATCTTGTCGACCATGATGCGGTCGCCGACGCAGCCTGAGCAGCCGTGCAAGGTGGGCTCCATCGACTCCGACGGAATGAGATACGGCCGGGCGATGAACGTCAGCATCAGGTAGTACAGACCGACCGCGATCACCACGAGAATGGCGGCTTCGCGAAGTGCGCCGCCCTTGCGCTTCTTTTTGTCGGCGGCCTCTTCTGCGGCCTCGTCGGCCTGCTCGTCGGCGTCGCCGTCGAGCGTGCGCTCGGATGAGGAGTCTGGGGGGTCCGCGGTTCCGCTCACGGGATCAGCGTAGCCACGACGAAGCCGGATACCGCGAGCGACGTCAGCGCTTTTCCTTGATCTTCGCCTTCTTGCCGCGGAGTTCGCGCAGGTAGTAGAGCTTGGCGCGACGAACGTCACCACGGGTGACGACGTCGATGTGGTCGATGTTCGGCGAATGCACGGGGAACGTCCGCTCGACGCCGACGCCGTAACTCTCCTTGCGCACCGTGAAGGTCTCGCGGATGCCGCCGCCCTGGCGGCGAAGCACGACGCCCTTGAACACCTGGATGCGCTCCTTGGCGCCCTCGATGACCTTGACGTGCACGTTGACGGTGTCCCCGGCGCTGAAGTCCGGAATGTCGTCGCGCAACGACGACTGATCGACGAAGTCCAGCGTGTTCATCGGTGACTCTTCCTTGCTGTTCGCGGCTATCGGCGGCCCCGCCTGCGGTCACGCAGGAACATGGCCGGCCGCGCCGATCGGTTCGGGCGTATCTTGTGCATCTCGCGGTTCACGGCCTCGCCGGCCCGCGTCTCGCACAGACAACTGGTCAATTGTGCCAGACGGGGCCGCATGCAGTGAAATCGCGCGCCTGACTGGGTCCCGCTGCCACCGACGACCGGTTAGTCTCACTGCTACGGGCGGGCGGCGGTCAGCCACGTCCGTTCCCGCGTTAGCGCCTAATGGAGGATCCGTATGCGTCGGCGGCCATCGAGGCTGGTGGCGGTGTCCGCGGTGGTGCTTGCCCTGGCCGCGTGTGAAGCCCGGTCCTACGGCACCCCGCCGTCGGCCAGCCCCGCCCCCGCTCCGCTGATCGTCGTCGCCCCGCAGGGGCCGCTGGCCCCGCTGCCAGAAGCCGCGCCCGACGAACCCGCCTCGTCCTTCGACGGGCTGGACGAACGGACCAAGCAGGCCACGGCGGAAGCCACCGCCAAGGGCGCCGACATCACCGCCGTCGTGCTGGACCGATCGACCCGTCAACGGGTCACCAACGGCAATGACAGGGGCATCGCCATCGCATCGGTGGTCAAGCTGTTCATCGCCGACGACATGCTGCTGCGCGGGCCGCCACTGTCGCCCGACGACATGAAAATGTTCGAGTCGATGCTGCGATCCTCCGATGACAGCGCGGCGCAGGTGTTTTGGGACCGCAATGGCGGCAGCGCAATCGTCACGCGGGTCGCGGCCCGCTACGGGCTCTCCGGCACTCGGCCCAACGGCCTGTGGTTCAACACCATCAGCACGGCCGCCGACCTGGTGCGTTACTACGACATGATGCTGTCAGGCGAGGGCGGACTGCCCCGTGACAAGGCCGACATGATCGTCGACAACCTCGCCCAATCCACGCCGACGGGAATCGACGGAATGATGCCGGGTGGCGTGTACCCGCAGCGTTTCGGCATCCCCGAGGGCCTCTACGCCGAACCGGTTGCTGTCAAACAGGGCTGGATGTGCTGCGTCGGCTCGGACTGGATGCACCTGTCGACGGGCATCATCGGATCCGACCACCGCTACGTCATGGCGATAGCGTCAGACCAACCGGCGACCGCGGACGCGGCACGCGCGACCATCACCCAAGCCGTCAAGACGATGTTCCCTGGCGGGCGGATCTAGCCCGACGCGTACTAGGCTGAGGCGGTCGGTGGTGGCAGGCGGCCGCAATCGGGCTCAAGAGGGTTGGTCCCGCATCCCCGGCTCAAGATCTGGTTGTCGTTACTGGAGGAGAGCTATGCGTCGGCGGCCGTCGAGTCGGGCGACGGCGACCGCAGCCATTGTGATTGCGGCGCTGGTCGTTGCCGGTTGCGCGGCGCCGAGTCCCGGCACACCGCCGGATTCGGAAACCCCACAGCTGACCATCGTCGCGCCACAGAACAACACCCTGCCGATGCCGGAAGCCCCGCCGGAAGCGCCGTCCAACGGGTTCGACGGCCTCGACGCCAGGACCAAACAGGCAGTGGCCGATGCGGCGAACGCGGGCGCAGACATCTCGGTCGTCGTGCTGGACCGTGACACCGGCCAGACCGTCTCGGACGGGGACGGCTCGTCGTTCCCGATCGCCTCGGTGGCGAAGCTGTTCATCGCCGACGATCTGCTACTGCAGGAATCCAAGGGCCAGACGGCGCTTTCCCCTGCCGACCGCAAAGCGCTCGAGTCCATGCTGCGGTCGTCCGACGACAGCGCGGCGCAGAACTTCTGGGACCGCCTTGGAGGAAACGCCGTCATCGCCCGCGTCAAAGCGCGGTACGGCCTGGCAGGCACGACGGCCCCGTGGAACGGGCACTGGGACGTCACCACCAGTACTGCAGCCGATCTCGTCCGTTACTACGACATGCTGCTTGACGGCAGCGGCGGTTTGCCTGCCGAGCAGGCCAACGTCATCATGAGCAACCTCGCGCAGTCGACGCCGACCGGAATCGACGGCTACCCACAGCGTTTCGGTATCCCGGAAGGGCTCTACGCCCAGCCGGTCGCGGTCAAGCAGGGCTGGTTCTGCTGCTGGAACGGCGGGAACCAGTTGCACGTCTCGACCGGTGCGATAGGAGCCGACCGCCGCTATGTGATGGCGATGGGATCGCTGGACCCGACCGGTGCCGCGGCGGCGCGCGACAGGATGACCCAGTTCGTCAAGACGATGTTCCCCGGCGGGAAGATCTAGTCGTTGCCCATCAGGTCGGGGCGGCGTTCCCGGGTGCGCTCCAGCGCCTGTTCGCGTCGCCAAGCCGCCTGCTTCGCGTGGTCACCCGACAGCAGCACATCGGGGACATCCAGGCCGCGCCACCTCGGCGGCCTGGTGTAGCTCGGCCCCTCGAGCAGACCTGAATTGTGCACAGAGTGCGAATCCTGCTGGTGCGACGCGGGATTGCCCAACACATCGGGAAGTAGCCGCACGACGGCCTCGATCATCACCAGCGCCGCCGATTCGCCGCCGGGCAGCACATAGTCGCCGATGGACACCTCTTCGACGCGCATCCGCTGCGCGGCGTCGTCCATCACGCGCTGGTCGATGCCTTCGTAGCGCCCACACGCGAAGACCAGATGCGACTCGTCGCCCCAGCGTTGCGCCGTCGCTTGGGTGAACAACCGCCCCGCAGGCGTCGGAACGACGAGAAGCGTTTCCGCCGTGCATATCTCGTCGAGCGCCTCGCCCCACACCGGCGCCTTCATCACCATGCCGGGGCCGCCGCCGTAGGGCGAGTCGTCGACTGAGCGATGGACGTCGTACGTCCACCGGCGCAGATCGTGCACCTCGAGTTCGACGATGCCCGCCTCGATCGCTTTGCCTGGCAACGACTGCCGCAGCGGATCCAGATACTCGGGGAAGATCGTCACCACATCAACGCGCATGGGTCAGTCCAGCTCCAGAAGACCGTCGGGCGGGTCGATCTCGATGGTTTGATTCTGCAGCGACACCTCGGTGACGATCGCACCGACGAACGGCACCAGCACTTCAGCGCCGGTCTCCGACGTCACCGACAACAACTCACCAGCCGCGGTGTGCAGCACTTCGTTGACGTTGCCGACCAACTGACCGTCGGTCGTCACGACCCGCAGCCCCTCGAGCTGGTGGTCGTAGAACTCGTCGGGATCGGCGATCGGCGGCAGGTCGTCGGTGTCGACCAGAAAGACACTGCCGCGCAAGGCTTCCGCGGCGTTGCGGTCACCGACGCCCGACAGTCGGACCAGCAGCCTGCCGCTGTGCTCGCGCGCGGAGTCGATGACCAAGGTCTGGCGTGGCCCGCCGCCGCGCGGTTGGGCTCGCAGTTGGGTGCCCGGCGCGAAGCGCGTGTCGGGGTCGTCGGTGCGAACCTCGACGACGACTTCGCCGGTGATGCCATGAGCCTTCACGACCCGCCCGACCACCAGGTCCATATCGGACCCGCTACTGGTCGGTGTCCACCACGTCGACGCGGATACCCCGGCCGCCGATGCCGGCGACCAGCGTGCGCAGCGCCGTCGCGGTCCGGCCGCCGCGGCCGATGACCTTGCCGAGGTCCTCGGGGTGCA
This sequence comes from uncultured Mycobacteriaceae bacterium, assembly GCA_902826815.1. GTDB lineage: Bacteria > Actinomycetota > Actinomycetes > Mycobacteriales > Mycobacteriaceae > Mycobacterium. Next base: position 81,868 of record CADEGF010000012.1, read on the forward strand.
CGTGCACCTCGACGGTACGGCCGCGCCGTGATGTCACCATGTCGACTCGCACGTCGTCTGGGTTGTCCACGATGCCGCGGACCAGGTGCTCGACGGCGTCGACGACGACCGAGCTCACGATTCCTCGGTCTGCGCGGCGGGTGCGGCGTCGGCACCTTCAGCGGCAGGCTCGGACTCGTCCTTGACGGGTGCGGCAGCTGCCTCGGCGGCGTCGGGGGTCTCGGCGGATTCTGATGTCGCCGACGCATCGGCTCCGTCGCCCTTGGCGGCCTTCTTGGCAGGCGCCTTCTTCTTCTTGGCCGTGGTGGCCTCGGTGCTCGGGCCGCCGTCGGCCTCCGCGAGCGCGGCGTTGAACAGATCCAGCTTGCTCGGCTTGGGCTCCTTGACCTTCAGCGTGCCCTCCGCGCCGGGCAGACCCTTGAACTTCTGCCAGTCGCCGGTGATCTTCAACAGGGCCAGCACCGGTTCGGTGGGCTGGGCGCCGACGCCGAGCCAATACTGGGCGCGCTCCGAGTCGATCTCGATGAGGCTCGGATCTTCCTTCGGGTGGTACCGGCCGATGACCTCGATGGAGCGCCCGTCACGACGGGTGCGCGCGTCGGCGACGGCGATGCGGTACTGGGGATTGCGGATCTTGCCGAACCGGGTGAGTTTGATCTTGACAGCCATGGTTGAAGCGAATTCTCCTGATGATTGCCACGCTGCAATTCAGCGATCGCGGGCCGAGTGCCCGGATCCGGTTTTGCCTTACGTGTGTGACCATCGCGGGGCCGTAGTCCCGCGGCAGACAGCCGCCCATTGTGCCAGAACAGCCCCTACCGGGCGAAATCGCGCCCGGTCCGCCCGTCACAGGATCTTGTCGTAGCACTTGATCTCGACGCGACGGGCGAACCGCCAGCCGTCGGCGGTGCGGACGAACTCGTCGTCGTACCAGACGCCGACCTGCATCACCTTCGGCTTCTCCCCCTTGAGGATCATCGGGTTGAAACAGAAGGTGCGGGCGGTGGCAGTGTCACCGGCGAGCTTGATCGCGGGCAGGCCAAGCATGTGGGCGTTGCGCTCGAAATACGTGGGCAGCGTCTGGGCCAGCCACGTCTTGATCTGCGGATACCGGCCGTCGATGCCGCCGGTGTCGCGGTAGTCGATGTAGGCGTCTTCGGTGAAGAGGTCGTCCAGCTCGTCGAACTCCCGGCGGTCGATGGCCTCGGAATAGCTGATCAGCAGGTGTTGGAGTTCGAGGCGGTCGGAGATCTCTTCGAGGCTCAGCATTCGTCCATCTTGCACGCGCGACGAGGTGTCATTCAGCGATGCGAGTTAAGGTGCTAGACCCATGGGGAGGTTTATCGCTGTCGCCGCAGCATGCCTGGGCCTGGTCTTCGTGTCCGTCGCACCGTTGTCCGACGTCCCGCCCGCCGAGGCAGAGCCGCCAGTCATCCAGCCGGTCGGCAATGTGGCGCCTCCGGACGGGCCCGCCCCGGCGTGGATCGTCGCGGATATGGACACCGGAGCTGTGCTGGCCGAGCGAGAGATGAACATTCCGCATCCGCCCGCGAGCACCATCAAGACGCTGCTAGTGCTCACCGTGCTCGACGAGGTGACCAATCAGGACGCGACGGTCGTCGGCACGGAGGCGGACACCCAGGTCGAATGCAGCTGCGCCGGCGTCGAGCCGGGTCGCACCTACACCGCGCGCCAGCTCCTCGAAGCGGTCCTTTTGATGTCGGGCAATGACGCGGCCAACGCGCTGGCTGACATGATCGGCGGCTACGACGTCGCGGTCGCAAAGATGAACGCCAAGGCCGCATCGCTCGGCGCGCTGGGCACCCACGCGACCACGCCGTCCGGGCTGGACGGACCCGCGGGCGACGGCGCCACCACCCCTCGCGATCTCGCGGTGATCTTCCGCGCCGCGATGGCCAACCCGGTGTTCGCGCAGATCATCGCGCAGCCCGCGGCGACGTTCCCGACGGAGACGGGGGACGTGCCGCTGGTCAACGACGACGAACTCCTGCACCGCTATCCCGGCACGCTTGGCGGCAAGACCGGATTCACCGACGCCGCGCGCAAGACGTTCGTCGCCGCCGCCGACCGCGACGGACGCCGGCTGGTGATCGCCATGATGTACGGGTTGATCAAAGAGGGCGGGCCGACGTACTGGGATCAGGCGATGGGCCTCTTCGACTGGGGATTCGCACAGGACAGGCAGCTGAGCGTCGGGTCGCTGTAGTCGCGACGTCATCAAAAGTTGTTGATCCGCAATGGATCCGAGACCTCCGCGCGGCTAAAACCAGTGTTCGCACACGATACGCTCGGCCTCCGTGCGAAAGATGTTGGCTGCGTTGATAACCGCGCTCGCGATGACGGGCTCTGCGGTGGGCTCACCGACCGCATCGGCTGAACCCGGCGTCCAGCCGCCAGGCGCCATTTCCCCTCCAGACGGCCCAGCGGAGGCGTGGCTGCTCGCCGATCTCGACTCCGGACGCATCCTCGCGTCGCACGATCCGTACGGCCAGCATGCGCCTGCAAGCACGATCAAGCCGTTGCTCGCGATGGTCGTACTCGACAACCTTCGGCCCGACAACTTCGCACGCGCCAACCGGTCCCACACCGAGGTCGAATGCTCCTGTGTCGGACTGGAACCGGGACAGGCCTACACCACCCGTCAGCTCCTCGAAGCGCTGTTGATGGTGTCGGGCAACGATGCGGCGAACATGTTGGCCGACATGCTCGGCGGGCAGCGCGTCGCGGTCGCGGCGATGAATCACAAGGCCGCCGCTCTCGGCGCAAAAAGCACACGTGCGTCGTCGCCGTCCGGCCTGGACGGCCCGGGTTGGGAGTCGATCACCACTCCCCACGATCTGGCGGTGATCTACCGCGCAGCCCTCACCTATCCCCTGATCGCCCAGATCTTCGGTGAGCGCTCCGCGCAGTTCCCCGGCAAGACGATCACCGCCCAGAACGAACTGCTGTCGCGTTATCCCGGCACCATCGCGGGTAAGACGGGCTTCACCAACCTCGCCCGCGATACGTTCGTCGCCGCAGCCCAGCGCGGGAATCGCAGGCTGATCGTCGTGGAGATGTACGGCCAGGGCGACCTCTACGGCCAGGCGATCGGCCTGTTCGACTGGGGCTTCGCACAGGCCTGAGGCCTCCCCGAGGGAGGTCCCCACAATCGGCCACCTCCGAGTGACTTAGTGTGCTGAGCCATCAATTCACACCTGGCTTCGCCCAACGTGCGCTGGCTGCGAAATCTCGCCCGCTTTTTCGCAGTGGATGCACGTTCGGTGGCGTTCGGGATCTGCAGTGCTACTTGCCGATCGCCTCGGCGGGCGGCGGGCATGCGTCGTGATCCTGGAGATCCTCACCGTGGCCGCTGCCCGGACTCGCGGCATCCGCGCCGCCCGCAAGGAGAACGAACCCAGGCCGCCCGTCAGCGTCGGTGCTGCCAACGGCGACCAGCGTCTGCATGCCCATGGACTCGCCGCCGCCAAGACCGTCGGCCAGCAGCCGGAACGGGTTCACGACATCGAGCTCGTCGCCCGGTACCGCGATGGCGCGGTAGGACTGCCCGGCCAGCGGCACGGGTAGGTCCGCCCAGCTCGGCCCGATATCTCCGGCGTGAGCGGCCAGCGTCTGACGGACGTCGGCGCGAACGCAGTCGATGTGGATGTGCAGCTGGTTTTGAGATCGCGCCCCCGAGGAGTTGATGGCCAGGCTCATCCAGTCCCGCGACAACCCGCGGCCCGCACGCTGTTCGACGTACGACCGGGCCCGCCACGCGTCGGCGAAGTAGTTCGGTGCGTCCGCCGAGAGGATCTCAGGGCTTTCGATCCCGGCGACTCGCTCGGTGGGAATCAACAGGAACTGCGTTTCGCCGACGAGGTCCTTCAACACCGCGTAACCGCGCGATTCGCCACCTGCGACATCGACGAACGCGCAGGGCGCTGGGTCGTTTGCCGTGCGCTGGTCGGGCACGCACTGCCCGTTCACGATGTTCCACAAGGCATTTGGGTCGGCCGTCGCCTGCGGCATACCTGTCGCCAGCCCGAGCACCGTCAGCAGGCATGCCGTGACGCGCAGCAGCCGCGCGCTAGTAGACGCGGCCACGCAGGATGACCACGTCCGGATTGTTGATGACCGCCGCACCCGTCCGCGGGTCGTCGGCATAGCAGACGAGGTCCGCGGGCGCGCCGTGCTCCAGTGACGGCCTGCCCAGCCAGCTGCGAGCGGTCCAACTCGCTGCGCCGAGCGCCTCCGTAGGCGTCATCCCGACCTGTTTCAGCGCGTCGATCTCATCGCCGATGCGGCCGTGCGCGACCATGCTGCCGGCGTCAGTACCCGCGAAGATCGGCACACCGGCCTCATGCGCGGCGGCGACGCGGGCCCCGCACCGCGCATACAGGTCCCGCATGTGGCTGGCGTACGCCGGGTACTTCGCCGCGGCGTCGGCGATACCGGGAAAGTTCTCGACGTTGATCAGCGTCGGCACCAATGCCGTGCCGTGCTCGACCATCAGCGCGACGGTGTCGTCGGTCAGCCCCGTGCCGTGTTCGATGCAGTCGATGCCCGCCTTGATCAGGCCCGGGAGCGCGTCCTCGCTGAACACGTGGGCGGTGACGCGTGCACCCTCGGCGTGCGCCGCTTCCATCGCCGCGGAGAGCACATCGTCGGACCACAGCGGTGCGAGGTCGCCGACCTCCCTGTCGATCCAGTCACCGACGAGCTTGACCCAGCCGTCGCCCCATCGGGCCTGCTCGGCGACCGCATCCGGCAGCTGCGACTCGTCTTCCAACTCGATGGCGAAGTCGCGCTGATAGCGCTTCGGCCGGGCCAGATGGCGGCCGTGCCGGATGATGCGCGGCAGGTCATCGCGGTCGTCGAGAGAGCGGGTGTCGATCGGCGACCCGCAGTCGCGCAGCAGCAGCGCACCGACTCCGCGTTCGGTCACCGCCTGCTCGATGCATTCGTCGATGTCGTCGAGCGGACCATGGTCACCGAGGCCGACGTGGCAGTGCGCGTCGACGAGACCGGGCACGATCCAGCCGCTGTCGAAGACTGTCTGCGCATCGGCCACCGGCTCGGCGCTCAGCGTGCCGTCGACGATCCACCACTGGACCGGCTCGTCATCGGGCAACCCCGTGCCTCTGACGTGAAGGCGCATCAGTTCTTGGGGAACTTCAGCTTCGACAGATCGATGTCGGCGAGGCCGGGCGGCAGCTCGTCGAGACCCTTCGGCATGTTCGACAGGTCGGGGAAGCCTTCTGGGACTCCCGCGCCCGGACCGAACGGGCTGCGCGCCTTCGGCGGCGTCGGCCCCCGTCCGCCCTTCTTCTTTCCGGCCTGCTTGTTCTTGCCCTTACCCGCCTTGCGCGAAGAACCCTTGCGGCCGAACGGCATTCCCATCTGGCCGGCCATCTGCGACATCATCTTGCGGGCCTCGAAGAACCGGTCGACGAGCTGATTGACCTCCGACACCGTGACACCGGAGCCGTTGGCGATCCGCAGCCGTCGTGACGCGTTGATGATCTTCGGCTCGGCCCGCTCAGCGGGTGTCATACCGCGGATGATGGCCTGTACCCGGTCCAGCTGCGAGTCGTCGACCGCGGCAAGCGCGTCCTTCATCTGGCCCGCGCCGGGCAGCATACCGAGCAGGTTTCCGATCGGGCCCATCTTGCGGATGGCCATCATCTGCTCGAGGAAGTCCTCGAGCGTCAGCTCGCCCGAACCGATCTTGGCGGCGGCCTCTTCGGCCTTCTGCGCGTCGAAGACCTGCTCGGCCTGTTCGATCAGGGTCAGCACGTCGCCCATGCCGAGGATTCGGCTGGCCATCCGGTCGGGGTGGAAGACGTCGAAGTCGTCGAGTTTCTCGCCCGCGGACGCGAACAGGATCGGAACGCCGATGACCTCGCGCACCGACAGCGCGGCGCCACCGCGGGCATCGCCGTCGAGCTTGGTCAGCACGACGCCGGTGAATCCGACGCCCTCGCGGAACGCCTCCGCGGTGGTGACCGCGTCCTGGCCGATCATCGCGTCGACGACGAACAGCACCTCGTCGGGGTCGACGGCGTCGCGGATCGAGGCGGCCTGCGCCATCAGCTCGTCGTCGATGCCGAGCCGGCCCGCGGTGTCGACGATGACGACGTCGAAATGCCTGGCCCTGGCCTCGGCGAGGCCGTCGGAGGCCACCTTGACCGGGGCGCTGGCATCGGTGTCGACGGAACCGTCGGCCGACGCGCCGGGATGCGGTGCGAAGACCTCGACGCCTGCCTGGCCGCCGACGACCTGAAGCTGGTTCACCGCACCGGGGCGCTGCAGGTCGCTTGCCACCAGCAGCGGCGTATGACCCTGCCCCTTAAGCCATTTCGCGAGCTTGCCGGCCAGCGTCGTCTTACCCGAGCCCTGAAGGCCCGCGAGCATCACCACGGTCGGAGGGGTCTTGGCGAAGGCCAGCTGGCGGGTCTCGCCGCCGAGGATGCCGATGAGCTCCTCGTTGACGATCTTGACGACCTGCTGGGCCGGGTTCAGCGCGGCGGAGACCTCTGCGCCCCGTGACCGCTCCTTGATGCGGCTGACGAACTCGCGCACCACGGGCAGCGAGACGTCTGCCTCCAGCAGGGCCAGCCTGATCTCGCGGGTCGTCGCGTCGATGTCGGCGTCGGTCAACCGACCCTTGCCGCGCAGGCCCGTCAGGACACCGGTCAACCGGTCGGACAGGGATTCAAACACGCGTGCCAGCCTAGCTGGCCTCGGGCACCGGCGATTCTGCGACGCCCCCGTCGGCTGACCGCCGCGCCGAGGCTGCAACTACGCAGGAGAAGTACGAGTAAACCACTGCCGGAATGCAGTTTCGGCGCGAACTCGCGCACCGACCACTTCTAGCTGGCCTCGGGCACCGGTTTCGCAGGCGGAGTGGGCAGCACCTCGTACAGGTCGTGTTGCAGCTCGTCACGGACCGTAGCGCTGTCACCCTCGCCCTCGGCGGGGATCACGATGCCGAACAGGTCGACGACCGACGAGCCCAGGGTGGTCACCTTCGCCCATGCGATGTCCACGCCGTCGCGTTCGAACACAGCGGTGAGCCGGGCAAGCAGACCTGCGCGGTCGGTGGACCGGATCTGGACCACGTGCTCGCCCTGTTCGGCGCCGTCCGACCACAGAATCTTCGGCGGCGCCGCCGCGTGGTTGATGGGCACGCCTGCGGGCACTTCACCCGCCCGCTTCGTGCCGTACTGCGCAGCCTCACGGTCGCGGCGATCCAGGGACGCCAGCACATCGAGTTCGCCGTCGAGTGCGAGGATCAGCTGTTGGCGCAGCAGCTCCGCGGCGGGCGGCGAACCGAAATGCGGGGAGACGACGAACGTGTTGATCGCCGCTCCCTGGTGGCCGTTGACCGACGCCGAGTGCACTCGAAGCGAGTTCAACGCCAACACCCCTGCCGCCTTCGACAGCAGACCACGCCGGTCGGGCGCGATCATCGTCACGTTGTAGATGTGCGCGCCGTCGCCCGGCGTCATCTCCACGTGAATGCCCACGGTCGCGGCCAGCGAAAGATGCCGCGGGTCAACGGGATCGGCGTGCGGCAGTTCCTGGCCTGCCATCAGGAGCCTGCATCGCCGCACCAGGTCGCCGATCAGCGACGCCTTCCAATCGCCCCACACCCCTGGGCCGGTCGCCAACGAGTCGGCCTCGGCCAGCGCATGCAACAACTCCAGCAGGACGGTGTCGCCGTCAAGAGCTCCGACCACGGTTTCGATGGTCTTCGGGTCCTGCAGGTCTCGACGAGTCGCGGTGTGCGGCAGCAGCAGGTGATGCCGCACGACCTTGGCGAGCAACTCGATATCGGAGGGCCACAGGCCCAGCCTGGTGCCGATCTGGACGGCGAGTTCGGCTCCGATGACACTGTGGTCGCCACCTCTGCCCTTACCGATGTCGTGACACAGGGCACCGAGCAGCAGCAGGTCGGGCCGCGACACCCGAGTGGTGAACCCACTTGCCCGCGAGACTGTTTCGACGAGATGGCGATCGACTGTCCAGATGTGTACGACGTCGCGTGGTGGCAGGTCACGCACCGCACCCCACTCCGGGAACAGCCTGCCCCACAGGCCGGTGCGGTCGAGCGCCTCGATGGTGGCCACCGCTGTCGGGCCGGCGGCAAGCATCACCAGCAGGTCCTTCAGCGCCTGCGGCGGCCACGGTGTGCGCAGTTCGGGCGCGGTCTGACCCAGCCGGGCCAAGGTGGACGCCGCCATCGGCAGGCCGGTGGTCGCCGACGCGGCCGCCACCCGGAGGATGAGGCCGGGGTCGCGCTCTGGCCGCGCGTCGCGGGCCAGAATGACTTCGCCCCCGAATTCGATGACGCCTTCGTCGAGTGGTCGGCGCACCGGTCGCCGGAGCGCGGCGAATCCCCTGCGCGGCAAGGCATTAGCCGCTGTGCGTATCCCGGCCTCGACGTAGAAGCTGATCGTGCGCGCGGCGTCGGAGAGCGTGCGCGCCAGATCGAAGCGGTCGCCGATGTGCAGGGCTGCACCGATCTCGTCGGCGTGCTGGGCAAGCACGAGGTCGCGGCCGCGGCCCGCGACGCGGTGCAGCTCGGTGCGCACGTTGAGCAGCGCGAGGTGCGCCTCGCCGAGCGTTTCAGTCGGCGAGGCGAGTGACCGGCTCGGGTACACGTCGGCCAGCTGGGCGATCGCCAGCGCATTGAGCAGCTGTACATCGCGCAGGCCGCCGCGACCGGTTTTCAGGTCGGGTTCGGCACGGTGAGCGATCTCGCCGCTGCGCTGCCAACGCTGCTTGGTGTGATCGACGAGTTCGTCGAAGCGCGATGCGATTCCGGTACGCCACTGCCTGCGCGCCCCGCCGACCAACAGCGACGACAGGTCGGCGTCACCGGCGATGTGGCGCACCTCAAGCATCGCGAGCCCCGCCGAGATGTCCTGGGCGGCAACCTTCATCGCCTCGTTCACGGTCCGCACACTGTGGTCGAGCCGAATATTGGCGTCCCACAGCGGATACCAGAGATTCTCGGCGACCTCACTGACGACCTTCTTGGGCAAGTTGTCATGCAGCAGCATCAGGTCGAGGTCGGAGTACGGAAGGAGTTCACGACGACCGAGGCCGCCGGTCGCGACGATTGCGAAGCCACTGGTTTCGGTGATCCCGATCTCGGCTGCCTTTGACGAGAGCCAGAAATCGTGCAGGTCCAGCAATGCGTCGCGAAGCGCCGCCGAATCGAGGTGATGGGAGCCGGAGAGAAGCTTCTTGCACGCCGCCGTCAGATCGGTCGCCGCTCTCGACGAGACCGCCGCTGACGGTCCCCTAGCAAGCTGTGGGCCCACCGATGAGGGAGCGCCGGCGGCGGAATCTCGCTTCTGCTTTGCCATTTGGTTGTCCTCCCCCGGCCCTTTACCTGTTAACGCTCACGGTGCAAGGCCGGGAGACGACGTCTCACTTCAGTGGCTAGAGGGCGTCAGACCCCCGCTCGCCGGTGCGGACCCGGACGACGGTGTCGACGGGGCTGACCCACACCTTGCCGTCGCCGATCTTTCCGGTGCGAGCGGCCTGCACGATCACGTCCACCACCTTGTCGACAGCCGAGTCGTCGACAAGCACCTCGATGCGCACCTTCGGCACGAAGTCCACGGAGTACTCCGCCCCGCGGTACACCTCGGTGTGGCCCTTCTGACGTCCGTAACCCTGTACCTCGCTGACGGTCATACCGAGAATCCCCGACTGCTCGAGGCCGGTCTTGACGTCTTCGAGCGTGAACGGCTTGACGATCGCAGTAATCAGCTTCATGTTCTCCCTTATCCCTCCACGCCGGGGTGACGACCGAGTGTCGAGCCTGCTGCGACCGTCGCAAAGTCGTAGCCGGTCTCGGCGTGCTCGGCCTCGTCGGGTCCGGTGTGTTCATCTTCCTCGTCAAGACGGAGCCCCACGGTGAACTTCACTATCAGAGCCAAGATAGCCGTCGCGATCGCGCAGTAGGCGAGAACCGCACCGGCACCCACCGCCTGGCGCCAGAGTTGGTCGAATCCGCCGCCGTAGAACAGCCCGGCGACACCGGCGCCGGATTCCGGAGCGGCCACCAACCCGATCAGCAGGGTTCCGACGATGCCACCGACGAGGTGGACACCGACCACGTCGAGCGAATCGTCATAGCCCAGTTTGTATTTCAGACCAACCGCCAGAGCGCACAGCGCGCCTGCGACGACACCGATGACCAGTGCACCGACCACGTTGACCGAGGAACACGACGGCGTGATCGCGACGAGACCCGCCACGATGCCCGACGCTGCACCCAGCGAGGTGGCCTTTCCATCGCGAATGCGTTCTGTCAACAGCCAGGCCAGCATTGCCGCAGCGGTGGCAACGGTGGTGGTCACCATCGTCGAACCGGCCAGGCCGTTCGAGGCACCTGCAGAACCCGCGTTGAAGCCGTACCAACCGAACCAGAGCAGGCCTGCACCGAGCATGACGAACGGCAGGTTGTGCGGTCGCATCGGCGTGTGCGGCCAGCCCTTGCGCTTCCCGAGAATGAGCACGAGAACCAGTGCGGCGGTACCGGCGTTGATGTGAACCGCTGTGCCACCGGCGAAGTCGATCACGGCCAGCTTGTTTGCGATCCAACCACCCGTTTCGGCGGTACCTCCGTCGAACGAGAAGACCCAGTGCGCGACCGGGAAGTACACGACGGTGACCCACAGCGCGGAGAACAGCAGCCAGCCGCCGAACTTGATGCGGTCGGCCACCGCGCCGGAGATCAGCGCCACGGTGATGATCGCGAACATCAGCTGGAACGCGACGAACACCGTGGCCGGGAAGGTGAAGACCAGCGGGATGTTCACCGCGTCGGCGGCTTCCACTCCTGCGGCCGGATCGGCGATGATCGCCTCGGCACCGTTTCCGCCGATCAGGCCCTTCAGCCCGAAGAACTGCGACGGATCACCGAAGAGATTGCCGACGTCGTTGCCGAACGCCAGCGAATAGCCGTAAAGCACCCACAGCACCGTCACGACGCCCATGGCACTGATGCTCATCATGATCATGTTGAGCACGCTCTTGGCGCGCACCATGCCGCCGTAAAAGAACGCAAGGCCCGGGGTCATCAGCAACACCATCGCGGCGCTTACAAGCATCCACGCCGTGTCACCGGTGTCCGGGATGCCCATTGTCGGGAATCCATCCACTCGCTGTCTCCTCCTTCGACAAGGCAGGGCCGCAAAGGTTTTACGACCGTTGACCTGGTCCAAGACTTTGCTGAGTGGTTGTTTCGTCTAAGACGCCTGTGCGTTTCGCTCGTGTGAACGGATGCGCGGGTTACGTTTCGCCGGTGTTACATCGCGCGGTTTCGACGCGCTTTCGTTAACCGAGGAGCGCGTCGACGAACGCTTCGGGCTCGAACGGGGCCAGATCGTCCGGGCCCTCACCGAGGCCGACGAGCTTGACCGGCACACCCAGTTCCTGTTGGACGCGGAAGACGATGCCGCCTTTTGCGGTGCCGTCGAGTTTGGTCAGCACCACGCCGGTGATGTCGACGACGTCGGCGAAGACCCGCGCCTGTGCCAGGCCGTTCTGTCCGATCGTCGCGTCGAGCACCAACAGCACTTCGTCGACCGCTGCGCGCTTGCTCACTACGCGCTTGACCTTGCCGAGTTCGTCCATCAACCCGGTCTTGGTGTGCAACCGGCCCGCGGTGTCGATCAGGACGACGTCAGCGCCTGATTCGATGCCCTTGTCGACGGCGTCGAAGGCCACCGATGCGGGGTCGGCGCCCTGTGCCCCGCGGATGACCTCCGCGCCCACCCGGGACGCCCAGGCCTGCAGTTGGTCGGCCGCCGCGGCACGGAAGGTGTCAGCAGCTCCGAGCACCACCCTGCGCCCGTCGGCGACAAGCACCCGCGCCAACTTGCCGACCGTGGTGGTCTTGCCAGTGCCGTTGACGCCAACGACCAGCAGCACGGACGGGTGATTGTCGTGCGGTAGGGCCCGCACGGAACGGTCCAGGTCCGGCTTCAGTTCGGCGACCAGCACGTCACGCAGAACCGCGCGCGCATCGCCTTCGCTGTGCACCCGGCCGCTGGCGAGCCGTTCGCGCAGCGCGCCCACCACCGACTCGGTCGTCACCGCGCCGAGGTCGGCGACCAGCAGCGTGTCCTCCACGGCCTCCCATGAGTCCTCGTCGAGGTCGCCACCGCCGAGCAGGCCGAGCATGCTTCGGCCCAGCGTGTTCTGTGATTTCGCGAGTCGGCCGCGCAACCGCTCCAGCCGACCTTCCGGCGGCGCTATGGCGCCGACATCAGGCGCAGCCGGCGCGTCCAGGTCGGGCGCGGCGGGTGCTTCTGGCGTTTCCGGTGCCGCGGGTTCCACGGACGGCTCAGGCAACCGCACGTCGGAGATGGGCCGTTTGGGCGCGTCACGCGGGATGGTGGCGTCGTCGCCGACCGCGGGCAGGCCGCTGGTGTCCAGTCGCTCCGGCGGAGCTTCGGCGGTCGCAGAACCCGTCGATTGTGTGAACGTGATGCCAGAAGATGCCGCGTATCCACCTGACCGATCGATGGGTGTGGCAGTGTCTGCGCTGGTGGACGAGTCGAGGCTGATCTTGCGGCGACGCGATCGGACCAGGCCGAACACCACGACTGCAGCGACGACCAGGACGGCGATGACCGCGAGTGCGATCCAGAGACCTTCAGACACGCTGTCATTGTTGCAATACGGGTAGACGGTGACGATGGACCCCATGCAGTCCCGCAAGGCCAAGCACATCGACGTGTGCCTGACAGACGCTGTGGACTACCAGACCGTGACGACCGGGCTGGAACGCGTCGTGCTGCCGTACAACGCGCTCACCCAGACCAGTTTGGGCGCGATCGACCTACACACCGAGTTCCTCGGGGTGCGGCTGGATGCGCCCGTTTTGATCGGGGCGATGACGGGCGGCTCGGAGCTCTCCGGCGTCATCAACCGCAATCTGGCCGCCGCCGCGGAGAAGCTGGGCATCGGCATGATGCTCGGCTCGCAGCGCATCATGCTCGGCGACGAGGTGGCGTCTGCGAGCTTCACTGTTCGCGACGTCGCACCCAACGCACTGCTGATCGGAAACATCGGCCTCGCGCAGCTTTCCGATGACCTGGTGCCGGAGCTGATCGACGCCCTCGATCGAGTTGGCGCGAATGCACTAGCGGTGCATACGAATCCGCTGCAGGAAGCGATGCAGCACGAGGGTGACACCGACTTCTCGGGTTCGATCGAGCGGCTGCGCAAGGTGGCCCACGCCATCAACTATCCGGTGATGCTCAAAGAGGTCGGCCACGGTATCGGGGCGGCCGCCGCCGCGGAGCTGGTGGACTGCGCCCTCGCAGCCGTGGACGTGGCAGGGGCGGGCGGTACGTCGTGGGCGCGGGTCGAGCAGTTCGTCCGCTACGGCGAGATCCGCTACCCGACGCTGGCGGAGTGGGGCATCCCGACTGCGCAGGCGTTGCGGGAGGTCCGCCAGACGCTGCCCGACGTGCCGCTGGTCGCCTCTGGCGGCATCCGCACCGGGATGGACGCCGCCAAGGCACTCGCGATGGGCGCCGACGTTGTCGCGGTGGCGCGCCCGCTGCTCGCCCCCGCCATCGAATCGACTGCGGCTGTGGTGGATTGGCTTGCGAGCTTCATCGCCGAGCTGCAGATCTGCCTGCACGGCTGCGGTGCGGCCGATCTGGCGGCCTTCCGCCGCCGCGGAGTCAGCCCGCGGTGACCAATTCCTGGCCGCGCATGCGCTGGCTGATCACCGCGGTGATGCCGTCGTCGCGCATCGTGACGCCGTAGAGCGCGTCGGCGACCTCCATCGTCGGCTTCTGGTGGGTGATGACGATCAGCTGCGACCGCTCCCGCAACTGTTCGAACAGCGAAATCAGCCTGCGCAGGTTGGCGTCGTCCAGCGCGGCCTCCACCTCGTCCATCACATAGAACGGCGACGGCCTTGCCCGGAAGATCGCCACCAGCATTGCCACCGCGGTCAGCGACTTCTCGCCACCGGACAGCAGCGACAGCCGCTTGATCTTCTTGCCGGGTGGGCGCGCCTCGACCTCGATGCCGGTGGTCAGCATGTCGTTGGGGTCGGTGAGCAGAAGCCTGCCCTCGCCACCGGGGAACAGCGTCGAAAACACTTGCGTGAACTCGCGTTCCACGTCGATGAAGGCCTCGGTGAACACCTGCAGGATGCGCGTGTCGACGTCGGTGATGACGTCGAGCAGATCCTTGCGCGCCCCCTTCACATCCTCCAGTTGGGTGGACAGGAAGTTGTAGCGCTCCTCGAGCGCGGCGAACTCCTCCAGCGCCAACGGATTGACCCGGCCGAGTTCATTGAGTTCGCGTTCGGCCTTCTTGGCGCGACGCTCCTGGGTCGGGCGGTCGAACGGCATCGGCGCGGGCGCGGTCACCTGCTCACCGCGTTCGCGGGCCTGCTCGTACTCGGCCATCTCCAACTCCGACGGCGCCAGCGCGATGTCCGGCCCGTACTCGGCGATCAGGTCGGCGGTCGCCATCCCGAACTGCTCGAGGACCTGCTGCTCGAGCTGCTCGATCCGAAGTGCGGCTTGAGCTTTGACGACCTCGTCGCGATGCAGCGCCTCGGTGACCGCGGCGATCTTGGTAGTGAACTCGGTGACCTGCTCGCGGACCTTCGCCAGCGCGTCGATGCGGTGATGGCGTTCGCCTGCCAGGTCGTCACGGCGCCTCGACGCGACGGTCACCGTCGATTGAAGCCGCTGGGAAAGGTGGCGGCCCGACTCCGCGACGGCCGCCGCCACCGCCGCGGCGTGCGCCCGTGCTTCGCGTGCGCGCTGGGCTCGCAGCCTGGCCTCGCGTTCGGCAGCGGCCGCCCGGCGCAGCGAATCCGCCCGGCCCCGAACGGCATTCGCGCGCTCTTCGGCTGTGCGGACCGCAAGGCGGGCCTCGACCTCTGCCGACCGGGCGGCCTCGGCCTCGGCGACCGTCTGCTGGCGATCGGCGGGTGCAGAATCCACCAGCGGCGCCTGCTCGGCGTTGTTCAGCCGCTGCTCGAGCGCGACCAGCTCCTCGACGGTCTGCTCCCGACCCGACTCCAGCTCGTCACGCTGGCGGATCAGCCGCTGCCATTCGTCGTCTGCTGTGCGGGCGTCCTGGCCCAGCCTGCCGAGCTGTTCGTAGATCGCCGAAATCGCGGCGTCCGACTCGTTGAGTGCGGCCAGCGCATGCTCGGCTGCGTCCTGGCGGGACTTCTGTTCGGCCAGCGCTCCGGCCAGTGCCGCGCCGAGCTCACTGGTCTGGTTCTCGGCCTGTGCGAGCTCGGAGCGGGCCTTCTCGATCTCGGAGGTGAGCTCGAGCGTGCTGGGTTTGCGATCCGAACCGCCGCTGACCCAACCGGCGCCGACGAGGTCTCCCTCGACCGTGACGGCACGCAGTTGCGGCCGTGTCGAGACCAGATCCAGCGCGGCCGCGAGGTCACGGACCACCGCGACACCGGACAGCATCGCGGTGAGCGCACCGCGCAGCCGCGACGGCATGTCCACAAGGTCGGTCGCCCACAACGCGCCCTGCGGCGGCAGCGTTGCAGGCGGAGCCTCCACGGGCCAGTCGCCGAGCACGATCGCCGCACGACCACCGTCGGACGCCTTGAGCGCCGCGACGGCCGAGCTGGCGGCTCCGAAACTCTCGGCGGCGACGGCGTCAGCGGCGGCCCCCAGCACCGCAGCGACGGCTGCCTCATACCCGGGCCGCACCTTGACCAGATTCGCCAGCGAACCGAAAAGTCCTGCACCGGAAAGGTTCCGCTGCAACCACGCGGCGCCGTCCTTGCGGTCGAGGCCGACCGAAAGGGCGTCGATGCGGGCGCGAAGCGACGCGACGTGGCGTTCGGCGCTTCGCTCACCCGCCTGAAGTTCGGCGACGCGTTCGTCGGCCAGTCGCAGCGCGGCCACCGTTCGGTCGTGGTGCTCGTCGAGCCCGACCTCGCCTGCGTCGAGTTCGCCGACGCGGCCCTGCACCGTCTCGAACTGGGCCCGCGAATGTTGCGCGCGGGTGCCCGACTCCTCGATGTTCTCGCTCAGCCGCGCGACGGTCTCGTCGATGGACTCCATCCGGGTGCGCATGGTGTCGACCTGGCCTGCCAGCCGGGCCAGCCCTTCGCGACGGTCGGCTTCGGCGCGTACCGCGGCAAGGTGTGCACGCTCGGCCTCTGCGGCGACCCGCTCACGTTCGGTCAGCTCGTCGCGGGCCGCGGTCAGCCGCTCGCGGGATTCGGCCAGCGCGGCGAGCAACTCCCGTTCGTGTGCGGCCACCTCCTCGGCCTCGGCCTCCAGCGCGTCGGGATCGACCCCACCCGACGCCTCCTGCTCGGTGTCGAGGTGCTGGGCCCGCTCGCTGGCGATGCGGACCGTCGCGCTGACACGTTCGGCCAACGCCGACAACCGGAACCAACTCTGCTGGGCGGTCTCGGCGCGCTCGCTGAGCCCTGCGACCGCGGTTTCGTGCGCGTCGAGTTCGACGGTGGCGGCCTCGAGCCGGGTGGTCATCTCGTCGTGTTCGCGGCGTAGCGACGTCTCGGCCTGGTTGGTGTTGTCGAATTCGCCTCTGCGGGTTACCAGGTCGTCGGCGGCCAGCCGTAGCCGCGCATCGCGCAGGTCGGCCTGGATGGTCTGGGCGCGGCGGGCCATCTCGGCCTGCCTGCCGAGCGGCTTGAGTTGGCGGCGCAACTCGGTGGTGAGATCCGTCAGCCGCGCCAGGTTGGCCGACATCGAGTCGAGCTTGCGGACCGCCTTCTCTTTGCGCTTGCGGTGCTTGAGGACGCCCGCGGCCTCTTCGATGAACGCCCGCCGGTCCTCCGGTCGCGACTCCAGGATTTCGGAGAGCTTGCCCTGACCGACGATGACGTGCATCTCACGGCCGATGCCGGAGTCGCTGAGCAGTTCCTGCACATCCATCAAACGGCAACTGCTGCCGTTGATCTCGTACTCGCTGCCGCCGTCGCGGAACATCCGGCGGGTGATGGACACCTCGGAGTACTCGATCGGCAGCGAATTGTCGGAGTTGTCGATGGTGACGGTGACCTCGGCGCGGCCAAGCGGTGGCCGAGACGACGTGCCTGCAAAGATGACGTCTTCCATCTTGCCGCCGCGAAGGGTCTTGACGCCCTGCTCCCCCATCACCCAGGTGAGCGCGTCGACCACGTTCGATTTACCGGAACCGTTGGGTCCGACGACACACGTGATGCCGGGCTCGAAGCGCAGAGTCGTCGGCGAAGCAAAGGACTTGAAGCCCTTCAGCGTCAGACTCTTGAGGTGCACGATGGGCCACACTACAGCCGCGAGGGCTAACGCTCGGTGAAGCCCGTCATCGCGTCGCCGACTTGTGTCCAGTCGGAGACAACTTTCTCGACATGGCCCGGGGTCTTTCCGCCTTCCAGCAGGTCAAGCAGGCGCTGGCAGGCGTCCCGAGGCCCCTGCACGACGACCTGGACACGCCCGTCCGGCCTGTTCGACGCGTACCCGGTCAGCCCGAGTTCCAGGGCACGCGACCGCGTCCACCACCGAAACCCGACACCCTGCACGTCGCCGTGCACCCAAGCCGTCAGCCGTACCTCAGCTAACTCCTGCATCACTAACCTCAAATGTCACTTCAGTCCCGGACTTCAGGGTGCGGCCGACCGTGCAGACCGAATCGATCGCCCGTTCCACCACCGTGATCACCCGCGCCCGCTCGGCTTCCGACAGCCCGGACAGATCGAGTTCCATCCGCTCGTCGAGGCGCGGATAGCGCTCCTGCTCGCGATCGGCGGCCCCCGACACGTTGATCGTCGTCTGATAGTCCTCGCCAAGGCGGCGTTGAAGCGGGATATCGCTGGACATACCGCTGCAGGCGGCGAGCGCGATCTTCATCAGCTCGCCGGGGGTGAACACGCCGTCGACGTCCTCGCTGCCGACGAGCACCTCCGCCCCGCGCGTGCTGCGACCGACATAGCGGCGCACGCCGGTGCGCTCAACCCACAGTTCCGTCATGTCCTATTTCTACAACCCCCCTTTCTACAACCCTCCGCGAAATTGCATTCCGGCAGCGGAACTGCGAGTGACCAGCTGCCGGAATGCAATTTCGCGGGAGTTCTACGAGCGGCGGACGCGCGGTTTTGGTTGACACCGTGGGCAGTAGAACGACGAGCGGTTCATGAAACACTCCCGACGCATGATCGCGCCGCACCGCCTGCACGGCTCGCCTTCGCGGCCGTAGGCGTCCAGCGAACGCTCGAAGTAGCCGGATTCGCCGTTGACGTTGACGTACAGCGAATCGAATGACGTGCCGCCCTGCCCGAGCGCCTCGGTCATCACCTCGGACGCGGTGTCCAGCAGCTCGGCGAGCTTCTTGCGCGGCAACGACGACGCCAGCCTGGTGCCGTTGATCTTGGCGCCCCACAGCGCCTCGTCAGCGTAGATGTTGCCGATGCCGGAGACCACCGTCTGGTCGAGCAGCTGGCGCTTGATCTCGGAATGCTTGCGCCGCAACACCGTAACGACACCATCGCGGTTGAATTTCGGGTCAAGCGGGTCGCGCGCGATATGCGCGACGGGCGCAGGCACGTCGGTGCCGTCGACGGTGACCAAGTCCGCGAGCATCCAGCCGCCGAACGTCCGCTGGTCGACGAAACTGAGCGCGGTCCCGTCGTCGAGCAGCGTCGCGATCCTCAGATGCCCCTCGTTGGGCACCGGCCCAAGGAGCATCTGCCCGCTCATTCCGAGGTGGACGACCAACGCGGAGTCGTCACTGAGCGTCAGCCAAAGATATTTTCCGCGTCGGCCCGTACCGGTGATCGACATGTTCAGCAGTCGCGCGGTCAGGTCGGCGGGCCCGGCCTCGTGCCGTCGCACCGCGCGCGGATGGTGCACCCGCACGGCGGTGATCGTCTTACCCAAAACGTGTGCCTCCAGCCCCCGCCGAACGACCTCTACTTCGGGGAGTTCAGGCATCGACGTTCGAGGCGGACAGCGCCGTCCAGGCGGCCGCGGCGGCCTTCAGCTCGGCTTCCTTCTTGGTGCGGCCGACCCCGCTGCCGTATTCGGTGTTCGTCACGACAACCGTCGCGGTGAACTCCTTGTCGTGGTCGGGTCCGGTCGCCGTCACCAGGTAGGACGGTGCGCCCATCCCGCGTGCGGCGGTCAGCTCCTGAAGGCTGCTCTTCCAGTCCAGCCCCGCACCGAGCGTCGGCGCCGTGTCGAGCAGGGAGCTGAACAACCGCAGGATCACCTCCCGAGAACCCGCCAGGCCGTGCTCGAGATAGATTGCGCCGAGCAGGGATTCGACTCCGTCGGCGAGAATGCTCGACTTGTCGGCGCCGCCGGAGTTCTCCTCGCCCCTGCCGAGAAAAAGGTGCGCGCCGAGACCGCCGTCGGACAGTGCTCGGCCGACATCGGCCAACGCCTGGGTGTTGACGATGCTGGCGCGCAGTTTGGCCAGATCGCCCTCTGCGGAGTCGGGGTGCCGGTGGTACAGCTCCTCGGTGATCGTCAGCCCGAGGACCGCATCGCCGAGAAATTCCAGCCGCTCGTTTGTCGGCAGCCCGCCGTTCTCGTAGGAGTAGCTGCGGTGTGTCAGCGCCATCGTGAGCAACTCGTCGGGAAGCTCGACCCCGAGGGCCTCGAGGAGTGCGGCACGGTCACCCGTCACTTGTCGTCGGTCTCCAGCATCGACGTGAGCTTCGCCCAGCGCGGGTCGATTTTCTCGTGCTTGTGTCCGGGTTCGGCAGTCGCCATCGCAATGCCGCAATCCGGGCACAGCCCTTGGCAATCCGGCCCGCACAACGGCGAGAACGGCAGCGCGAGACCCACGGCGTCGACGATCGCCTGCTCGAGGTCGACCGAGTCGGGCTGGCCGCTGGAGCCGACACGTCCGACCTCGTCGGCCTCGGTGGTCGCCTCCGTCGTGCTGTCGGGGTAGGCGAAGAGCTCGGTGAGGTCGATCTCGACCTGCCCGGTGACCGGGGTGAGGCAACGTGCGCACTCACCCGTCGTCGGCGCCGACACCGTTCCGGTGACCAGCACACCTTCCGATACGGATTCGATCCGCAGATCCAGTTCGAGTGGCGCGCCCTCGGGGATCGCCACCAGCTCGACCCCGATGCGCGCCGGGCTCGGCACCGTTTCACCGAATGTCATCATCGAGCCTGGCCGTCGGCCCAGCCGAGAAATGTTGATCACGAGCGGCGAACGGGATTTTCTATGCGTCGCCATAGCTCAATTCTACGACCCGTATATCGCGGGCTCAGCCCGCATACCGCGGTGGCTAGCGCGTGGCGTAGTCGTGCGTACCTGCGGCGGTGCGCAACTGGTGGCGGCCACGGCCAACCGATCGAATTGTTCCGTTGAGGAACTCCTCGAACTCCCCAAGCTTGCTGTCGACGTAGATGTCGCATTCGCCACGAAGCCGATCGGCCTCGGCATGGGCTGCGTCGATCAGCCGGGTGGCCTCAGCATTCGCCGACTGGACGGTCTCGGTCTGCGACACAAGGCGCTGCTGCTCCTTGATGCCTTCCTGGACGGCCTTCTCGTAGGACAGGTTGCCGTTCTCGATCAGGCGGTCCGCCTCGGCCTTGGCGCGGCCTGCGCTGGCCTCGTATTCGCGCTTTGCGGTCGCGCTGACGCGTGCGGCTTCCTCGCGGGCCTCGCCGACCATCCGTTCGCTGTGCTGGCGCGCCTCGGCGACCATGCGGTCGGCCTGGGATTTCGCGTCGGCCAACAGCCGGTCAGCCTCGGTACGGGAGTGGTTGATCATGGAATCGGCCTCGGCGTGGGCCGTCGCCACCATCGAGCCGGAATGCTCCTTTGCCTCGTTGAGCAGCTGGTCGCGGGCGTCCAACACATCCTGGGCATCGTCGAGTTCGCCGGGGATGGCGTCCTTGATGTCGTCGATCAGCTCGAGCACGTCGCCGCGGGGCACCACGCAACCTGCCGTCATCGGGACGCCGCGGGCCTCTTCAACGATCGCGCCCAACTCATCAAGCGCTTCAAATACTCGGTACACGGCACACCCTCCAGGCGTTGTTGTTGTTACTAGTGTGCCTGGTGTTACCCCTGTGACTGCGCTAAGTCCGCCGGTGTGTCGCCGGCCGGCTTCCAGTGGCCCACCCAGGCCCGCCCTATATCGGCCACATTATGTCAATGCGCGCACGGTGTGCATATCGAGCCCGAACGAAGGCCGCGCTGATGCATCAGCGCGCCGGACGGTCTTTGCTCGGTGAACTAATTCGCTAGTTGACCGCCTGCTTCATCAGGTCCCGCGCGCGGTCGAGCATCGATGCGAAGGGGCCGAGCGCGAAGTTGGCCTTGGCCGATTCCACGCCGGCATGCGGACGGGTCGGTGCGATGGCCTCGGCCGCCTGGACCGCACCCGCCATTCGCTTGCGCTCCTCGGCGGTGAGTTCGCGGGTCAGCTTCGTGAACTCGTCGTTCTCCTCGTGCTCGGCATGCTCGACCACGGCATCTCGGAAACTGGTCAGCTCGTCGATGAACTCCTTGGAGTCGATGTCCATACTCTCGAGCTTCGACAGATGCTCCTTGGCCACATGCTCTTCGTGCAGCAGCGCGTCGATCACCGTGTCACCGTCGGCGATCTCATGGCGCGCGCGTGGATGGACGACCATTTCCTCGGCGGTCTCGTGTACGGCCAAGAGCTGGCGCAGAGAGGTGAACGACTTCTCGCGGGCCTCTGCACTCGACGCGGACAGCACGTCGTCGAACATGTCTTTGATCAAATTGTGTTGGTCTTTGAGGAACTTGACGACGTCATCGGTCGACTGAACAAATGTTTCAACCACGACCAACGACTACCCGATGGCCGTACGACTAACCCTTGAGCTTGGCCTGCAGGCGCGCATTCACCGCATCGGGCAACAACTCGGAGACGTTGCCACCCAGCGACGCCACCTCCTTGGCCAGCGACGACGACACGAACGAGTGCTGCGGCGTGGTGGCCACGAAGAACGTGTCCACCCCGGCGATGTGCTTGTTCATCTGGGCCATCTGCAGCTCGTATTCGAAGTCCGTGCCGGTGCGAAGACCCTTCACGATCGCGGTCAGTCCGCGGGTCTTCACGAAATCGACGACCAGCCCCTCCCCGGACTCCACCCGCAGGTTGGGCAGGTGCGCCGTCGACTCCTCGATCATCGCGATGCGCTCGTCGACGTCGAACATGCCCTTCTTGGCCGGGTTCACCAGCACCGCCACCACCACTTCGTCGAACTGGGCGGCTGCGCGCTCGAAGATGTCGATGTGGCCGAGGGTCACCGGGTCGAAGGATCCCGGACATACCGCGCCGCTCATGAGGCACGACGCTACAGGGGACCCCTGATCCGCTCGGCGATCTCGAGGCGGGTGTCGCCGTAGCGGCGCACCTGCCACGGCTGCCAGCCGTCCGGCCAGTCGAGGTCAGGCCCGGATGGGCCGCGCTCGACGACGACGACGCTGCCCTCGGCCGTCCAGCCACGACTGGCCAGCGCCGCGATCATCTCGTTCACCTCCGCGGCGGCGACGTCGTAGGGCGGATCGGCGAATACCAGGTCGACGGGCCTTTCGGTGCCCACAGCCAGCACCGAGGCGACGGCGCCGCGGCGCACCGTGGCCCCGGTGACGCCAAGCGCCTTGATGTTCTGGCCGATCACCGCCGCTGCCCGCTGATCGGATTCGACGAAGAGAGCGGTGGCCGCTCCGCGCGAGAGCGCCTCGAGCCCGAGCGCTCCTGAGCCCGCGTACAGGTCGAGTACGGAGGCGCCGTCCAGATCCATGCGGGCGGTCAGCACGTTGAACAGCGACTCCCGCACCCGATCGGTGGTGGGCCGGGTGCCGCGCGGCGGCACCGCGATGCGCCGCCCCCCGAGGGCACCGGCGACGATGCGGGTCAGCTGACGACCACCAGGAGGTCGCCGCCCTCGACCTGTGCGGTCTTCGATACGGCGATGCGGCTGACGGCGCCTGCCTTGGGGGCGGTGATCGCCGCCTCCATCTTCATCGCCTCGATGGTGGCGATGGTCTGGCCCGCATCGACCTTGTCTCCGTCGGTGACGGCGACGGTGACGACACCGGCGAACGGCGCGGCGACGTGGTCGGGATTGGACCGGTCGGCCTTCTCGGCGGCGGGGACGTCGCTGGCGATACTGCGATCGCGCACCACCACCGGGCGCAGTTGCCCGTTGAGGATGCACATCACGGTGCGCATACCGCGTTCGTCAGGCTCGGAGATCGCTTCCAGCCCGATCAACAGCTCGACGCCGCGTTCGAGTCGGACCCGATGCTCGTCACCTGGCCGAAGCCCGTAGAAGAACTGGTTGGCCGAAAGGCTCGAGGTGTCGCCGTAGAGATCGCGGTGGGCGTCGAATTCCTTTGTCGGACCCGGGAACAGAAGCCGGTTGAGTTCAGCCTGGCGTTTTGGGCCAGCAGAAGCCAGCGTCTCTTCGTCGTCGGGTGTCAGCTCCTGGGTCGGCTTGGCCGGTGGACGGCCCGCAAGCGCCTTGGTGCGCAGCGGCTCCGGCCAGCCGCCTGGCGGATCGCCGAGCTCGCCGCGCAGGAACTCGATGACGGAATCGGGGATGTCGAATCGTGCTGGGTCGGCGGCGAATTCGTCGGCGGTGGCCCCCGCCCCCACCAACGCCAAGGCGAGGTCGCCGACCACCTTGCTCGACGGGGTCACCTTCACCAGCCGGCCGAGGATGCGGTCGGCCCCGGCGTAGGCATTCTCGACGTGCTCGAACCGGTCCCCCAGCCCAAGCGCGATGGCCTGCTGGCGAAGGTTCGACAGCTGGCCCCCGGGGATCTCGTGGTGATACACCCGTCCGGTCGGCGCGGGCAGACCAGATTCGAAGGGGGCGTATACCTTTCGGAGCGCTTCCCAGTACGGCTCGAGCTCGCACACCGCGGCCAGCGACAGCCCGGTGTCGTATTCGGTATGCGCGGTGGCCGCGACGATTGAGCTCAACGCCG
Organism: uncultured Mycobacteriaceae bacterium; assembly: GCA_902826815.1. Taxonomy (GTDB): domain Bacteria; phylum Actinomycetota; class Actinomycetes; order Mycobacteriales; family Mycobacteriaceae; genus Mycobacterium. Next base: position 105,846 of record CADEGF010000012.1, read on the forward strand.
GTTGGCTCGTCGTGCCCGCGAGCGGTGCCGCGGCGCCGTCGACCGCCGATGCGCCCGCCTGCCATGCCGCTAGATAGGTGGCCAGCTGACCGCCCGGAGTGTCATGGGTGTGTACGTGTACCGGCAGGTCAAACCGCGAGCGCAACGCAGAGACCAACGCCGTTGCAGCCTGCGGCCGCAGCAACCCGGCCATGTCCTTGATCGCCAACACGTGCGCGCCTGCGTCGACGATCTGCTCGGCCAGCTTCAGGTAGTAGTCCAGCGTGTAAAGGTTCTCACCGGGATCGGACAGATCACCGGTGTAGCTCATCGCGACTTCGGCTATCGCCGTGCCCGTTTCACGCACTGCGTCGATCGCCGGACGCATCGACTCGACGTTGTTCAGCGCGTCGAAGATCCGGTAGATGTCGATACCGGTCGCGGTCGCCTCGTCGACGAACGCCTTCGTCACCAGCTCCGGATACGGGGTGTAGCCAACGGTGTTTCGCCCGCGCAGCAGCATCTGCAGGCAGATGTTGGGCATCGCCGCCCGAAGCGCGGCCAGCCGCTCCCACGGATCTTCCTTCAAGAACCGAAGCGCCACATCGTAAGTCGCGCCGCCCCAGCATTCGACCGACAACAGCGCGGGCATCATCCGCGCCACGTATGGCGCCACCATCACCAGCCCGTTGGTGCGCACGCGCGTCGCCAACAGTGACTGGTGTGCGTCGCGGAACGTGGTATCGGTGACGCCGACCGCCGGTGAGTCGCGCATCCACCGCGCGAAACCCTCGGGGCCGAGTTCGACGAGGCGCTGCCTGCTACCGGGCGGCGGGGGCGCCCCGAGATCGATCTGCGGCAGCTTGTCATAGGGATAGACCGTCGACATACGCGGCCCGTGCGGCTGGTTCACCGTCACATCGGCCAGATAGTTGAGGATCTTGGTGCCGCGGTCGGCCGGTGTGCGCGCGGTCAGCAGATACGGCCGCTCGTCGATGAACGACGTCGTGATCCGACCGGCCCGGAAGTCGGGGTCGTTGACCACCGCCATCAGGAACGGGATGTTCGTCGACACGCCCCTGATCCGGAACTCGGCAAGCGCGCGGCGGGCGCGCGTGATCGCGGCGGAGAAATCGCGGCCCCGGCAGGTGAGCTTGACCAGCATCGAGTCGAAATGCGCGCTGATCTCCGCGCCGAGGTTGCTGCCGCCGTCCAACCGGATACCCGCCCCGCCGGGTGAGCGGTACGCGGTGATGCGACCCGTGTCGGGGCGAAAACCGTTGGCGGGATCCTCGGTGGTGATCCGGCACTGCAAAGCAGCCCCGCGCGCCGTCAACGTGTCCTGGCTCAGCCCGATCTGCTCGAGCGTCTCGCCGTCGGCGATGCGCATCTGGGAGGCGACCAGGTCGACGTCGGTGATCTCCTCGGTGACGGTGTGCTCGACCTGGATCCGCGGGTTCATCTCGATGAACACATGGCGGCCGCGCTCGTCGAGCAGGAACTCGACAGTGCCCGCATACGAGTAGTTGATCTCACGGGCGAATGCGATTGCGTCGGCACACATCTTGGCCCGCAGCTCCTCGGGCAGGTTCGGCGCCGGCGCCAGCTCGATGACCTTCTGGTGGCGCCGCTGCAGGCTGCAGTCGCGCTCGAACAGATGCATCACGTTGCCGTGCCTGTCGGCCAGAATCTGCACCTCGATATGGCGCGGATTGAGCACGGCCTGCTCCAGATACACCATCGCGTCGCCAAACGCAGACTCCGCCTCGCGGCTGGCCGCCTCGATCGCCTCCGGCAACCCCGCGGCTTCGGTCACCCGCCGCATCCCGCGGCCGCCACCGCCGGACACCGCCTTGACGAACAGCGGGAACTCCATGTCCGACGACGCGGCGACGAGCTCGTCGACCGACGCCGACGGCGCCGAGGACGTCAACACGGGCAGACCCGCCGCCCGCGCGGCAGCGATCGCACGCGCTTTGTTACCCGTCAGCTCGAGCACCTCGGCCCCCGGCCCGACGAACGTGATCCCCGCATCGGCACACGCCGCGGCCAGATCGGGGTTCTCCGACAGGAAGCCGTACCCGGGATAGACCGCATCGCAGCCGGCCTGTTTGGCGACCCTGATGATCTCGGCCACCGACAAATAGGCGCGGACCGGATGGCCCGTCTCACCGATCTGATACGACTCGTCGGCCTTCAGCCGGTGCTGGGAGTTGCGATCCTCATACGGGTACACCGCGACGGTCGTGATGCCCATCTCGTAAGCGGCACGAAACGCCCGGATCGCGATCTCGCCGCGATTGGCCACCAAGATTTTGGAGATCACCGAAGAACCCTAACGCCAACCCGAGGCGCGCCGTTTAGATGAGGGTGGACCAGTAGTTCCAGAACCGCACCAGGATCATCAGGATCAGCGCGGCGAACCACAGCGTGACCAGCGACCAGCGCCATTGGTGGATAACCCGCGCGACGCCGTTCTCCAGTTGCGGTTGCAGCGCGATGGACGCCACCACGACGAGAAGCGGGATGGTGATCGCCCAGACCACCATGCAGTACGGGCAGAGGGCGCCGATGCGGTAGAGGCTCTGGAAGATCAGCCAGTGGATGAACGCGGCGCCGAGCAGTGTGCCGATGGCCAGCCCGCCCCAGTACCACCGCGGCAGCCGGACCTTCGCGATCGCAAGCACCCCGGTCACCACGACGACGGTGAATGCCACGATGCCGATCAGCGAGTTCGGGAAGCCGAACGCCGAGGCCTGCGGGGTGGTCATCACCGAACCGCAGGACAGCACCGGGTTGATGCTGCACGACGGTACGTAGTCGGGGTTGATCAGGATCTCGATCTTCTCGATCGTCAGCGTGATCGCGGCGGTCAGCCCGAGCGCACCGGCGATCAGGACCCACACCGCGCTGGTCCGGCGCACGTCGACGCCTGACCTCAGCTCGTCGGATGCGGGCTCGGCCGGGCTGTTGGCTGGCTCGGCGGCGCTGTCGGCGGTGACGGTCACGGGGCGGCCGGCGGTGCGGCGGGTGGCGTGGGATTAGGGGCGGCCGGCCTGGTCATCATCCCTGGCACGTCACCGACGATGGACTTGATCTGGTTGACGAAGTCCTCGGGCGACTTGGTCGAGATGTCGAACTCTTCGCCGTTGATCTTGACCGTCGGGGTGGACTGGATACCGGTAGCGCTGGCAAGGCCCTGGACCATCGCCACGTACTTGCCCTTGTTGATGCAGTCCGGAACGGAGCCGCCGGCCCCTGCCTGGCGCGCGACCTCGATCAGCCGGGCGTCGTCGGGGTAGCTGCCTCCGGTCTCGCCCGGCTGCTGGGCGTACAACGCGGCGTGGAATCGGCGGAACGCTTCCTTCGACTCGTCGGCGACGCAGTAGGCGGCACCCGCCGCGCGCGAGGAGTAGTTCGCGGTGCTCGGCGAGTCCAAGATCGCGACCATGTAGTAGTCGGCTTGGATGGCTCCGCTGTCGATGAGCTGATTGATCGTCGGCCCGAACTTCTTCTCGAATTCTCCGCAGTGCGGGCACAGGAAATCCTCGTAGAGCGACACCACGGCCTTTGGCTCGGTGGTGCCCTCCTTGGTAATGAGCTTGCTCGACGACACGGAGACCGACTTGGCCTCGCCTGCTGCAGGCTTCTTGTCGGCGCCCATCACGATGTAGAGCACCAACCCGACGCCGAGCAGGACCACGATCGCGGTCAGACCGATCTGAATCAGCAGGTTGCGCCTGCGGTCGGCGGCGTTGAGGTCGTAGCGAGCATTCTTCTTGGGTTTCGTTGCCACGCGTCAAGGGTACCGGCGAGGTTCTGACCGTTCGTCAGCTCCGGTGCAGATGGGTGCGCAAGGCGGTGATGATGTGGTAGGTCGCGGTGGCGGCTCCGCCGCCGAGACCGAAGAAATTGGGGAAGGCGTGGACCAGCGAACCGTACTCGCGCAGGTCAACCGAGACGCCCGCCGATGACAACGCCGCAGCGAACGCTCGGCCCTGGTCCAGCAGCGGGTCGAACCCCGCGGTCACCAACAGTGCAGGCGGTAGGCCGGACAGATCCTCGGCGAGCAGGGGCGAAACCCGCGGATCGGCCGGGTCAACGCCCGAGCCGCCGACGTACTGCTCGTGGCAGAAATCCATATCCCACCGACGCAGGAAGTAGCCGTCGGCGAAGAGGTCCATCGAGCGTGTGTGGGCGGTGATGTCGCACATCGGGTACAGCAGCACTTGAAAAACGGGTAGTGGTGCGCCTTCGTCTCGGGCGCGCTGTGACACGACCGCGGCGAGGTTTCCGCCCGCGCTGTCTCCACCGACGGCGACCCGGCTCGCGTCGGCACCGAGGTCTGTCGCGTGATCGAGGGCCCACCGATAGGCGGCGAACGCGTCCTCGGCGGCCGCGGGCGCCTTGTGTTCCGGCGCCAGCCGGTAGTCGACGAACAGCACATGTACGCCGGCCCGGTCGGAGATGACCTCACACAGGTTGCCGTGGGTCTCATAGCCGCCGACGACGAAGCCGCCTCCGTGGTAGTAGACCAGCAGCGGGGCCCCGTCAGCGCTGACCTTCGGGCGGATGTGCACCGCCGGAATGTCTCCGCCAGGTCCCGGCACCGTGAGGGCCGCCGTCGTGACTTCGGCGTGCACACGCGGGAACTGTGCCGCCGTGGCGTTCAGGCGCATGCGCGCGGTACCCGGGTCCTCACTGAGGATCAGCCCCTCCCGCCCGGAGAGTCGCGAGACGGCAAGCGAGAGCTGGAGCGTGGTGTCGAGCGTGTTGCCGTCGATGGTGATCGAGCGCCCCCCGAGCAGCAGTCGCTTGATCCGGTCGGGCATCCGGGCGATGGCGTGCACCGTCGGCGCACCCACCACCTTCTGCATCCTGTCCCTGAAGTCGTATTCGACCGCCGCGGCGCTCGCACCCATGGCGGACTCAGGTCGGGCTGGCAGACTTTCGGCCATGGCTTCTCCCTTGGTAAAGCTGAACGACAGTAACTCGATTCCGCAGGTCGGCCTCGGCGTATTCCAGACCCCGCCCGATGAGACCGTAAATGCGGTGGCGACCGCGCTCGACGCCGGCTACCGCCATGTCGATACCGCCTCCATCTATGGCAACGAAGCCGAGACCGGCCGGGCGATCGCTTCGTCAGGGGTGCCGCGCGATGACGTCTTCATCACGACCAAACTCTGGAATGCCGACCAGGGATACCACAGCACACTGACGGCGTTCGACACCAGCCTCGAACGTCTCGGCACCGATCACCTCGACCTGTATCTGATCCATTGGCCCACACCTGCGAAGAACACCTACGTCGACACCTTCAAGGCGTTCGCACATCTTCACGACCAGGGGCGGGTCTCGTCGATCGGGGTGAGCAACTTCGAGCCGGAGCACCTGCGGATCCTGATCGATGCGACCGGGATCGTTCCGGCCGTCAACCAGGTGGAGCTGAATCCGCGACTACCGCAGCAGGAACTGCGCGAAGCGCACGCACAACTGGGCATCGCCACCGAGGCGTGGGCTCCGCTCGGACAGGGATCGCTGCTCGGCGATCCGATCGTGACGGCAGTCGCGGAACGACGCGGAAAAACGCCTGCCCAGGTACTGATTAGGTGGCATATCCAGCTCGGCAATATAGTCATCCCAAAGTCGGTGACCCCTGAGCGGATTGTGAGTAATTTCGACGTGTTCGATTTCGAGCTGACCGAGCAGGACATGGCGTCCATCTCGTCGCTGGGCGATGGAACTCGGCTGGGTCCCGACCCACGGACCTTCAACTAGGGCAACTGAACAGGGATAGGTGACATGACGTCGGCGGCTGCAATTCCTTCCGTCACTCTCAACGACGACCACACGATGCCGGTGATCGGACTCGGCGTTGGCGAGCTCACGGACTCCGAGACCGAGCAGGCGGTGTCGGCGGCGCTGGAGGCGGGTTACCGGTCGATCGACACCGCGTCCGCGTACGGCAACGAGGCCGCGGTGGGTCGTGCCATCGCGTCGTCGGGGGTGCCACGCGAGGAGTTGTTCGTCACCACCAAGCTGGCCACCGAGGACCAGGGCTTCCAGTCGTCACAGAATTCCCTGGCGGGCAGCCTCGAACGCCTCGGCCTGGACTACGTCGACCTCTACCTGATCCATTGGCCCGCAGGCGAAGCGGGTAAGTACATCGACAGCTGGGGCGGCCTTCTGGCGTGTCGAGGGGTCGGCCACACCCGGTCGATCGGCGTAGCCAATTTCCACGAGGAGCACCTGTCGAACATCGTCGACCTGTCCTTCGTCGCCCCCGTCGTCAACCAGATCGAGCTGCATCCGCTGCTGAACCAGTCCGAGCTGCGTGGCGTCAACGCGAGCCGCGACGTGGTCACCGAGGCCTACGGCCCGCTGGGAGTCGGCCGGCTGCTGGACAATCCGACGATCGTTTCGGTCGCCGAGGCGCACGGCAAGACGCCCGCCCAGGTGTTGATCCGGTGGAGCATCCAGCTGGGCAACGTGGTCATCCCGCGGTCGTCGTCGCCGGAGCGCATCAAGTCGAACCTCGAGGTGTTCGACTTCGAGCTGACCGACGACGAGATGGCGACACTCAACGGGCTCGATGACGGCACCAGGTTCCGCCCGGACCCCGACACCTACACCGGCACCTAGGTTTTGGCGACCTCGTGCCGCGAGCAGACGCGAAATCCCCTGTTTCGTCGCGAAAATGGGGGCTATCGCGTCTGCTCGCCGAGCGAAGTCTTTCAACTCGTCGGGCAGGTCGCCGCGGCATCGCGTAGCACCACGGCCGACGGCGCATCGACGGGTAGGCGGTAGCCGCGCAGCACGGCAACGAACTGCACGGCGTACTGGCAGCGGAACGCAATGTTGGGGGGCATCCACAGCGCCGGTTCGGAATCGCTTTTGTCCTGGTTGGGCGCTCCCGCCACGGCAATCAGGTTCGCGGGATCGTTGGCGAACCGCAGCCGCAATCCGTCGGGCCAGTTACGGGCGCCGAGGTCCCACGCGAGCGCCAACGGCACGATGTGGTCGATTTGCACTGACGCGCCCGTCTGATTGCCGCGCACGAATGAGACGAACTCGTTGGTGTACGGGTCGTGCAGCGCTCCGCTGGCGACAGCACGGGGGCAGCGCTTGATCGCCACGAATGTCTTGTCGACGAGGTCGCGGTCGAGGATGTCGTTTCGGGTATCGCAGCCGTTGTGACCGCCTGGAGCCGGGTTGTCGTCGGTCCACGAGTCGCCGAACGCCGCCCTGCGGTAGTCGAATCCGCGGATGCGCAGCGGAATCTCTGCCACTCCCGCCAAGACATCGACACCTGCAGCGACCCTTGGCACGTCGGACTGCGCGACGAACAGAGCCGCGCGGTGGCTCGCCGAAGCGACGGTTTGGCATGCCACCGCGACGGCAAGCACGACCGCGAGGACCAGCCACGCCAACCGTTTACGGTTCATGTTTTGTCCAGGTATTCGACGCGCTCGGTATCGGTGAATTGGGCTGCCAGAAGCGCCATTCCGGGGTCGGCGGGCGCATTTTCATAGTGCGACTGGCAGAAGGCGCGCGCCTCCTCGATGATCTCGCGATGCTCGAACAGCGACAGAAAGCGAAGCGTGATGGGCCGGCCCGACTGGCTGTAGCCCAATACATCCCCTTCGCGGCGCTCAGCGAGATCGAGATCGGCAAGCTCGAAGCCGTCCAGCGTGCTCGCCACTGCCTTGAGTCGTTCTCCCGCCTTGGATCCGTCCGGCAGCTTGGTGGCAAGCAGACACAGGCTGGCGTGCTCGCCGCGACCGATGCGACCCCGCAACTGGTGCAGCTGGCTGATGCCGAACCGGTCAGCATCCATCACGAACATCACCGTCGCATTTCCTACGTCGACGCCGACTTCGATGACGGTGGTGCACACCAGGACATCGATCTCCCCTGCGCGAAACGCCGCCATCACGGCGTCCTTCTCGTCGGCGGGCAGCCTTCCGTGCATCAACCCGAGTCGAAGTCCGGACAGTGGCCCGCGCCGAAGGCGCTCGAGCAGGTCGACCACCGTCGTCGCAGGCGGGCCCGCCTCACCGCCGCCACCCTTGGTGTCGTTCTCGTCGATTCGCGACGCGACGACATATGCCTGACGACCCGCCCGCACCTCTTCGACGATGCGAGTCCACGCGCGGTCCAACCATTTTGGTTTCTCTGATATGAAAATGGTGTTTGTGGCGATGGGCTGACGACCACGCGGCAGTTCGCGCAGCGTCGACGTCTCGAGGTCGCCGTAGACGGTCAGCGCCACGGTGCGCGGAATCGGAGTGGCGGTCATCACCAGCAGGTGTGGTGTCCGACCGCTGGGTGCCTTCGCGCGCAGTCGATCTCGCTGCTCGACCCCGAACCGGTGCTGTTCGTCGACAACCACCATGCCGAGCTTGTGGAAGTCGACCGCGTCCTGAATCAGCGCGTGTGTGCCGATGACGATGCCCGCCTCGCCGGAGGCGACCTCGTCACGGACCTGCTTCTTCTGCTGAGCCGACATGGAACCGGTCAACAGCGCGACGCGTGTCGCATCCTCGACGCCGCCGAGTTGACCTGCCATCGCCAGCGGGCCGAGAACGTCGCGCACCGAGCGGGCGTGTTGGGCGGCAAGGACTTCCGTCGGAGCGAGAAGCGCACACTGGTAACCCGCATCGACCATCTGCAGCATCGCAAGCACCGACACGATGGTCTTGCCCGAACCGACCTCACCCTGCAACATCCGGTTCATCGGACGCGTCTCTGCGAGCTCGGAAGACAGCGTTTCGAGCACTTCCTTCTGACCGGCCGTCAGTTCGAACGGCAGTTTCGCCTTCAGCGCGGCAAGCAAGCCGTCGTCCTTCGCCGGTGCGGACGGCCCGGATTCACCGAGCTCACTGTGCCGACGGGAGACCAGGGCCCATTGCAGGCCGAGCGCTTCGTCATAAGTGAGTCGCCGAACGGCCTGTTCGCGCTCGGCAGCGGTTTCGGCGAGATGAATCGCGCGGAGCGCCTCGTCTTCGGATATCAAGCCGGCCTGGCGAACGACGGATTCCGGAAGCGACTCGGGCACCGGATCCAGAACGTCGAGCACTTGCCGGACACATGCGTAGATATCCCAGCTCTGCACTTTGGAATTCGCGGCATAGATCGGGAAGAAGTCGCGCTCGAACACCGCCAGGAGTTCGTCGCCTGTGGCGCCGGATGTCTCTGCGATGGTTTTCAACGACTTGGTGCCGATCTCCTTACCGCTGGGTGATTGCAGCACGAGAAAGGCAGGATGGCTGAGCTGCATGGTGCGGTTGAAGTACTTGATCTCACCGGAAAGCATGATGCGGGTGCCCTCGGGTAGCTGCTCGATCATCCAACCGGCGTTGAAGAACGTCGCGGTTACCGTGGGGCGGTGCTTCCCGAGTGTGATGCGCAGCCACTTGGGATAGCGCATCTTCTTCCTCTTCTTGTCGTAGACCGGTTTCATCTCACCGACTTTCTTCTCGGTGATGGTGTCTACGAACGTGACATGTTCGCCTTCCTCGAGATCGAGGTCCTCGCCTTCGCCGCGAACCGTCATGCCCTCGTTGTACTTTCGCGGGTAGTACCGAATGAGATCGTTGACGGTGCGAAGGCCGAAGTAGTTGTCGAGCTTCTTCGCGGTTGTCCGTCCGATGACGAAATCCAGCCGATCAGACAGTGCGACCACTTCTACTCGACCCCGATCAGCAGCGCGTCACCGCGGTGACCCGTCTGGTAGGTGACCAACTCGGCGCCCAGATGCTCGTTGTGCACGTGCCGCTGAAGCGCTTCCCCGACAGCGGGATCCACGTCGGCACCGCTGAGTACGGTGACAAGTTCGCCACCCGCGACGAGTAGCAGGTCGATCAGACCGGCACCCGCGGCGGTGATGTCCTCGGCGACGATCAGCACTTCGTCGCCTGCGATGCCGAGACCCTCGCCGGGTTGGCAGGTGCCCGCCCACGTCAGCGCCTCCTCGGTGGCGACACGGACCGAGCCGTGCCTGGCACCCGCGGCGGCCCGGGCCATGGTGTATCCGTCGTCGACGGCCAACCGGTCCGCGTCGTGCACGGCAAGCGCCGCCAGTCCCTGCACCATCGAACCCGCGGGCACCGGAACCACATCGATACCCCAGCCGATCGCCGCGGTGCAGCCCGCGACCAACTCCTCTGCCGCAACGAAGCCGTTGGGCAGCACCATGATCTGGGCCGCGCCCGCGTCGACGAGCCCGCGCAGCAGTTCCTTGGCGGTCACCGCGGTCGTCGGGTCCGTCGCATCGGGGTCCGGCCGCAGAACGTCCGCCCCTTCGCCTGCGAAGAGCTCGGCGGCGCCGTCGCCGTCGACGACCGCCAGCACAGCGCGCTCGCGGGTCCATCCGCCTGGCGCATGCGTACCGGTGCCGCCGCTGAGCCCGGTGATCTGGATCCGGCTCGGAGCCCCGAACGGCAGCGCCGCCTCGATGGCGCCGCCTGCGTCATCGGTGTGCACATGCACCGAGTAGCGGCCACCGCCATCGGATGCGGACGCCGCGATGGCGACCGAATCGCCGAGCTCGTCGAGGCGTTGGCGGAGGTGCTCGACTCCGTCGGGCAGGCAGCCGGTCAACAGGTACATCACCTCGAACCGCGAACCGGGACCGGCCGCAATCCTCTCGATGGCCTCGATCTTGGACGGCACGTACTCCTGGCGGACGGGTGCGTGGCCTGACACGACTTTCGAGAGCGCGTCGAGAAGCACCAACAGACCCCGCCCGCCCGCGTCGACCACCCCCGCGTCGGTGAGCACGTCGAGCTGTTCGGTGGTCTTGTCGAGCGCGATCACCGCTGCCTCCGATGTCGCGGTCACCACGCCGCCGAGGTCGGCGGCCCCGGCAACGGCGGACTCGGCCGCCTCGGCGCCGGCTTCCAGCACGGACAGGATGGTGCCGGGCACCGATTCGCCCATCGACGCCACCACCAGCCCGCACCCGTGACGCAGCGCCGCGGCAAGGACAGCGCCGTCGATACCGACCAGCTCGCCGCGTCGCTGGACGGCGGCTTCGGCGGTGACGTCGGACAGACCTCGCAGAATCTGGCTGAGGATCACCCCGGAGTTGCCCCGTGCGCCGTTGAGGGCGCCCCGGGCCAGGGCTGCGGCCACCCCTGTGACATCGCCATCGCCACCGGCGGAGGCTTCGGCCTCGGCCCAGGCGCCGCGCATGGTGAACAGCATGTTGGTACCGGTATCGGCGTCTGCGACGGGGAACACGTTCAGCCGGTTGATCTCGTCGGTGTGGGTGATCAGGTCGCCGACGGAGGTGTGGGCCCATTCACGCAGGCCTGATGCGTCCAGAGGCCTACCAGGCTCGGCCATCAGTCACCCACCTCCCACCCCGTCAAGGGAACCCCCGGTGGGCGCCAGCCTATCCATTGCGCCAGACATCGCCGGGCACATCGACCGGCCTGGTCGGCAGCCGGTGGACAGCGTTTTGGCGTTCGCTTTGCGGCCCGGTATCCTGGTCAGGTTGTCGGGTCACCCGGGCGCCGGTTTCCGGCGAGACCAACACAGACCCCCGAATACCGATCCTAGGAGTTCTCGATATGGCTGCCGTCTGCGATATCTGCGGGAAGGGCCCCGGCTTTGGCAAGTCGGTGTCGCACTCCCATCGCCGGACCAGCCGTCGCTGGGACCCGAACATCCAGAGCGTGCGCGCCGTGAGCCGTCCCGGCGCCAACAAGAAGCGCATGAACGTCTGCACGTCGTGCATCAAGGCGGGCAAGGTCACCCGCGGCTAGAGGCCGTGTTCAGGGCAGCCGCCAGTCGATCGGGTCGGCACCCATCTGTTCGAGTAGTTGATTGGCGCGGCTGAACGGCCGCGACCCGAAGAATCCCCTCGACGCCGACAACGGCGACGGATGTGGTGACTCGATCGCCAGACAGTCGCTGCCGTCGAGCATCGGCTTGAGCGTCGAGGCGTCGCGCCCCCACAGCACCGCGACCAACGGCTGCGACCGCGCCACCAACGCCCGGATAGCGCATTCGGTGACGGCCTCCCACCCCTTGCCTCTGTGCGACGCCGGAGTGCCCGGCCGCACGGTGAGCACCCTGTTCAGCAGCGTCACCCCACGTTCGCACCACGGGGTGAGATCGCCGGTGGCCGGCGGCGGATAGCCGAGGTCCTTGCCGTATTCGGCGAAGATGTTGTCCAGGCTGCGCGGCAGCGGCCGCACATCGGCGGCAACCGAGAAGCTGAGGCCGACCGCATGCCCAGGGGTCGGATACGGGTCCTGCCCAACGATCAGCACCCGCACCTTGTCGAACGGAAACGTGAACGCCCGCAACACATTCTGCCCTGCAGGCAGATAGCCGCTGCCGTCCGCGATCTCGGCCCGCAGGAACTCCCCCATCTGCGCGACCTGTCCGGCCACCGGCTCGAGCGCCCGCGCCCAGCCCTCCTCGACCAACTCATTCAAAGGGCGTGCAGTCACGAGAATTGAACCTAGCGGCTCGCCTCATTGATAGGACTGCCAGCCCGGATTTCCGGACCACTCCTCGCCGTCGACCAGCACAAGGGGCGGACCGTCGAGCACGGTGCCGATGGCGCGCCAACCCTTGGGCGGCGCGCCGTGGAACGCCGCGACCAGCGCATGGTCCTCGCCGCCGCCGAGTACCCACGTCCACGCATCGACGCCCGCAGCGCCCGCGGCCGCCAACAGGGCGTCGCGATCGGCCGTCAGCGCCGCGGTGGACACGTTGATTCCGACTCCCGACGCGTGGGCGATATGGCCGAGGTCGGCAACCAGCCCGTCTGAGACATCCGTCATCGCCGTCGCGCCGCCGTCCGCGGCGACGCGGCCCTGACCGTACGGCGGCTCAGGCGCCAGGTGCGCGCGGCGCAGTTCATCGAACCCATCGATACCGTTGTCCCACAGGTGATATCCCGCAGCCGATCGGCCGAGCACGCCCACGACGGCCAGCGTGTCCCCTGCGCGGGCTCCGGACCGCGGCACGGGTCCGCGTCCGGCGAGATCGCCGAGCACCGTCACCGAGATCACCCACTGCGGAGCGCTCACCAGGTCCCCTCCGACGATCCCCGCGCGGAGTTTTCTGGCCTCCTCCCACATGCCGTCGGCGAGTTCGACCGTCTGCGCGGCCGGCGTGTACCCCGGCGCACCGAACGCGACGACGAACGCAGTGGCCGTGGCACCCATGGCCTCGATATCCGCCGCGTTCTGTGCGACGGCCTTGCGACCCACGTCATGCGGGGACGACCAGTCGAGCCGGAAGTGCCTGCCCTCAACGAGCATGTCGGTGGACACCACGGTCCTGCCGTCGGCGACGACCACCACGGCGGCGTCATCGCCGGGGCCGATGGCGACCGTCGCGGGTTGATCCCGGCCCGTGACCAGCCGCTCGATGACGGCGAACTCCCCAAGCCCGGCCAGACTTTCGGGCACCTCGCTGGTCATGACATGGAGTCTATTCAGCGGCCTTTAGAGTTGCCCTCGTGGCACCTACCGCCGACGACGGCACCGACGGACCGCCGCGGTCGCTGTTCATCGCCGCGGTCGCGGTCGCCGTGGCAGCGATCGTCGCGGTGCTTGCGATAGCGGTGTTGCGGCAGTCCCCCGCGCAGGACGAACCGGTTCCCATCGCGACGGTGCCCGCGCCGAAGGCCGACGGCCCCGACTGCACGGCGTTGATGGCGGCGCTGCCCGAACAGCTCGGCGACTACCGGCGCGCGCCAGCCGCCGACCCCGCACCCCCGGGCGCGGCCGCATGGCGGGCCGAAGCGCAGACCGAACCGGTGATCCTGCGCTGCGGGCTCGACCGTCCGCTGGACTTCGTCGTCGGCGCGCCCGTCCAGGTCGTCGAGCCCGTGCAGTGGTTCGAGCTGACCGACGCGGACAGGAGCACCTGGTTCGCCGTCGACCGCCCCGTATATATAGCCCTTACGCTGCCGAGCGGTTCGGGTCCGACGCCCATCCAGGACATCTCGAAGGCGATCGCGCAGACGATGCCCGCAACGCCGGTCGACCCGGCGCCCGCCCGCTAGCGCAGGCCGGTGCCCCGCGCGACCGCAGTGTCCACCATCGCCGCCAGCAGGGTCGGATAGTCGACACCGCTGGCCGCCCACATCCTCGGAAACATCGAGATCGTGGTGAATCCGGGCATGGTGTTGATCTCGTTGACGACGGGGCCGTTGTCGGTCAGGAAGAAGTCGACACGGGCCAGTCCCTGGCAGTCGATCGCGCGGAACGCGCGGATCGCGAGCCTGCGCACCTCATCGGCGACCTCGTCGTCGATCTTGGCGGGCACATCGAGTTCGGCGGCGTCCTCGAGGTACTTCGTGGCGAAGTCGTAGAACCCGTCTTCACGGCCGCGCACACCCGCCACCCGGATCTCGCCGACGGTGCTCGCCTCGACGCTGCCGTCGGGGAATTCCAGCACGCCGCACTCGAGTTCGCGGCCGGGCACGGCTGCCTCCACGAGCACCTTCGGATCGTGTTGGCGGGCCTCGGCGATCGCGGCGGGCAGCTGATCCCACGCCGTGACGCGGTTGACACCGATGGACGAGCCGGCCCGGGCGGGTTTGACGAACACCGGCAGCCCGAGGCGTTCGCGCTCCTCGAGTTCCAGCCTCTCGACGTTCGGCCGCAGCACCACGTGGCCGCCGACGGGTAAACCGTCGGCGGCGAGCAGTTTCTTGGTGAACTCCTTGTCCATCCCCGCTGCGCTTGCGAGCACTCCGGCGCCGACATACGGCACGCCTGCCAGTTCGAGCAAGCCTTGGATGGTGCCGTCCTCGCCGTAGGGGCCGTGCAGCACCGGGAAGACCACGTCGACCGAGGCCAGCAGCTCACCTGCGGCGCCCTGCCCCAGTGACAGCAGCTGACCGCGGCGGCCGGGGTCGGCAGCCAGCGCAAGTTCCGTGCCAGAAGACCCGCTGACAGCAGGCAGCTGACCGTCGGCGATCGCGAGCGCATCTGGCTCCGCGTTGGTCAGCACCCACGACCCACCGGTCGTGATGCCGACGGCGACCACCTCGAACCGCTCCGGATCGAGGTGGCGGAGGATGCTACCTGCGGAAACGCAGGAGATGGCGTGCTCGGAACTGCGTCCGCCGTATACGACAGCGACACGGACGCGCCCGGCTGAGCCGGGCTGGTGGCGGGCATTCACAACCTAGAGAGGCTACCGCCCCTGCCGGAAGCCGCCCGATCTACCGCTGCGACCTGCGCGTTCAGCGCAGCGCCCGATCGATGTCGGCGACCAGATCCTCGGTGTCCTCGATCCCCGCGGAGATACGGGCGAAGCCGTCGCCGACCGGGTCGCCCCACCGGGCCCGGCGATCGACCGAGCTGTGGATACCGCCGAAGCTGGTGGAGGAGATGAGCAGGTTGCTGTTCTGCACCAGGGCATGGACGGCGGCGGCGTCGGTGAGTTCGATCGCCACGATTCCGCCGAAGCGTTTCATCTGCAGGTTGGCCACTTCGTGCGACGGATCGTCCGGTAGCCCGGGGTAGCGCACCGAATGCACGGCGGGGTGCGCGCGCAGCGTCAGCGCAATCGCCTGCGCGTTCTGGCACTGACGCTCGAATCGCAAGCCCGCGGTGCCGATGCTGCGAAGCACCATCCAAGCCTCGAACGCGCCGAGGATCGGGCCTGCCAGCCGACGTTCGCGTTCGATCGCGGCCATCTGCTCCGGATGGCTGCCCGCGACGTAGCCCGCGAGCAGATCGTGGTGACCCGACAGCGACTTGGTGGCGCTGGCGACCACAAGGTCGGCGCCGAGCGATAGCGGTTGTTGGCCAAGCGGAGTCGCGGTGGTGTTGTCCACGACGAGCGTCGCGCCTCGGTCCCGACATGCCAGCGCGAGCCGGTGCAGATCGACGACGTCAAGGCCGGGGTTCGACGGAGTCTCCGCGAGCACCACATCGGCACCGGAGACGGCATCGATGATGTCGGCGCACGTCGCCTCGATCACGGTAATACCGTGCGGCACAAGGTACTCCGCCGCATAGCGACGCACCTGGTAGTAACCGTCGGCGGGCACCACCACCGTCGAGCGCGGCTTGGCAAGCGCGCGAAGCACCGACGTGATCGCGGCCATCCCCGATCCGAATGTCAATGCGATGGCGGCGCCCTCCAATTCGGCGAGGGCCGATTCCAGCTGTCGCCATGTGGGATTGTGATAGCGCCCGTAGCTGTCGAGGGAGTCGTCTTCACTGGGCGGAATGTGATACGCGGCGGCGAGTACCGGCGGCTGTGCGACAGGCGATCCCGGAATCGCTTCCGATCCAATGGCTTTGACGCTTCTGGTGGAGTCGCCGTACATGCCCGACACGGGTCTATTCCGGTTTGGTGCTGCGACCGAGCAGCAGTGCGACTGCCTCGGGTACCGATAATCCCTTGTGGCACACCCGGTGAACCGCGTCGGTCAACGGCATCTCGACGTCGTAACTGCTTGCCAGCGCCAGCACCGACTCGCAGGATGTGACGCCTTCGGCGACATGCCCGCCGGCTGCCAGCTTCGCCGCCTCAACCGATTGCCCCTTGCCGAGCCGTGAGCCGAAGGTGCGGTTGCGCGAATGCGGCGACGTGCACGTTGCGACGAGGTCGCCGACCCCGGCCAGCCCGGCCAACGTGGCGGGGTTGGCGCCCAAAGCGATTCCCAGCCGCATGATCTCGGCGAGGCCGCGCGTGATGATCGCCGCCACCGAGTTCTCGCCCATTCCGACGCCAGCCGCCATCCCGCAGGCCAGGGCGATGACGTTCTTGCACGCGCCGCCCACCTCGGCGCCGATGACGTCGGCGTTGGTGTAGGGGCGGAAGTACCCGGTGGCCAGCGCCCGCTGCAGGGTCACCGCGCGGCCGGAGTCACTGCAGGCGACCACGGTGGCGGCGGGTTGCTCCTCGGCGATCTCGCTGGCCAGGTTCGGCCCGGTGACAACGGCCACCCGGGACGGATCGACCCCCGTCACCTGCACCACCACCTGGCTCATCCGCATCAACGTGTCCAGTTCGATGCCCTTGGCCAGGCTGACCAGCGTGGTGTCGTCGCCGAGAAGGCTCGCCCAGTCGCTGAGATTGGCCCGAAGGGTCTGCGACGGCACGGCAAGCAGAACGGTGCAGGCACCCGACAGCGCCTCGGCCGGATCGCTGGTGGCGCGGATCGACGCAGGCAGTCCGACGTCGCCGAGATACTCCGGACTGCGGTGGCTGCTGTTGATCTCGTCGGCCAGCTCCTTGCGGCGGGCCCACAGCGTGACGTCATTGCCTGCATCCGCCAACACCTTGGCCAGCGCTGTTCCCCACGCGCCGGCTCCCATGACAGCCGCCTCCACCACGGCTCAACCCTAGCCGCCGCGGACTGGCAGGATGGAAACTCATGAGCGGCTCGCAGACCGGCGCGCCGGCCGACATCGGACTGGTCATCGCCGTCAAGCGGCTCACCGCCGCCAAGACGCGACTGGCCCCGGTGTTCTCCGCCGCGACCAGGGAAGGTGTTGTGCTGGCCATGATGGTCGACACCATCAAGGCCGCGCTGGCCGTACCGGCATTGAAAGTGGTCACCGTCGTCACCCCCGACCAGGTTGCCGCAGAAGCCGCACTGGAGTTGGGCGCGCATGTGTTGAGCGATCCGACACCGGATGGTCATCGCAATCCGCTGAACAACGCGATCTCCGCCGCGGAGACGGTCATTCGCGAATCATTACCGAATATCGCTGTGTTGCAGGGTGATTTGCCGGCACTGCAACCACAGGAACTGGCCGAAGCGATCGCCGCCGCCCGCGGATACAGCCGCAGCTTCGTCGGAGACAGGCACGGCACCGGCACCTCGGCGCTGTTTGCCTTCGGGGTCCCTCTCGAGCCCGAATTCGGACCCGATTCGGCCCGACGGCATCAGCATTCCGGCGCCATCGAGCTGACCGGCGCGTGGCCGGGACTGCGCTGCGACATCGATACGCCCGACGACCTCTTGGTGGCTCGCAGGCTTGGCGTCGGCCCGGCGACGACACAGGCCATCGGGAGGCCTAGGTGAACAGCGATCGAGGATATTGGCCGTCGGTGGCCGTTCCGCTCGGCGATGAGGAATGATCGGTTGGATGACCGAAGCCGAGACACGAGTTCGACAGGACGGCACGGAGTCGGCGCCGGGTGATTCCGCCCCGGAGGCACCACCTGCGGCGACGGCACCCGCCGTCGACAATGCGCTACCCGAGGACCGGTACCTCAACCGCGAACTGAGCTGGCTGGACTTCAACGCCCGCGTGCTCGCGCTGGCCGCCGATACGTCTCTACCCCTGCTCGAGCGGGCGAAGTTCCTCGCGATCTTCTCCTCCAACCTCGACGAGTTCTACATGGTTCGGGTGGCGGGGCTGAAACGCCGCGACGAGATGGGCCTGTCGGTGCGCTCCGCAGACGGCCTGTCCCCGCGCGAACAACTGCGCCGGATCAGTGAACGCACGCAGCAGATTGCCAGCAGATGCGCGCAGGTGTTCCTCGAGTCGGTGCGCCCGTCGCTCGCGGACGAGGGCATCGTCATCGTCACGTGGAATCAGCTCGATGACGCTGAGCGGGGACGGCTGTCGGCCTACTTCCACGAGCAGGTGTTCCCCGTGCTGACGCCGCTGGCGGTGGATCCCGCCCATCCGTTCCCGTTCGTGAGTGGGCTGAGCCTGAACCTGGCGATCACCGTGAAGGCTCCCGACGACGGCGGCCAGCATTTCGCCCGAATCAAGGTGCCCGACAACGTCGACCGCTTCGTCGAACTCGACAGCCGCGATGGCGAATTGCGCTTCCTGCCGATGGAGGAACTGATCGCGGCGTTCCTGGATGTGTTGTTCCCCGGTTTGGAGGTCGTCGAGCATCACGCGTTCCGGATCACCCGCAACGCGGATTTCGAGGTCGAAGAAGACCGCGACGAGGATCTGCTGCAGGCGCTCGAACGCGAGTTGGCGCGCAGGCGATTCGGCTCGCCGGTGCGCCTCGAGGTCGCCGACGATATGACCGAGAACATGTTGGAGCTGTTGCTGCGCGAGCTCGACGTGAACCCCGGCGACGTCATCGAGGTGCCCGGGCTGCTCGACCTCTCGTCGCTGTGGCAGATCTACGGCGTCGACCGCCCGCAGTTGAAGGACCCGCCATTCGTACCCGCCACCCCGCCTGCGTTCGGCGAACGGGAGACACCGAAGAGCATCTTCGCGACGCTGCGCGACGGTGATGTCCTCGTGCACCATCCGTATGACTCGTTTTCGACGACGGTGCAGCGGTTCATCGAGCAGGCCGCGGCCGACCCGAATGTGTTGGCGATCAAGCAGACCCTGTATCGCACGTCGGGTGACTCCCCGATCGTCAACGCGCTGATCGACGCCGCCGAGGCCGGTAAGCAGGTCGTTGCGCTGGTGGAGATCAAAGCGCGTTTCGACGAGCAGGCGAACATCAAGTGGGCGCGAGCGCTCGAGCAGGCGGGTGTGCACGTCGTGTACGGGCTGATCGGACTCAAGACACATTGCAAAACTGCGCTGGTGGTGCGACGCGAAGGGTCGGCCATCCGGCGGTATTGCCACATCGGCACCGGCAACTACAACCCGAAAACTGCTCGGCTGTATGAGGATGTCGGTCTACTGACCGCCGCCCCCGACATCGGCGCGGACCTCACCGATCTGTTCAACTCGCTCACCGGGTACTCGCGCAAGGACTCCTACCGCAATCTGCTGGTCGCCCCGCAGGGGGTTCGCAGAGGCATCATCGAGCGCATCGAACGTGAAGTCGCCGCCACGCGCGATGGCGCCGAAGGGCGAATCCGGCTCAAGGCGAACGCGTTGGTCGACGAACAGGTGATCGACGCGCTCTATCGAGCGTCACAGGCCGGGGTGCGGGTCGAGGTCGTGGTGCGCGGAATCTGCGCGCTGCGCCCAGGTGCCGCGGGCTTCTCCGAAAACATCACGGTCCGCTCAATTCTGGGCCGCTTTCTCGAGCACTCACGGATTATTCACTTCCACGCCATCGATGAGTTCTGGATCGGCAGTGCGGACATGATGCATCGTAATCTCGACCGCCGAGTCGAGGTGATGGCGCAAGTGAAGGATCCGAGGCTGAAGACACAACTGGACGAGATGTTCGAGTCGGCGATGAATCCGGCCACCAGGAGTTGGGAACTGGGCGCCGACGGGAGTTGGGCCGCATCACCGCTGGAAGGCCAGACCGTGCGCGACCATCAGGTGTGGCTGATGGAACGCCACCGGCATCCTTGAGGTCGTAGTGCCTGCGAACGAGGCGGTGCTCGCGGCGGGCGCTGTGCTGTGGCGGTCCAGCGACGACGGAGGCGAGCCGGAAGTCGCGGTGATTCACCGGCCGCGTTACGACGACTGGTCGCTACCCAAGGGCAAGGTCGACGTCGGCGAGAGCGAACCCCTGACGGCGGTACGCGAGGTGCACGAGGAGACCGGCTACTTCTCCCACCTCGGCAGGCGGTTGACGTCGGTCAGCTATCCGGTCGAAAAGCAGGGCACAAAGAAGGTGCGCTACTGGGCTGCGCGCGCCGTGGACGGCGATTTTGCACCCAACGACGAAGTCGACGAATTGAAGTGGCTGCCCATTTCGGCGGCGATCAAGCAGGTTCAGTACGCACACGACCGGAAGGTGTTGCGCCGGTTCGCCAAGCTTCCCGCCGACACCAAGAGCATCCTGATCGTTCGGCACGGCACTGCGGGGAGCAGGTCCAGATACAAGGGCGACGACCGATTGCGCCCGCTGGACAAACACGGACGCGCGCAAGCCGAGTCACTGGTCGGTCAACTACTGGCGTTCGGCGCAGACACGCTGTACGCGGCCGACCGGACCCGCTGCCACCAGACCATCGAGCCGCTGGCCGATGAACTCGGTGTGCGCATTCAGAGTGAACCGCTGCTGACCGAGGAGGCCTACGCGGACGATCGCAAGGCGGCGCGGCGCCGGATACTCGAGATCGCCGAAGCCGACGGCACACCGGTGATCTGCACCCAGGGCAGGGTCATCCCCGATCTCATCAGCTGGTGGTGCGAGCGCGACGGTGTGCGTCCCGACAAATCGCGCAACCGCAAGGGCAGCACCTGGGTCATGTCATCATGGCGGGGAAATCTGATAGCGGCCGACCACATAGGTAGTCCGCTCGCCACCAAGAAATAGCCGGCGTCCCGTCGGCTCCGACGTCCGAGAGGTCGCCATGTCCACCGACGCGCCACCCAAACTTCCACCGGTTCGCGTTGCCCGCGCGGTCGACTCGCTACGGCGCAGGCTGCGTAAATTCGAGCGCAAGTTGCAGCCGCCAGGTCCCTCGGTCCTCGATTTGATCACTTCGGGCTGGGTCGCACAGGGCGTTTACACGGTGACCAAGCTCGGCATCGTCGAGGCGTTGCGAGACGGGCCGCAGACCGCGGATGCGATCGCCGAACGTGTCGGCGCCGATCCCGACGCGGTCTATCGGCTGATGCGAATGCTCGCCAGCCGCGGCATCTTCACGTCGCAGGGCAAGCGGCGGTTCGCACTCGCACCGATGGGCAAGGCATTGCTCGCGGATGCGCCTGACTCCATGCGTGGTTACGTGCTGTTCGCCGGAGACCCTCTGCACTGGGAGCACTGGGGTCAGCTGTCCCGCTCGGTCGTCACGGGCAAGTGCGCGATCGAGGAAGTCAGGGGCAAGCCGATATTCGAATGGTTGGAGGATGTGCCCGAACTGGCCGCGGTGTTCAACGACGGGATGACGAGCATCTCGAAGATGGAGACCCCGCTGGTTGTCTCTGCCTACGACTTCTCTTCGTTCGGCATGATCGTCGATGTTGGCGGCGGCCACGGTCTTTTGCTTTCGGAGATCCTGCGCCAGGCGCAGGACAGCAAAGGGGTTCTGTTCGACGCTGAATCGGTCGTCGAAGGAGCGCCCGCCGTGCTCGAATCCGCGGGCGTATCGAATCGGTGCTCCGCGGTGGCGGGATCGTTTTTCGAATCTGTGCCCGCGGGCGGCGACGCGTATGTGCTCAAGCACATCATTCACGACTGGGACGATGAGAAGACGGTGCAGATATTGCGAAACGTCCGCACCGCGATGAACCCGGGAGCGAAGGTGTTGATCGTCGAAGCGGTGGTGCCGGATGACGATCGCGAACACCTGTCGAAACTGCTCGACCTGGAAATGCTCGTCGCCGCGACCGGCAGGGAACGCACAGAGGCGGAGTACGCCGAACTGTTGCGGCAGGCCGGCTTCCGGCACACACGCACCGTCGGGACGGTCGGGCCGGCTTCGATCGTGGAGGCCGTTGCGGCCTAGTCGAACCCGTAACACACAGATACGCCGTGGGTCGCGATGACCCACGGCGTATCTGTAAAGAAGTTACCGACGACCCTTCTTGGCCGGCGCCCTGCGCGCGGTCTTCTTGGCCGCGACCTTCCGGGCCGCCTTCTTGCCTGCGGCCTTGCGGACAGCCTTCTTGGCAGCTACGGTCCGGGCGGCCTTCTTGCCTGCGGCCTTGCGGACAGCCTTCTTGGCTGCTGCCTTGCGAACAGTCTTCTTGGCTGCTGCCTTGCGGACAGTC
>CADEGF010000013.1:0-105608 GCA_902826815.1 uncultured Mycobacteriaceae bacterium
CCGACGACGGTGCGGCAACCGACGAAGCCGAAGAGCCGGAGGTCGGCGGTGTCGGCTCAGTCGAGGGAGACGAGATCGCGGAGGCCGAGGAGCAGGGCGTGGACGACGCCAAATCGGACTCGGAAGGAGACGAAGAGTCCAAGTAGGCGGCACGCTTCGGAGTTATCGACAAGGCGGTTTTATCCACAGGAGTGGGCCTGTTGCCTCGTGAGAGTGCGCGCTTGTTGACGTGGGCGCCGGCTTTGCTGGTGGTGATCGATCATCGACGGGTGATTGATCAGGCGGTGAAACGGGATGGCCGCCGTGTCGTATTTCCTGGTCACCTTGGCGCGGTGACGAACCTTGGATACCAGTTTCTGCTGTGGGTGGTAGTAGTTGGTCAGCTTGGACTGCCACAGCCAGATCTCGTTGAGTAGCAACATTTCCGAGGCGGTGTCATAGCGGTGGTAGCCGACCACGGTGCGGACCACCGCCCAGTTCTTCTGCTCGACGTGACAGCGCCTGGGCGGTGAGGAACGGGCCGTCTGCGAACTCGCGGTAGCTGTCGGTGCCGTCTCCCGCATCGGTCACCGGGTAGTACAGCGACTGGTGGACGAAGCGGACGCCGCTGCGCTCTTGGGCCATGATCGTCACCGGCGCGGCCATGTTGGCGCCGACGGCCAGTTCCCGCACCAGTCGGTCGTGTGTGCCTGCGTTGCCGAGAACCCATTCTCATCCACATCGGGCTTGTCGATGGGTGCGGCCTGAATGTCGTCGAGCAGCTTGCGCGCGCCGTCCGGTCCGAGTTCATAAATGAACGATGGTTTGGACATGTGGTCCGCGAGTTGGGCACGGTGTGGTCAGGGCCCGGCACCCCGGCCAGCGAATTTTGGAGCCTCGGGTAGATCCCCGACAGCCGGCTACCGTGCAACGCAACGCTATCCGATGACTTTTCGGAGAGTTGGTCCAGGTTAAGACGGTGAGGTCGCTCAACTCCGGCCGCAGCCGGTCGCGCGGCCGGCCACCGTCAATGCGGGACGCTGTGGTGACCCCGATGAGCCGCGGTTGATGAGGTCGATACGATCGCGCTAGTGAACCCGCCAGGGGAACCACGCCATGCTGGCTGGCGTGCGCTCGACCAGTCGCAGCGCCGCGTCCTCATCTGCACCCTCGCCGCGAACGCGCTGGTGTTCTTTGACCAGACCGCTGTCGTTGTGGCGCTGCCCGAGATCGGGCGCGAGTTTCGCGCCGACGCGGCCGATCTGCAATGGATGATTACCGCGTACCTGTTGGCGCTCGCTGTGTTCATGCTGGTCGCCGGCCGGGTAGCCGACCATTTCGGCCGGCGGAAGACCTTTCTCGTGGGGCTCGTGATCTTCGCGATGGGCTCGGCGCTGTGCGCCGTGGCGCCCAGTTTGCCGCTTTTGATCGCGGCGCGATTCCTTCAGGGTATCGGCGGTGCGGCCGCGCAACCGCTGGCAATGGAGATCGCTACCCGCGCGGTAGATGACAAGCAGCGCGGCTGGGCGATCGGCGCGCTCGCCACCGGCGGTACGTCGTTTCTCGTGATCGGGCCGCTGATTGCGGGCGCGCTGGTGATTGCGGATTGGCGATGGATCTTCGTTGTGCCGCTGCCGGTGGTGGCGTTCGTGCTGGCGGCCGGTTACCGCAGCATCGGTACCTCGCGCGAAACGCTTAGTCGCCCGATCCGATGGCAGCCGATAGCAATGCTGCTCATCGGACTCGGCTCCTTGGTGTTCGGGCTGGTCAGCGGCGAACAGCTCGGCATCGCCACCATCTTCCCGGCGGTCATCGGGCTCCTCGTGCTGGCGATGTTCGCGCTCTACGCATTGCGAGTGCCGCAGCCGCTCATCGAGATTCCGCTGCTGAAGAATCCGATGCTCGCGACGTCGCTAGCCGCCTTGTTCGCGATCCAATTTGCCGTATTCGGAGTCATGGTTTCCCTCACGCATTACCTGCAGCACGGGCTCGGTCTCAGCGGCCTCGCCGCCGGTGCGGTGATCGCCCTGGCCGGCATCGGGACTCCGCTCTTGTCGCTGTCTGCCGGGAGAGCCGTTGACGCCGCCGGGCCGCGACGGCTCGTCCTGCCTGGATTGGTGTTGACGACCGCCGCGCTGCTTACCCTGGGGCTGTTGTCGCCGCTCGGCGGAATTCTCGTACTGCTGCCCGGCCTAATTGCTTTCGCAGCCGGGCGGCCGGCAGTGTTCACGCCGGCCGGCATCGGCCCGTTTCTCGCTTTCGGTGCCGAGCAGCGGGCCTTCGCGGCGAGCCTGGCCGCGGAGGCTCGACAGCTCGGGGCCGTGTTCGGGGTGACCGTGACCACAGCAATGGGGCCAGTCGGGTACCCGGCATCCTTCGTCACCCACGATCAATACCTGGTCCAAGGATTCCAGAGTTCGGTGCTGGTCGCTGCGATGGTCTGCGCGCTGACGGCCGTCGCGGTGTGGCGGTGGATGCCGGCGCGGACCCCGCTCCGCGTGTCAGATTTTTCGTGTTGTATTCGCTGTGGCGGCACGTGTCAGTTGAAGAATCCTTGCACCGAAATGGCTTACTGATATCCCAGAGACACGCTAATCGGTCGCGGCCAGCAGCTTCGGCTAGGCCGTGAGTTCGTCGCGCCGAGTGCGGACGACCGCGTCCACAGTCGGGAGGTATTGGTAGTCAGCACGTTTGGTAGTCCGGCTGGCCGCGGGGCTGGTCACGGGCTGGCCCCACGGAGGTCGAGTAGCGCCGGGACTTGGTGGTGTATTTGGCCAGGTATCCGGCGACCCGCCTTGCGAGGTCGGCAGCTGACACCGGCGGCGAGGATTCGGCGGCAGCGGCCGCGTCCTCGGCGGGGTCGAGACGGATCAGAGCGTGGTAGTGAACGATCGCGCGGCGGCGCTGGTATTCGGCGACTTTGACAAGCGACACCCGCACACCCGCCGGCTCGACGCCGAGGGCGCGCAGGTGACGGGCCAGCGCGCGCCGCAGGCCGATGGTGAACCGCCGCCACAGCCCGGGGGCGTGCCAGTTGAACAGCACGTGCCCGCCCTAGTCGTAGCAGTCGGTGCACAACGGCTGCCCCATAACTTCATCCGCGGACCGATGAACCGTGTTGCACCACAGAGGTTTCCCGTGCCGACACACCCCCACACTTAAACCAGGTCGAAGTCGCGATCGTCGGGGCGGGCGAGCATCGCGGTCATCGTATGTCGGTTCCAGGGCCAGAGGTCGATGTTGCCCTCGTCGGTGAGATACCAGGAGTTGCATCCGGGTCTCGGCCTCGGCCTGAACTGCGTGGTCGATCGACCCCTCCATTCCTGTGAACGGGCTGATCCACACACTGAAGCTGGTGGCCGGGCAATCCATCTAGCACCCTCTAGCAACAGAAGAATTTCTGGCATGCTGGTTGCCATGACTGAGCCGCACTTCGGTGGCGCCGAGGGACCTCCGCCCCCTCATCAACAACCGCAATACCAGCCGCCCCCTCCCGGTTATGCGCCCCAGCCGCCCGGCTACCCGCCGCCCAGTCGGTACGGCCAGTATCCGCAGGCCTACATGGATCCATCGGCGCCCTATGGACGTCACCCGCTGACCGGCGAGCCGCTGTCGGACAAATCGAAGATCGTCGCCGGGCTGCTCCAGCTCATCGGCCTTTTCGGCCTCGTCGGTATCGGGCGCATCTACCTCGGCTACACCGGCCTTGGCGTGGCGCAGCTGGTCGTCGGCCTCGTGACATGCGGTATCGGCGCGGTGGTGTGGGGCATCATCGACGCCGTGCTGATCTTCACCGACAAGGTCCGCGATCCGGAGGGACGTCCCCTTCGTGAGGGCACCTAACGCCGCGGTAAGCAGCCGCGCCCGGCTGTACGGCGTGCTCGGGACGGGCGCGCTGCTCGGCGGCGGCCTGGCTTATGTCGGTCTCGCCGATCCGCACAATCCCGACTTCGTCTTTCCCGCATGCCCGTTCAAGCTCCTGACGGGCTGGAACTGTCCGGCGTGCGGTGGGCTACGGATGACCCACGACCTGTTGCACGGCGACCTGGCCGCGGCGGCGGTGGATAACATCTTTCTGCTCGTCGGGTTGCCCGCGTTGCTGGTGTGGGTCCTGGTGCGATGGCGCACAGGACGACCGATCTTCCCGGTGCCAGCGATCGCCGTCATCGCCGTGACGGCTATCACGTGGACGGTCGTTCGGAACATGCCCGGGTTTCCGCTGATCCCAACAATTCTCGACGGGTAGTTCCTGCCGTCGCGTCGCCGACACCGATCGGGTCTACGATGAGAAGTCGTGACTAGACGCGGAAAGATCGTCTGCACTCTCGGTCCGGCGACGAGTGAAGACCACGTAGTAAGGGCGCTTGTCGAGGCCGGAATGGACGTCGCCCGGCTCAACTTCAGCCACGGTGAATACGCGGACCACGAATCCCACTACAAGCGGGTGCGCGCGGCGTCAGATACGACAGGCCACGCGGTCGGCATCCTTGCTGACCTGCAGGGTCCCAAGATCCGCCTCGGCCGGTTCGCCGCGGGTCCGACCTACTGGGCGAACGGCGAGACGGTCCGGATCACCGTCGAGGACTGCGAGGGCACCCACGACAGGGTCTCGACGACCTACAAGGAGCTCGCCAGGGACGCCTCACCGGGGGACCGGCTGCTGGTGGACGACGGCAACGTCGGGCTGGTCGTCGAGCACGTCGACGGCAACGACGTGGTGTGCTCAGTGACCGAGGGCGGACCGGTCAGCAACAACAAGGGCCTTTCGATGCCGGGCATGAACGTGTCGGTGCCGGCGATGTCGGACAAGGACACCGAGGATCTCGAGTTCGCCCTGCGGCTCGGCGTGGATCTCGTCGCGCTGTCCTTCGTGCGATCGCCTGCCGACGTCGAGCTTGTGCACGAGGTGATGGACCGCGTCGGCCGCCGGGTACCGGTGATCGCCAAGTTGGAGAAGCCCGAGGCCGTCGACAACCTCGAAGCCATCGTGCTCGCCTTCGACGCGGTCATGGTCGCCCGCGGTGACCTCGGTGTCGAACTGCCTTTGGAAGAGGTACCGCTCGTTCAGAAGCGTGCTATCCAAATGGCAAGGGAGAACGCCAAACCCGTCATCGTCGCCACCCAGATGTTGGAGTCGATGATCGAGCATTCCCGGCCGACGCGGGCCGAGGCGTCCGATGTTGCCAACGCGGTGCTCGACGGCGCGGACGCGGTGATGCTCTCCGGCGAGACGTCCGTCGGCAAGTATCCGCTCGAGACGGTCAAGACGATGGCCCGCATCATCTCGGCGGTCGAGCAGAACTCGGTGGTGGTTCCGCCGCTGACGCATGTGCCGAGGACCAAGCGCGGTGTCATCTCTTACGCCGCCCGCGACATCGGCGAAAGGCTGGACGCCAAGGCGCTCGTCGCCTACACGCAGTCGGGTGACACAGTGCGTCGGCTGGCGCGGCTGCACACCCCGCTGCCGCTGTTGGCGTTCACCTCGCTGCCCGAAGTGCGCAGCCAGCTCGCCCTCAGCTGGGGCACCGAAACGTTCATCGTGCCGCACATCCAGACCACGGACGGAATGATCCGCCAGGTCGACAAATCCCTGCTGGAGCTCGGTCGCTACAAGCGTGGTGACCTGGTGGTCATCATCGCAGGGGCGCCGCCGGGCACAGTAGGCTCGACCAACCTGATTCACGTACACCGGATCGGGGAGGACGACGTCTAGATAGGGGGATCAGTGCTGCTTGGCGATTTCGAGGAGTTGCTGGCGGTACTCGACCTCAACCGCATCGACGACGACACGTTCGTCGGATCGCATCCGAGTAAGAACCCACCCCGGACGTTCGGTGGCCAGATGCTGGCGCAGGCGTTCGTGGCGGCCGGTCGCACGCTGCGCCGGGCCCTACCGCCGGGGGCGGTCTCCGCGCATTTCATCGCAGGCGGCGACCCCGCCAAGGATCTCGAGTTCCACGTCGTCGGGCTGCGCGACGAACGGCGCTTCGCCAACCGCCGCGTCGACGTCGTGCAGGACGGCCAACTGCTGACAACGGCGATGGTCTCGTTCGTCGACGGCGGGCGCGGGCTCGAGCACGGAATCGAATTCCCCGAAGTGCCAGATCCGTTGTCGCTGCCCAAGATCGACGATCTGCTTGTCGGCTACGAGCAGACGGTGCCGCACTTCGTGGAGGCACTGAGGCCGATCGAGTGGCGCTACGCCAACGACCCGGCCTGGGTGATGCGCCACAAGGGCGAACGGCTCGCATACAACCGGGTCTGGCTCAAGGCCGACGGCCCGATGCCGGAAGACCCGGTGCTGCATTCGGCGGCGTTGCTGTACGCCTCGGACACCACGGTGCTCGACTCGATCATCACCACCCACGGACTGTCGTGGGGTTACGACCGCATCTTCGCTGCGACCGTCAACCACTCGGTGTGGTTCCACCGACCATTTCGGTTCGACGAGTGGGTGCTGTACTCGACCTCGTCGCCGGTGGCGTCCGATTCCCGTGGCCTGGGAACTGGTCACATCTTCGACCAATCCGGCCAGATCGTGGCTACGGTGGTACAGGAAGGGATCATCAAGTACTTCCCGGGTGCAAACTGATGAAGGTAGCAACAGGCCTTCGGGCCCGCGAACGGGTGGTCGTACACGTTGACTCGCCGGCCGCTCGCTGGATCAGTGCGCTCGCAGTGCTGAGCCTTTCCGGCTGGCTGCTCCTTCTGCACAAGGATTTAGCCTGGTCAATAACCATTTTGGCGGCCGTTGCGCTGATCGCACGCGGCATCTTCCTCGGCAGGCCGGTGACAGCGGGGCACGCCACCGCGGCGATGGTGATGTGCGTCCTTGGTATCGGGCTTGTTTTTCTGGCGTTCGATTTGCACGGCAACCTGATACTGGTCGCCTCCGCGGTGATGCTGATGTGGCCGACGTCGGCGCGGCCGAACCCGGCCGACCTGCCGCGGATCTTCGCGTTGGTGAATGCGACGACGGGCGACCCGCTCGCGCCGTTCGCGATGCAGCCGTCGAAGTGCTACCACTTCAGCGCCGACGGCACCGCTGCCATCGCCTATCGCACCCGACTTGGTTTCGCTGTGGTCAGCGGGGACCCGATCGGAGACGAGGCCCGGTTCACCGCACTGGTGGCGGACTTCGCGACAATGTGCCACATCCGGGGCTGGCGCATCGTCGTGCTCGGGTGCAGCGAGCGGCGTCTGAGGCTCTGGTCGAACCCGACCGTGCTCGGCAGAAAGCTCACGGCGGTGCCCATCGGGCGCGATGTGGTGATCGATGTCGCGGCCTTCGACATGGTAGGGCGGAAGTACCGCAACCTCCGCCAGGCCGTGCAGCGCACCAGAAATTTCGGCGTCACCACCGAAGTCGTTGACGAGCAAGGCCTCAGCGACGTTCTGCTCGCCGAACTGACCGAGGTGATCCTCGCGTCGCCGAGCGGGTCCAGGATGGAGCGCGGGTTCTCGATGTCCCTTGACGGCACGCTGGAAGGCCGGTATCCGGGTATCACGCTGATCATCGCCCGCGACGAGGCAGGCCGGGTACAGGGCTTTCATCGATATGCGACCGCGGGCGGCGGTGCAGAGGTGACCCTCGATGTGCCGTGGCGTCGCCGCGGAGCACCGAACGGGATCGACGAGCGGCTGTCGGTCGACATGGTCGAGAGCGCCAGAGGGCAAGGGGCGCAACGGCTGTCGCTCGCTTTCGCGGCCTTCCCGGAGATCTTCACCGACGACCACCGCAACCTCGGTCGCAGCCTGGTTTTCACCGCGGTCCATCTCGGCGACCCGTTGATCGCGCTCGAATCGCTCTACCGCTATCTACGAAAGTTCCATGCGCTGGGCGATCGGCGCTACGTGATGGTGACCCTCACCCAGGTGGTGCCGCTGCTGCTCGTGCTGTTGTCGCTCGAGTTCATGCCTCGGCGACGGCATCTGACTAGGACGTCGGGCGCGCGGGTGTCGTGATCGTGACGCTGAACTGGTCCTCGACCTTCTTCTGGAACTGGTCCGCGCACCGCTGAACGGCTTCTTGATCCGAGCCCGCACTGGACAGGCACTGCATGTAGTCCGTGCCGCCCACTTCGTTGAAAACCCAGACAGACAACACGATGACGACGATCGCCTCGATGATGCTCAGGATGCCGAGCACGATGCCCGCGATCGCGACGCCGCCGTTGGTGGCTTCTCCGCGTCTGGCTTTCTGCCAGCCGAGGAACCCGAGAATCACCGCGACGATCCCGAGCACAACGCCGCCGACGACGGAGATCAACGCGATGATCGCGACTACCAGCGCGGCGATACCCAAGCCGTTCTTCGGCGCTTGGGGCGCCTGTGAGTACCCGGCGTATGGCTGGGGCGGCGGCGGTGGGTAGCTGCCCGGGTACGCGCCGCCTGGTGGCGGCGGGTATTGCGGGTACTGAGGATACTGCGGATACTGCGGCGGTTGCGGGTCGGTCATGACGTCGGGGACTCGGCGGTCGCCGACGTGTCGGCGGGTGCCGAAGGTTGTGTGGGTGTGGTGAGCGACTTGGCCGCCTTGCGGATGCCGAACGCCGATACGACCTCGAACACCCCGAGCACGACCAACCAGACACCGACCACGATGGCCAGGGTCACGATCGATTCAAACGGTGAAGCCATGATGACGACGCCTGCGATCAGGCTGATCACGCCGATGAAGATGTTCCAGCCTCTGGCAGGCAGCGTCGGATCGCTGATTGCGGCTACCGTCGTCGCGACGCCGCGGAAGATGAATCCGACGCCGATCCAGATGGCCAGCAGCAAAACCGCATAGCCCTCGCCGAAATGGCGAAATGCGAGGACGGCGAGGATCAGCGCCGCGGCTCCGCTGATGAACAGCAGGACCCTGCCGCCCGCGGTCACGTGGAGGCTGAACGCCATGACGACCTGCGAGATGCCGGTCACCAGCAGATACGCCCCGAACACGATGGCGGCAACCAAAATCGAGATCCCCGGCCAGGCAAGCACGACGATGCCGAGGACCACTGCAAGGAGTCCGGACAGCAGTGCCGACTTCCAGAGGTGTGGCAACAGAGCGGGGGGAGCTTCGGTAGTCATGATCGAAGTGTTTCACAGCGCTTACGGGGCAGATAAGACTTTGCAAGCAACGCGCGGGAAATTCGCCCCGACAGCACAATAAGCCGAAGCGCGGCGCAATGGCGTCGTCGCCCATTAACCTTCTGTGCGTTAACTGCCCAATGCAGAAAGTAGAGGCAACCGTGTTAGGTGCATCGGAAATCCGTCGGGGGAAGATGTGGGGTATCGCGGCGGTGTTCGCCGCGGCTGCCACCCTCGCCGTTTCAGGCTGTTCGGCTGGCGGCGAGTCCACGTCGAGCGAGTCGACGAGCGCGACCTCGGGCGTGACCGCCGAGAAGGTCGACGCGATCGCGAATACCGTGCCCGAGGCGATCAAGTCATCGGGGAAGCTGATCGTCGGCGTCAACATTCCTTACGCGCCAAACGAATTCAAGGATCCCAGCGGCAAGATCGTTGGCTTCGACGTCGATCTCGTGAACGCGGTCGCGGCCACCCTCGGCCTGACCCCCGAGTACCGGGAGGCGGACTTCGCCAAGATCATCCCGTCGATCCAGGGCGACACGTTCAACATCGGTATGTCGTCGTTCACCGACACGAAGGAACGTGAGCAGACGGTCGACTTCGTGACCTACTTCTCGGCGGGCATCCTGTGGGCTCAGCGGCCTGGCGAACCGATCGACCCGAACAACGCGTGCGGTAAGAAGGTCGCGGTGCAGGCCACCACGACGGAGGAAACCGACGAGCTGCCTGCCAAGAGCAAGGCATGCACGGACGCAGGCAAGCCCCCGATCGACATCATCAAGTTCGACGGTCAGGACGCCGCCACCAACGCTGTGGTGCTCGGCCAGGCCGACGCCATGTCGGCGGATTCACCTGTGACGGCGTATGCCATCAAGCAGAGCAACGGCAAACTGGAGGCCGCAGGCGAGATCGCCGATGCCGCACCGTACGGCTGGCCCGTTAAGAAGGGTTCGCCGCTGGCACAGTCCCTCAAGCAGGCGCTCGAGCACCTGATCGAGACCGGCAAATACAAGGAGATCGCGACCAACTGGGGTGTCGAAGCGGGATTGATCGACAAACCTGTCATCAACGGCGCGATCAACTAGGTTCGGGATTCCGCCATGACTGATGTCGACACGCCGCCATCCACCACGCCCGCTGCGATCGATGCTGTACCACTGCGTCATCCATGGCGTTGGGTGGCGGCGGTCGTCATCGTCGTCCTGGTGGCGTTGTTCCTCTACGGGGCCGCCACCAACGAGGCCTACCGATGGCAGGTCTTCGCTCAGTACGTGTTCAACGAGCGCGTACTCACGGTCGGGCTCCTCAACACCCTGCAGCTGACCATTTACTCGATGGTGCTCGCGATCGCGCTCGGCGTGCTGCTGGCCGTAATGCGACTGTCGCCGAACCCGGTTTTCAAATCGGTGGCGTGGGTGTACCTCTGGATCTTCCGCGGCACCCCGGTATACGTGCAGCTGGTGTTCTGGGGGCTGATCCCGACGATCTACGCCAACATCCAGCTCGGCGTTCCGTTCGGACCGTCGTTCTTCACCCTCAATCTGCAGGCACTGTCGATCCCGTTCCTGCTGGCGATCCTCGGACTGGCGCTCAACGAGGCCGCGTACATGGCCGAAATCATCCGCGCCGGAATCAGTTCCGTGCCGGAGGGCCAACTGGAGGCGTCGACGGCGCTTGGCATGTCCTGGGGGATGGCGATGCGCCGCACCGTCCTCCCGCAGGCGATGCGGGTGATCATCCCGCCCACCGGCAACGAGGTCATCAGCATGCTGAAGACCACCTCGCTGGTCACCGCCGTCCCGTTCGCCCTTGACCTTTACGGCATCACCTCACGCGAGATCGCTGCCCGCGAGTTCGAGCCGGTTCCCCTCCTGCTGGTGGCCGCGTTCTGGTACCTGGTTGTGACAAGCATCCTGATGGTTGGGCAGTACTACCTGGAGCGGTACTACTCCCGCGGCGCATCGCGCAAGCTGACGAACAAGCAACTCGAGGTGCTGGCCAAGGCGCAGGGAACCGGAGCACCCGGCGGAGGAGGTGAGGGCGCATGACCCCGATGGTGAAGGCTGAGGAAGTCTGCAAGAGCTTCGGTGCTCTGCACGTTCTGAAGGGCATCACGCTCGAAGTCGGCAAGGGCGAGGTGCTCTGCATGGTCGGGCCGTCCGGATCGGGTAAGTCGACGTTCCTGCGGTGCATCAACCATCTCGAACAGGTCAACGCGGGAAGGCTGTACGTCGACGGCGATCTGATCGGCTACCGCGAGGCCGGAACCAAACTGCACGAGATCTCACCCCGTGATGCCGCCAAACAGCGCCGCGAGATCGGGATGGTGTTCCAGCACTTCAACCTCTTCCCGCACCGAACTGTGCTGTCCAACGTCGTCGAGGCGCCCATCAAGGTGAAGAAGGTGAAGAAGAAGGAGGCGCTCGAACGGGCCCGCGACCTGCTCAACCAAGTCGGCTTGGGCGAGAAGGCGGAAGCGTATCCAGCGCAGCTGTCCGGTGGTCAGCAGCAGCGGGTGGCGATCGCCCGCGCTCTCGCGATGAACCCCAAACTCATGCTGTTCGACGAGCCCACCTCGGCGCTTGACCCAGAACTCGTCGGCGAGGTGCTCGCGGTGATGAAGAAACTCGCTGACGAAGGCATGACGATGGTGGTGGTAACCCACGAGATGGGCTTCGCGCGGGAGGTCGCCGACCAGCTCGTCTTCATGGACGCCGGCGTCGTCGTCGAGAGCGGACCGCCAAGGGACGTGCTCGCCAACCCCCAACACGAGCGAACGAAAGCATTTCTCTCCAAGGTGCTCTAGCGCGCATGCAGGCAGACGCACCGGACCCCGCCACACCGCTGTGGCGGGCCGCGCAGGTATTCCGTTTGCTCAGTTGCCTTTACGCGCTCGGCTTCCAGATCGCGGTCAACGATGACCTCGAGCGTCCGGCGATCGGGTGGCTGCTGTTCGCGGTGCTGATCGGATGGAGCATCGCGTGTGCGTTCGCGTACCTGTCCGGGTTCGGTCGTCGCCTGACCTGGGTGCTGGCCGAACTCGTCATCGCGGTCGCGCTGATGCTGTCCACCGAATTCGTGGCGTCCGAGCAATGGGCGCTGGACAACCAGTCCTGGCCGACGACGCTGTGGGCGACCAACGCGACGATATCCGCGGCGATCCTGCTCGGCCCGATCTACGGAATGCTCGCCGGGGTGGTGATCGTCGCGGGCAGCACCCTGGCGAAGGGGGTGCTGAACTACGACCTCGGCCGCAATGCGACGGTGGTCATCGAACTGGCGGTCGGGCTGGGCATCGGGATGGCCGCGCAGACCGCGCGCCGCGCCCACGCCGACCTCGAGCGGGCGGCGCGGCTGACGGCGAGGACAGAAGAGCGCGAACGGCTGTCAAGGCAGGTGCACGACGGTGCCATCCAGGTGCTTGCGCTGGTTTCCCGCCGCGGTCGCGAGATCGGTGGTGAGACAGCGGAACTCGCTGAGCTTGCCGGTGAGCAGGAACGCGCCCTGCGTCGGCTGGTCAGCTCCGCGGATATCGAGCCGCGGCTCGGCGAGATGACCGATGTCGGCGCTCTGCTACGGCAACGTGCCACGGACCGGGTGTCGGTGAGTGTGCCCGCCGACCCGGTCCTCCTTGACGCGGCGGTAGCCGAGGAACTCTCCGCAGCGGCGGGCAATGCGCTCGACAACGCGGCCGCATACGCGGGACCCGATGCGCGGGCCTATGTGTTGCTGGAAGATCTCGGGCAGTCGGTCACGGTGAGCATCCGCGACGACGGTGTCGGTATCGCGGACGGCCGGCTCGAGGAAGCTGTCGGTGAGGGTCGATTTGGGATAGCCAAATCCATTGTGGGGCGGATGAATTGGCTCGGTGGAAGTGCGAAGCTGACCACCGGGCCGGGATGCGGGACGGAATGGGAACTGACGATACCCCGACGGTGATGGTGGTCGACGACCATCCGATCTGGCGTGACGCGGTGGCCCGCGATCTCGCCGACGACGGTTTCAACGTGGTGGCTACCGCCGACGGCGTGGCGTCGGCGCGGAGGCGGGCCGCCGTCGTGCAGCCCAACGTTGTGGTGATGGACATGCGACTGCCCGACGGTGACGGGGCACAGGCGACCGCCGAGGTGCTGACGGTATCGCCGTCCTCGAAGGTTCTCGTGCTGTCCGCCTCCGATGAGCGCGACGATGTGCTGGAGGCCGTGAAGGCGGGCGCCACCGGATATCTGGTGAAGAGCGCGTCGAAGTCCGAACTCGGAGACGCCGTTCGGGCGACGGCCGAGGGGCGCGCGGTGTTCACACCGGGGTTGGCCGGGTTGGTGCTGGGGGAGTACAGGCGGATCGCGCAGGGACCGAAATCGGGTTCGGCCCCAAGCCTGACCGAACGCGAAACCGAGATCCTGCGCCATGTCGCCAAGGGCTTGACCGCCAAGCAGATCGCCGCGCGGCTGTCGCTGAGCCACCGCACCGTGGAGAACCACGTACAGGCGACGTTCCGGAAGCTGCAGGTCGCCAACCGCGTCGAATTGGCGCGCTACGCGATCGAACACGGCCTGGACGAATAGCCGAATATCTCGGATTCGGGGCGGATTCGGGTAGTCCTACTCATCCGCCGAGTGGCGACATATTGCGACCATGACGCCATGACCGCACCGCAGAACGCCGTCGTTTCCCGGCTCTCGGCCAATTTCGCCGCGATGTCCGAGCAGTTCGCCAAGGTTTCGGCCGATCTGTCCGAACTGGATCGCATCCTTGCCGAACGCCCCTCCGTCCCGCAGCCGTATATCCCGCAGGCGGCCGTCTACGCGCCGCCGCCACCGCACTGGCCGGCGGCCCCGCCGCCCGTCGCCCCGCCCCCTCCGCCACCGCCGCCGAAGGCGCCCCGGCCACCGCGCGACTCCAACTGGATCGGCAAGGCCCTCGCTGTCGCCGGTGTCGCGGTCACGCTCATCGGAGTCGTGATGCTGCTCGTGCTCGCCGCCCAGGCAGGCATCCTTCGTCCCGAAATCCGTGTCGGCGCAGGTGCGTTGCTCGCCGGCGCGCTCGTCTTCGTCGCGGCCCGAATGAACAGCCGACCCGGCGGGCGGGTCGGGGCGATCGCACTGGCGGCCACCGGTATCGCCGCGGCATACATGGACGTCATCGCGATCACGACGATCTACCACTGGGTGTCCGCACCGGTGGATCTGGTGATCGCGGCGCTGATCGGCGGCGGCGGACTCACGCTGGCACGACGCTGGGATTCGCAGCACCTCGGCCTTCTCGTGCTGGTACCGCTCATCGTTCTCGCGCCCATTGTCAGCGACGGCATCACGATGCTGCTGATCGCGTTCATGCTCGCGATCTCCGCCGCCTCGCTGCTCGTCCAGCTCGGCAAGGACTGGGTCTGGCTGCATACCGCCCGCATCGCCGCTCCGACCTTCCCGCTGCTGATCGCCTTGGTCGCCGCCCGCATCGGCGACGGCAACGACGCCTGGCTGGCAGGTGGCTGCGCAATCTCTGCCGCGCTTGCAATCGTCGGCGCAATGGTCCTGCTGCCGTCGACCCGCAATCGGGTGGCGATCGCGCTGTTGACCGTCGCCGGAATG
Organism: uncultured Mycobacteriaceae bacterium; assembly: GCA_902826815.1. Classification (GTDB taxonomy): domain Bacteria; phylum Actinomycetota; class Actinomycetes; order Mycobacteriales; family Mycobacteriaceae; genus Mycobacterium. Next base: position 14,646 of record CADEGF010000013.1, read on the forward strand.
TTCCCGGTGTTGTGCACGTCGGTGGCGATGGCGCCGGCGGTCGCCGCCTTGATGGCCGCGGGGTTGGCCGCCGCACTTCTGGCGATCGTGCTCGTCGCCGACCGTCTGCCCGGGGTCACGAAAGGCGTGCGGCAGATCTGGTCGGCCACCTCGGCGGTGTCGGCTCTGATTGCAGTGACGATCGCCTTCGACGGCGAGATCGCCGCCCCCGTGCTGCTGGCGATGGCCGTCGTGGTGGCCGTCGCGGGCCGCGGAGATGACGTCGCGCGCGTGGTGGCGATCGGGTTCGGCGTCGTCGGCGGACTGCTCTACCTCGGCTATGCACCGCCCACCTCGCTGGTCCGGGCCACGATGCTGTCGACACCGGACGCGGTCGCCATCCTGGTCTCCAGCATCCTGCTGATTACTGCGATGCTCGCCGTCGTCTGGTCGTGGATCGGACGCGGAGTGCTCGAGAACGACGCGATCGGCATCCTGCTGGCAAGCCTTGGGTTGGTCGTCGTGTACTCGGTGACCACGTTCACCGTCACCGCAGGAGTGCTTGTAGGCGGCGAAAGCGGCGGGTTCTTCGCGGGTCACATGGCCGCGACGATCTGCTGGATCGCGATGGCGGCGGCTCTCTTCGTCTACGCGGCGAGGCGGCCCCGCGACGACCGGTCACTGCCGATCTTCGGTGGGCTGGCGCTGGTCGCGGGCTCGATGGCCAAGCTGTTCCTGTTCGACCTCGGGACGCTGGACGGGATGTTCCGCGTCGCGGTGTTCATCGTCGTCGGTCTGGTGTTGCTCGGAATGGGGGCCGGGTACGCCCGCCTGCTGGCTCAACAAGACCAGCAGGAAGTGTGATCCCACTCATAAGGTAATCTGGAGTCATTCCAATCTAGGAGGGCGTTGATTTAACCATGAGCACACGTCGAACCGAAGCAGAGATCCAGAACTTCCAAGCCTCCACGCAGCTCAGCGGCAACTTGCAGCGAGTGCTGGTGGACCTCATCGAACTCCACCTGCAGGGTAAGCAGGCGCACTGGAACGTCGTCGGAACCAACTTCCGCGACCTTCACCTGCAGCTGGACGAGCTCGTCGACTTCGCCAGGGAAGCCAGCGACACCATCGCCGAGCGGATGCGTGCACTCGACGTGATCCCCGACGGGCGGTCCGACACCGTGACTGCAGGCACCTCGCTGCCGCAGTTCCCGGCCTACGAGCACGGCACCGCCGAGGTCGTCGACCTGATCACCGCGCGGACCTACGCGACCGTCGACACCCTGCGCGCGGTACACGACGAGGTCGACGCCGAGGATCCCAGCACCGCCGACATCCTTCATCAGCTCATCGACGGGCTGGAGAAGCTCGCGTGGCTGACCAAGTCGGAGAATCGCAAGGTCTAGACGCACACCACGGCGACGAACGAATCCACCAGCGCATCAACCGTTTCCGGCCCCGCACCGGCGCGAATGCGTAGTGCGATCGTGTTGAGCGTTGCAGTCGCGAGCGCAGCGGCGGCGGTCGCGGGGAGGGGTGCCAACTCCCCATCGGCGGCCGCCTGCTCGAAGCGTTTGGTGAAGGCAGCGGTGAAGGCGTCGAACGTGCCGTCGACAGCCGCTCGCACATCGGCGTCGCGGGCCGCCTCGGTGACCGCCGTGCCGATGAGGAAGCAACCCCGGGGTGCGGGATCTGCGGTCAGATAGAAGTCGCGGGCCCCGCGGTACAGGGCGCGTAATCCGTCTCGCAGTGTGCGGGGCGCCTCTAGCTCCCGCTCAAGCCATCGCCGACTCGCCCTCGAGTATTCGTTGACGGTTTTCAGATACAGATCGCGCTTATCGCCGAACGCGGCGTAGATGCTGGGTCGGTTCATCTTCATGGCCGCGGCCAGGTCCTCCATCGATGTCGCCGCAAAGCCGTTGCGCCAGAACATATTCCGGGCGTCGCGCAATGCGATTTCTGGATCGTAGGCGCGGGGACGACCGCGACGGCGGGGCGGAGTGGTGGCCACCGGATCAATTTTATACTAGTTTGTAAAAAATGCTGCCCCACATTACCCAAGCCGGCGATGGTGAGCCGGTCCTGCTGTTACACGGATATCCACAGAGCTCGTCGTGCTGGCGGCACCAGATCCCTGTACTGGCGAAGACTCACCGCGTCATAGCGCCGGACTGGCCGGGATTCGGCCGCTCGGAGCCCCCGCCTACGCGTCCTACCTACGACGCCGAAGTCGAGCGAATCGAGCACCTCGTGCGGTCGCTCGGGGTAGATCGGTTCAACCTCGTGGCGCACGACTACGGAGGGTTCCTCGCGCTCGGTTACCTGCGACGCCATGGCGAGCGCGTTTCCCGACTCGCAATTTTGAACAGCCGCGCGCACGGCATCTTCCGGCCGTGGTTCTACCGATTCTCGCGCGGCCAGCACTGGGCGGCGACGCACATGCCTGCGGTGCTGCGCCGCCTGCCACTTCGGCTTCTGCATCACCACGCACTGCGCGAGTACCGAACGGCCGGCTGCTTCGACACGGCACTGGAAGACGAGTACCTCGGCTGGATGGACACCCAGCGCGGCCGACGAACATATGTCGACTTCTTCGCCGAATATCACGTTCCCGCCGTGCCGGGCCTGGCCGACAGCCTGGACCGGATCACGTGCCCGACGGCGATCGTCTGGGGAGACCGCGACGCCTACATTCCGTTTCGGACGGCATGTGATCTCGCAGAGCGCATTCCGGACGCGACACTGACCCGGCTGCGCGGCGGCAATCACTACATCATGGAAGACCGGCCCGACGAGGTAACCCAAGCGCTGCTCAAGCTGCTCGCGCGGCCGTGCGTGGTCTCCGGCTCAAACCGAATGAGCTGACGGACCGCTCACGGATTCCAGCTCGGTGTCGCGCGGGGCGTCGCCGTTTCGGCGGCCGACCAGATACCAGGTGTTCATCGGGCCCTTGCCTTTGATGTCGACAACACCACGCGCTTCAAGCAGGTAATCGTTCTTCAACCGCTCATATACCGTCTCCGGCACCTGGATTCGGCCTTCCACGTCGGTCGACTCCATTCGTGATGCGACGTTGACTGCATCGCCCCAGACGTCGTAGAAGAACTTGCGGGCCCCGACCACGCCTGCCACCACGGGACCCGATGCCAGCCCGATGCGCAACGGCACGTCGCGGCCCTGCGGATCCTTCAGATCCGAGACGGCGTCGGCTATGTCGAGGGCCAGACAGGCGATCGCCTGGACGTGATCGGTCCGCGGCTTGGGCACGCCGCTGACCACCATGTACGAGTCGCCGCTCGTCTTGATCTTCTCCAACCCGTGCTTGTCGACCAGCGCGTCCAGATCGGTATAGAGCGTGTCAAGGAACCGGACCAGGTCGGTGGGCGTCGTATCGCTGGCACGCTTCGTGTAGCCGGCGATGTCGGCGAACAAAATCGACGCGTCGTCGTACTTGTCGGCGATGATGTTGCGCGTCGGGTCCTTGAGTCGGCTCGCGATCGAGGCGGGCAGGATGTTGGCCAGCAGCGACTCGGATCGCTGATACTCGGCCTCCATGGCCTTTTCGGCGCGGTCGATTTCTCGCAGCGCGTACCAGATCGTCGCCATCACCATGACCGTGGATCCGATGACGGAGCTGACGAAGCCGACGGTCAGCGTCCACGGCGGGCCGAGGCCCCTGTCGTTGGGGACGAGGAGTTCGAGCGCGATGGTCCCCGCGACCCCGAACGCGGCGATCGTCGAAGCCAGCACGATGCGCTCGATCCCGAAGACGAGCACGACGAGCGTCGCCGAGACGAGGAAGTAGAACTGCAGGCCCGAACCGGTCCCCATCGTGTAGCAGATGAACCCGACCGAGATATATGCGGACACGAAGAATGTCAGCGGAGCGATCAGCTCGCCGAACCGGTACAGCAGCGGGACCGCCAGGAATATGGCGGCGAAGACGAGGTTGAGCAGACCTATCCACCAGACGGGACCGCCGACCACCAACTGGAAGACGGCGAACAGGGCGCTGATCGCGGCGGCGATCGACGCGGCGATCTTGAGGATCCGGAACCGGCTGGAGACGCTCTCGGCATAGTGCCGGGTCCGGGCTGGCATCGCACCCTTGAGTGCCAGCTCGGGCATACACACCGATCGCGCCTCGCGCGTCATGGCGAAAGCCTACTTCGCAGGGTCGGCTGACAGGCCTGCGATGTCGCGGGCGCGAAGCGCGAGCCACAGTTCGTGGCGATCCTGGGCCGAGTCCATCCGCCTACCGGTGAGCCGCTCGACGGTCTCAATCCGGTTGCGCATGGTGTGCCTGTGCACCCGCAGCGCGCTTGCGGCGGCCGCCCAGTGCCCGTTGTGCTCGAGAAACGCGGTCAGGCCCCGAAGCAGATCGGTGGCCCGGTCAGTGGCGTCGAGCGGGCCGAGTACGGCGTCGGTGTAGGCCTGAAGCGACTCCGGGCCGACGGAGTTGAGCAGCATCCGACTGCTCGCGATTTCCTCTGCGCGCAGGTGTCGACCCTGCACACGGCTCGCGGGCAACGCCGAGCGGGCTTGCCGGAGCGACACCGCGACGGCTCCCGGCCGAACCCCGATACCGATCCCTGCGGGCCTGTCAGCCGCGAGCGTCGCCAGCGCGCTGGGTAGATCGGTGGCCAGCGGCACCGTGACCTCGACGACGTTTCCGACGACGCGGACAAGTGCGTCGCGCAGGGTGGTCAACAGGTCGGCGGCCAGGTCCTCGGCGTCGTCGGGGGCCGAGATCGCGGCGGCTCGCTGGTCGGCGTCCTTCAGCCCGAGCGACGCCAGCCAGCGGGCGGCGACCGTGTCGTCCACGGTGCCCCTTGCTAGCCGGTCGAGTACCTGAGCGCGCTCGCGCCGCTGGGCACTGTTGAGCCCGTGCCTTCGTTCCAATTCCAGAGACAGCAGCGAGACCAGATCGCCGGTGATCTGTTCGGCGGCAGGCAATTCCGCCGAACCGTCGATCAGCAGCCAGGCCCGCAGTCGCTGAGCGCCCAGTGCGTGTAGTTCGCGACGGCGGCCTTCGCTGATGTCGACGGCCGCGGCCGCGAGCCCATGGTCTCGCACAGACGCGAGAGGTCCGGCCATCCGCTCGACCAGCCGATCGCCGTCGGGGTCGGTCTGCGCGAGGATCCGGTCGAGCTGATCGACGACGACACCGGCACGACCCGTCGCCTCGCGGTGTGCATTGAGGATGCCCATCAGCCCACCGGGGCTGACCGCGGCAGCGGTGAGTGCGCGCTGGGTCTGCAGCGTGCGCTCCAAGGTTCGGCGTTCGGCGCGGGCCCGAAACGCGAACACGGCCTTCGTCACGGCGATGAACGGCACCCCGTCGGGGACGGTCAGCAGCGGCATTCCGAGCGCGTCGGCGGCTGCGACGAGCCGATCCGGCGCGCGCTGATGCGGAAGTTCGGCACCCAGGCCCAACCCGATGGCCCGCACGCCCGCGTCGAAAAGCTCGGTCACGTAGTCGTGGCAACCGTCGGTATCGTCGGGCAGCAACAACCCGATGGTGAGCAGCAGCTCGCCGCCGTGCAGCCAGGGTCCGGGATGGGACAGCTCAGAGACCGCGGCGGCCTCGATCTCACGATCGACGGCCCGATTGCCTGCCACGAGTTCGAGTCCGAGGGCTGGGTCGTCGAGCAGCTCCGCAACTGACGGCATGGACATATCGTCCAACTCGTCGAGGCAAATTTCTACATTTTGTCGATATCGGTGTGACGGGCATCTCAGGAAGCCTGTTGATCATGATGTCGTCACAACAGCCGATCGGTCCCGTCGATGCCACCAAGGTGCCGCGCTACGCCGGGCCGCCCACGTTCGCACGCCTACCGAGAACCGACCAGGTGACGCGCACCGACGTCGCAATCGTCGGCATCCCGTTCGACTCCGGCGTTTCCTACCGACCGGGCGCCCGCTTCGGGCCCCAACACATCCGCGCGGCTTCCAAGCTGCTGCGCACCTACCACCCACGCCTCGACGTCGAGCCCTTCGCCGTTCAGCAGGTCGCCGACGCAGGCGATATCGGGGTGAACCCGTTCGACATCGCCGAGGCGATCACGACCATCGAGCGCGCCTCCGACGAACTGCGCGACGGCGGCACCAAATTGGTCACCCTTGGTGGCGACCACACCATCGCGCTACCGCTGTTGCGTTCGCTGCACCGCGACCACGGCCCGATCTCGGTGCTGCACTTCGACGCTCATCTGGACACCTGGGATACGTACTTCGGCGCACCGTTCACCCACGGCACCCCGTTCCGCCGGGCCAGTGAAGAAGGTCTGCTCGACCCAGAACACTGCCTACACGTCGGCATCCGGGGCCCGTTGTACGCACCGAGCGACCTCGCCGACGACCGTGTCCTCGGCTTCCAAGTGATCGGTTCGGACGACTTCCAGATCGACGGTCTTGCCACCGTGATCGAACGCATGCGCAGCCGACTCGGCGAGGCGCCCGTGTACGTCTCCGTCGACATCGACGTGCTCGACCCTGCGCACGCGCCAGGCACCGGTACGCCAGAGGCGGGCGGCATGACCAGCCGCGAACTATTGCACTGCCTGCGAAGCCTGGTGGGCGTCAACGTGGTCGGCGCCGACATCGTCGAGGTCGCACCGGCCTACGATCACGCCGAGATCACCGGGATCGCTGCCGCGCACGTCGCCTATGAACTGCTCTCGGTGCTGGCGGCAGGCTCATGACCGATCACCGCAACGGCGGCGCCGCCATCGTGGAAACCCTCGCCGCACATGGCGCCGACACCATCTTCGGCATTCCCGGCACACACAATCTCGAGCTGTACCGGCACTTCGAGGCCAACGGCGTGCGCGCCGTAACGCCACGGCACGAACAGGGCGCCGGATATGCGGCCGAGGCGTACGCCAGGGTCAGCGGGCGGCCGGGCGTCGTGGTCACCACCAGCGGACCCGGCCTCACCAACGCGATGACGGCCGCCGCCACCGCATACGCCGAGTCCCAGCCGGTGCTGCTGTTGTCGTCCGGTATGCCCACCGGAGCCGAGGGTCGCGACCTGGGTCAGCTGCACGAGGCCAAGAACGTCAGCGGGGCGATGGATCAGCTCGTCGCGTGGAGTCGGCGGGTGGGCAGCGCCGACGAGGCTGCATCGGCGGTGACCGAGGCGTTCCGAGGGTTCACCGGACAGCGCCCGCGGCCCGCCCACATCGAGATCCCGGTCGACGTGCTCGAGCAGACGTGGACAGGTGAGCCCCGGATCGACGCGGCCATCGCGGCGCCGGTCGCCGACAGTGACGCCGTTCGCCGCGCCGCCGAACTGCTCGCCGGTGCACAGCGGCCGCTCATCATCGCAGGCGGTGGCGCCGTCGACGCGCAGACCGCGTTGACGGCGCTGGCCGAAGCGCTCGGTGCGCCCGTCGCGACCACCGTGAACGGCAAGGGCACCGTCGACGAGGCGCATCCGCTTTCGGTCGGGGCATCGGTACGGCTGCGGGCTCTGCAGCAGGCCGCGGCCGACAGCGACGCCCTTCTTGTGGTCGGTACCGAACTCGGCGACTCCGACCTGTGGGAGGGCGAGATCCGCGGCCGCACTGTCATCCGCTGCGACATCGACGCCGCCCAGTTGGACAAGAACTGCCCCGCAGACCATGCCCTGCTCGGCGATGCGGCTGCCACGTTGGCCGCGGTGATGGAAGCACTACCGGCGAAACCGGCTGGGGGAGAACAGCGTGCGGCGGCGCTACGGGAGGCGTGCCGGAACGAGGCGGCAGCCGACGCGGGACCGTACGCCGAGATCAACGCGGCGGTCCGTGCCGCACTGCCCGCAGACGCGGCGCTTGCCGGCGACAGCTCGCAGGTCACCTACTTCGGTTCGGTGCACTATTTCGACGTACCCGCACCGCGGCGGTTCTGCTACTCGCCCGGCTTCGCCACTCTCGGCTACGGCCTGCCTGCCGGGCTGGGTGCCGCCATCGGGCGACCCGGTGCACCCGTCGCGGTTCTGCTCGGCGACGGGGCGCTGATGTTCTCCGTCCAGGAGCTGACAACGCTTGTAGAGCAGGAACTTTCGGTACCGGTGATCGTCGTGGACAGTGGCGGCTACCGGGAGATCCAGGATCAGGAGGCGGCGCGCGGCATTCCGCCCATCGGTGTCAGGCTGCGCACGCCTGACCTCGCGGCACTCGCTGTCGCGATGGGCGCCAACGGCGTCCGCACCACCTCGACCGCAGATCTGTCCGGACTCGTCGGCGCCGCACTCGCCGCCGACGGGCCGACCCTCATTCATTTCGACATCCGCTGAAAGGGCTTCCCGCCATGGATATCGCCGTCGTCGTCATCTACCTGGTCGGCATGATCGCGTTCGGGTTCTGGGGTAAACGCAGAGCCACCACGCAGTCCGACTTCCTTGTCGCAGGCCGAAGACTCGGGCCGATGCTCTACTCCGGCACGATGGCCGCCATCGTGCTCGGTGGCGCATCCACCATCGGCGGCGTCGGCCTTGGCTACCAATACGGCATCTCCGGCATGTGGCTGGTGTTCGCGATCGGTGTCGGCATCCTCCTGCTGAGCCTGCTGTTCGCTGGCCGAATACAGCGACTGGGTGTCTACACCGTCAGCCAGATGCTCGAATTGCGTTACGGTCCAGGATCTTCCGTGCTGTCCGGGGTCGTGATGTTCGGCTACACCTTGATGCTGTCGGTCACGTCGACGATCGCTTACGCGACCATTTTCGGCGCGCTGTTCGATATCGGCAGGGTGCTCGCGATCATCCTCGGCGGCAGCGTCGTGGTGATCTACTCCGTGCTCGGCGGTATGTGGTCCATCACGCTGACCGATTTCGTGCAGTTCCTGGTCAAGACCATCGGCATCTTCTTCATCCTGCTGCCGGTGGCGCTGTACAAGACCGGCGGCATCAGCGGACTGGCCGAGAAGCTGCCCGCCGACGCGACGTCGTTCACCGCCATCGGCGGCGACACCATCCTCACGTATTTCGTCATCTACACCTTCGGCCTGCTCATCGGGCAGGACATCTGGCAGCGGGTGTTCACCGCGCGCAGCCCGGGGGTGGCCCGCTGGGCGGGCACCGCGGCGGGCGTGTACTGCCTGGCGTATGCGGTGGCCGGTGCGGTGATCGGGATGGCGGCCAAGGTGCTGCTGCCCGCGCTGGAGGCGCGTGACGATGCGTTCGCGGAGTTCGTCGAGATGCAGTTGCCGCCGATCCTGGCGGGACTGGTGCTTGCCGCGGCGCTTGCTGCCGTCATGTCCACCTCGAGCGGCGCGCTGATCGCCACCGCCACCGTGTTCAGCCAGGACATCGTCGCCAGGCTGCGCAACCGTGATATCGAAGCGGGCAGCGAGGACGAACATCTGCGAAGCAACCGAATCTATGTGGCCGCCTTCGGGATTCTGATGATTGTCATCGCGTGCATATTGCAGGATGTGGTCGCCGCGTTGACGGTGGCCTACGACATCCTCGTCGGCGGGCTGCTTGTGCCGATTCTCGGCGGGCTGCTCTGGCGGCGCGGCACCAACGTCGGCGCGGTGGCGGCGATGGCCGTCGGCACCGTGGTGACCCTTGCCACGATGATTATCGTCGGCGACATCTTCGCGAACGAACCGATCTACTACGGGCTGGCGTCCGGCCTGGTGGTGTTCGTCGTCGGAAGCCTGCTCAGCAAGCCGACCGCAAGCGACGTGATGGCGGAATGGGACCGAAGGAGCCGGGGCGAGAGCACCGCATCCGAGCCTGTGACGGATGCGACAATTTAGGCCCGCGTTGTAAGGTCTAACCCTGCCGTTGGCTGACCGTGGGGGTGAAGCTTGGACGGGTGGGGGTTTCGCAGCGCGGTCATCGGGTGCGCCTTCGCCTCGTGCACGATGGTCGTCGGTCCGGGGTTCATCGGAACCGCCCCCGCACATGCCGACCTCTTCGGCTTCGACTTCTTCGGCGACGACGACAAATCCGATATGCACCATCCGCGGCCGGGTTCCGAGGTCAGCGCGCAACAGACTCGAGTCGCGGCCGGTGTCGCGGCCGCCGAAGCGCCGACGGCGAAAATCGGAAGCGCGCCGGAAAGCGCAGGCGTCTCCGAGAGCACCGCAGCCATGCGCTCGCTCGAAGGCGTTCCGGAAAGCGTGGTGGCCGCCGAGAGCATCGGAGGTGGCGGCGGCTTGCCGCGCGCCGACACCACAGGTCGGGCGGCGAATCTGCCGCGTGTGTCGTCCGCTCCGTCGGCCCGCAGTGTGATCATCCGAAGAGCTCCTGCGACGGTAAGCGCGCCACCTGTGTATGTGTCGCCTGAAGTGCGGCAGTCGCCCGTAATCGTCGCATTGGCCGCTCCGCCCCCCGAATCCCCAGAGCCGGAGGGCAGGCCAGTACCCGCGGGGCCGCGGGCGCCGTCGCCGACGACCACTAAGGCGAAAGACCCACTGGCGCCCAGTAATTCAGGTTTCGAGCCGGTTCCCGACTCCTACCGGATCGGGTATGCCGAGTACCTCAGGTCGGCGGACACCGGCGACCTGTTCGACGCAGCGCTACCCGGGGTTGCCGGGATAGCGGGATTCACCCTCGTCGGGGCCTATGCGGGCTACCGCCAGGCCAGGTCGTTGCAGCGGGCGCTGTTGGCTCCCTCGCCGACCAGCTTCCTGCTCTAGGCGAATTGTGTAAACGAGTCGAACACGGGGTAACCGATATCGGCTGATACCTGGGGCCGGCGGCTAGGCGGGGACGAATCATGGATTGTTCGGTGGTGCGCAGTGCGATCGGGACTGCGATTGCCTGCGGTGCGTTCGTGACAGGACCGATGTGCGTTGGCCTCGCGGTCTCCAACGCGGACCTGGCGGGCATCGGTGGTGTCGATGTCGATGTCGATGTCCTTGGCGTTGACCTGTTGGGCGGCAACAACAAGTCCAACGGCGCCATCGGGACGCAGTCCCGCATCAAAGCGGTCTCCTCGGCGCCGAGTGCCCGCAGCGTCGTGATCAGATCCAAAGTGCCTGCAGCACAACTGAATCCGATCACCAAGCCTGCCCAGTGGCAAGAGCCGATGTCCGAGGCGCCCGCCGTCGCATCGGCCGCCCCTTACCTCGAAGAGGCCCCAACAATTCCACCGCCTGCGGCGCCGGTTGCCGCGCCCCTTTCGGTGATGCCACCCGCCGCTCCGGCGCTCCAACTCCCCGCGCCGCAAGCGGTGCCGATCACGACTACCAATCAACCGCGCCCGATCGGACGGATCGGGCCCGTCGAAAGCCTCTCGCCGCGCGCGAAGATCCCTGACGGCTTCCGGGTCGGCTATGCGGAATACCTCAGAGCAGCGACGACGAGCGACATCCTGGCGGCGGCACTGCCTGGCGTCGCGGGAATCGCGGGGTTCACCGTCCTCGGTGCCTATGCGGGCTATCGCCAGGCCAAGGCGCTACAGCGGGCGTTGCTGGCACCGGTGCCCACCAGGGTGCTGCTGTAGAGGTACAGGCACGGAAGTGCCCTCGGTGAGACTCGAACTCACACTGGACGGGTTTTGAATCCGTTTCCTCTGCCAATTGGGATACGAGGGCTCTGCAGCAGTGGGCTTCCACCATAGAGGATCCCCCGAGGTCGCTCACTCGGCCCACGACCGCCACAATGGCACCCATGACCGGCACAACCAATGACGACGCCAAACCGGATGCCAAACCGCACCGCGTCCTCATCGCAGAGGACGAAGCGCTCATCCGGCTGGACCTGGCCGAGATGCTGCGCGAGGAGGGCTACGAGGTCGTCGGCGAGGCGGGCGACGGTCAGGAGGCCGTCGAATTGGCCGAAAGCCTCAAACCCGACCTCGTGATCATGGACGTCAAGATGCCACGGCGCGACGGCATCGACGCGGCATCCGAGATCGCCGATAAGCGCATCGCGCCGATCGTGGTGCTGACCGCGTTCAGCCAACGCGACCTCGTCGAGCGGGCCCGCGACGCCGGTGCGATGGCGTACCTCGTCAAGCCCTTCTCGATCAGCGACCTGATCCCCGCGATAGAGCTCGCGGTGAGCCGGTTCGGCGAGATCAGCGCGCTCGAACAGGAAGTCGCGTCGCTGTCGGACCGGCTCGAGACGCGCAAGGCCGTCGAACGGGCGAAAGGTTTGCTCCAGACCAAGCATCAGATGTCCGAGCCCGAGGCGTTCAAGTGGATTCAGCGGGCGGCGATGGATCGCAGGACGACGATGAGGCACGTTGCCGAGGTGGTGCTGGAGACCCTCGACGCGCCTGAGGACGCCGCGCCGCCGACCTAGCAATATACGGAAAACGCGCACCACGGCCATGGGTTGGCTATGTTCTACCCCGAAGCGTCAGCGCCCTGGCTGGTGAAAGCCGGATCGTCGGTGCCGATGAAAACATCGAGTCGGAGGTGAAACGTGCGCGGTCGCGTGGCACGAAGCGCAGTAGCGCTCGGGAGCGCAGGACTTGTGGTGCTCAGCATGGCTGCCTGCCAGCAGTCCAAGCCCGAAGAGGAGGCATCGCAGACCGATCTGAAGATCGTCGAGCAGGTGCAGATCGACGAGAACGGCGGAGAGGTCAAGGCGGCGGAGGGCGCAGCGCCAGCCGATCCCGCGGGCGATGGCAAGGCGAATTGCCCGCCGGTGTCGATCGCCATGGCCGGCGCGCTCAACGGTCCTGACGCCGCACTGGGCATCAACATCAAGAACGGTGTGCAGCTGGCCATCGACAAGCACAACGCCGCCAATCCCGGCTGCCAGATTCAGCTGAAGCCGTTCGACACCGAGGGCGACCCGCAGAAGGCCACCGCGATCGCACCGCAGATCGTCGACGATCAGTACACGATCGGCCTCGTCGGGCCGGCGTTCTCGGGTGAGACAAAAGCCACCGGCGGTGTCTTCAGCCAGGCCGGGTTGGTCGCCACGACGGCATCGGCGACGAACCCGACGCTCAGTGAGAACGGTTGGCGGACATTCTTCCGTGGGCTGGCCAACGACGCCGTGCAGGGTCCGGCCGTCGCGAACTACATGAAGAACACGTTGGGCTTCAAGAAGGTCTGTGTGGTCGACGACAGCACCGACTACGGCCTCGGCCTTGCGACAGCGGTGCGCGACACGCTGGGTCCGGTAGCCGATTCGACATGCAATATCCAGGTGAAGAAGGGCGACAAGGACTTCTCCGCCGCCGTGACCCAGGTCAAGGGCGTCAGCCCGGACGCCGTGTTCTACAGCGGCTATTACTCGGAGGCGGCGCCGTTCGTCCAGCAGCTCAAGGACGGCGGTTTCGAGGGCACTTTCGTCTCCGCCGACGGCACGAAGGATCCGCAGTTCGTCAGTCAGGCCGGCGAAGCGGCCAAGGACGCGATCCTGGCCTGCCCCTGCGGCCCGGCCACCGGGCCGTTCGCCGACGAGTACAAGGCGAAGTTCAACACTGAGGCGGGCACCTACAGCGCCGAGGGCTACGACCTTGGCACCATCCTGGTGAAGGGCATCGACTCGGGCGCCATCACACGGCCCGCGCTGCTGGACTTCGTGAAGAACTACAACGGCCAGGGTGTCGCTCGCAACTACCAGTGGAGCCCGACCGGAGAACTCACAACCAATCTGATCTGGATCTTCAAGGTTCAGTAACAGTCGACGCGAGGCGCGTCCGAGACCTGAAGGCTCGGACGCGTTTTCGCTTCAGCTAGCCTGCAGCGAGGAGCCCGCCACCGGATGAGCGTCGTCCCCCTTGAGTGCGTCGACCAGTACGCCTGCCTGGCCGCCAACATCAACTTCAATCTGGAGAACCTGCGAAGCGGCTTCTGGCAGTTGACGATCGACGGCCTCTCCTGGGGTGCGATTTACGCGTTGGTCGCCGTCGGCTACACCCTGGTGTACGGCGTGCTGCGGCTGATCAACTTCGCGCATTCCGAAGTCTTCATGCTCGGCATGTTCGGTGCGTACTTCTGCCTCGACGTCATTTTGGGTTTCACGCCGAGCGGCAACACGTACAACAAGGGCATCGCGCTGACGGTGCTGTATCTCGGCATCGCGATGCTGTTCGCGATGTTGGTGTCCGGGTCGGTCGCGATGGGTCTGGAGTTCGTCGCCTATCGGCCGCTACGAAAACGCAACGCCGCAAGGCTGTCGTTCTTGATCACCGCGATCGGCATGTCGTTCGTGCTGCAGGAGTGCGTGCACTTCATCTTGCCGAAGATCCTCGACGGGTACGGCGGCTCGAACGCACAACAACCGATCCGGTTGGTGCAGCCGGAAACTCAGTTCACGATCTTCGACGCCGCGGTCTCCAACATCACCTTGATCATCGTGGTCTCCTCGCTGATCTTCGCGGTGCTCGCCGATGTGGCGATCAACCAGACGAAGTTCGGGCGCGGCATCCGCGCCGTCGCGCAGGATCCGACCACGGCGACGCTGATGGGCGTGTCCCGCGAACGCATCATCGTCAACACCTTCCTCATCGGTGGCTTGCTGGCGGGTGCGGCGGCGCTGCTGTACACGCTAAAAGTGCCGCAGGGCATCATCTATTCGGGCGGGTTCCTGCTCGGCATCAAGGCGTTTGCGGCGGCCGTGCTCGGCGGCATCGGCAACCTGCGTGGCGCCCTGCTCGGCGGCCTGCTGTTGGGCATCATCGAGAACTACGGTCAGGCTGTCTTCGGCACCCAGTGGCGCGATGTTGTCGCGTTCGTGCTCCTCGTTCTCGTGCTGCTGTTCCGGCCGACCGGGATACTCGGGGAGAGTCTGGGGAGGGCGAGAGCATGAGCGGGAAGGCGCAGGCAAGCGAGGCGCGCGCAAAGCGTCTGCTCGCGCCGGGGGACGGCCTGCGCGACTGGTGGGACGGCCTTTCCCGAAGTCGGAAATGGCTCTTCGGTTTGCTGATGTTCGGCGCGATCGCCCTGCTGCCGATCGTCACACCACCATTCCTGGACACCCCAGGGATCAGCTTCGGCGGCACGATGGCGCAGTTCGTAATGGTCGCGATCATCGCGATCGGCCTCAATGTCGTGGTTGGTCAGGCCGGCCTGCTCGACCTGGGCTATGTCGGCTTTTACGCCGTCGGCGCGTACACCGTCGCCCTACTCGCCAGCCCGGACAGCCCGTGGAACAAGCTCGGCCCGACCGGCATGTTCAGCGCCCCGTGGGCGTGGCTGTCCTGCGTGCCGTTGGCGATGGCGATCACCGCGCTGGCCGGATTGATCCTCGGATTCCCCACGCTGCGGTTGCGCGGCGACTACCTGGCCATCGTTACGCTCGGGTTCGGCGAGATCATCCGGCTGATGGCCGACAATCTCGCCGATATCACCAACGGCCCACGCGGCCTCAACGAGGTGGCGTTCCCGCGTCTTGGGGAAAACGAGCGGCTCCCGGAGGGCGTCTTCTCGAGCGCGAATTCGACGGGCGACGCCAACTACGGCACCTGGTGGTTCTGGCTCGGGCTGATCCTCATCGTGATCCTTCTTGTCCTTGTGGGCAACCTGGAACGAAGCCGGGTCGGCCGCGCCTGGATCGCCGTCCGGGACGACGAGGACGCTGCAGAAGTGATGGGCGTCAACACTTTTCGGTTCAAGCTGTGGGCGTTTGTGATCGGTGCCGCGATCGGCGGGCTGTCCGGCGCGCTCTACGCGGGCCAGGTGCAGTATGTGGCGCCTCCGACGTTCAACATCATCAACTCGATGCTGTTCCTGTGCGCGGTGGTGCTCGGCGGGCAGGGCAACAAGCTAGGCGTGATATTCGGCGCGTTCGTCATCGTCTACCTGCCCAATCGCCTGCTGGGCGTCGAGTTCCTTGGTATCAACCTCGGCGACTTGAAGTACCTGTTCTTCGGGCTCGCACTCGTGGTCTTGATGATCTTCCGGCCCGAGGGTCTGTTCCCGGCTCGTCAGAAGCTGCTGGCCTACGGCCACTCCGCACGCGATCTGCTTCGGACGCGACCAAGCGAGAAGGAGTCGGCCGCATGACGACGCCATTGCCCGGCACCGAAGAGTCGGTCGAGGAACTCGCGAGTGTGCACCGCGAGATCAAGGCCGCAGAAGGCGAAACCCTTTTGCAGACGAAGGATCTCACCGTCAAGTTCGGGGGATTGACCGCACTGGATTCGGTCACATTCGACATCAGGCGCGGTGAGATCCTCGGCATGATCGGCCCCAACGGGGCGGGCAAGACGACCTGCTTCAACGCGATCACCGGCGTGTACCGGCCCACTTCGGGCCAGGTGATTTTCGACGGGGCACCGCTCGGCCGCATCAAGCGACATGAGATCACCCGCAAGGGGATCGCCCGCACCTTCCAGAACATCCGGCTGTTCGGTGACATGACGGCGCTGGAGAACGTCATGGTGGGCACCGATGCGCGGCACCACACCTCTGTGCCGGGCGCACTCGTGCGTTCACCGCGGCACCGCCGCGAGGAGAAAACGGCAATCGAACGGTCCGCGGCCCTGCTGCATTTCGTCGGTATCGCGCACCGCGGCGAGGAGAAGGCCAGGAACCTCCCCTATGGGGACCAGCGACGGCTGGAGATCGCCCGCGCGCTGGCGACCGAACCGAAGCTGCTCTGCCTGGACGAACCGGCCGCGGGATTCAACCCGAGCGAGAAGTCCGCGTTGATCGAGCTGATCCAGAAGATCCGCGACGACGGCTACACCGTGCTGCTCATCGAACACGACATGCGATTGGTCATGGGCGTCACCGACCGGATCGTGGTACTGGAGTTCGGCCGCAAGATCGCCGACGGTCTGCCCGCCGAGATCCGCGAGGACCCGAAGGTCATCGCCGCATACCTGGGGGTGCCCGATGACGAACTCTCCTGACGCCAACGACCGGCCGGTCCTACTCGAGGTCCGTGACGTCGTCGTGCACTACGGCCGTATCCAGGCTCTGCACGGCGTATCCCTGGTCGTGCGCGAGGGCGAACTGGTCACCCTGCTGGGCTCCAACGGTGCGGGTAAGACCACGATCATGCGCGCGATCTCTGGCCTTCGGCCGCTGACGTCGGGGTCGGTGTGGTTCGAGGGCAACGACATCACCCGCGTGAAAGCGCACCTAAGAGTGACCGACGGCCTGATCCAGGCGCCGGAGGGCCGCGGCGTGTTCCCGGGAATGACTGTCACCGAGAACCTTGAAATGGGTTGCTACGGGCGCAAGTTCGCTTCGAAGGCCGAACACAAGGAACGCCTGGACTGGGTGCTGGAGAAGTTCCCGCGGCTGGCCGAACGGAAGAACCAGGTAGGCGGCACGCTTTCCGGTGGTGAACAGCAGATGCTGGCGATCGGCCGCGCGCTGATGGCACGCCCCCGGGTGCTGTTGCTCGACGAACCGTCAATGGGACTGGCGCCGATGGTGATATCCCAGATTTTCAAGATCATCGCCGACATCAACGCGCAGGGCACCACGGTGCTGTTGGTCGAGCAGAACGCGCAGCAGGCGCTCAGTCGATCCGACCGCGCGTACATCCTGGAAACGGGTGAGATCACCCGCGAGGGCTACGCCAGGGCCCTGTTGGAGGACGACAGCATTCGCGCCGCCTATCTCGGCGTCGCCTAGCTCTGGCCGTGGCCAACCGCATTCAGGCTCTGCTCGGCGTCGACTATCCGGTCGTGCAGGCGCCGATGACCTATATCGCCCGCGCAGAACTGGCGGCTGCGGTGTCAGAAGCGGGCGGACTCGGGATGATCGAAACACTCACTCCGGACGGGCAGGCGGACCTGCTCCGTGTCCGCAACCTCACGACCAAACCCGTCGCGGCCAACCTGATGATCCAGGGCTGGAAGAAGGATCCGTCCATCGTCGGGGTTCTCGCCGCGGCGGGGGTGCGTCATGTCTTCAGCTCGGCCGGTGACCCCGCCCTGTTCACCGGGCGGCTGCACGACGCAGGGATGGTCGTCGCGCATGTCGTTGGATCGCTTCGGGCGGCGATGAAGGCGGCAGACGCCGGTGTCGACGCGCTGGTTGTCGAAGGCGTCGAGGGCGGCGGGTTCAAGTCGGCACTCGGCGCATCGACGATGGTGCTGCTTCCGCTGATCGCCGAACGGGTCGACCTTCCGATCATCGCGGCGGGCGGCATGTGCGATGCGAGATCGGCCGCCGCCGCGGTGGTGCTTGGCGCCGAGGGCGTCCAGATGGGGACCCGGATGCTGGCTAGCCGGGAGTCGTTGGTGCACGCCAATTTCAAGGGTGCGATCGTCGCCGCCGACGATGCGGGCACAGTGCTTCTCGACATTCCAGGTAACCCGACGATGCGAGTTCTTCGCACGGGCCTGGCCGCCCGCGTTGCGGCACACGACCCCGATGTGCAGCTGCTCGGGAAGGTCACCGACCTGTATTTCGACGGCGATATGGAGGCCAGCGTTGCGAACACGGGTCAGGTTTCCTCGCGAATCGGGGAGCTGCTTCCCGTTGCCGAGATCGTCCGCGGCACGTGGGCCGAGATCGAAGCCGCGCTCGACTCCGCAAGGTCACGAATCTAGGGGGCGCTATCGCGCGACGATCACCGACGAGCCGTGTCCGAAAAGCCCCTGATTCGCCGTGACGCCGACCTTGGCGCCTTCGACCTGACGGCCGGTGGCCTGACCCTTCAGCTGCCAGGTCAGCTCGCAGACCTGCGCGATGGCCTGAGCCGGGATCGCCTCGCCGAAACATGCCAAACCGCCGGACGCGTTGACCGGGATCTTTCCGCCGATCGTCGTTGCGCCGCTGCGCAACAGCCCCTCGGCCTCGCCTTTGGCGCACAGGCCGAGATGCTCGTACCAGTCGAGCTCCAGCGCCGTCGAGAGGTCGTACACCTCCGCGAGGCTGAGGTCCTCAGGTCCGATACCGGCCTCCGCGTAGGCGGCATCGAGGATCTGGTCCTTGAAAGCGCGTTTGGGTGCCGCCACGGCAGCGGTGGAATCGGTTGCGATATCCGGCAATTCGGGCAGATGCTGAGGATACTGCGGCGACTGGAGGCTGACGGCACGCACCGACGGCACCCCCTCGACCGATCCGAGGTGTTTCTCGGCGAACTCCTTGCTCGCCACGATCAACGCCGCGGCACCGTCTGACGTCGCGCAGATATCGAGCAGCCGAAGCGGATCCGACACCACCGGGCTGGCAAGCACGTCGGCGACGGAACTCTCCTTGCGGTAGCGCGCGTTCGGGTTGTCCAGGCCGTGCTTGGCGTTCTTGACCTTTACCTGCGCGAAGTCCTCGAGCGTCGCGCCATAGAGGTCCATCCGCCGCCGCGCAAGCAGCGCGAAGTACACCGTGTTCGTCGCGCCGATCAGGTGGAAGCGCTGCCAGTCGGGATCGTTTCGGCGCTCGCCGCCGACAGGTGCGAAAAAGCCCTTCGGTGTGGTGTCGGCACCGATCACCAGCGCCACATCGCAGAACCCTGCGAGGATCTGGGCGCGCGCGCTCTGCAGCGCCTGAGATCCGCTGGCGCACGCGGCATAGCTCGATGTGACGGGGACGCCGTTCCAGCCCAGCTTCTGGGCGAACGTCGCACCCGCCACGAACCCCGGATACCCGTTGCGGATGGTGTCGGCGCCCGCCACAAGCTGGATCTGGCGCCAGTCAAGACCCGCTTCCGCCAACGCGGCCCGTGCTGCGACGACGCCGTACTCGGTGAAGTCGCGGCCCCACTTGCCCCACGGGTGCATGCCTGCACCGAGGATGTAGACGGGGTCAGGAGTACCAGTGCTCATGCGATCCTCCAGGCGTACACGACACGCTCGACACCTTCGTCGTCGACGAACAGCGGCATGGTCGTCAACTCCATCTCCATGCCGACCTTCAGGTCAGCGGCCAGCGTCCCATCGACGACCTTCCCCAACACGATCAACCCCTCGTCTGCGAGTTGCACCGCGGCGACCGCGAACGGTTCGAAGGGGTCCGGCGACGGATAAGGCGGTGGAGGTGCGTACCGGTTCTCGGTGTAGCTCCACAGCGTGCCGCGGCGCGACAGCGGCACCTGGGCCAGCTCGTCGCCGTCACAGGCTGGGTTGGGGCAGTTGGTCGACCGGGGCGGGAACACGTAGGTGCCGCACTGATGGCACTTACCGCCGATCAGATAGGCCTCGCCAGAGCCGTCGGTGGCGAACCAGCCGTCTATTGCAGGTTGGGTGGAAGCTGACACGGCAATTAGCGTACCGATTCCGGCCGCGAAACTGAAACGTGTTCCAGTTTCGCGGGCCCGCGTCCAAGAGAATGCGCACCAGGTCATCGGGGTTGTCCCGCATCAGGTTGTGGTCATGCGTGACTCCTGTCGGTATCGGCCCGGTATTTGGCTGTGACGCGCGCGAGGTCCTGCGGGCTCTGTGTCGCGCCCGTGTGGTGCATTTCCCGGTTGGCCTCGACGACCTTCGCCGTCTCGGGGCGGCGCCGGGCTTCGTAGCGGCGCAACCCTTGCCCGAAATCGCCTGACAGCTCTTCTGCCAGCGCGGCGGCATCGACGATGGCCTGTGAACCGCCGTTGGCGCCAACGGGATACATCGGGTGTGCCGCGTCACCGAGCAACGTGACGCGTCCGCGGCCCCACCAGGCGAGCACGTCGCGGTCGACCATCGGGTATTCCAGCACTGGTTCGGTGCGGCGCACCAGGTCTGCGGCATCCAGCCAGCCGAGGTCCCAGTGCTCGAGATGACGTAGCGCCTCGGAACGGTCACCCGGCTGATTCCACCTGGCGTCGCCGGGCAGCGGGCCTGGCGCCGAGTCGGTCAGCATCACGACCCAGTTGATCTGACCGCCGCCGATCGGATACACCACGAGGTCGACTCCGTTGGCGCCCTTGACAATCGACATCGTCCGGCCGTCCAGGAAGGGATCACCGTCGACCGCGCCGCGGAACATGCGCAGCCCCGACCACAGCAGCGGATCTCGGCCGGGGTGGAGATGGCGGCGAACGGTCGAATGGATGCCGTCGGCGCCGACGAGCAGATCCGCGGCGAACTCACCGGCGGACGTCGTGACCCGAACATTCTCGCCGGACTCCTCGATGCCGGTCAGTTCGGCGCTCGGGTGAATGACGTTGCTTCCCAGGCGTTCCTGCAGTGCCGATAGCAGCAGCATCTGCAGCCTGCCGCGATGCACCGAGTACTGGGGATGGCCGTAACCGCCGTCGACACCGCGTGGTTCCCGGAACAGAAGGGTGCCGTCGGTGTCGTAGTAGGCGATGGCCGCGGGTGCGACGGCGATTCGGGACAGGCCGTCGCCGAGTCCCAGTTCGTGGAGTTCGCGTACCGCATGCGGAAGCAGGTTGATCCCGACGCCGAGTGGGCGAAGGTCTGTTCGTTCGATGACGGTGACGCCGATGCCGCGGGCGTGCAAAGCGATCGCCGCGGTCAACCCGCCGATACCGGCCCCTGCGATGAGAACGCTGTCAGTCATGCCTCCAGGGTGGGCGGCTGAATTCTATAAGTCCAATATCGAATCAAGCGTCAAACTATAATCATTAGTTATGGAACTGCGACAGCTCGAATACCTGGTCGCCGTCGCGGAGGAGGCCAACTTCACAAGGGCGGCCGAGCGCATCCACGTCGCTCAGCCCGCCGTGAGCGCACAGATCAAACGTCTGGAACGCGAGCTCGGCCAGACCCTTCTCGACCGCTCGCGGCGCGCGGTCCGTCTGACGACAGCCGGTGAGGCGGTGCTGCCCTACGCACGGGCCGCACTTGCCGCGGTCCGAGACATGCACGTCGCCGCCGACGAGGTGACCCAGCTGTTGCGCGGCACCGTCACCATCGGCACGGTGACGTCTCATCCCGTCGACATGCCGCGACTACTGGCCGACTTTCACGCCGACCACCCCAGTGTCGAGATAACGCTCGGCACGGACAGCTCCGACAACCTCATCGAGAACGTCCGCACCGGCAATCTCGATATGGCGATAGCCTCCGTCGGGCCTGACGAGGTGCCGGAGGGTCTGGAGCTCCACATCGTCACCGACGAGGCGATCGAGGCCGCGGTGTGCCGCACCGATCCGCTGGCCAAGCGCAAGAAGATCCGGTTGGCCGACCTGGGCGACCGGACGCTGATCGCGTTGCCCGTCGGCGCGGGTATCCGCCATCAGTTCGACCAGGCGTGCGCACGGGCCGGTGTCAGACCCCGGGTCGGGTTCGAGGCAAGCACTCCGCTGGAACTGGCGGACCTGGCCGAGCGCGGGCTCGGAGTCGCGATCGTGCCCGCGTCGGTGCCGCGCGGCCGCGCCGACCTGCACGCGTTGGCGTTCGCTCCCGAACTCCGCGGGCGGCTTGTGCTGGCGTGGCGGTCGGCTGGCCCGATCAGCCCGGCCGCTCGCGTTCTGATCGATCGGGCTCGTCGGCTACTGCGTGTCAGCGCCCGTGCATAGAGTAGGGCCGTGACCGCAAGCGCAACGGCCGAGAAGGCGACCGAAAAGCCGATATTGATGCTGTTGGACGGCAATTCGCTGGCATTCCGGGCCTTCTATGCGCTGCCTGCAGAGAACTTCAAGACCCAGGGCGGGCTGACCACCAACGCGGTGTACGGGTTCACCGCGATGCTCATCAACCTGCTGCGCGACGAGCAGCCCAGCCACATCGCCGCCGCTTTCGACGTGTCCCGCCAGACGTTCCGGTTGGAGAAGTACCCGGAATACAAGGCGGGCCGGTCGGCCACACCCGACGAGTTCCGCGGTCAGATCGACATCACCAAGGAGGTGCTCGGCGCGCTGGGCATCACGGTGCTTGCCGAACCGGGTTTCGAGGCCGACGACGTGCTGGCCACGCTCGCGACGCAGGCCGAGGACGCCGGCTACCAGGTATTGGTCGTCACCGGCGACCGCGACTCGCTTCAGCTGGTGAGCGACGACGTGACGGTGCTGTATCCACGCAAGGGTGTCAGCGAGCTGACCCGGTTCACGCCGGAGGCGGTGCTCGAGAAGTACGGGCTGACCCCGCAGCAGTACCCGGACTTCGCGGCGCTTCGCGGCGACCCGAGCGACAACCTGCCCGGTATCCCGGGGGTGGGGGAGAAGACGGCGACCAAGTGGATCGCTGAGTACGGCTCGCTGCAGGCACTCGTCGACCAGGTCGACACGGTGAAGGGCAAGGTCGGTGACGCACTGCGGGCCAACCTGTCGAGCGTTGTGCTGAACCGTGAGCTCACCGACCTCGTCAAGGATGTTCCGCTGGCGCAGACGCCCGACACGCTTCGGATGCAGCCATGGGATCGCGACCAGATCCACCGGCTGTTCGACGATCTCGAGTTCCGGGTGCTGCGGGACCGGTTGTTCGACACGCTGGCGTCGGCGGATCCCGAGGTCGACCAGGGCTTCGATGTGCGCGGCGGTGCTCTGGAGGCAGGTGAGCTTGCCGGCTGGCTGGCCGAGCACAGCGAGGGGCGCCGGTTCGGGATGGCTGTCATCGGCACCCACCAGGCCTTCGATGGGGACGCCACAGGCCTCGCGATCGTGGCTGCCGACGGCGACGGCCGCTATCTCGACACCGCAGGTCTGCATCCTGATGACGAGGCCGCGCTCGCATCGTGGCTTTCGGATGCAGGGGTGCCGAAGGCGCTGCACGAGGCCAAGCTCGCAATTCACGACCTCGAAGGCCGTGGCTGGACGCTTCGAGGCATCACCTCGGACACCGCACTTGCCGCCTACCTGGTCCGGCCCGGTCAGCGCAGTTTCGCGCTCGACGACCTCTCGCTGCGCTATCTGAAGCGCGAGCTTCGTGCCGATAACCCTGAGCAGCAACAGCTTTCACTCCTCGACGACAGCGACGGCGTTGACGATCAGGCGGTGCAGACGTCGATCCTGAGGGCCAGCGCGGTAATGGATCTCGCCGACGCGCTCGACGAGGAGTTGGCCCGCATCGAGTCCTCCTCACTGCTCGGCGATATGGAGCTGCCGGTCCAGCGGGTGCTGGCCGAGATGGAGACCGCGGGCATCGCGGTGGATCTTGCCCATCTCTCGGAGTTGCAGAGCGAGTTCGCCGGCCAGATCCGCGACGCGGCGGAGGCCGCCTACGGGGTGATCGGTAAGCAGATCAACCTCGGATCGCCCAAGCAGTTGCAGGTGGTGCTGTTCGACGAGCTGGAAATGCCGAAGACGAAGCGCACCAAGACCGGTTACACCACCGACGCGGACGCACTTCAGTCGTTGTTCGACAAGACCGGCCATCCGTTCCTCCAGCACCTGCTGGCACACCGCGACGTGACCCGGCTCAAGGTCACCGTCGACGGGCTGCTGAACTCGGTCGCCTCCGACGACCGGATTCACACCACCTTCAACCAGACCATCGCCGCGACGGGCCGGCTGTCATCGACCGAGCCGAACCTGCAGAACATCCCGATCCGGACCGATGCCGGTCGCCGCATCCGCGACGGGTTCGTCGTCGGCGCAGGGTTCGAAGAGCTGATGACGGCGGACTACAGCCAGATCGAGATGCGGATCATGGCGCACCTGTCGAAGGACGACGGCCTGATCGAAGCGTTCCGCACCGGCGAGGACCTGCATTCGTTCGTCGCATCGCGTGCGTTCTCCGTTCCGATCGACGAGGTCACCGCCGAACTCAGGCGCCGCGTGAAGGCGATGAGCTACGGCCTTGCGTACGGGCTGAGTGCGTATGGCCTTGCCGCACAACTGAAGATCTCCACCGAGGATGCCAAGGTCCAGATGGAGCAGTACTTCGACCGGTTCGGTGGGGTACGCGACTACCTCCGCGATGTTGTCGACCAGGCGCGCAAGGACGGCTATACGTCGACGGTGTTCGGCAGGCGCCGGTACCTGCCGGAATTGGACAGCAGCAATCGCAATGTCCGCGAGGCGGCCGAGCGGGCCGCCTTGAACGCGCCCATCCAGGGCAGTGCCGCCGACATCATCAAAGTGGCGATGATCGAGGTCGACAATGCGATCAAGGACGCCGGGCTGAAGTCACGGATGCTGCTGCAGGTGCACGACGAATTGCTGTTCGAGGTCGCAAAGGGCGAACGCGAGCAGGTCGAGAAACTGGTGCGCGACAAGATGGGCAGCGCCTATCCGCTGGACGTCCCGTTGGAGGTTTCGGTCGGCTACGGCCGCAGCTGGGACGCCGCCGCCCACTGATACTCCAGATGCGGTCAGTCGACGTCGAGAGTCGCCGACAACAACTGCATCAACCGGAGGCCACCGATGCTGTTCGCGGATTTGTCGAGGGCAGGACCGTAGATCCCGATACCCTTTTGATGACGCACCACACCCATCATCGCCCCTGACACACCACATTTCGCCGGGATTCCGACGTCGCAGGCGTAGTGGCCGGACGCCTCGTACATGCCCGTGGACAACATCAGGCGTCGAACCAACCGTAGATGTGACGCCTGAAGCATTTCGTCCATCACGCGGATGTCCGAGCGGTCGGCGAGCATTCGGCTGGCGCGCGCCAGATCCACGACATCCACCTCGATGGCGCACATCTGGCAATACGCCCACAACAGATCCTCGATCCCGGTTGAGATCAATTGGTGGCTGCGCAGGTGATAGCCGAGTGCCCGATTCTGATCGGAGAGCATCAACTCGGAGCGGGCGGTGTCGAGGTTCACGCTGACCTCCGGATTGCCCGCCAGCGCACGGATGAACTTCAGCACGTGGGCTACCCGACTATCCGGATCGTCGCCAGGCAACATGTCCACGATGACTAGCGCGCCGGCGTTGACGAACGGGTTGACCGGTACACCGGACCCTCGTGTGAACGTCTCGAGCGAGTTGTACGAACCCAGCGCCTGATCGCAGCCGACGCGTTCGAACACGTACTCCTTACCGTGGTGGTGTAGCGCCAACAACAGCGTGAATACCTTGACCACGCTCTGCAGCGTGAACTTGGCGCTGTGATCGCCTGCAGTGATCACGATGTTCCCGCCGAGATCGATTGCCACGGCGAGTTCGTCGCTACGCGCCCGGCTCAGCTCTGGCAGGTAGTTCGATACCTCGCCAAGGCCGAGGCACGGCTTCACCTGGTCTACGAGTAGCTTCAGGCAGTCCTCGGCGATCACGGGCAGGACTGCCCGTTAGTAGTAGGGCAGGTGTCGCGCCCGCTCCGCGTCGCTCACGGGCAGATGATCCTGTTCCCACTCCTCGTGTTTCGTTGCGACGTACTCGCGGACGAATTCGTCGCCGAAGACCTCGTGACTCAGGTCGTCGTCTTCGAACGCCTCAATCGCTTCGAGAAGGGTGCGCGGCAGCCGCTCGATCTCCTCGTGCTCGGACGCCAGCTCGATCATTTCCGGCCCTGGATCGATCTCGTTTGCGATTCCTTCCAATCCGGCGGCCAGCAGGAAGGCCCCGGTCAGGTAGACATTCGCGGAGGCGTCGGGATTGCGGACCTCGATCGCCGGGCGGTTCTCCGGAACACGAATCATGCACGACCGGTTGTTCGGCCCGTAGGCGATCTTGATCGGCGCCCAGCTCACCGCACCGTCGACCAGCCTTGGCGTCAACCGCTTGTAGGAGTTGACGAGGGGATTGGTGATGGCCGTCAGCGCGCGTGCGTGCTTGAGCAGTCCGCCGATGAAGTACTTCGATTCCTTGGACCACTCGTCTTCACCGCCGACACTGGACCCGCCGATCCGCAGGACGCTTTCCTCTTCTTCGTCCAGGGTGCACAGCCCCATGTTGAAATGTGCACCGGAACCCCACAGATTGGCAAAAGGTTTTGGCATGAAGGTCACGGCCAGCCCGTGTTGTTTGGCAACCTGGTGCATCATCAAGCGGAACAACGTGAGCCGGTCAGCCATCTCGAGCAGGTCCCGATAGTAGAAGTCGATCTCGAACTGGTTCACGCCGCCTTCGGCGCCCATGGCGAAGGCTTCCAGGCCGATCTCTTTCATCGTCGTGACGATCTCGTCGAGGAACTGCGACACGTCGTACGACGTCTCGACGTCGTATGCGGGGCTCGGCTCGACAGCCCCCGACGCGGTCAAGTCACCGAAGCTGCTGGACGTCAGATTCTCGGGTCGATAGAGATAGAACTCGGGTTCGATACCCAACGTGCACCGGTAGCCCTGTTCCGCAGCGCGCGCGATCTGCCGCTTCAGAATCGACCTCGGGCACAGGGCGAACGGTTCACCCTTGTCTGACCACATGTCGGAGGCCATCCACGCAAAGCGCTTGTCCCACGGCAGGATCGTCAGAGTATCGAGATCAGGTATCGCCGTGACCTCTTCCTCGACGGGATCCATCTGCCCGATGCCGTTGATGCCCCGTGGCGTGTACCGGGCGAAGCCGGCCAACAGTTCGGGTAGGCGCGCGATGGGATGACTCTTTCCCCTCGACCTGCCGAGGATGTCGATCCACGCGGCCGTGACGTAACGCACGCCGGCGTCGGCCAGGTCGCTGGTCTGCTTCGTGTCCGCGGTGTCGACCGCGCGGAGGGTATCCATTGTGGTTGTGCTTCTTTCTGTTTGGTTGTCAGCAGATTGTGTTAAGCGAATGGCCGGGGGTCAGACAATGCGCCACCGGACTTTGGAGAGGTCCATCGGCTGAATCGGCATGAAGTCGCCGTACCGGTCCGGTGCGGCACTGGCTATTCGGGCGCCCTCGGGGCCGAATACGTATGCCGGCTCCGGATTCCATTTCAGGAACGCGAAGTAGACACCGGCGCCGACGAGGGTGGAGACGACGAACCCCATATCGGCACCGTTGAACAACGCTGTGCCTGGGCCGACGTACCAGCCGGTGTTGACGAAGAACATTCCGATGACGACGGCCGCCAGCCATGCGATCACGGCACGGTGATTGAGGCCGACGGAGGACCAGTAGCGACCGCCCATCTGGCCGCGGTTGTACACCTGGAGAGAATCCGGATCGTAGTAGCCGCGGTTGTTGAAGTAGCCGATCAGGTTGATGATGCTCCACGGCGCTCCGAGCACGATGAGTATCGCGAGGTAGGAGCTCACGATCGCCGAAAGCTCTTGATAGAAGGCGCCAACGAACACCAGCAGCGTCGAAACGATCGACAGATAGATGGTGGCTTTGACCCTGGAGAGGCGCGGCACGACCGACGAGAAGTCGAGCCCCATGTTGTAGATGTTGATGACCGCCTGGGCGGTGCCTGGAATGAACGCCAGGTACAACGCGAAGAACAGGTACCAGAACGGCACGTTGTTGGCGAACTCGGTGGCATATGCGCCGAGGGGGTCTTTGAATGTCACGGCCGTGTACGCGCCGAACAGGAAGGCTCCGCCCATGCCGAAGAATCCGCCGATCCAGGCCGCCGCGACGGAGTGCTTGGGCGGGTACTTCGTCGTCGATATGTGGCGGGTCCAGTCGCCGACATAGGGGCCGTACGAGTTGACCGTGCCTGCGCACGCGAGCATGCCGAGGAACCACGTCGGCCAGAAACTCCCCAACACGTAATCCCCACCCGCATAGCCGGGGTCGAAGTTCGGCGCGGCAACGAAGACGTAAAGGATCATCATGGCGCCCGCAGTGGGCACCATCCATTTGGTGAAGGACACCATGTTGGCGTGACCCATCACGGCGATGACCGTCATGACAACCGCGACGAGGGTGTAGGCCAAGATCAGCAGAGCGACGGTCATCGTTTCGCTCTCGACGTTGAAGATCCGAACCACGCTGCGCGCCAAGACTTCTCCCGCCGCCCAGATACAGAGCGCGGCGAATACGATGTCCGCGGTGATCCCGAGGGCCGAGCCGATCATCCGTCCTAGTGCGCCGAAGTGGGCGCCGCTGGCAACAGGGTTGTTGCTGCCGCTTCTCAGCCCAAGCAATCCCATCGGGGCCATCAGGGTCGCGCCGATCGCCGAGCCGACGACGATGGCGCTGGCCGACGCCCACCACCCGAGTCCAAGAGATACCGGTATCCAGCCGATCACGATGATCCCGAAGGTCATGCTGCCACCGAACAGGATCCACAACAGGTTTCGGGGACGGGAATGCCGGTCCTCGTCGGGGATGTACTCGATCCCGTAGCTCTCTACCTTGCCGACAGCGTCGACTTTTGCCGAGGCCTGATCGACTTCGTTCCGCGGTGTCACATTCTTCATACTGGTAATCCTTCGATGAAACCGAAATATGCAGAGATGGATCGACTCTCGCGCGTTGGCACGTCGACCCCGCGTCACCGTCTGTCGTACCGAGGGCGTATTCGACTGACGGATCGGATGGGAGCGCAGTACGGTGCGGGACTTCAGCTACGTGGGGTGCAGCGCATCCCACGCCTTGCTGAAAGGCACAAGGGGTGCTTTCGCGACGCCACCTCCGATCTGTCGTCCTGATCGGCCGGCAATGCCGATGTCGAGGAATGGAGTGATATCGGTGCGGGCCGCGATCCTCTCGACGTCCAATCCCAAGGGCGTGCCCCGATAGTTCAGGACGGGGATCAGGAAGTCAGGGCTCTCGGTGACGGTGATCTCGTACATCGCGGTCGTGCGCGCGATCATCGTCGAAACGTCGCGGCCGCTCGACCGATGCAACGGCAGACCCGCCGCCTGCGCGAGGCCGCCGAGGCCGACCACCTCCGTGATGGTGCTTTCACCACCCATGAACTCGATCTCGTCGGCGCTGTGGCCGGACTCCAGCAGGTAGTCGTCGAATGTGGGTAGGGGACCGGTGAACCATGTATCGCCGGTGCCGGATGTCTGGATCCCGAACTCGGCACACGAGAACCCCATGGCGGTGACCACGCTGGACCCCTCGTAGCCGCGCATCGCGTTGGCCATCACCTTGCTGGCGGCCATCGACAGGCGCAGGAAGAAATAGTCATCGCACAGCGAGTCCAGCACGGCCTCCAGTTCCGACCCGAGCTGTTTGGCGCCGACAAGAAGTCGCCTGAGCAACAGCAGCGTGGCTGCGGCGTTTCGGCTGTGCAGTTCGTCGCCCATCGTCAAGGCGCGGGACATGATCGGTTTGAGCCGAAGCGCTTCCGTCTGAGCGGTGATCAGCGTGTTGAGCGCGGGCGCGATACGCAGTCGCAAATCCTCGAGGTTGTCCTTGGTGGCTTCGGTATACGTGCCGTAGTTGAGGCGGTCGGCGCTGTCGCCCTCGTAGAGGGTGCAGAAGGCGCGATCACCGCTGCGGTCGTTGGCCACCACCACGACCGGCATCGACGCCGTGGTGACACCTGCCAGCGAGCCGACGCAGCCGAACTCCTGACACCCCCGCACGGCGATGTCTCCGCGCTCGAAGGCGGCGACGGCCGCCGCTTCGTCAGCCGCCAATCCCTCGTAGAGCGCCCCGCCGATGATCGCCGCTCGCTGGCCGCCGGTGTAGGAGCCGAACGGCATCGCGGGGCCCGATGTGAGCACGGTGGACTTCGGAAGCCCCATGGCGCTCTCTGCGCTCTCGATCCCGACGAGCACCGGGTCGCAGGCGAGGAGCGCCTTGACTGCGGCGTCGTTCGCGCGGGTGCGCTCACCTCGCATTGGTTGGCCTCCTGCAAAAACGTTTTGGCACGTGTGACGATGCGGATGTCTTGCGGTTTTTCGGGGTGGTGATGACTGTCGGTCGGGGCGGTGACCTCCGCCAAATGGTTTTGGCCAGGTCGAGAGGTGACACTAGTCACAGATCGGCAAGGCTGTCAAGGACGTCACACCAGTGCGGTTGAGGCGGGGTCCGGGGCAGCGGTGGAGGCCCGCGCGACGAACTGCGTGGGGATGAGCCGGGTCTCGTCGGTCTTGGCACCGTTTTCGAGGCGGTCGATCAACAGCTGCGCCGCTGTCCCGCCTGTCCGGAACGGAAACAGATTGGTCGCGGAGATCTGCGGCGACGTCAGGGTGAGCGACCTGGCGTCCACCGCCGATGCGATGGCCAACTCGGCCGGCACGCGCAAACCGGCCCGTGATGCGCCGTCGAGCAGGGCCAGCGCCAGATCGTCTGAACTCGTGTAGACCGAATCGGCGCGCTCCTCGCGCAACTTCTTGATCACCCGGTCGACAGCGCGTTGATCGAGGGATGCCAGGGTGAGGGTGATGTCCGCAGCGCCCTTGTCCTGCACCCATTCTCGGTAGCCGGACATCACGTCGTTGACGTAAGACCGGCGGGTGTCGTCGGCAACCATGGCCGGCCGGACACGACCACTCTTCTCAAAATGATCGAGGACAAAGTGGGCCGCGGTGGCGTGGTCGTTGTCGACCGCAAGCACGTCGTGGGTCTCGCACAACGCGATGCCGACGGTGGCCACCGGGACCCCGGTGGCGAATATCGGCTCGTCGCCCTGCGGATCAACGATGATCGCACCGTCGATGGCAAAGCCGCCGAAGATGCTGGCCTTGCCACCGGACGGGGTGACCACCAGTGCATAGCCTGCGCCGTCGGCGGCCGCGGCGGCGCCGTTGATGACATCAAGAAAATATGCCGAATCCGGCAGCGCGGGCCCGTGAGAAGTCTCGAGGGCGGGCAACTGAATCGCGATGATCCGGCTGCGGCGCGTGACGAGCTGCTGCGCGTGAACGTTTGCCTGGTAACCCAATTGGCGCGCGGCCTGCAGAACCCTGACACGGGTCTCCTCGGCGATGCGTCCCCGATTGTTCAGCGCGTGAGAGACAGTGGTCGGCGAGACTCCGGCGGCTGCCGCCACGTCTCTGATGCTCGCCACCCTGACCTCCCTGTTGGGGCAGGGTTAACGATAGCGACCTGCGGGGCTCTGCGACGGAACGTCGCCGTCGCGCCTACACCCGGAAGTTGGTGAGGCCCTGCAGGGCCGGTGCGGCGGCCCGCGCCCCGTACACCGCGTAGGTCTCATCGGTCAGCAGTGCGTTCACGCGCGCGTCGCCGAATCCGCGGTCGATGCGGTCACGCACGAACGCCAACTCGACCACCTGATGGGCGAAGGTCTTGACGGTCTTGGACGCGGGCTTCCCGCCCAGTTGGCGCGCTTGACCGATCGCGGCCTTGCGACTCTTGATCGAGCCGAGCCACGTCGCCTCATTCGGTGTCACGAGGCCGGCCGCCACCATCCCTGGCAGCTTCTCCGCCGTGATCCGCTGCTCCTTGCGCCTGCTGGCCACCCCGAGCCAGATGATCAACCCGAAGATCGGCACCATCCAGAGGAAATACACCCCGAAATACGCGCCGACGCCCAACAGCGATGATCCGTTCCACAGGCCGTGCATGATCACCGCGCCGAGGTACCCGAGCAGGATGTAGCCGACCCTGGCGAGGGCGTTGCGGTTCTGCATCGCGCACCAGACGCCGATGCCGAAGAACGTGGTGAACAGCGAGTGGGCGAACGGCGCCATGATCAGCCGCATCGCAGCCGTCAAGAGGGAGTCGCCGACGGTTTCGCCGCCGCCGATATAGAGGATGTCCTCCAGCCAGGCGAACCCGGCGCCGACCAGGCCTGCGTAGACCAGGCAGTCGGTCAGCGAGTTGAGCTCGTTGCGGCGCGCCCCGGTCATCATGAGCAGCAGAAACAGCCCCTTGGCCGCCTCTTCCGTCAGCGGCGCCCCGAGCACGATCGTGATCGGGCTTGCGCCCTCCGTCGCCCCGGGGTTGATCGCCGCTTCGGTGACGAGCTGCAGTATCGAGGCGATGATGACGGCGACCGATGCGCCCCACAGGAAGGCGAGTATCAGCAGCCGCCTCGGCTCAGGCTCCCACCGGTCAAGCCACAGATAGGCAAGCACGACGACGGTCATGGCGATGCTGGACAACACGAAGCCGATGGAGGTGCCGACGGGGTTGAAGGCGGTCAGCGCGATGATGATCAGGCCCGCGACGGTGCCGAGCAGGATCAGCACACCCAGCGGCGCTCCGACCTTGCGCACCTTCTTCTGTATCGGGGGATACCGCGGGATGAATTGAAGTGGCTGCTGCGGCGGACCGGCGTAAGTCACTTGAGCAGGGTAACGGGCCTCGGTGGGTTCATAGGGGGCCGAGTTTGTCCAGCGTGTACACAGTCGAGTAACCTCGACGGGTACCCGTCTGTGGTTTTGCGATCTCTGCTGCGGGTCACACCAATAACAACTGTCCCTACTAATCAAACCTGTCCGGAGCAACCCACCACATGCCAAGTCCCTCCGTCACCTCGCCGCAAGTAGCCGTCAACGACATCGGCTCGGCAGAGGATTTTCTCGCCGCCATCGACAAAACCATCAAATACTTCAACGATGGCGACATCGTCGAGGGAACCATCGTCAAGGTTGACCGTGACGAAGTGTTGCTCGACATCGGCTACAAGACCGAAGGCGTCATCCCTTCCCGAGAGCTCTCCATCAAGCACGACGTCGACCCCAACGAGGTTGTGTCCGTCGGCGATGAGGTCGAAGCTCTTGTTCTCACCAAGGAGGACAAGGAAGGCCGCCTGATCCTGTCCAAGAAGCGTGCGCAGTACGAGCGCGCCTGGGGCACCATCGAAGAGCTCAAGGAGAAGGACGAGGCCGTCAAGGGCACCGTCATCGAGGTCGTCAAGGGCGGCCTGATCCTCGACATCGGCCTGCGCGGCTTCCTGCCCGCGTCGCTGGTCGAGATGCGTCGCGTCCGCGATCTGCAGCCGTACATCGGCAAGGAGATCGAGGCCAAGATCATCGAGCTCGACAAGAACCGCAACAACGTGGTGCTGAGCCGCCGCGCCTGGCTGGAGCAGACCCAGTCCGAGGTGCGCAGCGAGTTCCTCAACCAGCTGCAGAAGGGCGCCATCCGCAAGGGCGTCGTTTCGTCCATCGTCAACTTCGGCGCGTTCGTCGACCTCGGCGGTGTCGACGGCCTCGTGCACGTCTCCGAGCTGTCCTGGAAGCACATCGACCATCCGTCCGAGGTCGTTCAGGTGGGCGACGAGGTCACCGTCGAGGTGCTCGACGTCGACATGGACCGCGAGCGGGTTTCGTTGTCGCTCAAGGCCACTCAGGAAGATCCGTGGCGCCACTTCGCCCGCACCCACGCGATCGGGCAGATCGTCCCAGGCAAGGTCACCAAGCTGGTGCCGTTCGGCGCATTCGTTCGCGTCGAGGAGGGCATCGAGGGCCTGGTGCACATCTCCGAGCTGGCGGAGCGCCACGTGGAGGTGCCCGACCAGGTGGTCGCCGTCGGCGACGACGCGATGGTCAAGGTCATCGACATCGACCTGGAACGTCGCCGTATCTCGCTGAGCCTCAAGCAGGCCAACGAGGACTACACCGAAGAGTTCGACCCGAGCAAGTACGGCATGGCCGACAGCTACGACGAGCAGGGCAACTACATCTTCCCCGAGGGCTTCGACGCCGAGACCAACGAATGGCTCGAGGGGTTCGAGAAGCAGCGGGATGAATGGGAAGCCCGCTATGCCGAGGCCGAGCGCAGGCACAAGATGCACACCACGCAGATGGAGAAGTTCGCAGCGGCTGAAGCAGAAGCAGCCGCGGCGCCTCCCTCCGGAGCCAACGGTGCACCGCGTGCCGAGGAGCAGTCCGCAGGCGGATCGCTGGCAAGCGACGCCCAGCTGGCGGCACTCCGGGAGAAGCTGGCCGGCAGCGCCTAACCGGCTCCTGACCGGATGATTCGGATCGGTCTCACCGGCGGCATCGGCGCAGGCAAATCGACGGTGTCCGCCGCGTTCAATGAATGCGGCGGCATCATCGTCGACGGTGACGTGATCGCCAGGGAAGTCGTCGAACCCGGCACGGAAGGCCTGGCCTCCCTCGTCGACGCGTTCGGCGACGACATCCTGCTCCCCGACGGCGCGTTGAACAGGCCTGCCCTGGCGGCCAAGGCTTTCGTCGACGACGAAAAGCGCCAGCTGCTCAACGGCATCGTGCACCCACTGGTTGCGCGGCGGCGTGAGGAGATCATCGCGGCCGTCGCCGGTGATTCCGTTGTCGTCGAGGACATCCCGTTGCTCGTCGAGACGGGACTGGCACCGATGTTTCCCCTCGTGGTGGTCGTCCACACCGACGAGGAAACACGGGTCGAACGGTTGATCAAGCGCGGAATGGACGAGAACGACGCCAGGACGCGCATCGCCGCTCAGGCATCTGAAGAGCAGCGCCGCGCGATCGCCGATGTGCTGCTTGACAATTCGGGTTCGCAGGGCGAGTTGGTGGAACGCGCCCGGGACATCTGGTATCGGCGGGTTCTGCCTCTTGCGCACAATATTCGCGCCCGCGAGACGGTACGAATTCCGCCGAACTTGGTGCCGTACGACCCGGCTTGGGTCGAGGACGCCCGGCGGATCGTCAACCGACTCACGATGGCGTGCGGACACAAGGCCCTGCGGGTCGACCACATCGGCTCGACAGCGGTCGATGGGATGGACGCCAAGGACGTCATCGATATTCAGGTGACCGTCGAATCACTCGACATCGCAGACGAACTCGTCGACGCCCTCACCGATGTCGGATATCCCCGCATCGAGCACATCACCTCTGACGTGCCGCACGATGGTGACCCGTCGCAGTGGCGCAAGCGCATTCACGGCGCCGCGGATCCCGGACGTCCTGCGAACGTTCATATTCGGGTGAGCGGCTGGCCGAACCAGGAGTTCGCGCTGCTGTTCGTGGACTGGCTCAAGGCCAACCCCGGCGTGCGCGACGAGTACCTGGCGGCCAAGCGGAAGGCGCTCGAGACGCCGGACTACGTCGAGGCGAAGGAACCATGGTTCCTCGACGCGTACTGGCGAGCCAGGGCGTGGGCCGAGGCGACCGGCTGGACGGCGTCGCCGGCCGGCTAGGCCGCCGGGGGAACCGCGCCGTCGGCGGGCGCTTCGACCGGCGCAGGTATTCCGGGCACAGGTGTGTCGAGCGGAGCGCCGCACTGCAGGGTGCTGAAGAGCGGGTCGTCCTTGACGCGGAACAGCCTCGGCGCGATGAACTGATCGGCCTGCGCGACGATTTGGTCGTCGACCAGGATCTCGCAGTGCAGATTCGATCCATACGGCCAGTCGATGGAGACCGTCATGCCTGCCAGTTTCGGGTCGGACAGAACCGTGTTGACCTCGAACGTGCTTCCAGGAAGTAGCGTGGGCTGCTCGCTGTTGACGTTTGCGTCATCCGCCTGATAGGCGACAATCGCTCCGCGGGATGTGCCGTCGGCGCGGGCTCGGTAGATGATGTTGTGCAGCACACCCGGGTCGCTTTCGGCGGCCGGTTCCGGTGGTGGCGCCGGGTCTTCCGGATCCGCGAACGCAGTTGCTGGAATTAACTGGGCGCCGACCATGAGGGTCGCCAGTGCAGTGGCGGTCAGCCACCTGCGCGAGGTGAAACTCATGGCAGCGACCCTACGCTTCGCGCCAGGTCAGTTCCAAGCCGTTGCCAGAAAGCCAACGTTGGAGGTCATATCCGTTGCGGGACAGACCCGCAACGGCATCAAAGGCGCTGCGCACGGCCTCCTCGCCGATCTCCGGCGTGAGCAAACCGTGGCGGACGGCGGTCAGCAGCTCGTCGACGTCCTCCATGTCGACGCTCTCGCCGGTTCGCACCACCAGGTCCAGGTAGTGGTCCTCGGAGTGCCAGACCTGCAGGCCTGCCGTGTAGCGACCGACGTCGAGATAGAAGTCCTGGTCGCGCTCGTGGCCGGGATTGAAGTGGAAGATCGACGCCCGCAAACCGAGCGACGGCAGCAGCCAGGACTCCAGGTAGTGGAACTGGGCGCGGCCGGGCGTCGGACGGGCCATATACAGGCCCCACGGTTTGACCGTGTAGGTGTCGACCGCGCGCTCGACCCCCTTGGGGTCGGTGTTGGTGCGGGCGACCAGGTCGAATTTCTCGTGCTTAGGAGGGTGGATAGGCCAAGCATAGGCCCAGGGAATGAGCCATGTCGGTGCGTGGTTCTACCCTGTGAACATGGCTTTCGCTACCGAACACCCCATCTTGGCGCATTCCGAGTATCGCCCTGTCGAGGCTATGGTGCGCGCGGGCGGCGAGTTCGAGGTCGTGAGCGAATACGACCCCGCCGGTGACCAGCCTGCAGCGATCGAGGACCTGGAGCGCCGCATCAGAGCGGGGGAGCGCGACGTGGTGCTGCTCGGTGCCACCGGTACCGGCAAGTCGGCGACCACCGCGTGGCTGGTCGAGAAGCTGCAGCGGCCGACACTCGTGATGGCGCCCAACAAGACACTCGCCGCTCAGCTGGCCAACGAGCTGCGGGAGATGTTGCCCCACAACGCCGTCGAGTATTTCGTTTCGTACTACGACTACTACCAGCCTGAGGCATACATCGCGCAGACCGACACCTACATCGAGAAGGACAGCTCGATCAACGACGACGTCGAGCGGCTGCGGCACTCCGCGACGTCGAGCCTGCTGTCCCGGCGCGACGTGGTGGTGGTCGCATCGGTCTCGTGCATCTACGGCCTCGGTACACCGCAGTCCTATATGGACCGGTCGGTGGAGGTGAAGGTCGGCGAGGAGATACCCCGCGACGCACTGCTGCGGCTGTTGGTCGACGTTCAGTACACCCGCAATGACATGGCCTTCACCAGGGGTTCGTTCCGGGTGCGCGGCGACACCGTCGAGATCATCCCGTCCTACGAGGAACTGGCGGTGCGCATCGAGTTCTTCGGCGACGAAGTCGAGGCGCTGTACTACCTGCACCCGCTGACCGGCGACGTCGTCCGCAAGGTCGACTCACTCCGGATCTTCCCGGCCACCCACTACGTCGCCGGCCCGGAACGGATGGCGCATGCGATCTCGACCATCGAGCAGGAGCTCGAGGAGCGGTTGGCCGAACTGGAGAAGCAGGGCAAACTGCTTGAGGCGCAACGACTTCGGATGCGGACGAACTACGACGTCGAGATGATGCGTCAGGTCGGCTTCTGCTCGGGAATCGAGAACTACTCCCGGCATATCGACGCGCGACCCGCGGGCTCGGCGCCTGCCACACTGCTGGACTACTTTCCCGAGGACTTCTTGCTCGTCATCGACGAGTCGCATGTGACGGTGCCGCAGATCGGTGGCATGTACGAAGGCGACATGTCGCGGAAGCGCAACCTGGTCGATTTCGGGTTCCGGCTGCCGTCAGCCATCGACAACCGACCCCTGACCTGGGAGGAGTTCGCAGACCGGATCGGGCAGACGGTGTACCTGTCGGCCACGCCGGGCCCGTACGAGCTCAGCCAGACCGGTGGCGAGTTCGTCGAACAGGTGATCCGCCCGACCGGACTCGTCGACCCGCAGGTCGTGGTGAAACCGACGAAGGGCCAGATCGACGACCTGATCGGGGAGATCCGCAAGCGCACCGAGCTCGACGAGCGGGTGCTGGTCACCACGCTCACCAAGAAGATGGCAGAGGATCTCACCGACTACATGTTGGAGATGGGGATCCGCACCCGTTACCTGCACTCCGAGGTCGACACGCTGCGCCGGGTGGAGTTGCTGCGCCAG
Organism: uncultured Mycobacteriaceae bacterium; assembly: GCA_902826815.1. Lineage (GTDB taxonomy): Bacteria > Actinomycetota > Actinomycetes > Mycobacteriales > Mycobacteriaceae > Mycobacterium. Next base: position 52,800 of record CADEGF010000013.1, read on the forward strand.
CTGCGGCTCGGCGAGTACGACGTGCTTGTCGGCATCAACCTGCTGAGGGAGGGCCTCGACCTGCCCGAGGTGTCTCTGGTGGCGATCCTTGACGCCGACAAGGAAGGCTTTCTGCGGTCGCCGCGAAGCCTGATCCAGACCATCGGCCGCGCGGCCCGCAACGTGTCCGGCGAAGTACATATGTACGCGGACAAAATGACCGACTCGATGAAGCAGGCCATCGACGAGACCGACCGCAGGCGGGCCAAGCAGATCGCCTACAACGAGGAGAGGGGCATCAACCCGCAGCCGCTGCGCAAGAAGATCGCCGACATCCTCGACCAGGTCTACCGCGAGGCCGACGATACCGATATCGAGGTCGGCGGCTCAGGGCGCAATGCCTCGCGGGGCCGCCGAGCCCAGGGGGAGCCGGGCAGGGCCGTCAGCGCCGGAATCATCGAGGGCCGGGATACATCGAGCATGCCGAGGGCCGAGCTCGCCGACCTCATCAAGGATCTGACCGCCCAGATGATGTCTGCAGCGCGCGATCTGCAGTTCGAGTTGGCGGCCCGAATCCGCGACGAGATCGCCGATCTGAAGAAGGAACTTCGCGGCATGGACGCGGCCGGCGTGAAATAGCTTGATCTCAACTGCCGTTGAGGTCATACGGTGTCTGACGTGACTGAACGCGCCGCGATCAAACCGGGCAGCTGGCGAGACCTGCTCGGCAGAGAGCGGATCGGCACCGCAACCCTGTTGGCGGGCGGTGTCGGCCTCTATGCCACCAACGAGTTCCTTACCATCAGCCTGCTGCCGAGCACGGTTGCCGACATCGGTGGCCAACGGTTCTACGCATGGGTGATCGCCGTGTACCTCGTCGGCTCCGTTGTCGCGGCGGCAGCGGTCAACCCGCTCCTGATCAGGTTGGGACCGCGGACGTCGTACCTGTTGACGCTCGCCATCTTCGGTGTCGGCACGTTGGGATGCGCCCTGGCCCCAACAATGGAGCTGCTGCTGGTGGGGCGCACCGTGCAGGGTGCGGCAGGTGGAATGCTCGCCGGCCTCGGCTACGCGGTCATCAATTCGGCCCTGCCGAGTTCGTTGTGGACACGGGCGTCGGCACTGGTGTCGGCGATGTGGGGCGTCAGCGTGATCATCGGCCCTGCGATGGGCGGCATCTTCGCCCAATTCGGTATCTGGCGTTGGGCTTTCGGGTCTTTGGTGATCATGACCGTAGCCATGGCAGTTCTGGTACCGAGTGCACTGCCCGCCCGGCAGCCAAGCGATGGCGCGCCGTCGGCGATCCCGCGGATCCCTGTGTGGTCCCTGCTGTTGCTCGGCGCCGCTGCGCTGGCGATCAGCGTCGCGGGGGTGCAGCGAGCGGCTGTCGGAACGTTCAGCCTGCTCGCCGTCGGTGCAGGGTTGGTCGCGCTGTTCCTTGTGGTCGATCGCCGAACCAAGGCGATGGTGTTGCCGCGCTCGGCATTTGGCCGCGGACCCCTCAAGTGGATGTACGTCACGATCGGGCTGCTGATGGCCGCGACGATGGTTGACATGTACGTACCGCTTTTCGCACAGCACCTGGCGGGCATGGTGCCCGCCGCAGCGGGATTCTTCGGGGCGGTGCTCGCAGTCGGCTGGACGACGTCGGAGATCGCGAGCGCATCGGTCAGCAGGATGCGCACCATCGTTCGCCTGGTCGCCGTTGCGCCGGTTGTCATCGCGCTCGGCCTGACGCTCGGCGCACTGGTTCTCGGTAGCCATTTGTCGTGGCCGCTGGTGGTCGCCTGGGCGGTCGGGCTGTTCATCGCAGGAACCGGTGTCGGTATCGCATGGCCGCATCTGTCGGCGTGGATCATGGGGGCCGTCGACGATCCGGTGGAGGCCGGTACCGCGGCCGCTGCGATCAACACCGTGCAGCTGATCTCCGGTGCGTTCGGCGCGGGCCTGGCCGGTGTCGTCGTCAACCTCAGCCACGGCGGCGACGCGGTTGCGGCGCGCTGGTTGTTCACCGTCTTCGCGGTTCTGGCGGTGGCCGGGCTGGCGGCGTCGTATCGCGCGTCGCGCGGTCGCTAGTGTCGACCCGATGGACGCATTCTCCGCCGGGCAGCTGAGCCGTTCGCTTGACCGGTTACATTCGACGATCTACTTCGCGGCCGAGGCGGGTGAGAAGTTCAGCGAGCTCGGCCTCGGACACCAGCGCATGCAGTACTTCGCGAGCCGGGCGGCGCCGATGGGAGCTGTGAACGCGAAAGTCGTTGCGGCGACGTTCTACAACTTCAACCCGGAGTTGGTGGCCAAATCGATTCCGGCCGCCTGGGAGATCGCGTCGCCGGCCGAGGTGACGCGGGCGCGGTACGAGATCGTCGATGCGGTGATTCCCCGAATCCTTGGGGAACGCGTCCGATCGGCGGAGTTCGCGCATTCGACGGCGATCGTGCGCCACACCGCCGAGGCGATTCCCAACGCGGACGGCCGCCCACTGTATGCCGGTCACGCCGAACTGGAATGGCCGGAGACTACGCACGGGCAGCTGTGGCACGCGATCACCCTGCTGCGGGAGTACCGCGGTGACGGTCATATCGCCGCTCTGGTCGGCCATGGGCTCAGTGGCATCGAGGCGTTGATCACCCACGTGGCGACGGGGACCGGCTTCGACCCGGAATTCGGACGGAGGTTGCGCGGGTGGAGTCAGGAGCAGTGGGACGAAACGGTCGAGGCGCTCCGGGCGCGGAACGTGCTCGACGGCGTCGGTCTGTTGACGACGGCCGGAAACAACCTACGCACGAAGGTCGAAGACCTGACCGACGAACTGGCCCACCCGCCATGGCTGACCGTGCCCGACGACGATGTGGCCGAGATGGTCGCGCTGGGGGAAACGATTCGGGATGCCGTCCGGGACGCGGGTGTGTTTCCGACGAACGCCTTCGGCCCGCGTTACGGCCAGCACCGTTAGTCGGGGTCCTCGTCGAGCTGACGAATCGCGGTCACTCCGTCGATACCTGCGAGCACGGTCGGTGCATTCAATATGCCGTTGCCGGCCAGCGTCAGCTGGACGCCCGCTTGACCCGGTGCCGCGCCGAGCGGCCCGCCCTGCGGATCCGCGGTCAGTTCCGTGAGCTGCCATTGCCGTCGCTCGCACGCCTGCAAGAGCTGACTCATGACACCCAGGCCCTCGGTGTAGGTGAGGTGAAGGCGTGTCGCGCCACTCAACCGGGCGCTGAGGCGCCGCGCCAGCGGCAGGAACCCCACTACGACGAGAAAATGCATCGCCGTCACCGTGAAGGCCAACAGGAGCAGGCCTGCGCCCGCGGCCATTCCGATCGCCGCGGACTCCCAAATGGAGGCCGCGGTGGTGAGGCCATGTACCGAGCCGCGGCGGAAGATGATGATGCCCGCGCCGAGAAAGCCGATGCCCGAGACGATTTGGGCTGCCACGCGGGACGGATCAACTTCGACGGTGCCTGCGACGAGGACGTCGCTGAAACCGTACTTGCTGACCAGAAGTATCAGGGCCGCCGCGGTGCCGACGATGGTCTGCGTGCGGATTCCGGCGCTTTTGCCCTGAAGTTCGCGCTCCAGGCCGATGAGCGCGGTCAACCCGAATGCGATGAACAACTCGATGATCTGCCGGACGCCCTGCCCCGGACCGCCGAAGAACGGCGGATCGGCTGCCAGCCACAGATCCATGCGGACAAAGTTAGCGGCAAAAATTCCACTACGGCTTGCGGCGCGCCGCCTTCAAAGAGTTTGCGGCCCTGTATCGATCACTGCGAGCCAAACGGTGTTCGGTCCAGGGGCCGCCTGGCATAGTCACCTGCGTTGCGGGTGTGGCTGAGTGGCTAGGCAACGGCCTGCAAAGCCGTGTACACGGGTTCGACTCCCGTCACTCGCTCACTTGATCTCGCTTTTGCCACGACGTTTCGGCGGGCCCGCAACCGTATGCTTGGGCCGATGAACTCGACCGAAAATGCCCCCGTGGTCCCGGTGACCGCCCGGGCCGAATACCTGACCGGTCGTCATCGCACGGCCGCCGTCGCATCCGGCACGGTACTGATGACAGGGTTGATCGCACTGGTGGCGCTCAGCTACGCCGCAGTGTCGGGGTTCCTCACCGCGGCAGTCGTGGCAGTACTCGTCGCCGCCGCGCTGGGCGCGGTGGCCTACGGGCGGCTGGGGAAGTCTGGAGCGGTACTGATCACAGTCGATAACGACACCGTCTACCTGGGCGACGAGACCCACGGGATCGTCAGCTACCCGCTGTCGTCGTTGGTTGCCGTGCGCCGTGCGGGGCCGGCCGACGAGACGTCGACGGCGGTGAACGGTCGGCACCTGACGGTCCGCGGTCGGCACTACCTCGAGCTGACCTTCGCCACCGACAACGGCGGCAGCGACCAGTGGCGGGTGGCGGTCGTCGGATCGGATCCCGCGGCGGACGAGGTCCTCACCCGGTTGGCGGCGACGCTGCCGGGCGTGGATGCCGACGCGCCGGTGTCCTTCTCGGGGGCGCGGATCGCCGACGCCGGGACCGACGAGGCGGCGAAACGGTTGTGGGAGGAAGCCGCCCGGCGCCACGACGATATCCTCGGCGCGTACGGCGCCTACGAACTCGACCCGGCGATGTTGTTGCGCTACCCCGCCATCACCGATGTGACCGTCGAACCCACCCAGACGTTCCACATGGCGCTCGACGAAGCAGGGGCACTGCGCACCGACGCCTATCCGGGCAACCGCGGGCTGGCCGACTCCTACCAGCAGTCGGTGGTCGCGCTGCGCCGGGCCTGGATCGCGTGCGAATCGCACGGGAAGAAGGTGGGCACGGCCTATCTCGATCCGGCCGACCGGACCGAACTCGATACCGCGCTCAAGCTCTACAATCACGCCGCGTCCAGCAGCACGCCTGCCGAACAGGCCGCCTACTACGGCCGCGTACGCGACATCGTCATCAAACTCGCCGACCGGGGCGTGCTTCACCCGCCGAAAGTTCAACTGGCCCAATTGGAAGGGGTCACCCGCCGGGCCATCGAGGCGGCCCGGCCGATCTGACGGCCACGGCTCAGATGGCGCCCGGCCCGAGGAACTCGCCGCTGACCGAGTAGGTCCCGGATGCGGCCTCCACGCCCGCGAGCTCGATCCGGATCGCCAACCGGTGTTGGTCGATCTCCCGGTCCGTGATCCAGATCTGCACGGCTTCTCGTTCGTAGGGTTCCAGGGCGCCGCGTTGCATCGCCTGTGCCCGAACGGATTCGAAGACTTCGAGGCCGATATCGTCGAAGGCGAACGTCTGCCTTCCCGAGTGGTACGACTCGTCGGTGACCTCGGGCAGCTCCCCGGGCACCATAATGATCTGGCCGGACCGGTCACCGGTCTGGAAGTCGAGGACGACGCCGCCGCCGCTCTGGAGCTCGGTCGGGTGTGCAATCGGGGTGGCCCGGTGGGTGCCCCGGATCTCGAAGTTGGTCAGGACCGGGTCAGACGGGGCGATCCCGGCCAGCGCCAGGGCGTCCCGTGCGTTTTGGAACGACACGGTGAAATCGGCTGGATCGAAGATCTCGCCGACGGTGCCGTCCGGGAGCGCGTCGATGGTCTTGCTGCCGAAGGTGCCGGTCAAAATCAGCGGCGCGCCGGGGGCCGAACGTTTGATCTCCAGGGTGTCCAACCCGCTCGGCCGCCCCGCGGATTCGGCTTGCCGGGCCATCTTGTCGGCGATCGCAGTCAGATCGGTCGACGCGATGTCGCCGGCGGTGAAGGTGCTGTCGGTGCGCAGAACCTGCGCCGAGGGTGTGGTGAACGGGTCTCCGTTGTTATTGATGTACACGATCGTCGAGTCACCGTTCGTCGGATCGAGAACCGTGCCGTAGTCAGACCCGCTGCCGGTGAGCCGGAGATCGAGCAGATTGTTGGGCGCGGCAGGCCCGAACTGCTCGGTGATCGCCCGGATCATGCCGTCGCGGCGGGCGTTGAGATTCATGTCCTTGGACCTGGGGCCGTTGTCGGCGCGGGGCGCCGCAGGGGTCGATGCCGTGCTGATCGACACGTGCCATGCGTCACCGACGCCGAATAGCACCGTCAGCGCCACCAGGATGGTGACCGCCGGATAGATCACCGCCCACTTGCCGGGCTGGTCGTCGAACGCAGGCGTGTCCGCTGCCTCCCGCGGAGGTAGCCGATCGGGGGGCAGCGCGGTGACGGGGTTGTCGGTCAGCGACCGAAAGTTGCCGCGTGACATCGACGCTATCCACCGCGCCTGATACGCGGTGTCATGCGGCGGGCTGATCGTCGCGGTCACCAACGTCGGCTGCAAATCATCGTCGGTGAGGCAGCTGCGGGTCAGCGCATCGACGCGGACCGGCACCGATGGCGCGGGCGTCGCATGCGCGAAGACCCCGAGTTCGGAGACGCGTGACGGCCGGGGCACCGTCGCGAATCCGGCGACGAGGAGCGGGATCGAGATGAACAGCGCCACCCACCAGGCGTTATAGGCGCCGAGCCCGATACCGAGCGCGATGAGAACACCGGCCGCGGCCGCCTGGCCGACACGCGCCATGCGGTTCACCGAGCTACCTCCTATATTTGCGCGCCGGGTGCTCGCGGCACGCGGCCACCACTATTCGGCGGGTTTTCATGATCATAGTGATGTTGCCGCTGTCACGTATTTGGCAGCGACGTGACCTTCGTAGCGCCGCGCGTGTGAAACCCCAGGACAACGGCCCTCGCACCGGCGAATGACTCCCATGTTTGCCAAACAACGGGTTAGGGTCTTTCGTTGGCGGTGCAAACAACACTGGGAGGGTACTGAATGAGCGGCTATCAGACCGTGGTGGTCGGCACGGACGGATCGGATTCGTCGTTGCGTGCCGTGGACAGGGCCGGTCAGATCGCCGCGGGTTCTGGCGCGAGGGTGATCGTGGCCACCGCCTACTTCCCGCAGAGCGATGACCAGCGGGCCGCCGACGTCCTGAAGGACGAGGGCTACAAGATGGCAGGCAACGCCCCGATCTACGCGATCCTGCGCGAGGCCAAGGACCGTGCGAGCGCGGCGGGGGCCACCAACATCGAGGAGAAGGCCGTCGTCGGTGCACCCGTTGACGCCCTCGTCGACCTGGCCGAGGAAGTCAGTGCCGACCTACTGGTCGTCGGCAACGTCGGCCTGAGCACCATCGCGGGCCGACTGCTCGGTTCGGTGCCCGCCAACGTCGCGCGGCGCTCCAAGACCGACGTGCTGATCGTTCACACCACGCCGTAATTCGGCGGAGGTTACGTCGCCGACGCCTTGGCGATCTCGGCGATCGCGGCATCCAGCGTTGCGTTGAACTCGTCGTCGCTCTGCTGTGCGGACAAGCCTTCGGTGAGCGCGCGGGAGAAGCTGGCGATGACTCCGTTGTTGCGCGCGAGCTTCTCGCAGGCCTCGTCCCGGGCATAGCCACCCGACAGCGCCACAACGCGGACCACGTTGGGATGGGAGACCAGTTCGCGGTACAGGTTGTCGGTATCCGGCAGCGTCAGCTTCAGCATGACCTTCTGGCCGTCGTCGAGCCGGTTCAGGCCGTCGAGCAGGCCCGCCTTCAGCTGGTCCTCGGCCTCGGCTTTCTTCGGGCTGTGGATGTCGACCTCGGGCTCGATGATCGGCACCAGACCCTTCGCGAGGACCTGCCGGCCGACCGCGAACTGCTGCGCGACGACCGCGTCCAGGCCCGCTCCTGGCAGTTTGATGACGGACCGCTCCTTGGTGCCGAAGACACCGTTGGCGACCGCGCGGTCCAACAGATCGTCGAGGTCCGGCATCGGCTTCATCGTCTGGGCACCGTCCTGCTCATCGGCGAGGCCCTTGTCGATCTTGAGGAACGGCACGATGCCCTTGACGTTCCACAGATAGTCGGCTGTCGGACGGCCCTCGATCTCGCGGTCCATCGTCTGTTCGAACAGGATCGCGCCCATGATCCGGCCGGCGTCGAAGGCCGGGCTGGTGATGATGCGGGTCCGCATCTCGTGCACCAGGTCGAACATCTGCTCGTCGCCTGAGTAGGCGTCTTCGGGGATGCCGTACAGCTTCAGCGCCTTGGGCGTGCTGCCGCCGCTCTGATCGAGTGCCGCGATGAAGCCGGCGCCACTGTGCGCCTTCTCCAACTGCTCGGGATTCATTTCCTTCTCCTTGTCGACTTCGTTGAAGTCACCTTAAGACCCGCGGAAACTGCTTGAGCGGGTGGATACCGTGGAGCTCTCGGTACGACGGGGGCTGTCGTCCCTCGTCATCGATTCCGTACTCGCGTGCCAGTTCCGCGCCGATGAATGTCTGACCGCTCTTAACCGACAGCTCGGGGTCGTTGAACAGCGCCCAGATGAGGTGACCGGTCAGTTCGGGTGTCTCGGCGATGTCCAGCAGGCCGCCGAGCTTCTCGGGGGCGCCCGCCACCATGATCTTGAATCGCTCAGTCAGCAGGATGCCCATCCAGATGGAGACGGACGCGACGCCGAAGTCCTTGAAGTCCACCGCCATATCGGCTGCCATCTTGTCCACTCCGGCCTTGTGCACGCCGTATGAGGGGCCGAAGACGTAGTGCGCGGCGCCGGGGGCGGAGGTGAAGACCACCAGTCCGCGGCCATGCGGAATCATCAGCGGCGCGGCGTACGCCGTGACGACATAGCCGCTGCGGAGGCCGACATCGAGGATGTCGATGATGCCGATCGGCTTCTCCCAGAACGGCGTCCTGGCCATCATCTCGTCGCGGATGATCGCGGCGTTGTTGACCAGGATGTCCAGCCGGCCCTGCTCCCGCGCCACTCGGTCGAACAGCGCCTTGGTCTGCTCGTCGTCGGCGTGATCGACAGGGACCGCGATGCCTTCGCCTCCTGCCGCCGTCACCAACTCGGCGGTCTGATGGATCGTTCCGCACAGCGCCGACTGGCCGGCCGTCTCGGTGCGCCCGGTGACATAGACAGTGCAGCCGTGGCTACCGAGAGCGTTGGCGATGCCGAGTCCGGCACCTCGACTGGCCCCCGTGACAACGGCGACCGTCTTGTCGGCGGCCATCACCAACCGCGCTCTTTCCATTCGGCCAGGTGCGGCCGCTCGGTGCCAAGCGTGGTGTCGTCGCCGTGGCCCGGATACACGACCGTCGAGTCGGCGTAGACGTCGAACACCCGACTGGTGACGTCGCCGAGCAGCTTCTCGAAGTCGCCCTCCTGCCACGTTTTGCCGACGCCACCGGGAAACAGGCAGTCGCCGGTGAACAGGTGGGTCGCGTCGTCGGCCCCGTCGAGTGCCAGCGCGACCGATCCTGGCGTGTGTCCCTGTAGATGGATGACGTCGAAGGACAGGTTGCCGACCTTGATCGTGTCGCCGTTGGCCAGGATCCGATCCGGTTTGACCGGCAGCGCGTCGGCGTCGAGTTCGTGCGCGGCGGTCGGCACGCCGGTCGACGCGGCCACGTCGGACAGCGCCAGCCAGTGATCCTGGTGCTGGTGGCTGGTCACGACCAGGGCCAACCTCGGGGCGAACCGATCGATCAGCTCGAGCAGGATCTCGGCGTCGTTGGCGGCATCGATGAGTAGCGTCTCGCCGGTTTGGGAACACGTGACCAGGTAGGCGTTGTTGTCCATCGGGCCCACCGAAACCTTGACGATCGACGCGGCGGGAAGGTTGCGCCGGGCCGCGGTCTGAGGCTCAACATGGCCGGTGTAGTCATCGTCGACGAGAGTCACGAGACTGGAGTGTATGCCTGCACTGAGTGGATTGATATTGCGTCACGACGGCGAGACGACCGCGCTCGTGCACAACGGTCGCCGCTGGACGTATCGAGAACTCGCCGCCGCTGCGGATGCGGTCGCCGACGCGATGACCGCCGACCGGCTGACCGGCGAACGGGTCGCGCTGATGCTGCCGAACGGCCCTGAACTGGTTACCAGCTACCTCGCGTGCTTCGCCGCCGGGGCAGTCGCGGCGCCGCTGAACCGCCGCTACGCCCCGCCCGAAATCGAGGCAGCGATTCGCAGGGCCCGCCCCCGGTGGCTCGTCGTGCACGCGGATCGACTTCACGCCTTGGCGCAGATCGACGACGCAGTGCTGGTCGACACCCGGGTGATCGTCGTCGGCGAATCGAATACACCGGTGTCGCACGAGGATTACTGCGCACTATTGGCGGCCCGCAGCACCGCATCGCGGTCGGTGGTCGCGCCGAACGCTCCGGCCGTCATGTTCTTCACGTCGGGCTCGACGGGACAGCCCAAGGCTGTCGTGCATAGCCACACCTCCGCGCTGGCGATGCTGACCAGCACATCCGAGGCACTCGGCGAGGTCTGCTCCAGCGACGTGATCCAGGTCTTCGAACCGCAAGTCCACGTCAGCGGCTTCATCGGCACCTTCGCTACATTGCTGGCCGGCGGCACCGTCGTCCTCTACGACGGGTCCGACATCGACGAATACATTCGGGCTCTGGTCATGCACCGCCCGACCCTGGTGTGCACCCATGTTGACGTGCTGGCGCAGGTGCTGGGCGCACCGGGCGTGTGCCGGGACTGGTTCTCCTCGCTGCGCGGCGTGTACACCGGCGGCGACACGGTGCCCGCTGCGCTACAGCGGAAGTTCGTCGAGGTCGCCGGCTTGCCGATCGGGGTTGGCTACGGGATGACGGAAGCGATCTGGCTCACTGTGCAGCGGGAGCCGCGCACCGATCGCGACGGCTGCCTCGGAAGACCGGTGCGCGATGTCCGGCTGCGGGCCGACGACGCGACGGGCGAACTCATGGTCGCTGGCCCGATGGTGATGCAGCGATACTGGGACGACGACGTGCGCACGGCCGACACGTTGACTGACGGATGGCTGCGGACGGGCGACCTCGGGCATCAGGACGCCGAGGGCCTCTGGTGGTTCACGGGCCGGATCAAAGACGTCATTGTGCGCCGTACGTCGAAGATCACGCCGGGCGAGGTCGAGGCTGTGTTGGATCAACATCCGTCAGTCGCGATGGCGGCCGTCGTCGGCGTGCCTGATCCCGACGAGGGCGAGGTGCCCGTGGCGTTCGTGGTGCCGCGGCCCGGTGTCACACTCTCGCCGGAGGACTTGGTCATGTTCATGCGCGAGCGCATCGCAGGCTACAAGATCCCCGCCCGCATTCACCTGCGCTCGTCGCTGCCGCTGACCGCGAGCGGAAAGATTTCTCGGCATGACCTCTCCGAAGATCACGCTGTCGGTGGTGGCACATAGCATGGGCACCAACTATGTCTTCGGGAGGAAAACGGGTGTCTGACCGCCTGATCGTCAAGGGTGCGCGGGAGCACAACCTGCGAAGCGTCGACCTCGATCTACCCCGCGATGCGCTGATCGTTTTCACCGGCCTTTCCGGTTCGGGTAAGTCGTCGTTGGCGTTCGACACGATCTTCGCCGAGGGCCAGCGCCGCTACGTCGAATCGCTGTCGGCGTATGCCCGGCAGTTCCTCGGGCAGATGGACAAACCCGATGTCGACTTCATCGAGGGCCTGTCGCCCGCCGTCTCGATCGACCAGAAATCCACCAATCGCAACCCGCGGTCGACGGTCGGCACGATCACCGAGGTCTACGACTATCTGAGGCTCCTCTACGCCCGCGCCGGGACGCCGCACTGCCCGGTGTGCGGTGAGCGCATCGCCCGGCAGACCCCGCAACAGATCGTCGACCAGGTGTTGGCAATGGACGAGGGTCTGCGGTTCCAGGTGCTCGCCCCGGTGGTACGGACCCGCAAGGGCGAGTTCGTCGACCTGTTCGACAAGCTGAACTCGCAGGGCTACAGCAGGGTTCGGGTGGACGGCGTGGTGTATCCGCTGACCGACCCGCCGACGCTGAAGAAGCAGGAGAAGCACGACATCGAGGTCGTCGTCGACCGGTTGACCGTCAAGTCGTCGGCCAAGCAGCGGTTGACCGACTCGGTGGAAACCGCGCTGAACCTCGCCGACGGCATCGTCGTGCTGGAATTCGTCGATCGCGAGGACGACCACCCGCACCGGGAGCAGCGGTTTTCCGAGAAGCTGGCCTGCCCGAACGGCCACCCGCTGGCCGTCGACGACCTCGAGCCGCGGTCGTTCTCGTTCAACTCGCCCTACGGCGCCTGCCCGGAATGCTCGGGCCTCGGCATCCGCAAAGAGGTCGATCCCGACCTTGTCGTCCCTGATCCGGACCTCACGCTTGCCGAAGGTGCGATAGCGCCGTGGTCGATGGGCCAGACGGCCGAGTACTTCACCCGCATGATGGCGGGCCTCGGCGATCAACTCGGCTTCAACGTCGACACTCCGTGGAAGAAGTTGCCCGCCAAGGCTCGCAGGGCACTCCTGGAGGGCTGCGACGAGCAGGTCCACGTGCGCTACAAGAACCGCTACGGCCGAACCCGTTCGTACTACGCCGATTTCGAAGGTGTGATGGCCTTCCTGCAGCGGCGTATGGAACAGACCGACTCCGAGCAGATGAAGGAGCGCTACGAGGGCTTCATGCGCGATGTGCCGTGTCCGGAGTGCGACGGCACTCGGCTGAAGCCGGAGATCCTGGCTGTCACGCTGTCGGCGGGTAAGCATGGCAAGAAGTCGATCGCCGAGGTGGCGGAGCTCTCGATCGCCGATGCGTCGGATTTCCTGAACTCGCTGACGCTGGGGTCGCGTGAATCGGCGATCGCAGGCCAGGTGCTCAAGGAGATCCAGTCGCGGCTCGGTTTTCTGCTCGACGTCGGGCTGGAATACCTCTCCCTGTCACGTGCGGCGGCGACTCTGTCCGGCGGTGAGGCACAACGCATTCGGCTCGCCACCCAGATCGGCTCAGGTCTGGTCGGGGTGCTCTACGTGCTCGACGAGCCCTCGATCGGTCTGCATCAACGGGATAACCGCCGGTTGATCGAAACGCTGTTGCGACTGAAAGAGCTCGGCAACACGCTCATCGTCGTCGAGCACGACCTCGACACGATCGCGCACGCCGACTGGGTGGTCGACATCGGTCCGATGGCCGGCGAGCACGGCGGCCGGATCGTGCACAGCGGCCCCTATCAGGAACTGCTGAGTAATCGCGAATCACTCACCGGTGCATACCTTTCCGGCCGGGAGAGCATCGAGGTGCCCGCCATCCGGCGGCCGGTCGACCGCAAGCGGCAGCTGACGGTGGTCGGCGCGCGGGAACACAACCTGCACGAGATCGATGTGGCGTTCCCGCTCGGCGTACTGACCTCCGTCACCGGCGTGTCCGGCTCGGGCAAGTCGACCTTGGTCAACGACATCCTGGCGTCCGTATTGGCCAACAAACTCAACGGCGCCCGTCAGGTTCCCGGCAGGCACACCCGGGTCAACGGCCTCGACCACGTCGACAAGTTGGTGCGGGTGGATCAGTCGCCGATCGGTCGCACACCGCGGTCGAATCCGGCCACCTACACCGGTGTGTTCGACAAGATCCGATCGCTGTTCGCCGCCACCACCGAGGCGAAGGTCCGCGGCTACCAGCCGGGCCGGTTCTCGTTCAACGTCAAGGGCGGTCGCTGTGAGGCGTGTTCCGGCGACGGCACGATCAAGATCGAGATGAACTTCCTGCCCGACGTGTACGTGCCGTGTGAGGTGTGCAACGGCGCCAGGTACAACCGGGAAACCCTCGAGGTGCACTACAAGGGCAAGACCGTTTCCGAGGTGCTCGACATGTCGATCGAGGACGCGGCCGAGTTCTTCAAGCCGATCTCGTCGATTCACCGCTATCTGCAGACGCTGGTCGACGTCGGGCTTGGATATGTCCGCCTCGGTCAGCCGGCGCCGACACTCTCCGGCGGTGAGGCGCAGCGGGTCAAGCTGGCTTCTGAACTGCAGAAGCGGTCCACCGGTCGCACCGTTTACATCCTCGACGAGCCGACGACCGGCCTGCACTTCGAGGACATCCGGAAACTGCTCACCGTCCTCAACGGCCTTGTCGACAAGGGTAATTCGGTCATCGTCATCGAACACAACCTGGATGTGATCAAAACGTCCGACTGGATCATCGACCTCGGCCCCGAGGGCGGATCTGGAGGCGGGACGGTCGTCGCTGAAGGTTCGCCGGAGGACGTCGCTGCAGTCACCGAGAGCTACACCGGCAAGTTCCTGTCCGAGGTGCTGGGCGCGGTGCCTGCCAAGGCGAGGCCGACGCGGCGTCGCAGGAAGGTCAGCGCGTAAGTTATATTCTCCCCATCTGAGAATGCCATTACCGCACGACTCGGGTGAGGAGACCATGGCGAAAACGGTGGTGATCGGCGCATCGAGCGGGCTCGGGCGCTGCATTGGGGTCGGACTGGCGGAGCGTGGCGATCACGTGGCGCTGCTCGCGCGACGACGCGAGCGGATCGAGAATGCGGCCAAAGAGGCAGGCGGGGATGCGATCGCGGTCGAATGTGATGTCACCGACGAGGCGTCGGTGCGTTCGGCGATCAGCGCAGCAGCCGACGGCCTCGGCGGTATCGACAATCTCGTCTACACCCCGGCGATCGGCTCGGTCATGCGTCTCGTCGACACCGACGCCGATACGTGGGGTCGGGTGTTCGCAACCAACGTCACCGGCGCAGCCGTCGCAACAGCGGCGGCCATGCCGTTCCTGACGGAGTCGGCGGGCAAGGTCGTCTACCTGTCGTCGGACGCGGGCACCTACGGTCCACCGTGGCCGGGGCTTGCCGCATACGGCGTCAGCAAGGCCGCCCTGGAACGGCTGATCGAGGCGTGGCGCGCAGAGCATCCCGGCATCGGCTTCACGAACCTCATCGTCGGGGAATGCGCGGGCGGCGACGGCGAGTCCGCGACCGGTTTCAGCACGGGCTGGGACCGCGAACTCGCAGGGGAGTTCTTTCCGCAGTGGATCTCACGTGGCTGCATGCCCGGCCAGTTGATGCCGGTCGAGGACCTCGTCGAAGTGGTGCACACGATCCTTGGCACCAAGACGGCGACGTCGATGCCCGTCGTGGTGGCACGCGGTGCCCCCTAGACGCGCGACACCGGGGACGGGAATCGCGGGCTGATCCGCACCCCGTCGAGCCATTCGGTCAGCGCCTTTGCCTGGCGTGTCAGTACCGTGCGGGCGTCGCGGCCGACCTTTTCCAGCAGCCTCAGCTCGACGCGTCCGTCGGCGTCCTGAATCCAGCCGCCGACCACGCGCCCGTTCCACCACGCCGTCGGCCCCGCGTTGCCGTTCGTGTCGAACACCTGGGCACGGTGCTCGCCGAGGTACCAGTCGCGGTCGAACCAGCCCATGATGGTGGGGTCGAGGCCCGGCAGGAGCGCGCCCCACGGCTCGGGCTCGGGCTCGCCGTCGAGATCATCCGGCAGGGCGAAACCCGTTGTCCCATCCAGGTCCACCTCGACAGCCTCGATATCGCGTAGCGCCTGCCGCGCCCAGGTCAACGTATTGCCGAACCACCACTTGATATCGGTGACGGTGGCGGGCCCGAAGGTCCGCAGCCAGGTCGAGACCAGTTGTGCGCGTGCCGATTCCAGCGTGGGGACATCGCCCGATTCGATGAGCCAGTCCGTTGCAGCGGTCCACTGCGGCCGCGATGTCGTCCAGGTTCCCTCGTTCGGGCCGCGGACGATGTCGCCGCGCACGGACAGCACGGTGAGCACCCGCGGCGACAGGGGAGTGTGTCCGCCCCAACGCTTTCCGGGTGCCGGATCGTAGGTGCCCGCCAGCTCGGGCACGGCCGCGCGCAATTGCCTGGCGCTGGTCGGTCCGTGCTCGGCAAGGTGGCGCAGCACCGCGCGGAACGCGCTGTCGAGCCACTGCTGACCGTCGGCGGCGATGCCGGCCTTCTGCACGTCGGAGACCAGCTTTCGGCGTTCGTTGTCGGCGACCCGGTCACTGGCCGCGGCCTGGACGTGCGGCAGATAGTCGGCGCCCACCACCCACAGGGTGCGGCGCATCGCGAGATGCTTCACGACGCTGCGCCGCTCGTAGAGCGTTGCGTCGAGGTCGGTCACGGTGAAGCCCGGCAGCCGGGCCCACAGCGAAAGGTAGGGAGTGGCGGGGTCGGTGGCATGCAGGCCGATGAGGCCGCTGACGACGTCATCCATCGAGGTGGCAGGCGGCGCCAGAAAGTGCCGTCGGGCCAGCCGCGCCCGCCGTTCGGTAGCAGAAAAAGACCGCATCGCCTGCGAACCGTACCCAAGGCGCCCGACAAAGTTTGGGATCGGTAGCGATCCGGCCCGTCTTGACTTCATCACGACGCCGCCGACTTGGCGACGCACGAACGAAGGGACGAAGACGATGAATCGAGTTGTCGCGGGTGCACTGGGACTGCTCGCAGGTGCTGCGCTGCTGGTGGGTTGTTCGGACGACAAGAGCGCGTCGAACGAGTCGAGCGCGTCGTCTGGCGATGCCTCGACTGTGGCCGCCGGTGACACGCAGGACAGCGCGGGCGGGAAGACAGAAGTCAAGGTCGACGGCGGCGAGCTCGCCGGTCTCGATACGAACTCTGTGACCTGCGTCAAGCAGGGCGGCAAGATCACCGTCGCCAGCGGGGCGATCGGCGGTCAGCAGGGGCTGGGCATCGTGATGACCGACGCCGCCACCCCGACCGTGGAGTCGCTGGGCATGGTGGTCGACGGTAACGCCCTGGCGGTGAGCAACATGGCCGGTGTGAAGTCCGGTTCGGCCGAGGTCAAGGTCGATGGCGATACCTACACCATCACAGGTGAAGCCGCCGGCGCCGACATGAAGAACCCGATGGCAGGAATGATCACCAAGCCGTTCACCGTCACGGTGAGCTGCAAGTAATCGGTTCCAGGCGAGCGGCGGGCGTGCATTGCGCGCCCGCCGCTTTCTAGGATTGTGGGCATGGGCACCACCGACGAGCTCCAGCGGGCTCGCAGCTTGATCTTCGCCGCCAAAGAGGAGACGGCGAAGATCAAGCTTGTCGCGCTCGGCGAGAAGATCGAGGACGGCGAGCGCGACGATCTCCTGCTCGAGATCTTCGCCCTACTCGGCGAGCTGTATCTCGTCCGCACCGCCTATAACGGCACCGAGGAGTGCATTCGCCGCATCGACGAGTGCCTGGCCATCTACCGGTCGATCCGGGCGGGCACGAATCCCGAAGCCGCTGCGCAGGTGACGATGTCGGACGCCGAGGTGGACCACATGCTGTGCCGGTACACCCGCCGTGCCCAATTTCTGCGGACCGGCCTTGCGGCCGCCGCCCACGGCGATCACGAGGGTGCGGAGCTGGCCTTGTGCATGCTGTGCAGCGACGACTCGGGCGCCGCCTTTCCTGACCTGGCCGACGAGCATCGGTTCCTGATCACGTCCGCGCAGATCATCTGCGCAAGCGCGTTGTGCGATGACGACCTTCACGTGCAGTCGGTTCCGCTGTGGGAGAAGGTGACCGAGACGATCGACCGACCTGGCGACGGTCGCGAATCCGATGACCATCTGCTCGTGCAGGGCGCCACCGGATACGGCAGATTCTGCATCGAGACCGGCAGGCTGGCGGAGGCGGAGCCATGGCTGCGGCGGGCGGGCGCCCGCGCCGAGGCGCGCGGCTGGGAGTTGGCGAAAGCGCGAACCCAACTCGAGCGCGGAACGGCCTCGTGGGCATCGGGTGATGTCTGGCAGACCCAGACCCTGGTTCACGAGGCGTATCCCGCGATCGCGGAGGGCTATCGTGCGCACGACGTGTCCAGGAGCTGGCTGTACCTCGGCCTGATCGCCATGTCATTGGACAAGCTCGACGACGCCGACGAGCGATTCGGCCATGCCGAGCGGCACTGGCGTGAGGTCGAGAAGCCGCTTCACATCCACCGCATCCTGCTTCAGCGCAGCTGGGTCGACATCCTGCGGAACCGTTTCGAAAGCGCAGCCGAGAAGGTCGCGCAGGCACGGGAACTCCTCGATTCCTGGCCGCGCCACAGCTGGCTTCAGTACGCCAGGCTCGACGACCACATGGGCAGCATCCTGCGCGCCGAGGCGATCGCCGATCCCGGTAGCGCCGCTGAGAAACTCCGGCAAGCAGCCGAACTGAAGGTGCCTGCGGCGCTCGCGGTGGACTCGGTACGGCACGCGATCGTCGACGCCGACGCCCGGATGCGGTGGGCCACGCTGGTGTCGGCACGGATACTCGCGGGCGCATTCGCCGTCGCCTACGAAGCAGGAAACGTCGACCTGTTGAGCGAGCTCGTCGAGTATCACTGCGCGCGAGGAGCTTTCAGCACAGAACCGGGAGACAGCGCCGCCGATGACTGGATGGGTTCCGCGACGGCGGCGGTACCGGTCGAGGCAGAGGACGAGTACGCGCTGGTGGCCGCGGGATCGCCGTCGGCAGCACTCGCCGGAGGACTGACGCGGCTCGGACCATTGCCGCCGTTACGGATGGATCCCGACATGCCGCCGATCATGAGCAGGTATCGCGAGTTGGCGCATCAGCGCTACGGCCGCGACATCACCTCTGGCGAGGTTCCTTGGTCGACGTGGCCGTGAGCGAAGCGCAGCGGCAAACCCTGGTGCTGCGGTTCGCCGACGTCGGCGTCGCCACCTACGCCAGCCTTCGCGTCGTCGGAGCACCGTCGCGCACGGTCACCTGGGTGGTCGAGGAGCCGACGCTGGTCGCCGTTCTCTCCGAACTCGCGAAGGCGTTGCCGGACCCTCAAGGAACCGAAACCCAACGCGACGCCGTCGAACGCGCCATTGCGACAGGCCCGTTCGCATCGCAGGCCGGAGAATCGGCTCTTGCGAGCAGCCTTGGCTCTCAACTCATCGCGGCGCCCGCCTGGCAATTGTTGACAGACTGTGTCGCGTCACCGCGTGCTGCGTTGTTCGTGTCGCCGACCGCACGGCTGGCCAGAGTTCCGTGGTCGGCGTTGGCGATGCCGGGCGACGACGGCTTCCGGTTGATCGAGCTCGTCGACGTGCTGATGGCGGCGCCGCCGAACATCGTGAACGCACCGCGTTCAAGCGTTGGCTGGCAGACCAGGAAGGACGGACCGCCCCTGCTGGTGCTCGATCCGCGGGTGCCAGGCCAGCGGCCTGACTCGCCGCTGGGCTCGGTTCTGGGCAGACCGTCGCCGGATACCCCGTTGGCGCGCCATTTCGGTGACCTGATGCAGCGACGGGCCGTACTTCCCGGTGTCACAACGCCGGTCGAGTTGTTCCGGCGCGCAGATGCGGGCCGTGCGTGGCTGGCCGACCAGCTCACACTCGCCCCGAGCAGGTTGCTTTATGTCGGGCACGCGACGGCCGCCGACGGCGATGTGGGGCACGCCGACCGCGCGGCACTACACCTCGCCGACGAGCGACCGCTGACGGCGGCGGACCTGATGTCGGCCAAGCTGCCGGTCCCGCCAAGGGTCGCGCTTCTGGCATGCGCGTCGGGCGGGGACTACCAGTTCGACGAGGCTACCGGTCTGGTGGCCGCGATGATTCTGTGCGGGGCGCAGCTGGTGACAGCCACGCTGTGGTCACTGCCGACCGCAGCCGGCTACCGGCAGTTCGTCCCCAATTCCGTTGATCCGGAAGCCGATCCGATGGTCGATGCGGTCGTCGCGGTCGACAGCAGCCATGGTGACTCCGACGCGGGCAGCGCGGTCAACCGCTGGCAGCGGGAGCAGATGCGGCGCTGGCGCGACGGTGATCTGACCGCAAGCCCGCTGTACTGGGCCGCTCTCGTGACATTCGCCGTCGACGGAGCGCGGTGACCGTCAGCCCGGGGGCACCGAGATGGCGATCTCGGACTCGTCGCCAGGCCGGAAGTAGGTATCGATGACGCTGCCTGGCGCCACCTTCGCCATCGACGAAGCCGGTATCAGCGCGGTCTCCTGTACGGCGAACTGGCCGCCAGTCGGCCTGCTGACCATGACGTCGAGTTCGACTTCGCGGTAGTCCTCGCGGGTTTCGCCGGTCGGGCGCATACCGGTGATGACGCCATGGGACCGGGTTCCGTGCCGGATCAGGTCGAGTTGGTGCCCGGTGAGCAGACCTTTGTCGACGAGCATCTGGTCGAAGGCGGCGCGGACCGCCAGCATGTCGTCGGCCAGCGAAAGTTGTTCGCGTGCTGCGGGGTCGAACGCCACCAACAGCACGGCGCCGGGACGCAGCGTGGAGGTGATGGCGTCATCGAGTCCGATGTCCGGCTGCGCCGATGCGCGGGGACCGGATAGCAGGCGAGTCGCCGAGATGCCGACCCCGACAACGGCAAGGAAAGTTAGCAACAACAGGTCAGGCATGTACCTAGGTTCTGACGGCGGCACGGCTACCGAACCCAACTTTCCGGCTAGGTGATATTCACCGCCACTCCTATCCTCTAGGGATGACCTCGGGGGCGACGGCAGACGCGGCGATCGCCGTGACCCGGCCGCGCCAGGCCGTGATCGACTACGCGTGGCGCGCGATCGGGCCGGGAGTCGAGGTGCTCAGCGGCGAGGACGGTGGCCCGTTACGCAGGACGGTCAAGCGGATCATCGACCCCCTCGTGCTCCGGCTGCGCGCGAACACCCAGTACTCGGCGCCGTTCGTCGACGCAGGCGTCGCATCGGCGATGCACGATCTGATCGTCGGCAACGGATCCGCGTTGCGCGACACGGCGGCATGGTTCGACGTGCTCAAGCGGGAACGCCGCAGGCTCCGCATCACGGCGGGTAACGCACAGGAGCTGTACTTCCCAGTCTGTTTCGAACTCGCCGTGACAAAAGGGGGACCCGCGGGCGGCGACGGCGAGGCGGCGACGGTGTTGCAGGGCATTCATGCCGACCGCGACCGCACCGGCATCGAGGTGCTCAATCAGTTCGTCGCCGACCAGCAGGTCATCGCGAAACTGTCCGAGCAGCTCAGACACAGCTGGCGCGACGTACGGGCAGGCGGCGAGATCGCAGGCCCGTTCCTCTCGGGCCTCTGCACCGTTCTCGGCCCCGCCGAGGGCCACCGGGCTGCGGTGGCGCGCCAGCGCGTGTGGTCGGCCCTGATCGCCGATGCCACGCCGTACAACCTCGGCGCGAAGGCTCACGATGAAGTGACCGATCTCCCGTGGTCGATTGTTCACCTCGGATTGAGTTCAGTTGAGCCGCAACAAATACCGGTGATCGTCGGCGGATCCGCCAACGATCGGCCGCTGAATCGATCGGTTGTCGATCGCGTGCGTGCCACACTTCGGCGCGCTCTCGATCGAGACGAGCTGCCCGATGTCCCGCTGCTGTGCGCAGAGGAGGTCGACAGGTCGTGCGCGCCGTGGGGGCTACTCGCCGAGGACAATCAGGCCACGCTGATCGCGGGGATCGAGGTCGCGGTCGATCTCGCGCCGCTGACCGACGTGGTACCGCGTTATCAACTGTCCGGAGTTATCCAGGCGCGGCTGCGCAAAGAGGCCTATGTGATGCACGCACGCCGGTATCTGGTGGAGGGCGGGCCGATTCATCCGCGTCAGCAGCAGGTGATCGACGACCTGTCCTCGTTCGCGCGGCCGTATCTCAGCCGGTTGTGGGCCCGGCTTCACGGCCGTGACGTCTGGCAGGAGCGGGGCACCGACGTGGATGACGTCCGATCACTGCTCGAGGGTGTCGCGCGGTCGGTGAGCCTCGATCACCGCCAGCGCATCAAGGCGATGTTGCAGGTGGCCGGATGAAACTCATCGCCGAATCGGGTCTCTGGAGTACGGGCCCACTGGTCGCGCCGACTCCGCTGACCGCCGTGCTGGAAGTCAGCGGCGCGGTGCTGTCGTGGGCGATCGACGAGGAACCCGCCGCGGCGGCGATCACCTTCACCGACCTGGCTCGCGCCGACTGGCTGTGGCGCGTACTCGGCGAATCCGGTCACAGCGCGGTGGCTGCGGCGGTCGACGGACACCTACCCGACGATGCGCAGACGATCGACGTGGACGGCGTCGCCGTGTTGCCCGGCTCCTTCGACCAGTTACGGCGGTTGGCACTTGGTCACTGGATGCGGCGCTGGTGGCCTGCCAGCCACCGCGACGGCATCGCCGCCCTCGACAGCGCCGTGCTCGACGCCGAGATTGCGCTTCTGACATCCGCCGCAGAGGGTTTCTTCGTCGACGACACCTTCGACTCGGACGTGGCGGAGCTCCTCGCCGGCCATGTCGCGGCGCTCAACGAGCTTGTCAGGGCCGGAGACCCGCGCATCGTGGAGTTGATCCGGTCTGCGAGCGAGCTGACCGACGACGTCGGGACGGTCCTCGTCGAGCCCGTCGCGACTGCCCCTCGGCGCGACGACTATGCGCTTGCGGCGGGTGCGGTGCGGGGTCAAACCGGTGCGGGTGTGATCGCGAGGGGGACCGCCTCGCTCAACTGGGCGGCCGTCCCGCCCGCACTGTTCGACGCGGCGGAGAACACCGTCGACTGGCACGTAGAGCCCGCAGAGTCAGATGCGAAAGCCGTTGTGGCCGTGCAATTGTTGGGATCCGGCTCGCCTGTGGGCGTCGTGGTGCGGCTGCGATCGGGCGATCTCGGCGGTGAGGGTGTCCTCGACGGAGATGGCCGGGTGAGCCTCCCGCTGGTCGACGCGCAACAGCGTCCGGTGACGGAATCAGCTGCCTGGAACCATGATTGGCAGGCGACCACAGTGACGGTCGGCGCCGATGTCGACGAATCGGCGCATACGCGCGATCGGGTCCGAGATTTCGCGCGGGCGCGGCTGGCGACGCCTGCTTCCGACGCATTCCTTGCCGAGATCCTCGCCGCCGAATCGGATTACTAAGACTCGGCTAGGATTCGTCTCGGTCGGGGTGCATCGACTTGCGGATCTGTTCCAGCCGTTCCGCCGCCGCGCGTTGACGCTCCTCGTACTGCTCTTCCACCGAGCGTCCCTCCGGCGTCTCCGCCGCGAGTTCGGTTGCGCCGATGGCGGTGCCGTACCGCGTCTCGATCTTCTCCCGCACCGACTCGAAGGTGGGCACACCGCCGGGTGTGTACCCGGTGTCGACGGGTTCGGCAGGTGGCGGTAGCGGTGGCGGTGCACCTGGCTCCACGACTTCGCCTTCGATCTCCTGCGGCTCGGGCGTCGACGATTCGTCAGCCGGGGCCGGTTCGGGGTCGGGTTCGTCGGGCATAACGCAACGCTACGCCCACCCCTACCTGGCGGCGGTTTGTTCGATGGCGGGGCTCGGCGCTGCGGTCGGCAGCGGGGTCGGCGGCACATCGGGCGTGCCGATCTGGCCTGCCAGCCATGGCAGGGCCGCGGCGAAGGCGTGTGACGCGAACGGCCAGTCGTGCTTGCCCGGCTGGCTCACGACCGCGCAGTTGATGCCGTTGGCGGCACCCAACGCGCACAACGAGTTCGCGGCTGCAGCCTGGTCGTTCTTGGCGCGCTGGATCGTCGCGGTCGATCCGTTGACATCGAACCACCCGGAGACCCCCGAGTATGGGCCGTGTTTGGTGATGACGGTCGTCGGGTCGAACGCCGCCCACGCGTTTTCGTTTCCGCCGAACAGCCGCGCGACCGTCTGGTCCTTATTGCCTGAGTTCGGGCCGATATCGCCCGCGATGTCCTCGAACGCACTGAACATGTCCGGGTGCATGACCGCGAGGTCGACGGCGCACGTGCCGCCCATCGACCAGCCTGCGACCCCCCACTTGGCCCGATCGGGGCTGACACCGAACTTCGAGACCATATAGGGCACAACGTCCTTGGTGAGATGATCGGCACTGTTGCCACGGCTGCCGTTGACACACTCGGTGTCGTTGTTGAACGCGCCGCCGGGGTCGACAAATACGACGACAGGGGCCTCGCCGTGATGAGCCGCGGCGAAGTCGTCGAGCATCTTCACCGCACCGCCGGTGCGCACCCAGTCGGCTGGTGTGTTGAACTCGCCGCCGATCATCATCAGTGTCGGCAGTTTCGGCGCCGGGTTGCTGGCGTACCAGGCGGGCGGCAGATAGACCAGCTCGCCTCGGTGCCGGAAACCCGAAGCCGCGTCGCTGATGTCGACGGGAACGACCGTGCCCTTCGGCGGGATCTTGCGTTCGTGTTGCATGGCCATCACGGTGACCTCGTCGGTCTGATCTGGCAGCGGCCCTGCAGTCAGCTGATTCCACGCGACCTGCACGGTGGGGAAGTAGCCGACCCACAGATTCAGTGCGAGCGCGGCGCACAGCAGGCTCAGCGGCAGCGCCGCCAGCGAGACGCCCCGCCGCCACCACCGTGCGCGTCGCCAACCCGCCAGCGCGACGGCGAGCGCGAAACCGGTGAGTCCGATCCAGATCCAGAGTTCATTGGGCGCGGGATTGTCCGACAGTCCCTGCGACGCGACATACCAGTAGGTCGACGCGGCCATGGCCCCGCCGACGATCACCGCCCACGGCAGCCATCTGATCTGCCAGTGTCCGCTGCGTCGGCTGACGGCTGCGATCAGGACCAAGGCAGCGATCACCTGCACGGTGATCGGAAGCCATCCGTGCATCAGGGAAAGGTGGTGGCGCAACGAGTCGGGTAACGTCACGGCAATATGGTGACGCGCTCACCTTGTGGTGCGCTGTGCGTTAGCTGCTAACGAGGTTTGGCCAGCGGGAACGGCAGCGTCTCGCGGATGCTGCGGCCCGTGATAAGCATCACCACCCGGTCCACGCCCATGCCCAGCCCGCCGGTCGGAGGCATCGCATACTCCATGGCCTGCAGGAAGTCCTCGTCGAGCTCCATCGCCTCAGGATCGCCGCCCGAGGCAAGCAGCGACTGCTCCTGCAGCCGCCTGCGCTGTTCGACGGGGTCGGTGAGTTCGCTGTATGCGGTGCCGAGCTCGACTCCCCAAGCCACGAGATCCCAGCGTTCGGCAACGCCTGGGATGCTGCGGTGCGGTCGGGTCAGCGGCGACACCGACGTCGGGAAGTTCTTGTAGAACGTCGGCTCCTCGGTGCGGTCCTCGACCAGACGCTCGTAGAGCTCCAGCACGACCGCCCCGGCATCCCAATGGGTCAGGTAGGGGATGTCGGCGGCGTCGCAGAGCCTGCGCAGCGTTCTCAGGTCGGTCTCGGGTCCGATCTCCTCGCCGAGAGCCTCGGATACCGCGCCGTGCACCGTTTTGACCGTCCACTCACCGGAGATGTCGACTTTCTCCATCGTGCCGTCGTCGCGTGGCCGCAGGAACACGTGTTCGCCGTTGGCAGCAAGGGCGGCGTTCTGGATGAGTTCTCGGCAGCCGTCGATCCACACGTTGTAGTCGGCGTGCGCCTGATACGCCTCCAGAAGGGTGAACTCTGGATTGTGGCTGAAGTCGACTCCCTCGTTGCGAAAGGCGCGGCCCAGTTCGAAGACTCTCTCGACACCGCCGACGCACAGTCGCTTGAGGTAGAGCTCGGGGGCGATGCGCAGATAGAGGTCCAGATCGTAGGCATTGATGTGGGTGAGGAATGGGCGGGCGTTGGCGCCACCGTGGATCTGTTGCAGGATCGGGGTCTCGACCTCCAAAAAGCCCTTGCCGACCAGTGTTTCGCGGATGGCGTGCAGGACTCCGCTGCGGGCGCGGATGAGGTCGCGCGCCTCGGTATTGATCGCGAGGTCGACGTAACGGGCGCGTACCCGCGCTTCCTGGTCGGTCAGCCCCTTCCACTTGTCGGGAAGCGGGCGCAGGCACTTGCCGATCAGTCGCCAGCTGCCCACGATCAGTGACCGGATACCGGACCGGCTGTCACCCATCGCACCGGTCACCTCGATGAGGTCGCCGAGGTCGATGGATCCGGTGAAGTCCGCGGTGCTGCCGCTGTCCAACTCGGAATTGTCAAGCAGCAGTTGGACTTCGCCGGACCAGTCACGCAGCTGCGCAAACAGCACCCCGCCGTAGTCGCGGATTCTCAGTACCCGGCCCGCCACCGTCACACCGGTTCCGTCGGCGGTTTCGACCGCCTGCACGACGGTGTGGCTCGGCGCCTGCCCGACGGGGTAGGCGTCCACGCCGCTGGCCTGCAGATCCTTGAGCTTGGCCATCCGGACGCGTACCTGTTCGGGCAACCGCGGTCCGTCGCCGTTCTCCGGCAGGTCGGCTTCGAGGTCGTCTTTGTCGGGTGCGCTTCCGTCGTGGTGTAGCACGCCCGAGGCGACCAGATTCTTCGGCGCGGCGATGTGTTGCCCCGTGTGCTGCTCGTCTCGCCGCGAGAACGGAAGCACGAGAAAGCCTTCGGCGATCACGGATGCGACGCCCACCCGGGGGACCAGGCGGGCGTCCTCGTAGCACGCGTAGCGCGGTACCCAATCGGGCTTGTACTTCATATTCGACCGGTACAGCGTCTCGAGCTGCCACCAGCGGGAGAAGAACATCAACAGCCCGCGCCACAACCGCGCGACTGGCCCTGCGCCGAGCTGCGCGCCCTGCTCGAACGCCGACCGAAACATCGCGAAGTTCAGCGAAACCCGGCTGACGCCCAGACCCTCCGACTGCTGCAACAGCTCGGTGACCATGAATTCAATTGTGCCGTTGGGGGATTGCGGTGACCGTCGCATCAGGTCGAGGGACACCCCGTTGGTGCCCCACGGCACCAGTGACAGCATCGCGACGACTTGCTCTTTTCCGCCGACGCTCTGCAACGCTTCGATCAGCAGGCAGTCACCGTCGGCGGGATCGCCGAGTCGACCGAGTGCCATCGAGAAGCCGCGCTCGCTTTCGGTGTCGCGCCACGAGTCGGCGCGCTTGATGACGGTGGCCATCTCGTCGGGGGAGATATCGCGGTGGCGTCGCATCCGCGCGGTCAGCCCCGCGCGGCGTGCGCGGGTCACGGCCTGACGTACTGCACGCATATCGGGACCGGAGAGCCTGAACCCGTCGGGATGCAGGATCGCCTCATCGCCGAGTTGAAGCGCACTGAGTCCCGCTTCCCGAAAAGCCTGTGCCGCAGCAGAACTGGCACCCATCACACCAGGTGCCCAGCCGTACTCCTGACACAGCCGCAGCCACATCTCGATCGCCTGCGGCCACGACTTCGGATCGCCGATCGGGTCTCCGCTGGCCAGGCAGACGCCCACCTCGACGCGGTAGGTGATCGCGGCGCGTCCGTTCGGCGCGAACACCGCGGCCTTGTCACGTCGGGTGGCGAAGTACCCGAGGGAGTCGTTCTTCCCGTACAACTCCAGCAGGCCGCGGATTGCCGACTCGTCCTCGCCGGTGAGCGCGTTCTCTGAGCGCTGAGACCGGAACAGCACGATCGCGGCTACCATCAACGCCAGCGCGCCGAACAGGCCGAGCAGCGCGTTGACGAAGACGTGCGGGTGCTGGCCGTCGAACGCGTTGGAGTCGACTCCCGCGAAGGCCACGACGCGGTTGGCGGCGTAGGCCAACCTGTAGTCGCGTTCCAGCGTGCCGGGGAAGAGTTCGAGCAGGCCCCAGCCCACCAGGATCCCGACCGCCATCCCGGCGGCCAGCGCCAGCGCCGCCTTGAACAGTGCGCCGCGGCGGACCTTCGCCCAGAACTCTTTTCGGGCCAGCACCAGGAAGACGACCGCGGCGACGTGGAACGCCAGACCGATCATCTCGCCGGTTTCCTTCATCCAGGTCTCGCCACGGGCAGCGATGTCGTAGACGTTCCAGACAACCGACGCGAGCATGTAGAGGACGAGAATCAACCAGGCGAGGCGTTTGCGGGCGGCCAGCGCCGCGGCCAACAGGGCCAGTACGAACGCCCACGCGAAGCTGGTGTCGGGGAAGTTGAAGATGAAGTCGTTGACGAATTCACGCGGCTCCTTGATGAGCCATCGGATGCCCGGCGAGACGCTGGCGAGCAGCGACAGGGTCGCGATGACGCCGACGGTCCAGCCTGCGGCCGCGGGTACCCAGGAGTAGCGGGATCTGGGTCGTACCAGCGGTGGGCTAGTGAGGGTCATAAGCCGGGAGGATATTCGCTCATCCCCAGAAATGGTTGTGACCGCTACCAGACAGGGCCGGTGTGTTTCTCGCCGGGACCCTGGCCGGGTTCATCTGGTACGGCACTGGACTCGCGGAATGCCAGCTGCAGGGACTTCAATCCGTCACGGATGGGACCGGCATGGGGGCCGAGGTATTCGGCCGATGCCGACACCAGGCCGGCGAGTGCGGTGATCAGCCTTCGCGCCTCGTCGAGATCGCGGTGCGGGCTGTCGTCGGGGTCCTCCGCCGAGAGCCCGAGCTTCTCCGCCGCGGCGCTCATCAGCATCACCGCCGCCCTGGTGATGACTTCCACCGCTGGAATTTCGGCGAGCTCGCGGATGTTAGGAACCTCGGTCATTGCTGCTAGGATGGCATGCGCGACCGTCCCGGTATACGCCAGGGACAGCAAGTGGAGTCCCAACTCCCACCACCGACCATAACGGTCCAGTGGTCCGGTCACAGGCACACGGTGCCTGTCCTGGTCGGCTTTGGGCCCTGCTTTATGCAGGGCCTCTCTGTTTTGACGACAGAGCGCTGATGGAGCTGGGTTTCCTCGAAAAAGAGGACAACATAGGAGGCCCCATCAGCACTGAGACCCGTGTCAACGAGCGCATTCGAGTACCTGAAGTCCGCCTGATTGGACCAGGTGGCGAGCAGGTAGGGATCGTGCGCATCGAAGACGCTCTGCGCGTCGCCGTTGACGCCGACCTCGACCTTGTCGAAGTAGCCCCGGACGCCAAACCGCCGGTTTGCAAGATCATGGACTACGGCAAGTACAAGTACGAGACGGCTCAGAAGGCACGCGAGTCTCGCAAGAACCAGCAGCAGACCGTCGTCAAGGAACAGAAGCTGCGCCCCAAGATCGATCCTCACGACTACGAGACCAAGAAGGGCCACGTGGTCCGCTTCCTGCAAGCGGGGTCGAAGGTCAAGGTGACGATCATGTTCCGCGGACGCGAACAGTCGCGACCCGAGTTGGGCTACCGACTGTTGCAGCGCCTCGGCGCCGACGTCGCCGACTACGGCTTCGTCGAGACGTCAGCCAAACAGGACGGCCGCAACATGACGATGGTGCTGGCACCGCACCGCGGCGCGAAGACTCGCGCCAAGGCGGCCCACGACGCCGACGCTCCTACCGCCCAGCGCGCCAGCGCAGAGCCGGCAGCGGCCGCGGAGCCAGCAGAGGCCGCCGAAACGACAGCGGCACCGACCGAATCAACACAGAACTGAGGACACATGCCCAAGGCGAAGACCCACAGCGGCGCTTCCAAGCGGTTCCGGCGCACCGGGACCGGAAAGATCGTCCGCGAGAAGGCCAACCGTAGGCACCTGCTCGAGTACAAGTCGAGCAAGCGCACCCGTCGCCTCGAGGGGCGCACCGAGGTGTCGGCCAACGACAAGAAGCGCGTCAAAAAGCTGCTCAACGGCTAGTTTGCGCGCACGACTGACCTTTAGACCGATCGAGAATAGGAACACCTCATGGCACGCGTGAAGCGCGCAGTCAACGCCCAGAAGAAGCGGCGGACAGTACTCAAGGCCTCGAAGGGCTACCGCGGACAGCGGTCTCGGCTGTATCGCAAAGCCAAAGAGCAGCAGCTGCATTCTCTGAACTATGCGTACCGTGACCGGCGTGCCCGCAAGGGCGAGTTCCGCAAGCTGTGGATCTCCCGTATCAACGCCGCGGCCCGCGCCAACGACATCACCTACAACCGACTGATCCAGGGCCTGAAGGCCGCTGGTGTCGAGGTGGACCGCAAGATCCTCGCCGAGATCGCGGTCAGCGACCCGGCCGCGTTCACCGCTCTGGTGGACGTCGCCAAGGGTGCGCTGCCCGAGGACGTGAACGCACCCTCCGGCGAGGCTGCCTGACGCTCACCGAGCGCTCCGACCGGGTGGCGGCAGCGATCAAGCTGCATCGCCACGCCGGACGGCGGCGTACCGCACGCTTCCTCGCCGAGGGACCAAACCTCGTCGAGGCCGCGTTGCGGCGTGAGCTCGTCGTCGAAGTCTTCGTCACAGAAGACGCATTGGCCCGGTTCGGGTCGATGCTTGGCGCCGCACCGGTGCATATCGTCACCGAACGGGCCGCAAAAGCGTTGTCGGACACCGTCACACCGGTCGGCTTGGTCGCCGTGTGCGAGCTGCCGTCGACGAGCCTGGCCGACGTGCTGACCGGCGCACCGAGGCTGATCGCGGTTGCGGCCGAGATCTCTGAGCCCGGCAATGCGGGCACACTGATCCGGATCGCCGACGCGATGGGCGCCGACGCGGTCGTGCTTGCCGGCCACAGCGTCGATCCGTACAACGGGAAATGCCTTCGGGCATCAGCGGGCAGCATCTTCGCCATCCCTGTGGTGTCCGAAACCGACGCAGGGGGAGCGGTTTCGGCGCTCTCGGATGCGGGTCTGCGGGTGCTGGCCACCACCGTCGACGGCGACATCAGCCTGGACGGCGCCGATTTGAGCGGGCCGACGGCATGGCTGTTCGGACCCGAATCCCACGGCCTGCCCGCAGAATTGGCCGTGATGGCGGCCGACCGCGTCCGGATTCCGATGGCGGGCGGAGCCGAGAGCCTCAACGTGGCGGCGGCCGCGGCGATCTGCCTGTACCAGAGCGCGAAGGCGCACCGCGCCGGTTAGGCTGCCGATTGTGCGGATTCGTTCGCGACGCGCCGGGATGGCGTACAAGTCGGCACCGTCGTCACCGCTCAGCGACAACCGAGCGACAATCCGCGCGGTGTCAGACCGCCGTGCCATGGTCTGACGATGAGCCAACTGCTGACGGTGAGCGGGACGGACCTTCGCTATCTGCTCACCGCCTACCTGTTCGACCACGGCCCTGCGACGGTGGAGGAACTGGTCGACGCGCTCGCGTACCACGGCTTCGATCCCGTTGGGCGGCACTCGAAGTCCGTTTCGGACGCTCTGCGTTGGGAGATGACGCACGGTCGGGCGATTCGACTCTGCCGCGGCCACTACCGTCCCGGCGCGATGTCGCGGGCGACCCACCACCGGATCCGTCGACGGGTACGGGCGCTGCACGACGAAGTCGCCGCGCTGGCCGGCGGAGGGGATGCGAGCCTCACCGCCTAGTCAATCGCTGAGTAGGCCCCGGGCGACGTGGGTGATCTGCACTTCGTTGCTTCCCGCGTAGATCATCAGCGATTTGGCGTCGCGGGCCAGCTGCTCGACGCGGTATTCGGTCATGTACCCGTTGCCGCCGAAGAGCTGCACGGCGTCCATCGCGACGTCCGTCGCCGCCTGCGAGCAGTACCACTTGATCGCCGAGGCCTCCGGCAGCGATATCTCCCCTCCGGTCTGGGCCGCCTCGATCACCCGGAACAGCATGTTGCGCACATTCATTCGGGCGACTTCCATGTTCGCGAGCTTGAGCTGAATGAGCTGGAACTGGCCGATCTCCTGACCCCACAGTTTGCGGCCTTTGGCGTAGTCCACGCACAGCCGCAGGCACTCCTCGATGACGCCGAGCGCCATTGCGGCGACGCCGATCCGCTCGGCGGAGAAGTTCGACCGCGCGCTTGCCCGGCCGTCGCCCGCGGAGTTGTCCTCGGTCTCACCCAGCAGCCGGTCCCGGCCAAGCCGAACGTTGTTGAAGAACAGCTCGCCGGTTCGCGAGCTGTGAATACCCATCTTGCGGAACGGCTTTGACTGGACGAAACCCTCCATGCCGCGGTCGAGCACGAAGGTCAGCACCTTGCGGTCGCGCTTGTCGGCCCCGTCGCCCTCGTCGAGCTTGGCGTACACCACAACCACATCCGCGTCGGGTCCATTGGTGATGAACGTCTTCTGCCCGTTGAGGATGTAGTCCCCATTTCCTGAGCCGTCGCGCACCACATAGGACTTCATCCCGCCGAATGCGTCCGAGCCGGAGTCGGGCTCGGTGATCGCCCAGGCGCCCACCTTCTCGTAGGTGACCAAACCAGGTAGCCACCGCTCCTGCTGAGCGAGCGTGCCGCGGCCCGCGATCGTCGGCACCGTCAGGCCGAGGCTGACGCCCATCCCGGTCACCACACCCATGCTGACCCGGCACAGTTCGCTGACCACGACGAAGCCCATACCCGCCGACGCGCCGTCGCCGCCGAACATGCCGCCCGATCCGCCGCCGCCGGACTTTTCGGCGCCGTCGCGCATCCGGGCAAGCCGCTTCTCCAACGAATCCTTCGCCAGCGCATCGATGCCGAAGGTGGCGAAAAGCTTGCGGATGATGGGGTAGGGCTCCATCTCGCCGCTTTCGAGCGCATCGACGTGAGGGCGTACCTCTTTGTCGATGAACTCCCGCACCGCGTCGCGCACGGCGATATCGACGTCAGACCAATCCAGCATGACTTGAGCCTATGCGGCCGTGCTGCGGCCACGCGCCGGGCGTAGACCGGCGAGCGAGAACGTCGTGTGCACCAGCGATCCGGCCCGATCCAGCAGGCTCTTGCGTCGCGGAACGTAGTGCATGGGCATGTTCCTGCGGTCGCGCGGCGGCGCCATGAACGCGGGTGCCTCGACCAACGGCGCATCGTCGGCGATCCGACCGGAGGAGCGGCGATAGGCGGCAAGGGCGCGCGGATGGAGCCGGATCTCATCGGGCACGGCGACGAACGCTAATTCGACGAGCTTGCCGAACAGCCGCAGAAGCACCTCGTCGCCCGCGGTCCAGCGCATCCCTGCCTTCTCCCGCACAGAAGGATCGAACAGGCCCGCAGCGATCCAGCGCTGGCCGGCAATCATGGGTTTGAAGATCTGGTCCCAGACCGGGGTCGGCATCAGCACGAACCACGGCTTGGGAATCTTGATCGAGAAGATGTCGAGCGTGGCTCGGTTGATCTCCAGTTCCTCGCTGCACACCCGGTCCCAGTACTCGCAGAACTCCTCCCACGATTCGGGGACGGGCCGCATGCTCATGCCGTACTGCGCGTACCACTGCACGTGTTCGTCGTAGAGCTGCCGCTTGTCGGCCTCGGTCAGCCCACCGCAGAAGTACTCGGCGGTCTTGATCACCAGCATGAAGAACGTGGCGTGCGCCCAGTAGAAGGTTTCGGGGTTCAGCGCGTGGTAGCGGCGCCCGGCGGAGTCGACGCCCTTGATCGTCGAATGGAAGCCCTTGATCTGGCTGCCCGTGCTGGCCGCCCGATCGCCGTCGTAGACGACGCCCATGATCGGGTACACCGAACGCGCCACCCGCTGCAACGGCTCGCGCAGCAGGATGGAGTGCTCCTCCACGCCCGCGCCCAGTTCCGGGTACATGTTCTGCAGCGCGCCGATCCAGACGCCCATCATTCCGGTGCGAAGGTCGCCGAAGTACTTCCAGGTCAGCGAGTCCGGACCGAGTGGATCGGCCGGTTTGGTTCGCCTCGTCGTTGAGCTCACCTTCACGAATTCAAAGATAAGCTTGACAACGTGCGTTGTCCATTATTTCGGGGCGCGTCGCATGCGTGTTTGCCCGCCGAAAGAGCGGGCACTTAACCTTGCGCCATGGATGTCGAATCGTTCGACGAACGATCCGGCACGTCATCACCGCGGGGATGGCTGCGGAACACCAACCACAGTCCCGGGGTCGTCGCGTTCATCCGGCGCGCCCGACGCGCGCTGCCCGGCGACCCCGACTTCGGAGATCCGTTGTCGGCCGCAGGCGTTGGCGGGCCGAGCGCGGCCGCCCGAGCGGCGGATCGCCTGCTCGAACGCGACGCCGCGTCCCGGGAGGTCAGCCTTGCGGGCCTGCAGGTGTGGCAGGCGCTCACCGAACGGGTTTCGGGCAAGCCGGCCAATCGTGAGGTGACGCTGGTCTTTACGGATCTGGTCGGATTCTCGGGCTGGGCGTTGAAGGTCGGAGACGACGCCACGCTGAAGCTGCTGCGCAGGGTCGCGCAGGTGGTGGAGCCGCCGCTGCTGGAAGCGGGCGGTCACATCGTCAAGCGAATGGGCGACGGCACCATGGCGGTCTTCGCCGACCCTGCCACCGCCGTCCGTGCGGTTCGGGCCAGTCTGGACGCGGTGAAAATTGTTGAGGTCCAGGGTTACACGCCCAGGATGCGGGCAGGCGTGCACACCGGCAGGCCGCAGCGGATCGGCTCGGACTGGCTCGGTGTCGATGTCAACATCGCCGCCCGCGTGATGGAGCGTGCCGCGCGAGGCGGGTTGATCGTGTCGCAGACGACTATGGACCGAATTCCCGACGAGGACTTCGAGGCGCTCGGTCTGTCCGCAAAGCGCATACGTAAGCAGGTTTTCTCTCCGAAACAGGACGGGGTACCCGCCGACCTGGCCATGTACCGGGTGAAAACTCGCAGGGAGTTGCCAGGCGACGACGATGAGAACGAAGTCTCGCCGACGCATAGTGGTTGGTGAGATGTTGTTCGGCTTGCTGCGGGCGCTGGCCCGGATCCGTGTGACCGTCGCCTATGCGGCGATCCTGACCGGTGTGACGACCGCGCTGACGACGCTGGAACCCCGGGCGCAAGGCCGGATCATCAGCCATGCCAGCACGAACCTGCACAACCTCAGCCACGGCCATCTCGGCACCTTGTTCGTCAGCGCCTTCGTCATCGACGCGGGACCGGTCTATGTCTGGCTGCCCGGCCTGGTGTGCCTGCTTGCGGTCGCCGAACTGCTGTGGCGCAGCGGCCGGCTGATGGCGGCTTTTGGTATCGGGCACATCGGCGCAACGCTGCTTGTGGCGGTCGGGCTCACCGCGGCTGTCAAACTCGGCTGGTTGTCGACGGAGGTGACGCGCGCGACCGACGTCGGCATGAGTTACGGCGCATCCGCTGTGCTCGGGACGTTGACGGCCGCCATCCCTCGCCGGTGGCGACCCGCGTGGACCGGGTGGTGGATCGCGGTCGCCGTCGCGGTGATCGGCATCGGCAGAGAATTCACCGATGCCGGCCATGCGGTGGCGTTGATGCTCGGCATGTTGGTCGCCACCCGCTTCGGGCAGGCCGCGCGGTGGACCCCGCTGCGGGGGCTGTTGCTCGTGGTCGGCGCCGGGTTCGGTTTCCTGATGTTGGCCAACAGCGGTCTGGCCCTGATCGTGGCTACCTGGCTCGGGATGGCGGGGGCCGCGCTGGCCGAGGTCGCTGTCGGGCGGCGCCGGGCCCGTCGCGATGCGCCGCTACAGGTCGACACGGAGTGCGTGATGACACCGGGCATTGCGTGACGCCGCTCTCATTCGGCAATCACCTATGATCGCCGGGTGGCTGATCAGCCCATAGACCTGTCGGACGAAGCACTGGCCAAGCTGGTCAGTGCAGCCAGTCACGCCTTCGATCAGGCGGGTGACCTCGACGCGCTCGTACGCGCCAAGACTGAGCATCTCGGTGATCGTTCGCCGCTCGCGCTGGCCCGCCAGGCGCTGGGATCGCTGCCGAAGGCCGACCGCGCAGACGCAGGCAAACGGGTGAACGTCGTTCGCGCCGAGGCGCAGCGCAGTTACGACGATCGTCTCGGCGTGCTGCGGGCCGAGCGTGACGCCGCGGTGTTGGTCGCCGAGAGCATCGACGTGACGCTGCCGTCGACCCGTCAGCCGATCGGCGCCCGCCACCCGATCACGATCCTCGCCGATCACATCGCGGACACGTTCATCGCGATGGGCTGGGAACTCGCGGAGGGGCCCGAGATCGAGACCGAGCAGTTCAACTTCGACGCGCTCAACTTCCCGCCCGACCATCCCGCCCGAAGCGAGCAGGACACCTTCTACGTCGCGCCGGACGGTTCGCGGCAGGTGCTGCGCACGCACACCTCACCGGTGCAGATCCGCGCACTTCTCGAACGCGAGCTGCCGGTCTACATCATCTCGATCGGTCGCACCTTCCGCACCGACGAACTGGACTCCACCCACACCCCGGTCTTCCACCAGGTCGAGGGCCTTGCCGTCGACAAGGGGCTGACGATGGCCCACCTGCGCGGCACGCTGGACGCCTTCGCCCGCTCCGAGTTCGGTCCGCAGGGGCGCACCCGGTTCCGGCCGCACTTCTTCCCGTTCACCGAGCCGTCGGCCGAGGTCGACGTCTGGTTCGAGAACAAGAAGGGCGGACCCGGCTACGTGGAGTGGGGCGGCTGCGGGATGGTCAACCCGAATGTGTTGCGCGCCTGCGGTATTGACCCGGACGTGTACTCCGGTTTCGCGTTCGGCATGGGGCTGGAGCGCACACTGCAGTTCCGCAACGGCATCCCCGATATGCGCGACATGGTAGAGGGCGACGTGAGGTTCTCGCTGCCGTTCGGGGTTGGCGCCTGATGCGACTTCCCTACAGCTGGCTGCGGGACGTTGTCCAAGCCGGCGCACCCGGCTGGGACGTCCCCGCCGACGAACTCGAGCAGGCGCTGATCCGCATCGGCCACGAGGTCGAAGGCATCATCGGTGTCGGTCCCGTCAGCGGCCCGCTGACTGTCGGCCGCGTTCTCGAGATCGAAGAGCTCACCGAGTTCAAGAAGCCGATCCGCGCCGTCAAGGTCGACGTCGGTGAGGATGCGCCACGCGATATCGTCTGCGGCGCAACCAACTTCGCTGTTGGCGATCTGGTGGTCGCGGCGCTCCCCGGCACCACGCTGCCCGGTGACTTCACCATCGCCGCGCGCAAGACGTATGGCCGCACCTCCGACGGGATGATCTGTTCGACGGCCGAACTGCACCTCGGCACCGACCATTCGGGCATCCTCGTGCTGCCGCCGGGGACGGCCGAACCGGGGACCCCCGCTGCCGACGTGCTCGGCCTCGACGACACCGTGTTCGACCTCGCCATCACCCCCGACCGCGGTTACTGCCTTTCGGTCCGCGGCATGGCCCGCGAGATCGCCAACGCCTACGACCTCGACTACGCCGATCCCGCCGATGTCACTCCGCTGCCCGTCGACGGCGAGGCGCTGCCGGTGGCGATCGACCCGGGCACCGGCGTGCTGCGTTTCGGGCTTCGTCCGGTGACCGGCATCGACCCAGCGGCGGTATCGCCGTGGTGGCTGCAGAGGCGGTTGTTGCTCAGTGGCATTCGCGCGATCTCACCCGCCGTCGATGTGACGAACTACGTGATGCTCGAACTCGGCCACCCGATGCACGCCCATGACCGCAGCCTGATCACAGGCGGCTTCCGGGTGCGCTTCGCCGAGCCGGGGGAGACGGTGGTCACCCTCGACGACATCGAACGCCAATTGGACCCCGCCGATGTCCTGATCGTCGACGACGTCGCGACCGCGGCGATCGGCGGTGTGATGGGTGCGGGCACCACCGAGGTACGCGACAGCACCACCGATGTGCTTCTCGAGGCCGCGGTGTGGGATCCGGCCGCGGTGTCGCGGACCCTGCGGCGGCTGCATCTTCCAAGCGAGGCGGCCCGCCGCTACG
This sequence comes from uncultured Mycobacteriaceae bacterium, assembly GCA_902826815.1. Lineage (GTDB taxonomy): Bacteria > Actinomycetota > Actinomycetes > Mycobacteriales > Mycobacteriaceae > Mycobacterium. The sequence continues at coordinate 89,897 of CADEGF010000013.1, forward strand.
AGCGAAGCGTCGACCCGGCCGTCTCCGTGGCCGCCCTGGACCGGTGCGCGGCCCTGCTCGCCGAGATCGCAGGCGGCACAGCGGAACCCAAACTGACTGATTGGCGTGGCGACCCGCCACGGGAGAACTGGTCACCCCCTGCGGTGAGCATGCCCACCGATCTGCCTGCCCGCACCGCGGGTGTCGACTACCAGGAAGGCACCACACAGCGCAGGCTCACCCAGATCGGCGCCGACGTGACCGTCGACGGCGCCAGGCTGACCGCCACGCCGCCGAGTTGGCGTCCCGACCTGAAGCAGCCCGCCGACCTCGTCGAGGAGGTGCTGCGGCTGGAGGGCCTCGAAGGCATACCCTCGGTGCTGCCGCAGGCACCCGCGGGGCGCGGCCTGACCCCGGTGCAGAAACGCCGCCGCGCGGTCGGTAAGTCGTTGGCGCTCAACGGTTATGTCGAGGTCCTGCCGACGCCGTTCCTCCCTGCGGGCGTGTTCGACCTATGGGGGCTGCCGCCGGACGACCCTCGCCGCACCGCCACGCGCGTGCTAAACCCGCTGGAGGCGGAACGGCCCGAACTGGCCACCACCTTGCTGCCCGGCCTGCTGGAGTCGTTGGTCCGCAACGTATCCCGCGGGGCTGTCGACGCGGGCCTATTCGCGATCGAGCAGGTCGTCGAGCCGACGTCGGAGACCCGTGCCGTCGAACTGATTCCGACCGACCGCAGACCGTCCGACGCCGAGGTCGCAACGCTCGACGCGTCGCTGCCGAACCAGCCGGAGCACGTCGGCATTGTGCTGACCGGTCTGCGCGAACCGGCCGGTCCGTGGGGGCGCGGCCGCCCGGTACACGCCACCGACGCGTTTGAGGCCGTCCGCATCATCGGCCGTGCCGCAGCCGTCGAGTTGACGCTGCGCCCCGCGCAGTACCTGCCCTGGCATCCCGGCCGCTGCGCCGAGGTGCTCGTCAGCGATACGGTCATCGGCCATGCGGGTCAACTGCATCCGGCGGTCATCGAGCGAGCGGGGCTGCCGAAGGGGACGTGCGCGGTCGAGGTGAACCTCGACGGCATTCCGCTCACCGAGACGCTGCCCGCACCCGCGGTGTCGCCGTTTCCCGCGGTGTTCCAGGACATCGCGCTCATCGTCAACGATGAGGTTGCCGCGCAGAGCGTCATCGACGCGGTTCGCGACGGCGCGGGGGAGCTGCTGGAGGACGTCCGGTTGTTCGACGTGTACACGGGCCCGCAGATCGGCGACGGCCGCAAGTCGTTGGCACTGGCGTTGCGATTCCGTGCAGCCGACCGAACGCTGACCGAAGACGAGGCCAGCGCCGCCCGTGACGCCGCGGTCGCCAACGCCGCGCAGCGGGTCGGGGCCGAACAGCGGCGCTGAGAGCCTCTGCTACTGAACCGGATTGGTGAGTGAGGCCAAGCCGTCGCCGAGTTCGCAACGGACGACATCGCCAGGCACGATCGGCACCGCACCTGGCGTTCCGGTCGACAGGATGTCGCCCGGGTAGAAGGGCATGACATGACTGTGGAAGCTGAGCAGTTCGGCGGGTGAGAACGTCATGCCCGCAACAGTGTCCTCGCGGTGTATCGCACCGTTGTGCACGGTCGCGACCCGCAGTTCCGAGAGCGGCCCACCCGCCAACACCTCGTCGAGCGTGATCAGCTCTGGCCCGAACGAGAAGAAGGTCGGGTAGTTCTTCACGCGGGTGAGAAAGCGCGGATTCTCCAGCAGGATCTCCTCCGCGGTCTGGTCGAGGACCGGCACGACACCCGCGACGTAGTTCATCGCCTCGTCGACTGCCACCTGATAGCAGGTGCGCCCGATGACTAGGCCGAGTTCGGCTTCCGCTGTGACGCGCCCGATCCCGGGCGGCACAACGATCGGCTCACCCGGTCCGACGATGGTGTGGTCGCCCTTGATGAACGACGCGGGCGATGTGCGGGGCGCCTGCTCGCCGAGATCGCCTGCGTGCGCACCGTAGTTCAGGCCGATGCCGAGAATCTTGCGCGGCCCGGTCCACGGCGCGCCGACCGCTGAATCCGGATCGACACACGCGGCGTCGTCGATGCCCGCGGCCACCGCATCGGCAACCCGATCCAGTGCGCCTGCATTCAGCAGGGCGAGCAGACCGGATGGCGCGCCTTTCAGGATGCGGTCGGCACGGGCGAGCCTGCCGTCCGGTAGCGCGACACACGCCGCGCCGTCGGTCTTCAGCGTTCGAAGGCGCATGGTCGTCTAAACGACGCTCTTGAGCTGTCCGCCGTCGACGCGGATCACCGAGCCGGTCACGTACGACGCGCGTTCGCTGCACAGGAACGCCGCGACGTCCGCGTACTCTTCAGGGCGCCCGTAGCGGCCGAGCGCCATCGTCGCCGCACTGGCGGCCATCACATCGTCGGTGCTCTTACCCTCTCGGTCCGCCCTGCGTTCGTCGAGGAATTGCGTTCGGGCCGTGGCGATTCGCCCAGGCACGATGATGTTGGACGTCACACCGTCGCGACCCACCTCGTCGGCGAGCGTCTTCGACCAGGTGTGCAGGCTGGCGCGCAGGGTGTTCGAGATGGCGAGGTTCGGGATGGGGCTGAGTGCACCGCCGGAGGTCGACGTGAGGATGCGGCCCCAGCCCCGCTCGCGCATACCCGGCAGCACTCGGTCGGTGATCACGATGACCGAAAGGATCATCTGCTCGAAGCTCGACCGCCAGGTGGCGGCGTCCTGGCCTGCGGCAGGCGTGGGCGGCGGACCGCCGGTATTGTTCACCAGAATGTCAACCGGTCCAAGGGATTTCTCGATCTGGGTCACATGGGCGTCGACCGAGTCCAGATCGCCCAGATCCCACGTGAGCGGAAGTGCCTTGGCGCCTGCGGCCTCGATCCGCTTCACGGTTTCTGCCAGTTTGTCGGCGGAGCGCCCTGCCGCGGCGACATTGGCACCTTCTTCGGCGAGGCGCACTGCGATCGCGCTGCCGATGCCCCCGCCCGCGCCGAGTACGAGTGCGGTGCGGCCGGTGATTCCGAGATCCATATGTGTTCCTTCAACGGGTTGCGGTGGCGGTGGGCAGGGTCGCGAGGTGCTTCTCCAACATCGGGATCAGCGCGGTCGGCAGTGTCAGCGCGGGTGGGCGCACCCTGCCCGTCGCGATCACACCCCGGCGCCGCAGCAGTTCCTTGCGAATCGACAGACCCACTCGCAGCTGTCCCTCGAAGTTGGCGAGGGGAAGCCAGGGAGCCCATGCGTCGCGGGCACCCTCGAAGCCGCCGTCGCGGTGCGCCTGCAGTACGGCCGCAAGGACGGCCGGATGGCTGAAGCCCGTCATCGCTCCCGCCGACCCCGCGGCCAGCTCGTCGAGCAGTCCGACGCCGCCGAGGCCACCGAAAACCGGAACGTCGACGTTTGACGCGAGATGCGCCACGGCGACTGACGTCGGCGGTGTCTCCGATTTCACGCCGACCGCGAATGGGCACGCCGACACGATCTCTACGACCTGTTCATTGGTGACGTTGACGCCGGAGGCGACAGGATAGTCCTGAATCAGGATGCCGATATGGGTCGCTTCGTGCAGGCGGCGCAGCGAGGCAGCGGCCGCCGCCGGATCGGGGTCGCCGATCTGTGCCATCAGCGCTACCGGTGGACGGGGCACCGCATCGAGCAGTCGGCGCGCTTGCCCGACCACGGCGTCGGGGTCCCGTTCAGACAGGCCGAGCACGTAGGGAAGGTCGGTCGACGATGCGACGGTCTGCGCGACACCGTTGGCCTCGTCAGGGTCAAGTGACGCCGCCTCGCCGAAGACGCCGAGCGCCACCAGGCCGCCCGCACCGTCGGCGGCGAATGATGCCACCTCGTTTCGCAGCGAGTCGATATCGACAGCGAGACCGTCGTCGAAGGGGGTGGCGAGAACCCCCCAAAGACCCTGGGACAGAGGTTGAGTCACTGAGCTACCTTCCTTTTTCTATTGTCTTCACGATGTACTCGGCGATTGCGAGCGACGACGTGGCCGCGGGCGACGGGGCGTTTCGGAGCAGAACGATACGGTCGCGGACGCTGATCCGGAAGTCGTCGACGAGGCCACCGTCGGAATCGAGCGCCTGCGCTCGGATGCCTGCCACTCCGGGCACGACGTCGTCGTCGCCCAGTTCGGGTACGTACGCGCGGGCGGCGGCGACGAACCGCCGCTTGCTCAGCGAACCACGCATCTCGCGGATGCCGGTCCGCCAATGCTGGCGCGCGAAGCGCCAAAATGCCGGTGTGCGAGCCACTTCCGCCACATCCGAGACAGAGATCCTGCCCCATGTGTAGCCCTCGCGTGCGAGCGCCAGCACCGCGTTGGGGCCGATGAGAACTTCACCGTCCACCCGCGGGGTGACGTGCACGCCAAGGAACGGGTAGCGCGGGTCGGGCACCGGGTAGACCAGCCCGTTGACCAGGTTGCGCCGTGCGGGTTTCAGCGCGTAGTACTCGCCGCGGAACGGCATGATCACCGGGTCGGGATCATCACCGGCGAGTTCGGCCAGCCTGTCGCTCTGCAGCCCGCCGCACACCACGATCCGGTCGAACACCGCCTCGGTGGAACCGTTTGCGCTGCAGGCGGTTACGACGACCTCGGCGCTCGACGTCCGCAGCCCGATTACCTCGTGCCCGAGCAGGATCGTGGCGCCGTCGGCTGCCGCGTCGGCGGCCAGTGCCCGCGTCACTTCCCCGAAGTTCACGATCGACGTGGACGGGGAGTGCAGCGCGGCGACACCGCGCACGTGCGGCTCCAGCTCGCGCAGCTCCTCGGGCCCGATGATCCGCACGCCGGGGACACCGTTGGCCAATGCCCGCTCCTTGATGTTGTCCAGCCGGGCGCGTTCGGCATCATCGAGGGCCACCAGAACCTTGCCGCATGCGATCCGCCGGATGTTCCGTTCTTCGCAGAACTCCTCGAGCAGGCTCACTCCGCGGCGGCAGAGGACCGCCTTGTTGGAGCCGGGCTCGTAATACAGGCCGGCATGCACCACGCCGCTGTTCCGCCCTGTCTGATGAGACGCCAGGCGATCCTCTTTCTCATACAGCGTCACATCGGTATCAGGCCTGCGTTTGAGGATTTCGCGGGCGACCGCAACGCCAAGGATGCCGCCGCCGATGACACCGACCCGTTCAGTCACCGGCGAGGGCGATTCGGACACGTGGCCTTCCTGAGCGTGAGACGGGGCAGGGTTCTCACCATTCTTGTCACGATCGGCAGCGACGGTGGGATTTCATAGAATATAACGCCCACCACCTTAATTGATTTGCAACAACTTGTATAAACATGCAAAATCGTCTGCATGACTTCTGTGGCCGTGGCCGGTGCCAGCGGATATGCCGGCGGTGAGATCCTGCGCCTGCTCCTCGGCCACCCCGCATATGCCGACGGACGGCTGACAATCGGTGCGCTGACCGCCGCTTCCAGTGCGGGTACGACACTCGCCGAACATCACCCGCACCTTCTGCCACTCGGTTGCCGGGTGCTGGAGAACACCGATGCCGCCGTCCTGGCCGGGCACGACGTCGTGTTCCTGGCCCTCCCGCACGGTCATTCCGCAGCACTCGCCGAGGAAATGAGTGCCGACACCGTGATCGTCGACTGCGGCGCGGATTTTCGGCTCACCGACTCGTCGGCCTGGGCACGGTTCTACGGCTCAGCCCACGCGGGCAGCTGGCCCTACGGCTTGCCGGAGCTGCCGGGGGCGCGGGACCGGCTTCGCGGCGCCACCCGGATCGCCGTTCCCGGCTGCTACCCGACGGCGGCACTGCTCGCGTTGCTCCCCGCAGTCGCCGGGGATCTGGTGGAGCCCGCGGTGACCGTGGTCGCTGTCAGCGGGACCTCGGGTGCCGGTCGCGCTGCCAGGACCGACCTGCTCGGTTCCGAAATCATCGGGTCTGCGCGCGCCTACAACATCGGCGGGAAGCACAGGCACACTCCGGAAATCGTCCAGGGGCTGCGTGCCGTCACCGATAAGGACGTCACGGTCTCGTTCACCCCGGTGCTGATACCGACGTCACGCGGCATCCTCGCGACGTGTACGGCCCGAACCGACACGCCGCTGTCGCAGCTGCGCGCGGCCTACGAGAAGGCCTATGACGCGGAACCATTCGTGCATCTGCTGCCGGAGGGCCAGCTGCCCAAGACCGGTTCGGTGATCGGCAGCAACGCCGCTCAGCTCGCGGTCGCCGTCGACGACGACGCAGGCGTGTTCGTCGCGGTCGCCGCGATCGACAATCTCGTCAAGGGCACCGGCGGGGCAGCAGTGCAATCGATGAACCTCGCCGTCGGATGGCCGGAAACCGAAGGACTCTCAATCGTGGGGGTGGCGCCGTGACAGGCTCTGATGTCGCCGGCCAGCCGGCTCCGGACACCTCAGCTGAGTTTACGACCAGGCTGGTGCGCACTCAGGGCGTCACCGCGCCAGAGGGGTTCCGCGCCACCGGAATTTCCGCCGGCATCAAGGCATCTGGCGCGTTGGACATGGCCCTGGTCTTCAATGAGGGCCCGGACTACGGCGCGGCAGGGGTGTTCACTCGTAACCAGGTGAAGGCCGCACCGGTGCTGTGGACCCAACAGGTGATCACCACCGGGCGGTTGCGTGCCGTCATCCTCAACTCCGGAGGAGCGAATGCCTGCACGGGTCCCGGCGGCTTCCAGGACAGTCACGCCACAGCCGAGGCCGTCGCGACCGCCCTTTCGGACTGGGGCACCGACACCGGCGCCATCGAAATCGCCGTGTGCTCCACCGGTTTGATCGGCGACCGGCTGCCGATGGACAAGGTGCTCGGCGGCGTCACCGAGATCGTGCACGAGATGGCCGGTGGCCTCACGGGCGGCGAGGAAGCCGCCAGGGCCATCATGACCACCGACAAAGTGCCCAAACAGGTTGCGCTGCACCACTCCGATAACTGGACCGTCGGCGGGATGGCGAAGGGCGCAGGCATGCTCGCGCCGTCTCTGGCGACCATGCTGTGCGTCATCACGACCGACGCAGTCGCCGACGCGGCAGCACTGGATCACGCGTTGCGTCGGGCCAGTGCACTGACCTTCGACCGGCTCGACGTCGACGGCAGTTGCTCGACCAACGACACGATTGTGGTATTGGCTTCGGGGGCAAGCGCAATTGCGCCGAGCCAGGACGAACTCGATGACGCAGTCCTGCAGGTGTGTGACGACCTCTGTGCACAGTTGCAGGCCGACGCCGAAGGCGTCACCAAGCGGGTCGTCATCGCAGTGACCGGGGCCACCGATGAGGCCGACGCCCTCGCCGCGGCCCGCGTCGTCGCGCGCGACAGCCTGGTCAAGACCGCCTTGTTCGGGTCCGACGCCAACTGGGGGCGCGTGCTGGCCGCGGTCGGGATGGCGCCGGTTCGCCTGGACCCGGAGCGGATCAGCGTGTCGTTCAACGGATCACCGGTATGCGTCGACGGCGTCGGGGCGCCCGGCGCGCGGGATGTCGACCTGTCCGGCATCGATATCGAGGTGAGGATCGACCTCGGAGTCGGGAGCGGAACAGCCTCGGTGCGGACCACCGACCTGTCACACGCATACGTCGAAGAGAACTCGGCCTACAGCTCATGACGGCATCGACTCAGACCAAGGCCGATGTGCTCGCCGCAGCGCTGCCGTGGCTGAAAGCGCTGAACGACAAGATCGTCGTGGTCAAATACGGCGGAAATGCGATGACCGACGACGCGCTGCGGCGCGCGTTCGCGGCTGACATGGTCTTCCTGCGCAACTGTGGTATTCATCCCGTCGTCGTGCACGGCGGCGGCCCGCAGATCAGCACGATGCTGAAACGTCTCGGTATCGAAGGCGACTTCAAGGGTGGGTTTCGCGTCACAACGCCCGAGGTGCTCGACGTGGCCCGGATGGTGCTGTTCGGCCAGGTTGGACGCGAGCTGGTGAACCTGATCAACATGCACGGACCCTACGCCGTCGGCATCACCGGCGAAGACGCGCATCTGTTCACCGCGGTTCGGCGCAGCGTCACGGTCGACGGGGTCGCAACCGATATCGGCCTGGTCGGTGATGTGGAGCGGGTGAACACCGACGCAGTGCTGGATCTGATTGCCGCAGGCCGTATTCCGGTGGTGTCCACGATCGCTCCCGATGTGGACGGCGTCGTACACAACATCAACGCCGATACCGCTGCCGCAGCGCTGGCGGAGGCGCTCGGCGCCGAGAAGCTGCTGATGCTCACCGATGTCGAGGGCCTCTACACGAGTTGGCCCGACCGCGACTCACTGGTGAGCGAGATCGACGTTGCCGCACTGACACAACTCCTGCCGACGCTGGAGGCGGGCATGGTGCCGAAGATCGAGGCCTGCATGCGGGCGGTCGGAGCCGGAGTGCCGAGTGCACACGTCATCGACGGCCGCGTTGAACATTGCGTCCTTGTCGAGTTGTTCACCGATGAGGGGACAGGGACGAAGGTGGTGAGCGCATGAGTAACCTGCAGCAGCGCTGGGAAAGCGTGATGATGAACAACTACGGCACCCCAGCCGTTGCGCTGGCCAGCGGGGACGGCGCCGTCGTCACCGACGTGGACGGCAGGTCGTATATCGACCTGCTCGGCGGTATCGCGGTGAACGTGCTTGGCCACCGCCATCCTGCGGTGATCGAGGCGGTCACCAACCAGATGAACACGCTCGGCCACACGTCGAACTTCTACGTCACCGAACCCGGTGTTGCATTGGCGGAGGCGCTGGTCTCACACTTGGGAGCCGAAGCGCGGGTCTTTCTCTGCAACTCGGGCACCGAGGCCAACGAGGTCGCCTTCAAGATCACGCGGCTGACGGGCCGCAGGAAAATCATTGCCGCACAAGGCGGCTTCCACGGTCGGACGATGGGATCGCTGGCGCTGACCGGCCAGCCAGCCAAACAGGAACCTTTTGCGCCGCTTCCCGGCGACGTGGTGCATGTGCCATACGGGGATGTGACCGCGCTGGCCGAAGCCGTCGACGACGCCACGGCGGCGGTATTCCTCGAGCCGATCATGGGGGAGGCCGGCGTCATCGTCCCACCCGACGGCTATCTGGTGGCCGCCCGCGAGCTGTCGAGCACCCGCGGCGCGCTGCTGGTGATGGACGAGGTGCAGACCGGGATGGGCCGCACCGGAACGTTTTACGCCCATCAGCACGACGGCATCACCCCCGATATCGTGACCCTCGCCAAGGGGTTGGGCGGCGGCCTGCCGATCGGAGCGTGCCTCGCCGTCGGACCGGCAGGCGACCTGATGACCCCAGGGCTGCACGGCAGTACCTTCGGCGGTAACCCGGTCTGCGCCGCCGCCGCGCTGGCGGTGTTGCGGGTGCTGGCCGATGAGGACCTCGTCTCCCGGGCCGACGTGCTCGGTAAGACGTTGCATCATGGCATCGAGTCGCTTCGCCACCCGCTCGTCGACCATGTTCGCGGCCGCGGGTTGCTGCGCGGTATCGCGCTGACCGCGCCGGAAGGCAAGAAAGTAGAGGCGGCGGCCCGCGACGCCGGGTTCCTTGTCAACGCCGCCGCGCCAGACCTGATCCGGCTCGCGCCGCCGCTGATCATCACCGAGGCGCAGATCTCCGAATTCCTCACCGCGCTGCCAGGCGTGCTGGACAAGGCGGTGCCGTGATGCCGAGAAGCTTTCTGCGCGACGACGATCTGTCGCCCGAAGAGCAGGCCGAGGTGCTTACGCTTGCGGCCGAACTGAAGAAGGACCCGTTCTCCCGGCGACCGCTCGATGGACCGCGTGGTGTCGCAGTCATCTTCGACAAGAACTCCACCCGTACCCGGTTCTCGTTCGAGGTCGGCATCGCGCAACTGGGCGGCCACGCCGTCGTCGTCGACGGACGAAGCACGCAACTCGGGCGGGAGGAAACCCTCTCCGACACCGGACGCGTGCTGTCCCGCTACGTCGAAGCGATCGTCTGGCGCACATTCGGGCAGGAGCGGCTCACGTCGATGGCCTCCGGCGCGACCGTGCCGGTCGTCAACGCGCTCTCCGATGAGTTCCACCCCTGCCAGGTGCTGGCAGATCTGCAAACGCTTGCCGAGCGAAAGGGCAGCCTGAAGGGCCTGCGGCTGTCGTACCTGGGCGACGGCGCCAACAACATGGCGCATTCGCTGATGCTTGGCGGGGTGACGGCGGGCGTCGACGTCACCATCGCCGCTCCGCCCGGATTCGCACCGAACAAGGAATTCGTGGAAGCGGCCGAGAAGCGCGCGCAACTGACCGGCGCCTCGGTGGCGATAAGCGCCGACGCCGCAGGGGCGGCGACAGGAGCCGATGTGCTCGTCACCGACACATGGACGTCGATGGGTCAGGAGGACGACGGGCAGGACCGGGTCGCGCCGTTCAAGCCCTTCCAGATCAACGCTGAGCTGTTGAGCCTCGCCGATCCGGAAGCCGTCGTCCTGCACTGTCTTCCCGCGCACCGCGGGCACGAGATCACTGACGAGGTCATCGACGGACCGCGCAGTGCGGTGTGGGATGAGGCGGAAAACCGGTTGCATGCGCAGAAGGCACTGCTTGCGTGGCTGCTGGAGAGACCATGACGGCGGGTAAGGCTCCTGAGATCAGCGCGACCCGCGCCGGCAGGCAGGCGCGCATCGTTGCGATCCTGTCGTCGAACTCGGTTCGCAGCCAGACGGAACTGGCCGCGATGCTCGCGGCGGAGGGGATCGAGGTCACCCAGGCCACCCTGTCGCGTGATCTCGAGGAACTCGGCGCGGTCAAGCTGCGGGCCGCCGACGGGGTCGGCGTCTATGTGGTACCCGAGGACGGCAGCCCGGTACGTGGCGTCTCCGGCGGGACCGAACGGTTGTCACGGCTTCTGAGCGACCTGTTGACGTCAACGGACGCCAGCGGCAACCTCGCGGTGCTGCGCACGCCGCCCGGTGCCGCGCAGTATCTGGCCAGCGCGATCGATCGCGCAGCCCTCCCGCATGTCGTGGGCACGATTGCGGGCGACGACACAGTCTTTGTGGTGGCCCGCGAGCCGATGACAGGCGCAGAGCTGGCCACCAGCATCGAGAACCTTCAATAGAGCTGTTACTTAAGGAGATTGGTTACATGTCCGAGCGCGTCATCCTGGCGTATTCAGGCGGTCTGGACACCTCAGTGGCGATCAGTTGGATCGGCAAGGAGACCGGCAACGAGGTTGTCGCGGTCGCGATCGACCTCGGTCAAGGCGGCGAGGATATGGAGGTGGTGCGTCAGCGCGCCCTGGATTGCGGTGCCGTCGAGGCGGTCGTCGTCGACGCACGCGACGAGTTCGCCGACGAATACTGCCTGCCCGCCATCAAGTCCAACGCGCTCTACATGGACCGCTATCCACTGGTTTCGGCGCTGAGCCGCCCGCTGATCGTCAAGCACCTGGTGTCGGCGGCGCGCCAATACGGCGGCGGCGTGGTCGCGCACGGTTGCACGGGCAAGGGCAACGACCAGGTTCGGTTCGAAGTCGGGTTCGGTTCGCTCGCACCGGATCTGGAAGTGCTCGCGCCCGTCCGCGACTACGCCTGGACGCGTGAGAAGGCGATCGCGTTCGCCGAGGAGAACGCCATCCCGATCAACGTCACGAAACGCTCACCGTTCTCGATCGACCAGAACGTCTGGGGCCGGGCGGTTGAGACGGGGTTTCTCGAGCACCTGTGGAATGCGCCGACCAAGGATGTGTACGACTACACCGAGGACCCGACCGTCAACTGGAGCACTCCGGACGAGGTGATCGTGGGATTCGAGAAGGGCGTGCCGGTTTCGATCGACGGTCGGCGGGTGACGGTGCTGCAGGCCATCGAGGAGCTCAACCGACGCGCGGGCGAACAGGGCGTCGGCAGGCTGGATGTCGTCGAGGATCGGCTGGTTGGCATCAAGAGCCGGGAGATCTACGAGGCGCCTGGTGCGATGGTTCTGGTCACCGCGCACACCGAGCTCGAACACGTCACGCTGGAGCGGGAACTCGGCCGCTTCAAGCGGCAGACCGACCAGCGTTGGGGTGAATTGGTTTACGACGGTTTGTGGTATTCACCGCTGAAGCGGTCGCTGGAGGCCTTCGTCGCCGACACCCAGGAGCACGTGTCCGGCGAGATCCGGATGGTGCTGCACGGCGGCCACATCGCCGTCAACGGGCGGCGCAGCCCCGAGTCGCTCTACGACTTCAACCTCGCCACCTACGACGAGGGCGACACCTTCGACCAGTCCGCGGCGAAGGGCTTCGTGCACGTGCACGGCCTGTCCTCCAAGATCGCCGCGCGAAGGGACATGGGTGAGCACTAACGAGGGGTCGCTGTGGGGCGGACGGTTCGCCGATGGCCCGTCGGATGCGCTTGCCGCGCTGAGCAAGTCAACCCATTTCGACTGGGTGCTGGCGCCGTATGACGTCCGGGCGTCCAAGGCGCACGCGCGGGTGCTGTTCCGCGCGGGACTGCTGACCGAGGAGCAGCGCGACGGCCTGCTCGCGGGCCTGGACAGCCTCGGCGAGGACGTCGACGACGGGAGTTTCCTGCCGATCGTCACCGACGAGGACGTCCATGGCGCACTGGAACGCGGGCTGATCGACCGAGTCGGTGATGACCTCGGCGGACGATTGCGCGCGGGCCGGTCCCGAAACGACCAGGTGTCCACGTTGTTTCGACTGTGGCTGCGCGACGCGGCGCGCCGGGTCGCCGACGGTGCACTCGAGGTCGTGTCCGCGCTGGCGGCCCAGGCTGCGGCGCACCCGACCGCGATCATGCCCGGCAAAACCCACCTGCAGTCGGCCCAGCCGATACTGCTTGCCCACCACCTGCTTGCGCATGCACATCCGCTGCTTCGCGATGTCGACCGCCTGATCGACTTCGACGGTCGCGCGGCGGTATCGCCGTATGGCGCTGGAGCGTTGGCGGGCTCGTCGCTCGGTCTGGACCCAGACGCGATCGCCGAGGAGCTAGGGTTCACCGCCGCCGCGGACAATTCGATCGATGCCACCGCCGCGCGCGACTTCGCAGCAGAGGCCGCGTTCGTGTTCACGATGATCGGTGTCGACCTGTCTCGATTGGCCGAGGACATCATCCTCTGGAGCACAACCGAATTCGGCTATGTCACTCTGCATGACTCGTGGTCGACGGGAAGTTCGATCATGCCGCAGAAGAAGAACCCCGATATCGCCGAGTTGGCGAGAGGCAAAGCCGGCAGGCTGATCGGCAACCTCACGGGACTGTTGGCGACGTTGAAGGCGCAGCCGTTGGCCTACAACCGCGATCTGCAGGAGGACAAGGAACCAGTCTTCGATTCGGTCGCGCAGCTCGAGCTGTTGCTGCCTGCGATGGCGGGTCTGGTCGGGACGCTGCGCTTCGACGTCGACCGGATGGCCGAACTTGCCCCGCTCGGTTACACGCTCGCAACGGATATCGCCGAATGGCTGGTACGCAGGGGAGTGCCGTTCCGGGTCGCACACGAGGCGGCGGGTGCGGCCGTGCGTGCCGCGGAAGCGCGGGGCGTCGGACTCGAAGACCTCGACGATGCCGAGCTGACAGATATCCACCCTTCGCTCTCGGCAGACGTGCGGGAGGTCCTCACCGTGGACGGTTCGGTGAACTCGCGCGACGCCCGCGGCGGCACTGCGCCGATTCGGGTTGCCGAACAACTCGTGGTCGTTCGCGACACCGCAGACAGGTTGCGCGAGCGGCTATAAGCCGCGATGGCCGAGCCACTGGACAATTCGCTCGGCGACCGCCTGCCACCCCGGCTCCAACATCATGTTGTGACCCATGTCTGAAAAGAATTGCGCGTCAGTGCCGTAGGCGCTCGCGGTGGCACGCACCTCGTCCTGGGTGAAGGCTCCATCGTCTGCGGCGCCGAGAACCAACATCGGCGTGCTGATCAGTTCCGGCCGTGGCAGATTGCCGAACATCATCTCGCGCATCGCCCGCCCGCTCTCCGGTTGTAGCCGTGCCGCGCAATCGAGGACTACCTGCTCGGGGGTGTGCGCGCTGAACATGTGACCGCGGACCAACCGGGGCGTGCCGACCACGTCGAGGGTGTTGCCGACCGTATTGGGCTTCAGCAGCCCCGCCCACGGGTGACGCGCGATGAGGCGCAGCGATGCACGGAGCGCGCCATGGGGCGGTGTCGCGGCCATCAGCACCGCTGCGGGCGCGTGGTGGCTTTCCAGAAGCTTCTGCACGACGAATCCGCCCATCGAGTGCCCGACGAGGACCGGTCCGCTTCCGAAGAGCGCCGCGGCGGCTTTCACGTCGTCGACGTAGTCGGCGATCGAACAGGTTCGCAGTCTTTGCGAGGTGGCGCTTTGTCCGTGCGCACGAATGCTGACCGCGGCGGCTTGAAACCCGTTCTCGGCGAAGAAATCGAGGAAGTGGTCGTCCCAGCACCACGCGGCGTTCCAGCCACCGTGAACGAACAGCAGCGGCACCGGATGGGCGGCGGTGCAACGGCCCTTGTCGATGACCTCCTGCATCAGACGCCAAACGTTAATGCACGGCGGCCCTGCCCGTAGCTACTAACATTGCGCATCATGGAGGGGAATCCACCGGCACCGGTCGAGCCGACCAGCCGATGGAGTCGGTGGTTTGCGCGCCTGAGCGCTCCGCAGACGCGACGGGTGGCACTTCTCCTCGTTCTCGTCGCGACCGCGGCCTTCGGCGGTCTGGACACCGTCAACAAACAGGTCACCCCGTTCAAACCGGGTGAGGAGTTCAACGACGGCCAGTACACCGTCACGATCGAACGCGCGCGGATGGTAAACGAACTGAAGGGAACCTTTGGCTCCCCGAAGCCTGGGATGAAGTATCTGGGCGTACTCACCACACTGCGCAACGACGGCACTATGCCAGGCCGTCTCCGCGACCAGCTGGACCTGCGGGATGTGCCCGACACGGAGTTCTTCGGCGCCTTCCGGTTTCGCGACGGCTCGGCGATTCAGAATCTCGGCCCAGGGCTGACCGAGCAACTGGTGTTCTCCTGGCAGGTTCCCGATGCCGTCGCGCAGTCGCTTCAGTCGGTGACGATCCGCGTCTGGAAGAAGACGTATACACAGCTGAAGGTCAGTTACGGCGGCAACGAGTGGATCGACACCGACAACTACGGGCAGATCGTCGTGCCCCTGCAGGAGCCGACGTGAAACTGCGATTGCCGAACTCGCGACGGGCGCTGGCCGCCGTCGGCGTTGTCGTCACCGTCGCAGCCGCTGCCGTGGTGTGGCAGAACCTGCCGACACCAACCGATGTGCTCGGGCCATTCGAGGTGCGCGGCGACGCGGGAACACCCGCGACCGGTCGAGGTGTCGCGGCGACGGTGACCAGCGTTCGCCTTGCTCCGGAGGTGAACTCCATCAAGCCCGCTGGCACCTGGGTGGTGGTCGACGTCGCATTGGAGGGCACCCGCAGCACCGAACTCACGCACAGCAAGCTGGTCGTCGGGCCCAATACCTATACACCGTCGGATGCATTCTCCACCGACACCCTGTTCGGCGAGATCAGCCCGGGATTGACGCTGCGAGGGTCGATGGTGTTCGACGTCGCGTCCGCGCTCGTTGAACCCGACTCGTCGGACCCGTTAACCCTTCTCGTTTGGGCCGGCGACGGACGGCTCGACTCTCAGCTGGCCATCCGGATACCCACGCAGGGTTCGCTTTTCAGCAGAGTCGACGAAGTCACCTTGAAGAAACCGGAGATGACCGCGTCATGAGGGCCTGGCTGTCGAAGCTGTGGGTGCGCAACA
>CADEGF010000013.1:105708-125197 GCA_902826815.1 uncultured Mycobacteriaceae bacterium
GGATCGTCACGGTGGAGCGCAGCGGACCGCCTCCCGAGAAGGTCATCTGCAACGGTGTCATCACCGATGGAGAACGTCGGTGGAAGAGCGAGGGCGTCGGCGGGTTCACCGCACCGGAAGGGGACGGGGTGACGAGCCTGTGCAGCGGAACCGGACTGCTTCAGTTCACCTTCCTGCTGCCTCAGGATGTGGTGCCGACCGCGATGGACATCGTGCAGTTCGACGGCCGGATCACGGTGCGACTGCTTTTGTGACCTCGTCATCCTTCGCGCGGACCTGTTCGAGGCAGTACGCAACGGTCGACGCGATCAAGCACACCCGCAGGGGTTCGATGATCATGTGTGAAACGAGCGCGATGGTGTCCGCGAAGCCATTCCAGAAGTACAACGAGTGCGGGCCGAAAAGCCATGCGATGAAACGGAAAAGGTGCCCGATGCTGACTTCCGGGCGGTAGAAGGCGCCTGCCATGTCGAGCCACGCCAAGCCGAGATAGCCAAAGATGTACAGCGTAATCGCCAGCAGGCCGCCGTGCAGGATCAATCGCGCGGAGTCCACGATGGTGTTGTAATCGCCCAGCTTTGCTCTGGCCCACTGCGAGATCTTGTCGCCGACGGTCTGGTCGACCCGCCAGCCTCGCTCGCTGATTTTCTGCCTACTGGCCGCCGCTCGGTCGAACACCACGTCGGCACGATCACCGATGACGCGGCGAGCAGTGCCCCGCCAGTCCGGCATCGAGACGCCGTAGATGATCCCCGCCACGGCAAGCCACAGCAGGGGAATGGTGGCACCCCCGAACGCGGTCCGCAGCACAGCCATCGCGGCGTCCCATAGCGTTTCCAACGGCTGGAAATACGAGAACAAGTCGGCGCGAGTGGTGTTGGCCCACACGATGATCCGCCGCTGACCGATCCACCCCATTGGATTGAGGAGGAAGCCGACGCCCTGGCTGGCCGCGAAGCTGAGCGTGAGGAAGACCCACAGCGCGTCCACGTATACCCGGACCCCGATAACCCAGCCCGGCAGGTTCGCCCTGTATCTACCGAGCACGTAGCGCACAACGAGGGCGGTGGCGATGATCGCCCAGGTGACGCCGCTGATCGGCAATTCGTCGGGATGAAGACCACCGCTGGACTCGCCGGTCGTCACCACCCTCATCATCGAGTCGGCGATCCGGTAGTTGAGCGCCGCCGTCTCGAAATCGAGCCAGTCCTCGGCGAACAGCTTCCACGCCAGGTAGATCGCGAAGAACGGCACGATGATGTTGGCGAACACGTCGACACTTCGCGCCGAACGCCGAGGCAGCGCCGCCAGCGCTGGTATCGCCGAGCGCAGCACCAGGAACATCGCCACATAGGAGCCGAGCCGGGCAAGGCCGGCGAACGGCATGATCAGCGACGCCCAGACGTCGTTGTCCCATCCGACGTATGCGGCCAGTTCGATGGCGCCCTTACGTCCGAGCCAGCCGAGCAGGTACAGCGCGACGAGTTGCGGGAAATGGCGCCACCACAGAGCGAAGGGCCGCAGCACGTAGCGCACCGCCACATCGTATGCCGGGTCATAGATCGTTGCCAGCATAAGAGAGGTTGAAGCTCTTGTTCGTCAGCGGGAAGTCCGGAACGATGGTGTCCGCCATGGCGACCGGCAGGGCAGGCCAGTTGAACCAGGACGGGTCCACGATTTTCGAGCGGGTGATCGCCCCGGCGGCGTTGATCTCGACGCGGTGCACGATGGTGCCCCGCCAGCCTTCGACGATGCCCACTCCACTGCGCGTACCGTTCACTTCCGGTATCGGTGTCGTCAATTTCGTTGGACCGCTGTGGTTGTCGACCAGATCGCAGGCCAACAGGACTGAAGCGGCGAACTCGTCGCGGCGGACGGTGTAGCGGGCCAACACGTCACCGGCGGTCGCGGCCACCTCCCGCACCGGCAGTGCGGTTGTCGGGTGATCGAGGCGAGCATCAGTCGTCATTCCGCTGGCGCGTGCAACGTAGCCCAGACAGCCCAGCGCGCGAGCATCGTCACCGCTGAGCGCGGCGGTCTCGGCAAACCGGTCGTAGATCACGGAATTTCGTAGCGTCAGCTCGGCGATCTCCGATATGCCTGCGGCCAGGGCCCGTAATTCGGTCGGGGAGGGAAGTTCTTGCAGCGCAACCCCTCCCGGGTGGATCGCGCCGCGCAGCAGGCGGTGGCCGGTCACGTGCTCGTTGATCCGCAGCAGTTGCTCTCTAATGTGTTGAGCGTGTGCGTTGGCCAAGGCGAAGCCGACGTCGTTGGCTAGGGCACCGAGGTCGGTGGCGTGGTTATAGAGCCTTTCGAGTTCGACCAGCAGGGCCCGCATCCGGTGTACGTCATCGGGCAGGTCGACACCGAATGCGTCTTCGATGGCCAGGCAATGCGCGAGCGAGTGAGCGGCGGAGGTGTCGCCGCTGATGCGTTCGGCGAGTTCGACCGCTCCGGCGGGGGTTCGTCCTTCGAAGAGCCTCTCGATGCCCCGGTGCACGAACCACAGCCGCGCTTTGAGCCGCAGCACCGATTCGCCCACGACGGAGAAGCGGAAGTGTCCGGGTTCAATCAGGCCCGCGTGCACAGGCCCGACGGGGATCTCATAGACGCCGTGTCCGTCGACGGTGAGGAACGGAAATCGGCCCGTCGCCGAGAAGTCCGGCGCTGGCTGGGCACCGTGGAGCATCGGGTGCCAGTCTTCGGGCCAATGCGCGTGTCGGACCAGTCGGCGAGTCTGTGGGTGGCCGAGGGGCGCAATCCCGAACAGATCCATCATTTCCCGCTCGAATCGACTGGCCGGGAAGGACAACGATGCAAGGGATGGCACCGACGGGTTGTTCGCGGGCACGGACAGTTCGAGCTCGACTCGACGGTCCGGGCGTCCCGCCAGGAACAAATAGACCACGCGCAGGCGATCCCCGTCGTCGTGCGCGGCGACGAGACCGAGCCGAAAGCCCGCGGTGAGGAGCTCAGCGGCGGCCTCGGCGAGGTCGGCCGCGGCCACGATGCGACTGAGCACGTGGCGGCCCATCAGGATGCCCCCACCCGGTCGGCGGCGGCATGGAACAGGTCGGCGAGGGGACCCGCGGTCACTCCGAGGACGATCGATACGACGATTCCGAGCACGAGCGCGGTGGCGATGGTCGCGGGGACGGCGATCGGCGGCGCGTCGATGCGCGCCGTCCCGAACAGCAACCGGACGGTGTTGCGGGCCAGCGCGGCGAACGCCACCACGATCAACAGCAGGACCACGGCTAGCGCCAACGACAGCTTCGCGTCGGACAGCGACCTGGCAATCGACAGTTCACTGGCGAACATCGCGAATGGGGGAAGCCCCAGCAGCACAACGATGCCGATGGCGAACGAGGCGCCGATCAGTCGCGATCGGCCCATCACGCCGGTGAGCTCGTCGATCGCGGTCGAGTCGTGCGCGGCCTGCAACTGCCCGCCCGCCAGGAACAGCACGGTCTTGCCGACGCCATGGGCCAGCACGTGCAGCAGCAGCGCGGCGATCGCGAGTTGCGTGCCTGCGGCCGCCGCGACGGCGATGAGGCCCATGTTCTCCATCGATGAGTACGCGAGCATTCGCTTGAGATCCGTTGTGACGGTGAGCAACAGCGCGGCGACAAGTACCGTTGCCAACCCGACCGTCAGCAGTCCGGCGCGCAGGAACCCCTGGCCCGTTGCCGCATCGACGATCGGCCTGATCCGGAGGATGACCGAGAACGCGACGGAGAGCAGCACTCCGCTCATCAACGCCGACACCGGTGCGGGTGCCTGACTGTGCGCGTCCGCGAGCCAAGTATGGAACGGGACCAGACCGACCTTCGCCCCATATCCGATGAGCAGCAACGCGCCGGCCAGTCGGGTGACCGCGGGATCAAGCTGGGCGGCGTGCGCGATCAGGACGTCGAGGTTCAGCGCGTTCGCGCTGTCGGCGCCCGCGTGCCGCGCGGCGAAGTAGAGCAGCACGGTGCCGAGAAGGGCGATCGCGATGCCGACCGAGCAGATCACGACGTACTTCCAGGTGGCTTCCAGCGCGGCGCGGGTACGGCGGTGTCCGACCAAGAAGGCGGTGATCACCGTGGTGGCCTCGATGGCGACCCAGATGACCCCGATGTTGTTGGCGGACACCGCGAGCACCATCGCCGCAAGAAAGGCCGGCGTCAGCGCACCGTAGAGCCGCGCACCGGATTCGTCGGTATGACCGTGTGCGAGCTCGGCGTCGACGTAGCCGATGCTGGCCCAGGTCGTCAGCGCGCCGACGACGCCGATGACGATCAGCATCGTCACCGACAGTGCATCGGCCCGCAGCAAGCCACCGAGCGCGAGCTGCTGGCCGCCCCCAATACGGAACCCCATCACCACACCGGAGGTCAGCACCACGAGCGCGGACAGCACCGTCAGCGCCGCGGTCCACCGACGCCAACCACCGGCCATAGCGATGACCGACGCGACGACGGGCACCACGATCGGGGCAAGGATCAGCTCAGTCATCAGTCCCGCAGTTCCTGCAGTCGGTCCAGGTCGGCGCCGCCGAACGCCCGGCGCAGCCGCCCCGTGAGGACGCCGATCACGATCAGGGCGAACAGCACGTCAAGGGATGCGCCCAGCTCGACGATGAGCGGCACCCCGGCCGTCAGCAGGAAGGCCGTCGCTGCGATCCCGTTGTCCAGCACCAGAAACCCTGCCGCCTGTGAGATCGCATGACGGCGGGTCACCATGACGAACAGTGCGATCAGGATGACCGCGAAGGCCGCGGGCACTGCGTTCGTTCCCGGCCCGGGTTCGAGGTCGACCACAGGGCGGGTGACCGCGAACGCCACGACCGTGAGGGCCGCCGCGATCAGGAGTGACGCACTGGTGTTCACCAGCGGTGTCGCCTCGCGTTGATCTTCCGGTTCGGCACCGACGGCGCGCGCGAGTAGCCATGGCAGGACGATCGCGCGCAGGGCGAACACCGCAGCTCCGACCGCCACCAGCGCCCAATCCTGGTCGTACACACCGCGAAGAACCGGGATCGCGGCGAGCGAGACACCCTGCACGACGAGCAGTCGCACGATGGAGTTGAGGTCTCGACGCCACACGATCAGCACAGCGGCCAGCAGCAGCGCGCCCGCGGCGAGGCTGAGCACGCTTGCATAGTGGATCTCGGTCATCGGCCCCTACCCTGTGAAGAAGTTGGCCGACACGACGGCGAGCAGGGCCAACAAGAACGAACCGGCAAGCAACTCGGGCACACGGAACAGCCGCAATTTGGCGATGAACACCTCCGCGCACGCCAGCGCCCCTGCGAGGACGGCTACCTTGAGCACTATCGCCACGGTGGCCACGACGACGTCGACCAGGCTCGGCTGAGCACTCGCAATGCCCCAGGGCAGGAACAGGTTTGCCAGTAGTGCCAGCAGCACCGTGAGCCGCATCCCGCTCGCCCATTCGACGACGGCAAGCTTCGGTCCCGCGTACTCGAGCACCATCGCCTCGTGCACCATGGTGAGTTCGAGGTGGGTGGCCGGGTTGTCCACCGGAAGCCTGCCGGTTTCGGCGACGATGACGATCACCAGCGCGACGCAGGCGAGCACACCGGCCAGCGAGACCACCTGCCCCGGGTTGGCGATGGTGTACGCGACGATCGCACCGAGATTGGCCGAGCCGACCGGGACAGACAACGCGAAGATGGCGAGCAGGATCGTCGGCTCGACCAAGGCGGCAATAGTGATTTCGCGACTCGCACCCATGCCACCGAACGACGTTCCGGTGTCAATGCCTGCCAGGGTGAGCGCCACGGTGCCAAGGAACAGCAACCCCACGACCGCGAACAGGTCGGCGATCGGGTCCAGCGGCGAGCCCGTCGCGACCAGCGGGGCGACCGCGGCGATCAGCAGCGTGGTCCCGGCGACGATTGCGGGTGCCGCCGCGAAAACCAGCGTGGTCCCTTCCGGGGTGATCTGCTGCTTGCGGAGCTGCTTGCGCAGGTCGCGCCACGGCTGCAGTATCCCGCCGCCGGAGCGACCCTCCGATCGGGCCCTCACCTGGCGCATGAGGCCGATCACGAGCGGGGCGCCGACGGCCACGCCGCCGAGCTGGGCGGCGCCTGCCAGGTAGGACATCGCGTTCATCGCGCTGCCACCAGCACGATCAGCACTCCGAGCGCGCCGTAGGCGAGGTAGAGGTGCACGCTGCCGGTGTGCGCGCGCCGGATCAGTTGCGCGCAACCCGCGATGCCGCGCACGACCGGTGTGTAGAGCAGATCCTCCAGCGCGTCGGTCATCCTCGCGCGATAGGCGATGCTCCTGACCTGATAGTCCGCGTCCGCTACGGGGGTCACCTCGATGTCGGTGTCGGGCCGCAGCACGTCGTCGAAGACCCGCTGCAGCGGTTGGGCGAACGACGTCGCCGTGTACTGCATGCGTGAGGTGAGCTCGTCGGCGCCACATGCCCACAGCGGCAACGACACCGGGGCTGGACGTCGACGCGACCTCCACTGTCCGATGCCCACCGCGATCAGTACGGCTGTGGCGAGGGCTGCCGCGATCAGACCTGGCGCAATCGATCCGTCAAGACCGGGTAGATGCAGAACCATGCCCAGCGGGGCCAGGTCCGCGTCACGAGATGCGGGCAGCCGCTCGAGCACGCGCTGCAGTGCGGGGGCGACGACGAACGGGGAGATGGCGAGCGCGACGCAGCCGATCGCAGCGACGGCCATGCCGACGATCATGCTGGCGGGCGCCTCGCGGGCGCGCGCAGCGGCATCGGACCGCGGACGTGCAAGGAAGCCGATGCCGAAGGCCTTCACCATCGCCGCCACACCCAGACCCGTGGTGAGGGCGACCGCCCCCACCGCGAGTGGGGTGGCCAATGCGACCACGGTGTGGTGATCCGGCCTGGCATGGATCAGCGCCTGCACCAATAACCACTCGCTGACGAACCCGGCGCCCAGTGGCAATCCGGACGCGCCGAGCGCCGCAACTCCGAAAAGGATTGTGGTAGCGGGCATCCGGTGAGCCAGGCCACCAAGGCGATCCAGATCTCGCAGCCCGGTCGCCGCCAGCACGGAGCCGGCCGCAAGGAATCCAAGGCTCTTGAAGGCGGCGTGCGCGATCAGATGAAGCAACGCCGCAGTCATCGCGATCACCGCAGCGGTCGTTTCGCCCGTCGCCGAGAGTAGCGTCGCCGCGCCAAGGGCAAGCGCGATCAGCCCCATGTTCTCGGTCGTCGAATAGGCAAGCAGCCGTTTGAGATCCGTTGCCACCGACGCCTGCAGGACGCCATACACCGCGGAGATGCCGCCGACGACGAGCAGCGTCACTCCCCACCAGCCCGGGCCTGGCCCGAGCAACTGCAGATCGATGCGGACGATGCCGTACACACCGAGGTTGACCATGGCCGCGCTCATCAACGCGGAAACGGGGCTCGGCGCCTCGGGATGCGCCCGTGGCAGCCACGCGTGCAACGGCAACAGGCCCGCCTTCGATCCAAATCCGACGAGGGTGAGCACGAACACCACGGCGCGGGTGTCGTCGGACACCGCTGCCAGGTCGGTGAATCGGTCCGCCCCACCCGCCGCCGCGAGCACCATCAGGCCAATCATGATCGCGGCAAAGCCCAGTTGGGTCATCACGGCGTAGAACACCGCCGCCGAGCGAACCGCTCGACGCCGATGATCGGTCAACACCAATACCAGCGACCCGATCGCCATCAGCTCCCACGCCAGCAGGAAGGTAGTGATCGAACCGGCCGCGGGAACAAGCAACATCGCGGCGACGAAGAGCGGCAGCACGGTCAGTGGGACGGCACCCAAGTGCTCGCGTCGTGCGTAGCCGACCGAGTAGATCCCGACCGCAACGGCGACCGCACCGGTCAACGCCATGAACAACCCACCCAGCGGGGCGAAATCCAACTGCACGCCGATCAGCGGCAGCAACCACCCGATCCGGATCGACGGCAGGTCACCGAACACGGCGGCGAGTCCGATGCCGACTCCGACGACTCCGATACCCATTGATGCGCTCCCGCTGAGCAGAGGCCCGATACCGTTGTGCGGCAAGATAGTCGGGTCGCTCGCTGGCGCCGTGGTGAGAGTCGTGGTCACCGGCCGGTCACCGACCGCAGTGCGGCGATGATCTGGGCCGGCGGTGGAGGACACCCAGCGATTTCGACGTCGACCGGCACGACGTCGTTGACGGCGCCAACAACACCGTAGGCATCGGCGAACACGCCACGATTGAGCGCGCAGTCGCCGCACGCGATAACCACTCGCGGTCTTGGGGTGGCCTCAACGGTGTTTCGAAGCGGCTGCGCCATGTTCCGGGTGACCACGCCGGTGACCAGCAGCGCGTCCGCGTGCCGGGGGGAGGCCACCAGTCGGGCGCCGAACCGTTCCGCGTCGTACACGGGACCGAACGCGCCCGATATCTCGATCTCGCACCCGTTGCATGAGCCCGCATCGACGTGCCGCACCTGTAACGACCCACTCACCCCAGTCGGCGAAGCGACCACCGACGGTGGCCGTGCGCTGGCCGGTTCGGCGACGCGACCGAGCCGCAGGATCCTGCCGATCCAACCCATGCCGGACGCCTACGGCCGGTCCGGCACGGTGCTGGCCCGCAGATCCTCAAGCATCGCGACTTGATCGTTGAGCATCCCGGTAAGCACCTTGCGGGCTACCGCCAGCAGATCGGCGATTGCGGGCGACGCGATCGCGTAGACCACGGAGTTTCCGCTCTTGGTGGCCACGACCACGCCCGCGCGTCGCAACACCCCAAGCTGCTGCGACAGGTTGGACGACTCCAATCCGACCTCTGGCAACAACTCGGCAACCGTGCGATTTCGCTCCACGAGCAACTCCAGCACCCGGATCCGCGCTGGATGCCCCAACGTCTTGAAGAACTCAGCCTTCAACTTGTACAGCGGCTCCGACATCGCACCCCTCAATCATGCTGGCTCCGATTGATTGAAGAATTTATCAGATAGTGTGTTGATACTGTTTCGGAGTCAAAAGTTGCTAAGTTCTGGGGTGAAGCTCGCCCCGACCGCAGGAGCCCGAATGAGCGACGACACCGGACGCCGACGACCGAACACCCTCGAGTACATCGGCTACAGCTACGGACGAGTCCTGCCTGCCTCGATGCAGGACTGGGTACGCAATGACCTGACCGGCAAGGGCGCAACAACCCGAACGATGATCCGCTCGATCATCCCGGCTCTGCTGATCCTTGCCCCGTTTTGGCTGATCCCGACAACGTTCTATCTGCACTTGAGCATGACGCTGCCGATCTTCCTGCCGTTTGTGCTCTTCGCGCATGCGCTGAACAAGGTGTGGCGCCGCCACCGGCTGGCTCAACACGGTCTCAACCCCGACCTCGTCGACGAACTCGCGCGCAAGCGCGACGCCCACATCCACCGCGCCTACATCGAACGCTACGGCCCGCGGACTTAACCTGCCTTAACCGTCCGCCGCGGCCAACCACGCTTCTTCGAGCGATTCCTTGTGCGCGAGAAGCTCATTGAGTTCGCTGTTGAGTGCACCCAGCCGGACATGATCTGCGGCGGCGTCTGCCATCTCTTTGTGCATCGCGGCGATGCGTTCCTCCACCTTGGCGAGCTGCCCTTCTATGCGGGCCATTTCCTTGCCCGTGCGGCGCTCGCGCGCAGAAGCTGATTCCGACGGGCGCTGCGGCTCCTGTCGGGCCTGCTCGGGTTCGGCGGCCAACCGATCGTCAAGGTACTGCTCGATACCGCCGGGCAGCAGGTCACAGCGCCCATCGCCGGTCAGCGCATACGTGACGTCGGTGACGCGTTCGAGGAAGTACCGGTCGTGGGTGACGACGAGCAGCGTGCCGGGCCAACCGTCCAAGTAGTCCTCGATGACGGTCAGCGTGTCGATGTCGAGGTCGTTCGTCGGCTCGTCGAGCAGAAGGACGTTGGGTTCGTCGAGCAGGATGCGCAGGAATTGCAATCTGCGGCGCTCGCCGCCGGACAATTCGCCGATTCGGGTGGTCAACTTGTCGCCGATGAAACCGAAGTCCTTCAGCAGGGTGTCGGCGCTGATCTCGCGCCCGCCGGCCAATTGACTGATACGGCGCCGGTTCTCGACCGCGTCGATCACTCGGTCTGCGCCCGTCAGCTCGACAAGCGCCTGGCTCAGATAGCCGATTTGCAGCGTGGCGCCACGCTTGATCGTGCCTGCCGACGGCTCCAGTTCACCGTTGAGGAGCCTCAGCACCGACGTCTTGCCGGTGCCGTTGACGCCGACGAGCCCGATCCGTGCGCCGGGACCGATCGACCAGTCGATCTTGTCGAGGATGACGCGATCGCCGAGCTCGAGGCTCAGCCGGTGCAGGTCGAACACGTCCTTGCCCAGTCGCGTCGTCGCGAAGCGCTGCAGCACAAGAGAATCGCGCGGCGGCGGCTCGTTGGCGATGAGTTCGTTGGCGGCCTGGATCCGGAACTTCGGTTTCGAGGTTCGGGCCGGTGGCCCGCGGCGCAGCCACGCGAGCTCCTTGCGCATCAGATTCCTGCGCCGAGCCTCCGTACCTTCAGCCAGCCGCATCCGCTCGGCGCGGGCTAGCACGTAGGCGGCATAGCCACCGTCGTAGGCATCGACCGCGCCGTTGTGCACTTCCCACGTCTTAGCGGTGACGGCGTCGAGGAACCAGCGGTCGTGGCTGACGACAACAAGCGCTTGGGATCGTTGCCTCGACAGGTGCCGCGCCAGCCAACCGATCACCTCGACGTCGAGATGGTTGGTCGGCTCGTCGAGCACCAGCACGTCGTGTCCGGCGATCAGGACTGAGGCGAGCGCGACACGGCGTCGCTCACCGCCGCTGAGGTCGGCCACATCGGTGTCGAGATCCACGTGGCCAAGTAGGTGCTCGACGACCGCGCGGGTGTCGGGTTCGGCCGCCCAGATGTGGTCCGGCCTGCCGCCGACGCCGGATTTCCCGTCGCTTCGCTCGCCCAGGACGACCTCACGGACCGTCGACCCCTCGGCGAAGTCGTCGCTTTGGCGCAGGTGACCGACCGATAAGCCCGAAGTGTGGGTGACTCGACCCGAATCGGGATCGCGGATGCCGGTCAGCACTTGGAGCAGCGTGGACTTACCGTCTCCGTTGCGCCCGACCACGCCGATTGCGTCGCCTTCGTCGACGCCGAGGCTGACACCGTCCAGCAGTGTGCGGGTGCCGTAACCGAGCGTTGCGCGTTCGACGTTGATCAAGTTGGCCATCAGCCGCCGATGATAGGTAGGGCATCTCGCCGAGGGCGCGCCGGGCACTGTGCCATGATGACCTCGGCAATCGGGGGACAGGTGTGACAAAAGGGGAACCGCCGGTGGTGGACCTTTCGGCAATAACCAGGCCAGTGGGCCGGTTGGTGGCCACGGCGCAGAACGGCCTCGAGGTGCTGCGCTACGGCGGCCTCGAGACGGGCACGGTGCCGTCGCCGTTCCAGATCGTGGAAAGCGTGCCGATGTATCGGCTGCGGCGGTACTTCCCACCCGACACCCGTCCGGGATCCAAGCCGCCGGGACCGCCGGTGCTGATGGTGCACCCGATGATGATGTCTGCCGATATGTGGGACGTCACCCGTGATGAGGGCGCCGTAGGGATCCTGCACGGCGCAGGCGTCGATCCGTGGGTCATCGACTTCGGCGAACCCGACAAGGTCGAGGGCGGTATGCAGCGCAACCTCGCCGACCACGTCGTGGCGCTCAGCGAGGCGATCGACACCGTCAAGGAGACGACCGGGCGGGACGTCCATCTGGCCGGCTATTCCCAGGGCGGCATGTTCTGCTACCAGACCGCCGCATATCGCCGGTCGAAGGACCTCGCCAGCATCGTCGCGTTCGGATCACCGGTGGACACGCTCGCCGCATTGCCGATGAACCTTCCCGCCGGATTCGCCGCCGGCGCCGCGGATTTCATGGCCGATCACGTGTTCAGCCGGATCGACATCCCGAGTTGGCTCGCACGTACCGGCTTCCAGATGTTGGACCCGATCAAGACCGCGCAGTCGCGCCTGGACTTCCTGCGGCAGCTGCATGACAGGGAAGCGCTGCTTCCGCGCGAGCAGCAGCGGCGGTTCCTTGCTTCCGAAGGCTGGATCGCCTGGTCGGGGCCCGCGATCGCCGAACTGCTCAAACAGTTCATCGCGCACAACCGGATGATGACCGGCGGCTTCGCCATTCACGGCGACCTGGTGACGCTCAGCGACATCAGCTGCCCGGTGCTCGCGGTCGTCGGTGAGGTCGACGACATCGGCCAGCCGGCGTCGGTGCGGGGCATCAAACGCGCTGCCCCTCAATCCGATGTCTACGAATACCTTATCCGCGCAGGCCATTTCGGCCTCGTCGTCGGATCGAAGGCCGCGAACCAGACGTGGCCGACGGTTGCCCAGTGGGTCAAGTCAATCGACGGGGATGCGGATCTGCCGGAAGGCGTCGCACCGATGGCGCTGCAGCCGTCGGCGCACTCCGAAAGCGGTGTCCCGTTCGCGTCGCGGCTCGCGCACGGCGCCACCGCCGCCGGTGAGATGGCCTTCAGCATGGCCAGAACCGCCGCCGATGCGGTCGTCGCCGCCAACAAGTCGGCGCGCGCCCTTGCGGTCGAGACGGTCCGGACACTGCCGAGGTTGGCCCGGCTCGGTCAGATCAACGACCACACCCGCATCTCGCTCGGCCGCATCATGAGCGAGCAGGCCAGGGATGTGCCCAACGGTGAGGCGCTGCTGTTCGACGGGCGCGTGCACACCTACGAGGCCGTCGACCGACGCGTCAACAACGTGGTGCGCGGCCTGATCGAGGTCGGAGTTCGGCAGGGCGCACACGTCGGTGTCCTGATGGAGACGCGGCCGAGTGCGCTGGTGGCGATCGCCGCGCTGTCCCGGCTCGGGGCAGTGGCCGTGTTGATGCCGCCCGACGCCGATTTGGCGACGGTCGTACGAGTCGGCGCGGTGTCCGACATCATCGCCGACCCGAGCAACCTCGAAGCGGCCCGTGGGCTGTCGACGAGGGTGCTGGTACTCGGCGGTGGCGAGTCGCGAGCGCTGGATCTACCGGACGACGCCGAGGTCGTTGATATGGAGCAGATCGACCCCGACGAGGTGGACCTGCCCGGCTGGTACCGGCCCAACCCGGCGTTGGCCCGCGACCTGGCCTTCGTCGCATTCAGCACGGTGGGCGGTCAGTTGCACGCCCGCCAGATCACCAACTTCCGGTGGGCACTGTCGGCGTTCGGAACCGCGTCGGCCGCCAACCTCGGACGTAACGACACCGTGTACTGCCTTACCCCGCTGCACCACCAATCGGGGCTGTTGGTGAGCCTTGGCGGCGCGGTGGTCGGCGGATCGCGGATCGCGCTGTCGCGGGGTCTGGTGTCCGACCGGTTCATTCAGGAGATCCGCCAGTACGGCGTGACCGTGGTGTCCTACACCTGGGCGATGCTGCGCGAGGTCATCGACGACCCGTCGTTTGCGATGACCGGCAACCACCCAGTGCGGCTGTTCATCGGCTCGGGTATGCCGACGGGGCTGTGGAAACGCGTGGTGGACATCTTCGAGCCCGCGCATGTCGTCGAGTTCTTCGCCACCACCGACGGTCAGGCCGTGTTGGCCAACGTCTCCGGGGCGAAGATCGGCAGCAAGGGCAGGCCGTTGCCCGGCGGCGGCGACGTCGAACTCGCCGCCTACGACGCCGAGGACGATCTGATCCTCGAGGACGACCAGGGTTTCGTACGAAGAGCAGAGACGAACGAAGTCGGCGTCATGCTCGCCCATCCGCGCGGACCCATCGACCCGACGGCGTCGGTGAAGCGCGGCGTGTTCGCCCCGGCAGACACCTGGGTGTCCACCGAGTACCTGTTCCGGCGTGATCAGGATGGCGACTACTGGTTGGTGGACAGCCGTGGCCTTGTCATCCGCACTGAGCGCGGGCCCGTGTACGCCTCGCCCGTCAACGATGCGCTCGGCTCGATCGACGCGGTGGACATGTCGGTGACCTATGCGTTGGAGACCGGGGGACAACAGGTGGCCGTGGCCGCCCTCGCGTTGCGTCCGGGAGGCAGCGTCGCGGCGGGCGATCTCTCCGAAGCGCTTGCAGATCTACCGGTCGGGTCGGCGCCTGACATCGTTCATGTGGTGGCCGAGATGGCGCTCAGCGCGTCGTATCGACCGCAGATCACCCCGTTGCGCGCGATGGGTATTCCGAAGCCGTCGCGTAACGCCTGGTACCTGGATGCGGATACCAATAAGTACAAGCGACTTACGGCCGCGGTGCGCACCGAGATCATCGGTGCGCACAGCTGAGGCCGTGCCGTGGTTCGGACACACTGTTAGGGTTGCACCGCGCAAGCGAGGAGCACTGGAGGATCCATGACATCGCACAGAGGTTGGCACCGCGTAGCAGGTGCACTGGCTGGCAGCGCGATCGCCGGAGCCCTAATCGCGGGTATCGGTGCACCGATCGCGTCCTCCGCCCCTGGCGATGACGACACGACAGCGACCGACGCCCCCGCGGCGCCGAAGATGACAGGCGATCAGGCGCTGGCCCTTCTGCAAGACCAGTACGACACCGGTGCAGGCGGCGGTCAGGTCTCCAACTTCGTCCACGAAGTCCTCACGCTGCGCAATCTCGGTTTCAGGCCGTCGAAGGCGAACCAGACGGCGATCGTCGAGGCTTTGGAGAAGCGGCCCAATCAGGCTCCGTTGGTGGAGGCGCTCAAGGCGACTGTCGCATACCAGCGCAAGATTCAGGCCCAGGCTGCGGCGCAACAGGGCGAGGGCGGCGGAGGTTTCGCGATCGGCGGCGCGCCTGCGCCTTTCAATCAGGGTGGCACGATCCTGGGCCATCCCGGCTGATCCAGCATCGTGCTTGACGACAAACTCCTGAGCATCCTGGTCTGCCCGCAGGACCGCGGGCCGCTCCTGTTGGTCGGCGACGACGAGTTCCTCTACAACCCCCGGCTACGCCGCGCGTACCGCATCGAGGACGGTATTCCGGTGCTGCTGATCGATGAGTCCGTCGCCGTCACCGACGAGACAGAGCACGAACGGCTGTTGAGCCGCGCCAAATCCTGACCCTCAGATCTTGGGCAGCCCGGGTAGATCATCGGTCAGATATCGCTGCAGGTTCGGTGCGATCGTCTCGGCGATCTGATCCACCGGAAGCGAGGAGAACGGATCAAGCTCGAGGATGTAGCGGGCCATCACCACACCGACCAACTGCGACGCCACGAACTGGACGCGAATTCGCCCACTGCCAGGCGGATTGTCGACCCTCGAACCCACCTCGGCGACGATGACGTCCTGCAAGAACGACCGCACGAGCGAAACGTCGTTGCCTGCCAGGATCGACCGCAGGGTCGCGATGAAACCCTTACCCAACTCAGAATCCCACAGCGGCAACAGGATCGACGGCAGCACGTAGCCGATTCGGTCGACCGGGACCTCGCGCAGGGGTCCGATCACTGCCATCGGATCGATCGGAATGTGGATCGCCGCGGCGAACAACTGGGTCTTGGTTCCGAAGTAGTGATGTACCAGCGCGGGATCAACCCCGGCATCTGCGGCGATGGCCCGGATGGAAGTCTTGTCGATACCGTTGCGGGCAAACAGTTCTCGAGCGCACTTCAGAATTCGTTCACGGGTGTCCGACGTCCCGGGCGGCCGCCCGGGACGTTTGCGCTCGGTGTTGGTTGTCAAAGCTCTACGGTGTCCTTCGTCGTAGCGTCGCGGCCGCGAGACACAACGCGATGACCGCAAAACCGATTACCACCACGATGTCCCGCAACGCGATTGCCGTCAGGTCCGGGTAAGCGCCGACCTGCTGCAGCGCTTCAAGAGCGTAACTGGCGGGCAGCACATTGCTGACCCATTGCAGCCAATCGGGTAGGACTTCGCGAGGCACGATGATGCCGCACAGCAGCAGTTGGGGCGCGATGACCACAGGCATGAACTGCACTGCCTGAAACTCTGTCCTGGCGAATGCACTGCAGAGCAGGCCGAGGCCGACCCCGAGGACCGCGTTGATGATCGCGATGACGAACACCAGGATCGGGCTCCCTTTGGTGTCAAGACCGAGGAACCAGAACGACACGACACACGCCAGGGTGGCTTGCGCCGCCGCCGCGATCGAGAACGCGGTGCCGTAGGCGGCCAGCAGGTCGAGTCGACGCAGCGGCGTGGTCAGAATGCGTTCCAATGTTCCCGAAACACGTTCCCGCTGCATCGTTATCGACGTGATGAGGAACATGACGATCAGGGGAAACACGCCGAGCATGATCAGGCAGGCGTTGTTGAACGGTGACGGTGCCCCAGGTGCGTGCGGGGCGTTGACGAACATGAAGTACATCAGCGTGATGATGAGGCTGGGCACCACAAGAATCATCGCCACACTGCGATGGTCGGCGGCGAGTTGGCGCAGAATGCGCCCGGTCGTCGCAAAGAAGCTCTGTGGGCTCAGCTTGCCGCGGGTACGGTGCTGTGCCGGATGACGGACAGAAACGCTTCCTCCAGTGACTGACATCCCGTGTCCTCTCGTAGCTTCCGTGGCGTGGTGTGAGCGAGCAGGTGGCCATCCCGCATGAGCAATAGGTCGCCGCAGTGATCGGCCTCGTCCATCACGTGGCTGGAGACCAGCAATGTCGTTCCACGCCTGGCTAATTGATGAAACTGTTGCCAAAGATCCACCCGCAGCACCGGATCGAGGCCGACGGTGGGCTCGTCCAAGACAAGCAGGTCCGGAGCGGCCACCAGCGCGCAAGCCAGTGACACGCGCGTCCGCTGCCCACCCGATAGATTGCCGCACAGCGCGGTTCGATGATCGTCGAGTCCCACCGCGGATACCGCCTCGTCAGCGGACGTGGAGTCCATGCCGTACAGCGATCCGAAGTAGCGCACGTTGTCGATGATGCGGAGATCGTCGTAGATGGTGGCCGCCTGCGGCATGTAGCCGACGCGTCGGCGCAGGGGAGCAGAGCCGGCGGGCTGACCCAGCACCGTGACGCTGCCCGCGGTGAGGATCTGAGTCCCGACGATGCTGCGCATCAGCGTGGTCTTGCCGCATCCGGACGGCCCGAGCAGGCCGGTGATGGTGCCGCGGGCGATCTGCACGGACAGGTTGTGGATGGCGGGCCGCTTGCCCCGGACTACCCGGAGGCCATCGATGACGACGACCGGCTCGGCTCCCCTCCTCAATAATTCATCACTAGATGAAGTCATCATGCGATGAATAATGCGCTCGGCAGTTGGGTAGTGTCAAGGGTCGCAGGCAGAATCGCCACGGTGACCGCGAAACTGCTGCCCGCCGACCCGGTGGATGCCGCCCGTCGACTGCTGGGAGCAGCCCTGACCGGTCGCGGGGTGAGCGCGATGATCGTCGAGGTCGAGGCGTACGGCGGCCCGCCCGACGGTCCTTGGCCGGATGCCGCCTCACACTCCTTCCGAGGACGGCGCGGCCGGAACACCGTCATGTTCGGGCCTGCAGGGCGGATGTACACCTACCGCAGTCACGGCATCCACGTCTGCGCCAACGTCGTCTGCGGCTATGACGGCGTCGCAGGCGCGGTGCTGCTTCGGGCGGCTGCGGTCGAAGCCGGCCTCGACACCGCCGGTGACCGTCGGGGCGACTCGGTCCGCCCCGCGGCGCTCGCCCGCGGTCCGGGCAACCTGTGCTCGGCACTGGGAATCACGATGGAAGACAACGGGATTGACCTCTTCAGTCCGCTTAGTCCCGTCCAGCTCGCGCTGGCCGCCGAGCACGCGTCGGTGGACGGCCCTCGCGTCGGCGTGAGCCAGGCGGCCGACCGGCGATGGCGGTTCTGGTTGGCAGGACGCCAGGAGGTGTCGCTGTACCGCCGCAGTCCGCGGGCACCGGCGCCCGGCCAGAGCGACTAGTACGGGAAGATCGACAACATGGGAACGTCGAACGTCCTCGACGAATTGGAGTGGCGCGGGCTGATCGCACAGTCCACCGACCGAGACGCGCTCGGGGAGCAACTGGCCGCAGGCCCCGTCACCGTCTATTCGGGGTTCGACCCGACCGCGCCGAGTCTGCACGCGGGCCACCTCATCCCGCTGTTGACCCTTCGCCGGTTCCAGCAGGCCGGCCACCGACCGATCGTGCTGGCGGGCGGGGCGACCGGAATGATTGGCGACCCCAGGGAAGTCGGGGAGCGCACGCTGAACACCGCGTCCACCGTGGCTGACTGGACCGATCGCATCCGCGGTCAGCTCGAGCGTTTCGTCGACTTCGACGACACGCCGTCGGGAGCCGTCGTCGAGAACAACCTGACGTGGACCAGCGAGCTGGCCGCCATCGAGTTCCTCCGCGACATCGGCAAGTACTTCTCGGTCAATGTGATGCTCGACCGCGACACCGTGCGACGGCGCCTCGAAGGGGAGGGGATCTCCTACACCGAATTCAGCTACATGCTGTTGCAGGCCAACGACTACGTCGAGCTGAACAGGAGGTATGGCTGCACGCTGCAGATCGGTGGTTCCGATCAGTGGGGCAACATCATCGCCGGAGTCCGCCTGGTGCGTCAGACGCAGGCTGCGACGGTTCATGCCCTGACCACGCCGTTGGTGACCGATTCGGAGGGCAACAAGTTCGGGAAGTCGACGGGCGGCGGCAACCTGTGGCTCGACCCGGAGATGACCAGCCCCTACGCGTGGTACCAGTACTTCTTCAATACGGCCGACGCCGATGCGATCCCGTACCTGAAGTGGTTCACGTTCCTGTCGCGCGACGAGGTGGCCGAACTCGAGCACGCCACGTCGGAACGCCCGCATGAACGCTCAGCACAGCGCAGGCTCGCGCAGGAGCTCACCACCTTGGTGCACGGGAAGTCGCAGTGCGCGGCCGTCGAACACGCCAGCAAGGCGCTCTTCGGCCGAGGTGAGCTGGCAGAACTCGACGAACCGACGCTGGCCGCCGCCCTGCGCGAAGCGAGTAACAACCAGGTGGCCGAACTGGGTCCCGACGGGTCGAACAGCATTACCGACCTGCTCGTGGCCAGCGGTTTGGCAGACAGCAAGGGTGCCGCAAGGCGAACGGTCGCCGAGGGCGGCGCCTACGTCAATAACGTCCGCGTCGACAGCGAGGACTGGACGCCGCAGCCGTCAGACTTCCTCCACACGCGGTGGCTGGTACTGCGTCGGGGCAAGCGGAATATCGCCGGCGTCGAACGCGTTGGATGATCTGTCGGAGCTGACGCAGGACTCTGCGCACGACCCGGCGGAATCGTTGAGACACACCGCCGATCAGCCCATTTGACTCCGACTTTTCCCTCACGTAACTTATGGAAGTCGTCGCGACGCGGTCCTGCCGCTGAGCGCGACGGCGCTCCAGAGGGAAGCCCTACTTCGGTGGGTTCCTGACCGTCCGCACTACGAGTACGCGGCCCAAAAGCCGCGGGCTTGTCGCGCGGACGGGCGGGGTGTGTTGTTTGAGAACTCAATAGTGTGTTTGGTGGTTTTTGTTTGTTGTTTT
>CADEGF010000014.1:0-79780 GCA_902826815.1 uncultured Mycobacteriaceae bacterium
GTCTCTTGGCTCGCGAGCCGCTTAGTCGCGGCTGGCGTCGAACGGCTTGTCGACAAGGCCCGCTTCTCCGAGGCTGTGACGCGGCCGCGTTGTCACAGCGTTGTCACAACACCTCGCTAACACGCAGGGATGAGATGGCGTGGACTGGGAGCATTAGCGCTGGTTGGCGACTGTCAAGGAATGAGGCGACATCCCGGTAAACCCCGATCTACGGACGGTAAATCCGTCGGCTTACGCCTACGCAGGTTCGCGAATCCTGCACCTGCCATCATGTGAGGTCTGAAGTCATAGAAATAGGTCCGAACCCACATTTTGGGGTTCGGGCTTTTTCTTTGGGGGCGCAGGGCACGCCGCGGGGCTGATAGTCCCTGGTGGGTCCATCGGTCGTGGCGGCCTTTTTATGTTCGGTAGATCTCGTCGGCGCCAACAGGAGTGACGCCGAGTTCGTTCGCGACGGCGTCGATCGCCGCCCGGGCGGTGTCGAGATCCACCCGCCCGTCGGAGGAGAAATACGGGGCGACGTATCGCTCGTAGTAGCGCTGCACCTCGTCCCGTGTCAGCCGGTTCAAGAACGAGGCGAGGTAGTCAACGGCTAGGTCTGGCTGCTCTGCAGTCGTTTTCAGGGCGCGCTGGTTGGCCCGCACCAGCGCCTGCACCGCAGGGTGATCAGCGGGAAAGTGTGCCGCGTCCGCCGCGATTCCGACGGTGGGGATCTGGAAATGGTCGCCCACCCAGGCCAACACATGGAAGCCCTCCTCCTCCGCGACCTGTTCGGGCCCGACGGTGCTACCGACATAGGCGGCGTCGATAGAGCCGTCGCGCAGGCGACGAAGATCCATCTGGTAGTCGCCGGGAAACCGCGTCACACACTCCAGGTCGTGGTCGGGGTCGAGACCGTGCCGGCGCAGCACGATCCGCGCGAAACATCCAGGTGCGGTGTGCGGAGCGTGTACCGCGAGCCTGCGCCCGCGAAGATCCGCCATGGACGTCACGTCTTTGTTTCCGAGAAACCAGAACAGCGGCCGATGGGTGTTGACGCTGTACGCCGTCCATTCGACGCCGTCGGTAAGACGGGACAGCACCGCCCGCCCGAGCCCGATCGTCGCGCACGAGCGGAGCCTTTCCTCTTCCCACCCGGTCCCATCGTGCATGGCGACGTGGACGCCTTCGTCGTCGAAATAGCCCTCCTGGTCGGCGACATGTGCGATCAGTTCCTCGTGGATCCCGCGCCCGACGTAGGCAAGGTCGATCGTGTGCATGGTGACTCCTCTGTTCAGTCCATGGCGAGGCCGCCGTTGACCGGAACATAGGCACCGGTGGTGAAACGCGAGTCCTCACTGGCCAGGAACGCGATCGTCTTGGCCACCTCCTCGGGGCGAACAAGCCGACCCATGGGGTTTGTCGCACCGAGCTGCTGCACCTGCTCTGGGGTCAACTGATCCGTCACCTTCGTCTCGTCCACCGTGGCCGGGGCGACGAGGTTGGCAGTGATCCCATGCGGCGCAAGCTCGAGTGCGATGTAGCGGACGAACTGGTCCATGGCCGCCTTGGCGGTACCGAGCGCGATCATCCCCTCCCGCGGACGTCGCGACAATCCGGTGCTGAGAAACACCAGCCGGCCGTACCCGCGCGAGATCATGCCAGGCACAACGGCTTTGGTTATCAGGTAGGCGGCTCGCAACTCACGGTCCAGCTTTCCGCCGAGCTGCTGCCAACTCAGATCAGCGAATGAGGTGACGTCGAACGGTATCAACGCGTTGTGAACGACCACGTCGATCCGGCCCCACCGCTGTTCGGTATCCGCGATCATTTCGGCCACCTGGTCGGCCTCCGTGACATCGGCCCGAAACGCCACCGCTTCACCGCCTGCGTCCGTCACGCCTCGGACAACTTGTTCCGCTTCCTCGGCGCTGGACCGGTAGTTGACGACAACGCGAAAACCGCGTTGCGCCAGAACCGATGCCGTTGCCGCACCGATTCCCCGACTGGCCCCGGTGACCACTGCGACAGGAGTCATGAGAGTCGACCTCCATTGATGAGACGGGATTCATTATCGAGTTGGACCAGACGCCGTCACTCACGACGATCACCGCCGGGCGGTTGTTCGTCAACTGCCTACCGGAACTTCGCCGAAGCGGGCCGCCACGTCTGACAAACCGAGCGCCCAACCGGCACAGCTTCCTCGCAGCCGGACGCGGGTCGCATTCTGATGCGTCGGACACCTCTTCGCGGGCGATAAAGATTTCAGCGAGCAAAGGGGTGGCCTTGCTGACGATCGTTCGCCGAACGGCGAGTCTCTGGTGGCGTACCTGGCCCTGGCTGGTTGCCATCTACCTGGTGGGCTGGCTGGTCAGGTACTGGGTGCTGCAGGCCGCCGTCGCGGTGGGGTTGGCCCACGGCGTGCTGTGGGGAACGTTCGTCGTGGTTTTCGCACCGATCGTGCGCCTGCTGACCTACCTGGCGATGTTTCTGGTCATCCGGTCGACCACCGAGGAACTGCAGGACGTTCGGGTCGGCACGGAGCGGCACCAAGGTCTCTTCGACACCGTGACGTCGGCGATCCTGCCCTTCCTGGTGATCTACACGGTGTGGCAGCCGATTGCCGAGGACTACTCGGCCTTCCTGTCCGCGGTCGATTACACCGCGGTCCAGTCGATGACGTTGGACCGTGTCGACCAGATCTCTTCCATGGCAAGCGGATTGAGACTATGGATCGTTGTCCTCGTCGCATTCTCGGTCCGTTGGCTCATCACTCGGCTGCGCGACAAGGTGCCGAAGTGGGCGGAGGTGGTCGCTGTCAGCAGTTCTGAGATGGCGCAGCAAAGGCAGGTGAGGCTTAGGTCGCGGCTGGCCGATTCCACGCGCAGCAATGCTGTTTCAGCAATCGGCAGTGGCTGACGCTGCGTCGCTCTACCGAAGCAGGGTTCCACATCCGTCTGTCCTTCGCGGACCATGTACCGCCGTTCAACGGCGTAATGCAATGTAATTGACGTGTCTGAAAAATAAGCATTAGTACTCATGTGGCCCGGATGTCGGTGCGTGCAAGCTCATACCGCGGGCACTGCGGCAAAGCATCGATCATGATGTTAAAGCTCGATCCGTCGACGTGGTTCCCGCCACTAGCGAAAGCACGAGGAGAGCGGGAACTCATGGGTCAACACAGTATCGACAGGCGCTCCGACGCAAATCGTCGTCGGCGAGCCGGGGGCGGATTGCTGATCGGCGCACTGACGTCAGGGGTTCTGGCGGCAGGCGCGCTGAGCACTGCTGGGGAGGCCGACGCCAGCTGTGTGTCCGCGGGCGGTTGGTTCAAGATCGGCAAGGGTTGCGAAACCACCAAGCCCGGCGACTTCGCACTTGCGATAGGACCAGGTGCCACAGCCACTGCGACCGGCGGCTTCAACACCGCGTTTTCTTTCGGTCAGGGCGCGGTCGCCACAGCGGTCGGTAAGTTCAATTCGGCCTCGGCCAAGGGAATCAACGCGAGGGCGGAAGCCATTGGCGGATACAACAACACGGCGATCGCGATCGGCGATGCCGCCGCCGACGGCGGTGGTGGCGCCGAAGTCGAGCTGGCCCGCGCTTCAACGGGTACCTATGCGTCAGCGGGGAATGGGCTCATGAAGCTTGCAGACGGCTCCGAGACGGCGCAGAACCACGGCAACACCGCCATCGCGATCGGCAACAGCGCGCGGTCGCTCGCTACCGGTGTGCACAATTTCGCCGCGGCATGGGGTATTCAGGCCACTGCGCAGGCAATCGGCGGTCGCAACAACACGGCGATCGCGATCGGGAACCCCGACGAAGCCAACGTCGGCGGCGGCGGGGGCGCAGAGCAGCGCGCGGCTGCGAGGTTGATACCGACCACCGCAATTGCGGGGAACGTCCGTGCCGTTGAGGCAACGGCCAGGGACACTGAACGAGAGCAGTCCAGCGACAACAACACAGCGATCGCGATAGGAAACGGTACGCGGGCGGGGGCCGGGGACGGCAGTCAGAACTTCGCGAAGGCACTCGGCAACCGCAGCGTGGCTGCCGCC
This sequence comes from uncultured Mycobacteriaceae bacterium, assembly GCA_902826815.1. GTDB lineage: Bacteria > Actinomycetota > Actinomycetes > Mycobacteriales > Mycobacteriaceae > Mycobacterium. The sequence goes on from CADEGF010000014.1 coordinate 4,041, forward strand.
CTTGGAGGCAACTGGAACAGGGCCTTGGTGTTCGGCGACGACAGCATCGCGAGCGCCGGACTCCCCATCAATATTCCTGGAATGCCCAATACAGATGAGCGCTATCGCCTCACTGCTATCGAGCGAAAGCAGAGCAACGGCAATACTGCGGTCGTGGCTGGTAACAACAGCGTGGCCGTGGCCGGTGACGGGTTGAGAAATCTGGCCAGAGTGTTCGGCAATCGCAGCACCGCGTTGGCAGAAGGGGTGAAGCAACGGGTGACGTCGATCGGCAACGACGTGCACAAGCCTCCGAAGAAGCAGGATTCGCCGAAGGAGTGATATCCGAACATCGGTCGGGGACGTGGATCATTCCACGTCCCCGACATTTGCTGAGGTGCTGCCCGCGGTTTCGCTGACGGCGGTTGAGGTGCACCAGCTCGCGGCGAAATTTGGAACGTTCCTCCTTTGCCACGAGGCCCAGGAGAGGGGCAGCCGCGGCAAAGACAGCGGCGGTAAGCGGGCGGCTAGGGAAAGAGATTTTCCGTTGCGTCAATTTTGCGGGGAGTCGGCTACCGCCGAAGTCGTTGCTTGGCGGAATGCAACCGGCACTTTTTGCATATGAACCCTTGATCTTGAACGCGACTTCTGTTTGCTGGTGTATTAACCGGCGAAATAGGCACGGCTTAACCAGGAAAAACCGTCAAAACGCCTCTGAGTAAATATGCTCATAAATGTGCTTATGTTCAGTGTCCCGAGGATGAAGACCGGCGATCTTCTGGTGTGAATGGATGCCCACTTACGGGACCGGGTCGCTGCGATTAGTTTGCTGTCGAGGATGACAGCCGCGGAATGGCGATGGGAGGTCGGGAATTGATGCCGACCCTGTTCGAACGCGAATGCGTGCTTGCCGAGATGGAGGCGCTGGCACAGATCGCGGCAACCGGCGCCGGCCAGATCCTGTTGCTGCGCGGCGAGGCCGGCGTTGGCAAGACGGCTCTTGTCCGCCGCTTCCTCCACGCGGTGGCGGGCACAACCGAGACGTTGATCGGTTGTTGTGACCCGCTGTCCGCGCCGCGGCCGCTTGGGCCACTGATCGACATGTTCAGTCGGCTGCCCGAGAAACAGGCGGCGGAGCTGAGCGCGGCGATCGATACGGGCAGCACTGAGTCTGTGTACAAACGACTGCTGGAGGTGCTTCGAGACGGCCACCGGTGGGTCTGCGTCATCGACGACGCGCAGTGGGCCGATGACGCCACATTGGATCTCGTGCGCTTCCTTGCGCGTCGTATCGACACGATTCCCGTTCTCGTCGTCGTGTCCTATCGTGACTACGAACTCGGCCAAGGACATCCGCTTGCGGCGATGTTGGGTGATATGTCGAATAACGCGGCCCTGACACGAATTGGTTTGTCGCCGTTGAGTGTCGGCGCTGTTGGCGTGATGGCCGCTGATACCGGAGCCGACGTCGAGCAGCTGCACAGGCTGACCGGAGGGAACCCCTTCTACATCAACGAGATGCTTGCATTCGGCTCGGTCGGGCCGAGTACGGTCGCGCTGCCCCGCAGCGTTTCCGAGTCCGCATGGGGGCGGTTGGCGCGGCTGTCGACTGCCGCCCGCGAGGCCGCCGAGGTGGCGGCCGTGTGTGGTCCTGATGTCGACCCCCGACTTGTCGAGACGTTGTGCTCGGGTGCGGCGGCAGGCCTGAACGAATGTGTACGCGCCGGACTGCTCATCGCAGGCGAGAACGTGGTGCGATTTCGCCACGAGGTGGTACGTCTGGCGATCCTCGAACAGATCCCCGACTACATGCGAAGCGGCATTCGCAAGAGTGCTCTCGACGCGGCGGCCAACACTCGGGGGGATGCGCATTCGGCAGAGGCCCGGCAGTCCGATCACCACGCCCACGCGACCGCGCATGTGGCCAAGGTGCACGGGCACCGGGTGGACACGCGCGCCGATCCCGGGCACCTGACCCGACGTGAAGGCGAGATCCTCGAACTCCTGGCTGTCGGTTATAGCGACGCCGAGATCGCCAACAGGCTGTTCATCAGCCATCGGACCGTCAACAATCACGTTCACGCCATCCTGCACAAGCTGGGCGCGCAGAACCGCACTCAGGCGGCCACCTATGCGCGTCAATCGCGGAACGACAACCTCGAGGCGTAGCCGTTTCAGCGTGAAGAGTAATTGACGCGCCTGCCCAGAAGGCCTTGCCGCCGATGGAAACGGTGACTTGCCAGTGCATTTGCTGCGCCGGTGATAGTTTTGAATTCTTCCTGATCTGGTAAATGACATTCATGCGGAAGTAGGTCGTTGTGCCTGATGCTGCTGAACGCGCCCAACAATTGGCGCTGGTTTCCCGGCTGAAGACGATTTTCCCTGAGATCCCGGAATGGCCCACGCCGGACATGGTCACCCACGAGCACTACCTGGCGTACATGAAGACGTCTCACGACGTGGGTGGCGAGCTGGACTATCCGCACCTCTACGAGAACAAAGAAGAAGAGCAGTGGGAGCTGATGACCTACGTGCTCTGCGAGCTTCTCGGTTGGCGCGGCATCTGGGTGTCCGAGGAACGTCGGCGGCTGGCCAACGTCGACGTCGGGCGCTCGATCTATCTGGGGATTCCGTACTACAGCCGCTGGCTCTGGTCGGTCGGCCGGTTGTTGATGGAGAAGAAGCACATTTCGTGGGGGGAGCTGACCGATCGGCTCGCCGAGGTGCAGGCGCGCTACGCCGGCGGGCTGAACGGCGGATATCCGGAGGCGAAGCCGAAGTTCGAAGGTGACGGCGCAAACGTCAACCGCAACAAGCATCACCTCGAGGCCGTCGGTATCGGTGATCCACAGTGCTTCGCGGGTCAGGCCGGCGTGGCGAAGTTCAAGGCAGGCGACAAGGTGAAGGTGCGCGAACTGCCCGCGATGTTCTATACCCGCACCCCGGAATACTGCCGGGGCGCGGAGGGGACGATCGCCGAGGTGACCTACGAGAGCCCGGCTCCCGAGGACGAGGCATGGGACCGCGAAGACGCCAAAGCGGAGTGGTTCTACATCGTGCGGTTCAACCAGGCGCAGCTGTGGGACAACTACACCGGTCCGAAAACAGACACTCTGCAAACCGAGATCCCAGAGCGGTGGCTGGAAGCCGTCGGCTGAGAGCACGCATCACCTAGTTCCCAGTCGCGCTTGATCGAAAGGAATATTGCGTCTATGTCCGACCATGGTCACGATCACGACCATTCGCGAACCGTCAAGCCGATGGTGGACGAGATCACCGACTTCGAGGTGCTCGAGATCGCCCTGCGCGAATTGTGTATCGAGAAGGGGCTTTTCACGGCTGACGAACACCGTCAGTTCACCGAGTACGCCGAGCACATCGGGCCGACTCCTGGGGCGCGGCTGGTGGCCAAGGCATGGCTGGACGATGACTTCAAGGCGCTTGCGATCTCCGATGCCGTGGCCGCGGCCAAGGCGGTCGGCATCGACTGGCTCGACCCGACGGGCTTCGGCACCCCCAGTGACTTCGTGGCGTTCAAGATCCTCCCCGACACCCCGACAGTGCACAACGTCATTGTGTGCGCACTGTGCTCCTGCTACCCACGCCCGATCCTCGGTAACTCGCCGGAGTGGTACCGCACGCCGAATTACCGACGCCGCATCGTGCGCTGGCCCCGGCAGGTGCTCTCCGAATTCGGCCTCGAGTTGCCCGACGACGTCGAGGTGCGGGTGGAGGACTCCAACCAGAAGCACCGATTCATGGTCATGCCGCTGCGTCCGGAGGGCACCGACGGGTGGACCGAAGACCAGCTGACCGAAATCATCACCCGCGACTCCCTGATCGGTGTCGCGTTACCCAAACCAGGTGTCACGACGAACGTCACTCCATTGGTCCGCGCAGCCATCCGGCCGATCGAAGAGTGACGGCATTGGTCGACGAAACGCGTAACGGCGCAGACGAATTCGCCGTGCTGACGGAGATATCGAAAGCTGAGCAGACTTGGCCTGCGATGACGGCCAAGTACGGCGTCGAGAATCCCTTGCCGCCGTGGAAGACCAGTCTGGATGGACTGTGCGACGCGCTTGACCGGTCCTGCAGCGCAAACGATGACCTGGATTTCACCTTCAAGCAACGCCGCGACGAGGAAGACGAGCTCTCGGCCGACCGGTACGCACAGCTGCCATATCCCGAGAACCAGCTTGTCTCGCTTGCGCATTCGCTGTTGAAGCGAGGCCTCATCGATGAAGCCGACTTGCGTGCCCGGCTCGCATCGATCCGTACGCGTCTCGAGGCGGAGTGACGCGCATTCCCTAGGACAGCGATTCGTCCAATTCGCCCAGCGAGGCGATCAGTGCGCTGTTGGCCGAATAGTCGACCGGGCACGCGATGACGCTGACGGTGTCGTCGTCGAGCGCTCGGCGCAGCGTCGGGAGCAGTTCGGCCGCCGAGGTGATTCGGTAGCCCTTCGCACCGAAACTCTCGGCGTAGGCGACGAAGTCCGGATTGGAGAACTTGGTCTCGACGTTGTGGCCGATCTCGAGGTCCATCTTCCAGCTGATCAATCCGAAGGCGTTGTCATCCCAGATCAGGATCACGAAGGGCGTTTTCATGCGCAGGGCCGTCTCGATCTCCTGCGAGTTCATCAGGAACGCACCGTCACCGTTGGCGACGAGCACCCTGGAATTCGGTCGCGCGATCTTGGCGGCGATCGCCCCCGGCACCGTCCACGCCATGGTCGAAAGACCGTTGGAGATCAGGCATGTGTTCGGCTCATACGTCGGATAGAGCCTGGCCATCCACATCTTGAGTGCGCCGGTGTCGACCAGCACGATGTCGTCGCTGCGCATCGCCGCCCGGGTATCGGCCACGATGCGGGCAGGGGTGAGGGGGAAGCTGTCGTCGGCGCGGCCGCGGTCGAGTTCTCCGGACAGCAGCTCACGGATTCGTACGTGACCTTCTGAATGCGGATATTGGCGAGTCACCCGGGTAGCCAGCGCGTCCAGCGTGCCGCCGATGTCGGCCTGCAATCCCACCGCGACGTCGTAGTGCACGTCTACTTCCGCCGGAAAGCGGTGGATGTGGATGATCTTCGTATTGCCGGTCGGATTGATGCGGATCGGGTCGAACTCCTGAAGTTCGTAACCGGCGGCGACGATGACGTCGGCCTGGTCGAAGCCGAAGTTCACGTAGTCATGGCGCATGAAGCCGACGGCGCCGAGTGCCAGCGGATGGTCGTCGGGCATGACGCCCTTGCCGTGGAACGTCGTCGCCACGGGAACGAGAAGCGCTTCGGCGAACCGGCGGACCGCGCCGGCCGCTCCGCTGCGCGCAGCACCGTGGCCGGCCAGCAAGATGGGATTGCGCGCTGCGCACAGAAGCTCCACGGCGCGGTCCAACTGCGCGGCCGAGGGATCGTCGGGCCGTGGCACGTTGACAGGCAGGGGGCTTGAACCCTCTGGGGCGGGCGCTTCTTCGACGTCCTCGGGTACGGCCAAGTAAACGGCACCTGGGCGCTCGGTCTGTGCGAGTTTGAACGCCTTCCTGACCATTTCCGGGACCGCCCCCGGTGTCGCGACGAGCGCGGACCACTTCGTGGCCGGAGCGAACATCGAGACGAGGTCGACGCTCTGGTGTGACTCCTTGTAGCTACGGCGCATTCCAACCTGAGCCGAGATCGCCAGCACCGGAGTCGAATTCGTAGTCGCATCGGCGGCGCCGAGCAGGAGGTTGATGGCGCCAGGGCCAAGCGTCGCCGAACACACGCCGGCTTTACCCGTCAGTCGCCCGTAGACCTCGGCCATGAACGACGCGCCCTGCTCGTGTCGCGTCAGCACGTATTCGATCGATGACTTCGACACCGCTTCGGTGAAGCGAATGTTCTCCTCGCCAGGGATACCGAAGACGTGTGTGACGCCCTCGTTCTCCAGGCATTCGACGATCAGCTCGGCCGTGCTTCGATTCGGCTCACTCACCTGAACGAGCGTAGTCGCGGCACCGGTGCGCGAGATTGCATTCGCGCAGGCCTCCACTCGCGATTCCTCTGCTGGAATGCCATTTCGCGGGTGTCTCACGCCACCGAGACGTTGAGTTCCGCGAGGAGTCGGCGAACGCGTCGTTCGATGTCGTCGCGAATCGGGCGCACCTCGTCGACCGATCGCTCTGCGGGGTCATCGAGTTCCCAGTTCTCGTATCGCTTTCCCGGGAAGATCGGGCACGCGTCACCGCACCCCATGGTGACGACGACGTCCGCGGCCTGCACGATCTCATCGGTCCATGGTTTGGGGAACTCTCCCGTTATGTCGATACCGACCTCTGCCATCACTTCAACGGCGGTTGGGTTGATCTCATGACCTGGCTCCGACCCGCCCGACCACGCGACAGCCCGCTCGCCGGCGAGGTGGCTGAAGAATCCGAGCGCCATCTGCGAGCGGCCGGCGTTGTGGGTGCAGAGGAATAGCACGGTGGGCTGTCTGTCGCTGATCTTGCCCTCGACGCGAGCCAGGGCGTGGAGGCGTTGGCGGGCGAACCGTTCGGCCAGCAGGGGCAGGAAGTTTGGAACGGTTGCGCGGCCGGCGAACTGGTCGTAGGAGGAGTGCAGGAACCGTTCAATGGTTTCGGCGCCGAACGTGTCGGCGAACTCAGACTCCAGCCGCGCCGCCGCCGTCTTTATCGCGAGATTCTGGTCGATGGGCAAGTCGGCGCGCAGTTGATGGGTTACCGGGCTGTCGGTCACGGTGTGGTCTCCGTTCTCGTCGTCGAGGTATCGGGAAGGTGTTCGGGGGTGTGATGGGTGAACCGGCGCCGCAGCGCCAGGGAGACATACACCAGCGCGACGAGGACTGGTACTTCGATGAGGGGTCCGACGACTCCGGCGAGAGCTTGTCCGGAGGCGGCGCCGTAGGTGGCGATGGCGACCGCGATGGCGAGTTCGAAGTTGTTGCCGGCAGCGGTGAATGCCAGGGTGGTGGTGCGCTCATAGCCCAAGTGCAAAAGGATGCCGAGCAGGTAGCCGCCGCCCCACATAATGGCGAAGTAGGCCAGCAACGGCAGGGCAATCCTGGCCACGTCGAACGGCTGGTTTGTGATCTGATCGCCCTGTAGCGCAAAGAGAATCACGATGGTGAACAGCAGTCCGTAGAGCGCCCACGGCCCGATGCGCGGGAGCAGCCGTGCCTCGTACCAGTCGCGGCCCTTCGCTTTTTCGCCGATGCGGCGGGAGAGGTATCCGGCCAGCAGGGGGATGCCGAGGAAGATGAGCACCGATTTGGCGATCTGCCAGGGTGAGGTGTCGATGGTGGTTTGTTCCAGTCCGAGCCAGCCGGGCAGCACCGACAGGTAGAACCAGCCCAGCACGGCGAACATGACGACTTGGAAGATCGAGTTGAGCGCGACGAGGACGGCGGCGGCTTCCCGATCGCCGCACGCCAGGTCATTCCAGATGATGACCATCGCGATGCAGCGGGCCAGCCCTACGATGATCAACCCGGTGCGGTACTCCGGCAGGTCCGGCAGTAGCAGCCAGGCCAGCGCGAACATCAGTGCCGGGCCGAATACCCAGTTCAGCACCAGTGACGAGAGCAGGAGTTTGCGGTCGCCAGTGACGGTGTCGAGTCGGTCGTAGCGCACTTTGGCCAAGACCGGATACATCATGATCAGCAACCCGAGGGCGATGGGCAGCGAAATCCCGTCCAGTTGAACGCTTTCCAACGCCGTGTTCAACCCGGGGATCCACCGCCCGAGCAGCAGTCCGGCGATCATGGCGGCGCCGATCCAGACCGGCAGGAACCGGTCGAGGGTGGAGAGCTTGCCCATGACCCCCGGCGCTGCGGTGGCAGTGTCGGTCATGCCCGCACCCCGACCGTGTCGGTGGCCGCGCCAAGCAGCACCGACAGGCTAGCCAGCGCTTCGGGCACCACCGCGTAGTACACCCACGACGCCCGACGCTCGGAGGTGAGCAGCCCCGCGTCGCGCAGCACCTTGAGGTGATGGCTCACGGTGGGCTGGGAAACCTCCAACCCGGTCGAGATGTCACAGACACAGGCCTCGCCGCCGGCGTGGCTTGCGATCGAGGAAAACAACCGCAGCCGCACCGGATCGGCCAGCGCCTTGAGTTTGACCGCCATATCCGCTGCCGCCTCGGGCGTGAGTGGATCGCGTAGGAGCGCGCCGGGTGGGCAACACGCCGGATCGGTCGACAACCCGCGTGACTTCGACATACGTCGATATTGACAGGCATCGAATCAGTTAGCAAATGAACGCCGGGTGAAGAACGGATCCCCATCTCGGGCAGCCGCCTACCGCGCCCGTGTGGCCACGGCCGCGGTAGGTCGCGATCGGCTAGCAGCAGGACGCTGCCGCTTTGTCTGCTTCCTCGGACGATCCGCCGCAGCACGCGGTGTCGTCGCCTTCCCCGGGGTGCTGCGGGCTGGTGCCGAAGGTGTTGGAATCGGCCAGCACGGTGTAGACCTCCCACTTCTCGCCGGCCGGCCCGGTCACCCAGACCTTGTCCTGGGTGGCAAAGCAACACGTTGTGCCGATCTCCTCGTCAGTGAACAAGCCTGCTTCACTGAGGCGCGCGATTTCCGAGTGGACCTGGTCGCTCGAGTCGACTTCTACGCCTAGATGGTTGATCGAGCCGCCGTTGCCTGGACTCTCTATGAGCACCAGCTTGAGCGGCGGTTGGACGACGGCGAAGTTCGCGTAGCCCTCCTTCACCTTGTTCGGCTCGGTGTTGAAGAGCTTCGAGTAGAAGGTGATCGCTTCGGCGAGGTCGTCGACGTTGAGTGCGAGTTGGACGCGGGACATGATGGAGACCTTTCAGGTGTGAGACATATATCGAAATGGCGCCGACTCCAGAATGCCCACCTCTTTGATATATGTCAAGAAGGTCGGTATGGTTGGGAGCATGCCGAAGACGCTGCCGATGATCGACATGTCCACTCCGGTCTGCTGCGCTCCGGTGGCCGCCGGTCCGATGTCGGACGAAGCTGCACTCGAAGTTGCGCTGCGATTGAAGGCGCTGGCCGACCCGGTGCGGGTGAAGATCATGTCCCTGCTCTTCGGCTCGGCCGACGGTGAAGAGAACAGCGGCGATCTTGCAGCGACATTGGGCCTGACCGAATCGACTGCGAGCCATCATCTTGCCCAATTGCGCAAGGCGGGTCTCGTCGAGTCGCAGCGGCGGGGAATGAACGTCTTTCACCGAGCGCATCGTGACGCGCTGATCGCGCTGTGCGCCGTGCTGGATCCGACCTGCTGCACGTAGCCCGGTCGTCACGTGTTCGACTCCAGTACGCGGATGACCTCGTGCAGTGGTTCCGGTGAGGTTCCGATGTCGCCGGCGAACGGATGTGACAGCTCCAGGACAAGGAAAAGCTGCGCACCGACGAGCACGCCGAGGATCGCAACCATCGTGTAGTGCGTGGCGGACTTCTCGACGCCGTAGATGATCGCGCAACCGAGGAGCAGGGCGCTGGTCAAGAAGATGACAGCCCAGAGTGACCACGGCGGGCCGATGTCGGTGCGGGCCTGTAGAACTCGTTGCGTCCGGGCCTGGCTGAGACTGTCGAGGTTGGCGAAGGAGGTTCCCAACACCGACTCTTGGGCGGGGGTGTGCGTCTGCACGCTTTCGTAAGCCGAACGGAGGCGGGCCAGTGCATCGTCGGCCTGAGGATAGTGACGGCCACTGGCTGCCTCGTTCCACTCGGTGGCGGCGGCGTGTTCATAGTCCAGCAGGCTCTGATGAATGCGGTCGCGGTCCGGCTGATCAAACACATTCAAGCTTCTGGCCAACTCGACACCAGCCGCGCCCTCGGTGCGCGCCCTCCCGTCCGCATCGTTGATCTGGCCCCACATCGCAGACACGACGAACCCGATGAAGAAGGCGAAGACAAACCCGACGACTCCGAACGCGAATCTCGTGACATCGTTGTGCTCTTCGCCCCTCAGTGTCGGAAAACGACGGCGCACGAAAATCTGGATGGCGATGGCTGCGCTCGTCGTGATTACGACAATGCCCAGCAGCAGAAGCCACGAGGGCAGCGCACTCACCAACCATTGACTCAAAGCCGCTCTCCTAACGCATTCACGGCTTTTCGACTGTAGGCGCCCGTCGGGTTCGGCGAGTGGTGATCTGCGGGTTCCGTTTCCGTCGCTGACTCAGCGAGTCAAATCCCATTGGCCGTAATCGGCAGCAAGGATGTCATCCTCGTCCACATGGGTACCTCCCAAGCTGATGCCCGGGTCCGACGCGGTGACGATCACCCGTTGATAGAGAACCGCGGCGGGTTCGCGCTCACCGTCCGACCATGCGCGGGTCTGCCAGGCCCACCGGTATCCCGGGGTGGTCGAGTGGCCGATCACGCCGTCGGCGATCGCCCATCCACACACTCCGGCGTGCCCGTAGACACCGGTGCGCTCCACACCGATCACCGAGTTGATGCCGCGAAGCCACTGCACTGCAACGCTTTTCCAGGTGGCGGAATCGATGTCCTCGTCGATGCTGAAGAAGATCGGCGCCGAGTCCGGGCCGCCTGCCGCGACGTGCAGCAGCAGCGCCGTCTGCGCGTCGGAGACGCCGCCGTCGTATCCGCGGGTGTAGTCCGACGGTGCTCCAGGCCAGTTCGGCTTGCCGTATTGGTAGATGCTGACGACCTGAAGTCCTAAGGCGCGCAGTGCGTCCGCGTACTCGCGGGTGACGGGTTTGAAATCGAACGTGGCGCCAGGCCGCAGCTCGGATACGTACACCAGCGCTCCTGTGTAGCCCGCGGCGGCGACCTGATCGGCGGGGACCAGCTTCTCGGCGAAGTCGATCAGCTTGCCGTTGGCGGCCGACGCCTTCGGCGCTTCGACAGCCGACGCGACGAAACCGGCCAGAACCGGTGCCGCCAGCGCGTATTTGAAGAGTTCGCGTCTGGTGACGGAGCCGGTCGGCTCTTGGCTATTCGGGTCCGACGACACGACACTCGGTTGTACACGAGGCCACGGTCTCCGGCGAGGGCTGCAAGTGCTGCTGGGGTTGCGAAGGCGCGGCGGGCGCGGGCAAGTGCGGCTGACCGGCGGCCGGGACCAGGGTCTGCGGCTGACCCGCCGGGACAGGGGTCTCCGGCGTCGCCTCGCGCGGAGGCGTCGTCGCCACTTTGCCTGCCGCGAACATCGCCGCTCGGTCGACCATCCCCGTTTCCACGTACTGCGTATGTGCGTTGAAATCCCGTCCGCTCGAGCAGACGAAATCATCCTCGACACAGAGTTCGACGGTCCTGTCCTCATACAGCGGGCCGACGTCGACGTCTGGCTGATTGATCACGCGCATGAACCGGTCGTTGGGTTTCCCGAACAGCGTGACGGCGACGACGTGCGGGGCCACGTCGTCCGGCATCGGATTCGGGACGCCTTCTGGGGCGCCGTCCGGGATGACGTTCGACGTGACGAAGCCGGCGACGGCAGCGCCCTGGGAGAAGCCGCCGAGCACGATGTTGGTGTTGGGACAGTTGGCTGCCATGGACTCGACGCGGGCGCTGGCATCGCGGACACCGTCCAGCGCCTTGGGGAATTCGGTGGTGGCGGGGTAGTCGACCGGATAGACGTCGAGCGACTTGGTGCCGATGCGGGAGCGCAGGGCGCTGACGAACGCCTCGCCGGTCGGTCCGACGCCAGGAGCTTCGGCCGTGCCCCGTGCGAACACCACCTCGACGTCTGGGCACGGGTCCGCAGATGCGGTCTGAACCGGGCTCAGCGGAGACAGACAAGCTGCTGCTGCGCCCACGAATATTGCAAATCGTCGTCCCCTCACGGCGCAATGTTGACACATCGATATGCCGCGCGCGATTCGAATTTCAAACAGCTAATGAACGTCTTATCAATCGGTTATCGATGGCTTAGTCAATTCGATTTCAGCGCTAATTCGCTTTGCGTGATCGACCTGGTCAGACGGCAAATTTCGCGAACGTGACGGCACCGCGATTTTCGGCGCCGAATTTCGCAGAGCCTTCACGTTCGGCGAAGTTCCCGACGGTCTTAGATCATGTCCTTGTCGGCGAGCCAGCGCATCAAGAACCAGCCGACGAACACCGGTAGCCAACAGGTGAGCACCCGGTAGAGCAACACCGACGGGACCGCGATCCCCGCGGGCACCCCGAACGCCGCGAGCCCACCGATGAGCGCCGCCTCCACCGCGCCGACACCGCCGGGGGTGGGTGCCGCCGACGCCAGGGTGCCGCCGATCATCGTCACCACCGTCACCGTGACGAATGACGCGTTGCCGCCGAACGCCGCGATACATGCCCACAATGCCACCGCACCACCGAGAGTCGTTGCGGCGCAGCCAAGGACGATGAGGATGAGACGCCTCGGCTCGCTCGCCAGTTGGCGCAGGTCGTTGAGGACTTCCCTGGCCCGGGGCACTACCGTCCCCGTCAAGAACCTGCGCAACTTGGGCACGATCACGAAAGCCGCGACGACGACCGCGATCGCGCCACCGACGGCGTACACGATCGTCGACGACGGGACGAACTTGGTGAGGTTGGCCGACGCTCCCGCGAACGCGCTGAACAGGATCAGCAGCGTGAGGTGGGTGACCACCTGCACCGACTGCTGCAGTGCCACCGCGGTCGCGGCGCGCAGTGCCCCGAGCCCACCCTTCTGCAGGAACCGGGCGCTCAACGCCAGCCCGCCGACGCCGGCGGGGGTGGTGGTGGCGGCAAACGTGTTGGCCACCTGCATCAGCGTGAGATTGCGGAAACTCACCAGGCCGTCGGCGCATGCCCACAGTGCCGCCGCGGCGCCGACATACTTCAATGCCGAGATCGCCAACCCGAGCAGCCCCCACCACCAGTTCGCCGTCCGCAGTTCGGAAATGAACGTCGGCACCGTGCTGATGAACGGCAGCGCGACGTAGATGAGCGCGACGAGCAGCACCATCTGCAGGAGCTGGTTGCGGTTGAACCGCGTGATCGTCGCCGTCTCGATCTCGTCGGCACCGGTCTGCAGCATCACCTCGTCGCGCGCGGCCGAGATGATCCCTCTGGCGTCGGGTATCGACTCCCGGAGGCGTTTGGGCACAGCGGCTTTCGCGAGTCGCTCCGATGCGGTGAGGACCGCACCCTTGCCGAAGACACCCATGGCTGCCCGCACCGCGGTGGGTGCGTCGTAGAGCGCTGTCGTCGTTACCAGCAGCTGCGCGATATCGGACTGCAGCTGTGCGTCGGTGGCCCCGTACTCGGCATGCTCGAATCCGCCAAACAGAACCGTGTCGCCGTCGACGGTGATCTTTCGTGCGCGCAGATCGCCGTGTGAGATGTGCTGGTCGTGCAGGATTCGCAGCGCCCCCCAGATCCGCGGCACCAGGGTGGACTCTCCTGCCTCGTCGAGCGGTGTGCCGCGCGCAGGCGTGTGCGCGTACAAAGTCCATCCGCGGTCGAGCGGTGTCACCGCCAGCGGCGCCGTGTTGGCGACGTCGAGGTCGCCGATCGCGATCGCCATCAGTGCGCGGTGCTCGACGACGCGGCGCATCGACGCGTGGAACGGCGCGGTCTCGCCGCCGCGCAACGTGAACTTCCGCCACAGCTGGCGCAACGCGCCGCCGCTGCGCTGGTTCGGGCTGTACAGCTCGATTACCTTGACGGTCCCGTCGGCGCACGTCGCAGACAGCAGCAGCGATCCGCGGCCGGGCAGCCGGACCACCGTCAGGTCGGTGATCTTGCAACCCCGGCGGTCCATCGCCCGCACCGCCCCTTCGAGCGGCACCTCGAGGGCCGGGGTGCCGACGACGAGGATCACCAGCGCGCCGATGAACCAGCCCACCGCGAGACCCAGCAGCGAGCGCGCGGGCACCACGGCACTGACGACCAGGTGGATCGGCACGAACGACAGCAGCAGCGCCCACCACCAGTGCCGCCACCGGGCAGGCAGCCACGGCCCCGACACCGTGAGCATGGCGGCCAGCATCGCGATCCAGCGCGGGTCGTCGAGGAACTGCGAAAGGAACGTCTTGGGCTGGTCGGCGACGTCGAAATGCCACCGCGGGGCGGCGATGCCGTCGGGCCGCACCGACAGGGCGAGTACGGAGATGACGCCTGCCGCCGCGTACGCGCCCAGCAGCTTCCAGTGCCTGCCCGCGATCAGCCCGATGAGGATCGCGAACGGCAGCGCAACGATCGCGATGCCGTACGCCAGATACACCAGGTTCGACTGGGTCGGGGTGAGCACGCCGACGATGTCGCTGATCGACTTCTCCAGCGAAACCCAGTCATATCGGGTGATCAGCGAGCTGGTGATGACGACCGCGAGGAAGAGCGCGGCCAACAGCAATCGCAGGATGTCGCTGGTGCGGCGGGTCAATGGCTGCAGCAAGCGGCCAGTAACGGTGATGTCCCGCCCGTCGACCCGCACGCGGACTAGTTAACCGGACGTCCTCAGCCGCCGTGCACCACATTGCGCAGCGGCTCGCCGCGCGCCAACCTCCCGATATTGGCGACGACGTCATCGACGCGGCCGGTGAAGGTGTCGCGGGTGACTCCCGACGAATGCGGCGTCATCAGCAGATTCGGCAGGTCAGCGAACGGCAGATCGGCAGGCGCGCTCATATCGTCGCCCGCGGGGTAGTGGTACCAGACGTCGATGGCCGCCGCCCGGATGACGCGGTCGGCAAGCGCGTCATACAACGCGCGCTCGGCCACGAGCCTGCCGCGGCCGACGTTGATCAGCACCCCGTCCGCGCCGAGCGCCGCCAGCTGCGCCGCACCGATCATGCCCTCGGTGTTCTCGTTGAGGGGTGTGGAGAGGACGGCGACGTCGCATTCGCGCAGCAGCCGGTCGAGCGCACCTGTGTCGCCCGCCCACGCGAGCCCGACATCGGGAACCCGGCCCGATCCGGTAACCGCGACGCCTGTGCAGCCGAAGGCGCGGAACAGGTTCCAGCTGCGCTGCCCGATATGGCCGAACCCGATGAAACCGATCCGGGCGTCGGCGAGCGCACTGGGCTGGGGGATCGCCTTGTCGTACACCGACGTCGCCCAGATGTTTCGGCGCAGCTGCCGATCCTGGTTCAGGAAGTCGCGGCGCAGCATCACCGCGGCCGCAACGATGTATTCGGCGATGGACTGCTCATGGTGAAAGGTGTTGGCCACCAGGACGCCGGGCGGTAATGCATCGAAGTCGATATTGTCGGTGCCCGCGGCCGCGGGATGGATCAGCTGCAGTTTCTCCGCGGCATCGGCCATCGCTGCCGTGAAGCGGCTTCCCACGTACACATCGGCGTCGCGCAGTTCGTCGGGCGAGACGCCGTTCGTCTGCCAGCGCACCTCAGCGCCGGGCAGGGCGGCCTCCAGCCGCTCGCGATGCGGTACCAGGTTCGGGTCGGCGACTACTATCCTCATCTCAACTCCGTTGCAGCGCAGGGCGCTTGCTGTCGAACGTCCAGCCGGGGACCAGATACTGCATGGCGACGGCGTCGTCACGGCTGCCGAGCCCCTCGCGCATGTACAACTCGTGCGCCGCGGCAACCGCGTCGTCGTCGAGCTCGATTCCGAGACCGGGCTTGTCGGGCACCGTCAGGTAGCCGTCGACGATCTCGTACGGCTCCTTGGTGACCCGTTGACCGTCCTGCCAGATCCAATGCGTGTCGATCGCGGTGACGACGCCAGGCGCCGCGGCGGCCACGTGTGTGAACATCGCCAGCGAAACGTCGAAGTGGTTGTTGGAGTGCGACCCCCACGTCAGGCCCCACGCATCGCAGAGCTGTGCGACGCGCACCGAACCCGCCATCGTCCAGAAGTGCGGATCGGCAAGCGGGATGTCGACGGCGTTGGCGCGGATGGCGTGGCCGAGTTCACGCCAGTCGGTGCCGATCATGTTGGTCGCGGTCGGAAGCCCGGTGGCGCGCTTGAACTCCGCCATCACCTCGCGGCCGGAGAAACCGCCTTCTGGGCCGACGGGATCCTCGGCATAGGCGAGCACATCGGTCAGCTCGCGGCAGGTCTTCACGGCATCGTCGAGCAGCCATCCGCCGTTCGGGTCGAGCGTGATGCGGGCCTCGGGGAACCGGTCGGCGAGCGCGATGATCGCCTTGGCTTCGTCGGGTGCGGGCAGCACGCCGCCCTTGAGCTTGAAGTCGACGAAGCCGTAGCGCGCCTTGGCCGCCTCGGCGAGACGGACCACACCCTCGGGCGACAGGGCTTCCTCGTGGCGGACGCGCATCCACTCGTCGGCGTCTGCGGGTTCGTCGGCGGGCGACTGGTACGCCAGATCGGTCTTGTTGCGGTCACCGACGAAGAACAGGTAGCCCAGCGCCTGCACCCGGTCGCGCTGCTGGCCGTCGCCGAGCAGCGCCGCAACCGGCACCTCGAGGTGCTGACCGAGGATGTCCAGAAGCGCGGATTCGACGGCGGTGACGGCGTGTACCGCGATCCGCAGATCGAACGTCTGCGCGCCGCGTCCGCCTGAGTCGCGGTCGCCGAACGCGCGACGCATGTCGTTGAGCACGCCGTGGTGGTCACCGATGCTGCGGCCGACGACGATCGCGCGTGCGTCCTCCAGCGTGCGGCGGATCGGCTCGCCGCCGGGCACCTCGCCGACGCCGGTGTTGCCGTCGGAGTCGGTGACGATAACCAGATTCCTGGTGAAGAACGGGCCGTGTGCACCGCTGAGGTTCAACAGCATGCTGTCGTGGCCTGCGACCGGGATCACCGTCATATCGCGGACGACTGGAACACTCATCGGATTCTCCTGTTACTCATGACGCAAACCACTTGTCGCCGTTCGCTAATGGCCGAACCACGCGTGTCACCTTGTCGCCCATCGAGCGCAGCGCGTCGACGATCTCGCGCTCGCGCTGCGGGTTCAGCCGCTCGACGGGTATCGATGCGCTGATGGCGTCCTGGGCGGGGGTGCAATAACGCAACGCGACGGCGAAGCACTTCAGGCCTGGGGTGTTCTCTTGGTCGTCGATCGCGTAGCCGCGCACCCGGACTACTTCGAGGGACTCGTCGAGGGCGGCCCGGTCGACGATCGTCTCGGTGGTCAACGGCGCCAATGCGGCGGGCAGGTGCGCGTCGCGCTCGACGCCGAACCGTTCGGCGAGCAGCGATTTGCCCAGCGCCGTCGTGTAGGCGGGTAGCCGCCGACCGACCCGGCTCTGGATCCGGTTGTACTGCTTGGATTCCCGGGTGGCCAGGTAGACGATGTCGGTGCCGTCGAGCCTGCCGAGGTGGAAGGTCTCGTCGAGGTCCTGCCGAAGGTCCTCCAGGAACGGGGTGATCAACGGCAGGTACGGGTCGCTGTCGAGGTAGCTCGTGCCGACGAGCAGTGCGCGGATGCCGATGCCGTACAACATGCCCGACGCATCGGATCGCACCCAGCCCTGGGAGACCAGCGTGCGCAGCAGGGCGTGCGCGCTACTGCGCGGCATGTCGAGCGAGTCGCTGATCTCGCGAAGCCGCGCCGGGTTGTCGTGGCGGGCGGCGAGGTATTCGAGCAGCTCGACGGTCCGCACGGCCGACTTCACCTTGCGCACCGCAAGATCGGGTTCGTCTGTCACGTCACCCTCCTAGCGCCAGTAATTCACGGCCGATGAGCACGACGGCGCCCAGCGTAGAGGCGCCGATCGCCAACCACCGCAGTCGTTTCGGGTCGAGGTACTTGTTCATCGGCCGCGACAGCAGATACCCCGCGATGGCCGCGGGAATGAGCACGGCAAAACCCCACATCGTTCGTTCGTCGATGGCCCCCGTCGCGGCCAGGGCTGCGATCGACAGCATCGAGCCGACCAGGAAGAAGCTGCCCATCGTGCCGCGCAGCCGAGCGCCGGTATTTCGTTGCCACACAAGTGCCATCGGCGGGCCACCGATCGCCGTCGCCGTGCCGAGCACGCCGGAGGCCGCACCGGCGAGCACCACATTGCGCCGCCGCGCCACGGGGACCCAGCCGAAGCTGGTGATGAGCACGCCGACCAGCACGACCCCTGCCAGGAGAATGGCCAGCGCCTGGTGCGGCAGCATTGCCAGCAGCAGTGCGCCCGCGAGGGTGCCAGGCACGCGGCCGACCAATGCCCAGCCGGTGCCGTGCAGGTCGATGTCCTGCCGCTCGCGGATGACCACAATCAGGGTGAGAAATGCCGCGACCATGATCAGGGTGCCGGGGATCAGGTCGGGGTCGACGAGCGCGACGATCGGTGCGGCGAGCATCCCGATGCCGAATCCGATGGACGCCTGCAGCGCCGACGCCAGCATCACCGCAGCGGCGATGATGCAGTAGCCGAGCACACTCACGCTGATGCGAGCACGCTCCCTTCCTCCAGGAGGGGATGGTGGCATTCGGCGCCGTGGCCGACGACCTCGAGATCGAGTGCGTTCGGCGGCGCGGTCGTCGCACAGACGTCGGTGGCTTTCCAGCAGCGGGTCCGGAACCGGCAACCCGACGGCGGGTTGAGCGGTGACGGCACCTCGCCCTTGAGCAGGATCCGCTCGCGGCGTTGTTCGCTGTCCAGCGTCGGCGCGGCGGACATCAAGGCGGCGGTGTACGGATGGTTGGGCCGCTCGAAAACCGCTTCGGTTGGCCCGGATTCGATGATCCGGCCGAGGTACATCACCGCGACCCTGTCCGCGACGTGCCGAACCACCGACAGATCGTGGGAGATGAACACATACGAGATCTGCAGCTGCTGCTGAAGGTCGTTGAGCAGGTTGAGCACCTGCGCCTGCACGGACAGGTCGAGCGCGGAGACCGGCTCGTCGCAGATGATCACGTCGGGGTCGAGCGCCAGCGCGCGGGCGATGCCGATGCGCTGCCGCTGCCCGCCGGAGAACTCCTGCGGGTACTTGTCGGCCGCCTTGGCGCCGAGGCCGACGAGGTCGAGCAGGCCGCGCACCCGCATATCGCGCTCGCGCTTGTTCTTGTACATGCCTTTGTGGCTGCGCCACGGCTCGGCGATGATGTCGCCCGCGGGCATCCGCGCGTTCAGCGAGGCGTACGGGTCCTGGAAGACCATCTGCACGCGGCGGCGGAACTTCAGCAGGTCCTTACCGCGCAGGCTGAACGGGTCGATGCCGTCGAAGCGCACGGTGCCGGAATCGGGCCGCTCCAGCATCATCAGAGTCCTTGCCAGCGTAGACTTTCCGCAGCCGGACTCGCCGACAAGGCCAAGGGTCCGGCCGCGCGGCAGGTCAAGGTTGATGCCGTCGAGCGCCTGCAGTCGCTTCTTGCCTGCATTCGGCACGCTGAAGGACTTGCGCAGGTCGCGGACCTCGAGCAGGTTCTCTTGCTCAGACATTTGTGACCTCTTCCGGGAAGTGGCATGCGGCTTCGCGGCGGCCGCCGGCGGTGCCGGCAATTGAGCCTTGTCCGGAGTCAACAGTGGGGCGTTTGGTGGCGCAGATGTCACGGGCCAGCGGACAGCGCTCCTGGTAGACGCAGCCTTCGGGGATCGCGTGCAGATCTGGCGGCGAGCCGCCGATCGACTTGAGCTCGTCGCCGCGGCGCGCGTGCACGGGCACCGAGTTCAGCAGGCCTTTGGTGTAAGGGTGCTTCGGGTTGGCGAAAACCTCCGCCACTGGGCCGGTTTCGACGATGTTGCCCGCGTACATCACGGCGACGCGGTCAGCCTCCTCGGCGACCAGCGCCAGGTCGTGGGTGATCAGCACGAGCGCCATCTGGTACTCGGAGCGCAGGTCGCGCAGCAGCGCCATGATCTGCGCCTGCACGGTGACGTCGAGAGCGGTGGTGGGCTCGTCGGCGATCAGCACGCTGGGGTTGAGCGCGACGGCCATCGCGATGAGCAGGCGTTGGCGCATGCCGCCGGAGAACTGGTGTGGATAGGAGTTCAGCCGCGTCTCGGGCTGCGGGATGCCGACGCGGGTCATCAGCTCGACCGACTTGGCCTTGGCTTCCTTGGCGCTCAGGTTGTGGTGAATCCGGAACGGTTCTGCCAGTTGGGTTCCCACGGTGTAGAGCGGGTTGAGCGCGGTGAGCGCATCTTGGAAAACGATCGCGAGATCGGTGCCCGCCATCTCCTGGCGCTTTCGGCGGCCGACGCTGAACAGGTCGATGCCGCTGAGCTTGGCGGTGCCGTCGATGACATCGGCGACGGGCTCGAGCAGCCCGACGAGTGCGGTGGCGGTCATCGACTTGCCGCAGCCGGATTCACCGAGCAGCGCCAGCGTTTCGCCGCGGCGGGCGGTGAAGCTCACGTCGTCGACGGCGCGCACCGTGCCGTTGATGGTGCGGATGTCGACAGTCAGGCCGTCGACGTCGAGCACCGGTTGGGTATCGGTCTGGCCGAGGCTTGGCTTGTGGTCAACTGCGGCAGTCATGTCGGCCCCTTTCAGATGCGCTTCGTGGTCTTGGTGAACTTGGTCAGGCGTTTCTGCGGGACGGTCAGCCGCCACCGCTGTCCCGGGTCGGTGGCGATCCGCGCCCACGCGGCGAGGATGGTGGCCGACACGGTGGTGATGACGATGGCCACGCCGGGGAAGAACGACAGCCACCATGCGGAGTGCAGGTAGGTGCGGCCCTGCGAGACCATCAGGCCCCAGCTGACGTCGGGCGGCTGGATGCCGATGCCGAGGAAGCTCAGTGACGACTCCGCCAACATCACGTAGCAGAAGTCCAGCGTCGCAACGGTCAGCAGCGTCGGCAGCACGACCGGAAGGACGTGGCGCCAGATGATCGACTGGGCGCTGGCGCCGAACGTGCGGGCGGCGTCGACGAACAGCCTGCTCTGCAGCTCGGCGGACTCGGCGCGGGCGGTGCGCAGGTACACCGGGATGCGGGTGATCGCAAGCACTGCAACGATGTTTGCGGCGCTGGGGGAGAACACGTAGAGCACGACGACGGCCAGCAGCAGCGACGGGAAGCTCATGATGACGTCGGCGACCCGCATCGCGATGGTCTCGCGCCAGCCGCGGTAGTAGCCGGCCCACATGCCGATCGCCGATCCGATGACGGCGGAGATGACCACCGCGGGAACTGCGACGGACAGCGTGGTGCGGCAGGCGACGATCAGCCGGGCGAGCATGCTGCGGCCAAGCGGATCGGTGCCGAGGATGTTGGCCCAGCCGTGCGACAGCGTGAACGGCGCCTGATTGGAGTTGTCCAGATCGATGTGCGTGGCGAGGTTGCCGACGAGCATCGGGCCGAAGATGGCGGTGAGGAAGACCAGGCCGAGGATGACGGCTGCCACGGCGGCGACGCGGTCATTGACCAGCATCGCGAACCACCGCGACGAGCGCTTGCGCGAGGAGCCGACGGACCTGGTGCCGGCCTCGCCGACGATCGCCGTCGTTGGCTTGACGGGGACCATATCGATTTGAGTGCTCATGAGTGTCTGTCTCCCTAGGCCATTACCGGTTCGCGGACGCGGGCGTCGAGTAGCGCGTAGCAGGCGTCGATGGCGATGTTGAGGACGAAGATGCTCACCGCGGTCAGCAGTACCGCCGCCTGCAGCACCGCGAAGTCACGTTGCAGGATCGCGTCGATCATCAGCTTGCCGATGCCGGGCCAGCCGAAGATGGCCTCGACGACGACCGCGCCGTTGATCAGGCCGACGGCCAGGTCGCCTGCGACGGTCAGCGCGGGTGCGGCGGCGTTGCGCAGCGCATGGTGGGTGACGACGCGGAAGTCGCTGGCGCCCTTGCTGCGGGCCAGCCGCACGTAGGGCGCCGACAGCGCGGAAACCATTGCGCCGCGCACCACTTGGGTGAGGACGCCGAGTGGACGGATCATCAGCGTCGCGATCGGCAGAATCCAGGACAGGATGCCGCTGTCTACACCGGAGGTGGGAAGCACGCCGAGCAGGACGGCGAACAGCCACACGCCGGTGATCGCGAACCAGAAGTCGGGGATGCTGGCAGCCGTCATGGACAGCAGGCTGGAGAACCGGTCGGCCAGCGAGTTGGGCCGGTAGGCGGCCCAGCACCCGATGACGACCGCGAGCACCGTCGCCAGAAGCATTGTGGTGACGGCCAATTGCAGGGTGGCGGGGAAGGCGCGCAGCGCCATCGTCGATGCTGGCTCGCCGGTGCGAAGCGACGTGCCGAAGTCGAGGTGGATCACGCCCTTGAAGTAGTCGACGAGCTGCGTCCACACCGGCTGGTCAAAGCCGTTCTGCGAGGCGAAATCGGCGCGTTGCTCAGGAGTGGCCGACTCGGGCAGATACAGGTTGGTTGGGTCACCGGTGAGCCGGGCGAGCAGGAACACGCCGAGCAGCACGATGATCAACGGCAGTGCGCTGGTGTACATCCGGCGCCGGACGAAGGGAAACATGGGCTGCTGCCTTCCTTGTTACTGGGCGACCGTAGGGGTGGCGGAGCCGGCGGGTGTCATCTCCGACAGCCGCATCTCGTCACCGGTGGCGGAGTTCGGGGTGTAGTCGACGCGGGCGGACTTGCCGAGAATGCCCTTCATGTGCGCGATGTAGGCCATGCTCATGATGTCCTTCGGCTCTTCGGCGAACAGCTTGGCGAAGGCGTCCTGCCGCTGCTGTCCCGTCAGCGCTTCGGCGGCGCGGATCTTCGCATCGAATTCCGGTGTGCCGTAGGAGGCCTGCGCACCGTCGCTGAGCATGTACTGGTCCATGGTGAAGGCGGCGTCACCGGCCTGGTTGCCGTGCATGATCATCAACAGGTACGGGCCGGCACCCTCGGGGAACGGCCGTAGCTGGTACAGCAGCTGATTGGACGTGTCCATCATCTCGATCTTCACGTTGAGGCCGATGTCGGCGAACTCGCTCTGCAGCACCTCGATGGTCTCGCTGATGTTCGGGAACTGTGCGGTGCGGCCGATGAGGCGGATCTGCTTGTCGACGGGCACACCGTCCGCCTTCGCCTCGGCGACGAGTTGCTTGGCCTTCTCGGTATCGTGCGGCCACAGCGGCAGGTGGTCGTTGTAGCCCACGACGCCGGATGGAATCAGCTGTGACGCAGGCTGTCCAAGGCCGCGGAACAGTGCCTTGACGATGCCCTCGCGGTTGACGGCGTAGTTGATGGCCTGCCGGACCCGCATGTCGTTCAGCGGTGCCTCGGTGGCCTGCATGCGCAGCGCGGTGGTCTCGTTGTTCTGGAACGGCACGCCGAGATCGCCTGCGCCGTCCTCGGGGCCGAGCCCGGTGGCGATGTCGGTCTCGTCGTTGGTGATCATCGCGGCGCGGACGCTGCCCTCGCTGCGCCACTGGTACTCGGCGTGGGCGAACGCAGGCTTGCGTCCCCAGTAGGAGTCGTTGCGCTTCAGGATCAGCTTCTGCCCGTACTCCCAGTCGTCGATCGCGTAGGGGCCGGTGCCGATGGGCTCACGCACTTTCTCCTTCATGCTGGTGCCCTGCGGAACGATCTCCACAAACGAGATACGCAGCGGGAGAATGGGATCGGGAGTCTTGGTACCGACGATGAGGGTGGAGTCGTCAGGAGTGGACACCTCGAGCGGGTCGTCGCCGAAGACGTAGCCGTCGACGTTGCAGTTGAGGTCGGAGTTGACGGCGCGGTCGATGGAGAATGCGGCGTCCTTCGCGGTCATCGGCGCACCGTTGGAGAACGTCACACCGTCGCGGATGTCGAATTCCCATTGGTTGGGCGAGGTCTGGCGCCATTTGGTGGCGAGCAGCGGCTGGAGGTCACCGGAGTTCGGGTCGCGCTCGATGAGCGGTTCGGTGATGTTGGACCGGACGACGATGCCGGTGGACGTCAGCGAGCTCTCGCACGGTTCCAGCGTCGGCGGCTCCTGCTGGAGCACGATGCGCAGGGTGTTGGGGTCGTAGCCACCGTGGCGGGAGTTGGCGACCGTGCAACCGCTTGCGGCGACGGTGATACCCGCGAGGGCGACGGCAGCCGCCGCGGTGATGCGGCGTCGCGGTGTGCGTGCTGCGGGGCTCATGGATCCTCCCGGGACTGCGGTTGTGACGTCCACGTATGTGGATGTGACGTGTGATCGCAGACACAAGATAAGGACGTGGCTTCTGGAGCGTCAACCCTCGCCAAATGGCGAAATCAGGCTTCCGGCGACCATCGATGTCGCCCGGTTAGGACCGCTAAACAGCATCTGAACTGGGACTTTTATCCGCTCTCCTGAACAGCGATACCTTGCGGGTCGTCTAGATTCGCCGATCATGCTGGTTGGGTATGAATCGATGCTAATTGGATGTTGGACGGGTATCCGCAGGTCGTCGTACCGTGGTCGCAACATGAGTACTTCACCCCGCACCGCGCAGCGCCGGACCGTCCTCCAGGTCGGGCCGCTCATGCCATCGCTCGCCAAGATCCTTCAGGACGATTACGCGGCCTTCGCGCTGCCCGATGAGTCGGCCGAGCGGAACGCCTTTCTGTCGTCACACGGCGCGGACGTCACGGCGGTGGTGACCTCAGGGCGCACAGGCGTGGACGCCGATCTGATGGCGGCCCTGCCGAACCTCGGTGCCATCGTGCACTTCGGCGTCGGCTACGACACGACGGATGTGGACGCCGCGGCGGAACGAGGAGTCGCCGTCAGCAATACGCCCGACGTGCTGACCGACTGCGTGGCCGACACCGCCGTCGGCCTGATGATCGACGTGTTGCGGCAGTTCTCGGCGGCGGACCGATACGTGCGGGCCGGCCGCTGGCCCGTCGACGGGATGTACCCGTTTTCGCGCCAGGTGAGCAACACGCGGGTGGGAATCATCGGGCTCGGCCGGATCGGAGGGGCAATCGCCAAGCGGCTCAGCGCGTTTGACTGCACCATCTCCTATCACAACCGGAACCAGGTGGCCGATTCCCAGTACACGTACGTGTCGTCGCCAGAAGAGTTGGCGAAGCGGGTCGACGTTCTCATCGTCGCGGCAGCAGCCGGATCGGGTACGCAGAAGCTGGTCAGCCGCGAGGTGATCGACGCGTTGGGTCCCGACGGATACCTGGTGAACATCGCGCGGGGGAGCCTTGTCGACGAGTCGGCATTGGTCGAGGCGCTTGAGACCGGTCGACTGGCAGGCGCGGGCCTGGACGTCTTCGCCGCCGAGCCGAACGTGCCTGCGGCGTTGTTGGCGATGGACAACGTCGTCGTCCTGCCGCACGTGGCCAGCGGCACGGTGCAGACGCGCGCGGCGATGGATGCACTCACGCTGCGCAACCTCGACAGCTTCCTCGCGTCGGGTGCACTGGTGACTCCGGTGCCGATGCCCGCCCCAATGTCCCGGTAGATCGCACTGCAAATTCGAGCTGTTTCGGCGATGACGTCAATTACGCTCACGCCATGCCGGAAACGGCGTACGCCAAGTGCGGTGATCTGAGCCTCGCCTACCAGGTGTTCGGGGACGGGCCGATCGAGCTTGTCTTCATGGGGCCGGTGGCCAGCCATGTCGAGCTGTTCTGGACCCTGCCCGACTTCAAGTCCTTCTTCGAGCAGCTGTCCACGTTCTGTCGCGTCGTCCTGTTCGACAAGGCCGGCCTAGGGCTGTCCGATCCGATCCCGCAGCTACGCACCCTGGATGATCGGGTGTCCGAAATCGAGGCCGTGATGGACGCCGCCGGCTTCGACGAAGCGGTCATCTTCGGGATGAGCGAAGGCGGGCCCGCCTCCGCCGTGTTCGCAGCGAAGCGCCCCGAGCGGACGAAGGCCTTGATCCTCTACGGCTCGTACTCGTGGATCCCGGGCGGCCCGGATGACGTCGAATGTGACGCGGCCGAACTGCGCGCGCGCTACTACTCGGAGGGCGAACCCGACGTCAGGTACACGCCGACGGTCGGTCAGATCGCGGGGCTGCAAGCGATGTGCCGAGCAGGCTTCACGCAGTGGGGTACCGGCGAGATGATCAAGGCGATGTTCCCCTCGGCGCGAACTGGGCCCCGACTGGGAATGGTCGAGCGCATGTGCGCCAGCCCGGGAATGATACGAGCGGCGATGCAGTCGCTTTTTCGGCTGGACATTCGGCCGTTGCTGTCGAGCATCACTGCTCCCACCCTCGTGATCCATGCCAGGGACGACCCGATGCCGGTGCAGTTCGGCCGTTACCTCGCCGATCACATCCCGCGCGCGAGGATGCTCGAGGTCGAGGGAGACGATCATGCGCCGTGGCTCACCGAGCCGGGCCGAATCCTCAGTGCGATAGAGGAATTCCTCACCGGCAGCCATCTCGCACCTCCGCAGACGCATCGCGCGCTTCGGACCGTGTTGTTTACCGACATCGTCGCATCGACCGAGCGAGCGGCGGCCACCGGCGATGAGCGGTGGCGTGCGCTGCTGCAACGATTCGCCGAGATCACCGGCGAACTTGCCGAATCCTTCGGCGGCACGATTGTGAAGAGCACCGGCGACGGACACCTCGTCACCTTCGACGGCCCCACGCAGGCCATCCGGTGCGCCGAGGCCCTGTGTCATGAGGCCCAGTCGTTGGGGATCGACATCCGTGTCGGCATACACACCGGCGAGTGCGAACTCCTCGACGGTGATATCGGCGGGCTCGCAGTTCATATTGCGGCGCGAATTCTCGGCCAGGCCGATGCGGGCGAGATCCTCGTTTCGCGCACCGTGCGTGATCTGGTGGTCGGCTCGGGCACCGCGTTCAATGATCACGGCACCTTCGACTTGCGGGGCGTTCCCGGCACGTGGGATCTGCTCGCGGTCGATCGGATTGGTGCGCAAGCGGATTCGGCTGAGGCGAAGTTGAGCTCGATGCCGACTCCCGGCCCGCGCGCGACGATGCGCCCGGCGGACAGGGCAGTCGAGGCGATGGTCAGGCGCACACCGTGGATCCTGCGCGGGGTGGCGCGAGGGTGGCGCGTATCGCCCCGATGACGACTCGCAGCACTATCCGCAGCTAGGGGAGGAGGTGTTATCACGCTCGACCGTATGGGCTACGTACAAAAACGCGGGACACTTCGTAGACAGCCCATACGCTCGACGCGCGCCCGATCAGCCCACCACGTCCTCCACCAGATCGTCGGTCGTCCATTCCCGTTGCGGCAGCACGTCTCTGAGCAGTCGCAGCAGCGCAGGGTTGGTGCTGTCGCCGCGCCACACCGCATCGAGTTCGACCGGCCGCTCCCGGAACGCCCCGATCGAGCGGAACACCACCCCCTCGGGGTGCAGCGTCGCCGCGGACGCGGGCACCAGCGCGATGCCGATGCCTGAACGCACGAGCACCAGCATGGTGTGCACCTGCGTCACCGTCTGCACGTACCGCGGCGTCGCGCCCGCGATGGTGAACGTGCTGATGAGCAGTTCGTTGAAATAGCGCGCCTGCACCGGCGAGTACATGACGACGTCCTGGCCGTCGAGGTCGTTCAGCGTCAACTGCCTGCCGAGCCCCACCAGCGGATGCGTCTCCGGCAGCGCGGCGATCAACTGCTCGTGCAACAGCGGCCGCGACACCAGGCCCGGCCTGCGCACCGGTGGACGCGCCATGCCCAGATCGACCTCGCCCGTCATCAACCCCTCGAGCTGAACGGCCGTCACCATCTCCCGCAGATCGAGTTTCACGTCGGGCAGCTTTTCGCGCGCCGCGCTGAGCAGCCGCGGCAACACCACATGCGCGGAGGCGGCCGTGAAGCCGATGACGACCGTGCCGAGATCGCCCGCGGGAATCCTTTTCACCGTCTGCGCCGCGCCCTCGGCGAGTTGCAGAATTCTGCGGGCGTCGGGCAGAAACGCCAGCCCGGCCGGGGTGAGGGTGACCGCCCGCGTGCTTCGCTCGATCAGCTGCACGCCGAGCTCGCTTTCGAGCTGTTGAATCTGGCGGCTCAGCGGAGGCTGGGTCATGTGCAGCCGCTCCGCCGCCCTCCCGAAGTGCAGTTCCTCGGCGACGGCGACGAAACAGGACAGCCTGGCAAGCGATAACACCGATGCACTCCTAGCATCACTAAGCGTCTGTGCGTCGTGACGGTGCATCAGTCTAATGCTGCGCAACAGCTGAATCCGGCATCGTGCAATCCCCAAACCGGTACCTTGGCGGAGGACGTCCAGCAAAGGCGTCAGGAAGGGACTTCGCGTTGGCGGCCGCTGAAAATCGGCAACTCTCTCATGGGTTGACCGAAGAGGGCTACCGCCGACTGGTCGAGCGCAGTCCCGACGGAATCTGTGTGTATGCCCACGGGCAGGTGGTGTTCGTCAACGGCGCGGGCATGCGGTTGATGCGCGCCGACTCCAGCGACCAGCTTGTGGGCCGCCCCATCGACGAGTTCGTGATGGCCGAATCGCTGCCTGCGATATCCGCCGGCGTCACCGAGCTACGGGAGGTCGGCGACTGCACCGGCCAGTACCCCGCGCAGATGATCCGGATGGACGGCAGTCTGCTGGCGGTCGAGGTGGTCGTCGCGATGACGGTATGGCGTGACGAGCCTGCCCTTCAAATCATCACAAGAGACGTCAGTGCCCGCCACGCGACCGATGCTGTGCTCCGCTATCAGGCAGGCCTGGTCAATCACGTCAGTGACGCCATCGTCGGGACGACAGCGGCAGGCGTGGTCAGCAGTTGGAACCCCGCCGCCGAGGCCATTTACGGTCGGTCCGCCGCCGAGGCGTACGGACATTCGATCAGCGAGGTTGTCGGCGCCGCAATGGATCCCGCGGCGATCATCGCCTCCGGCGGCGTTCTGCACAGCAGCCACCGTCGCGCCGACGGCGCACCGCTGGACGTTCGCGTCTCCGCCGCGGTGATGGCCGACGGCTACGTCTTCGTCTGCTGCGACCTGACGGATCTGCGCCGGGCAGAGCGGCAGTTCGAAACGATTGTGGCGTCGATGGTCGAAGGCGTCGTCCTCATCGGCAAGGACAAGCGCATCAAGTCCATCAACCCGGCCGCCGTGCAGATCATGGGTACCGGACCTGAACACGTGGGCCGCGACTTCTTCGCGATCACGGATCAATACCCGTTCTACGACGCCGATGGTGCGAACATCCCGCCGGCTGAGCGCCCGGCCCTGGCCGTGCTGCGCGACGGCGTGCCGTTCTTCAACCAGGTGTTCGGTTTCGACGAGTTCGGCGGTGAACGGAAATGGTTGATGTCGAGCTGCCGTCTCGTCAACCCCGATATGCCCGGTCAGTCGGACATGTTGATGTCGTTCGTGGACATCACCGCCGAACGGAAGACCGCCGACAAGGTGATGTTCTATGCCAGCCATGACGCGTTGACGAAGTTGCCCAACAGGGTCTCGGTGCTGCGCAGGCTCAGGAAGGCAATCGCGGCCGGGCACCGGGGCGACCGGTTGCGCTGGGTGTTGTTCATCGACCTCGACGACCTCAAGGCGATCAACGACACACTGGGCCACACTGCGGGCGACGAACTGCTGCGCACCGCCGCGAAGTGTCTGCGCCGCGTTGCCCCCACGGACGACGTGGTAGGCCGGCTGGGTGGTGACGAGTTCGTCGTCCAAGTCTTCCGCGACATCACGCGCGACGAGCTCGACGACATGATCGAGCGCCTGTGTGAGGAACTGGCCACACCGGTGGAGGTCGGTTCAACGAGTGTGCCGATCAACGCCAGCATCGGGGTGGTCGAGGTGCACCGCGGTGACAAGCGCACCGCAGACGAGATACTGCGCGACGCCGACCTCGCTATGTATGCGGCCAAACGCGCGCGCCAGCGTCGCGACGGCTAGCCGAACCCGCAGCTACCAGCGCGGGCTGCTCGCCTCGAAGCTCGGATCGACGGTCTTCATGTACCCGGTGTCGTCGCGGTCGCGGATCCCGCAGCGCACGTACTGCTCGTGCAACGCGGCGAGCGAATCGTCGTCGAGTTCGATGCCGAGGCCCGGCGTCGTCGGTACGGCCACCGAGCCGTCGACGAACGTCAGCACGCCTGGCTTGACGATCTCCTCGGTCTTCCACGGCCAGTGGGTGTCGCAGGCGTAGGTGAGATTCGGGGTGGCGCCTGCGAGGTGCACCATCGCGGCGAGGCTGATGCCCATGTGGGAGTTGGAATGCATCGACAGCCCGAGGCCGAAGGTCTCGCAGATTCCTGCCAGCAGCCGTGACCGCTGCAGGCCACCCCAGTAATGGTGGTCCGAAAGCACCACCCGCACGGAATCTTTCGCGACGGCCGGGGCGAGCTGATCGAACGCCACCACGCACATATTGGTGGCCAGCGGCATCGGCGCCTGCTGAGCCACCTCGGCCATGCCGTCGAGTCCCGGTGTCGGATCCTCCAGGTACTCGAGGATGCCCGCCAGGCCCGAAGCCACCTTTACCGACGTCTGCGGTGTCCAGGCCGCATTCGGGTCCAGTCGCAACGGATGGTCGGGGAAGGCCGCGTGCAACGCCTCGATCGCCGCCATCTCCTCCTCAGGCGGGAACACCCCACCTTTGAGTTTGATTGCGGTGAAACCGTATTCGTCGATTATTCGACTGGCTTGCGCGACGATGCCGTCGGGGTCGAGGGCTTCGCCGAACGCATCGGATTCAGCGCCGGGGTGGGCGGCCCACTTGTAGAACAGGTACGCGCTGAACGGGACGGCGTCGCGCACCGTGCCGCCGAGCAGATCGGAGACCGGCCTGCCGGTGGCATGCCCCTGAATATCGAGACAGGCGACCTCGAACGGCGACAACACCTGGTCGACGGCGCTGGCCGTGGTGATCATGCCCGCGGTGCCGACGGCGCGGGTGTCGCCGGCAAGACGGTCGGCGATGGCTGCACGAATCTCGTTGAGCGCGAACACGTCCAGGCCGGTGATGGCATTGGCTGCGGCATTGAGCCGGACCAGGTGCGTCTCGTCGGCGTAGGTCTCGCCGAGTCCGACCAGACCCGCATCGGTGTCCAGCTGGATGATCGCGCGCAACGCGTACGGCTGGTGGACCCCGACCGTGTTCAGCAGCGGCGGGTCGACGAACGCGATCGGCGTGATGCGGGCGCCGGTGATGCGGATCCGGCTCGGCGCCATCGCTAGCGCGCCTGGGTGAGCGCGTCGGCGAGCACCGAACGACCGGCGGCGATGATCGAGCTCAGCTTCGCGACGTCGTCGGCGCTCGGCATCACCAGCGGCGGCCGTACCGGTCCGGCGGGAATACCCTCGAGTGCGACACCGGCCTTGACGAGCGAGACGGCGTATCCGGGCACCGTGTCGCGGAGCCGGACCAGCGGGTGGAAGAACTCGCGCATGAGCGCGTCTGCCAGGGCATCGTTGCCGGTCTCGAGCGCGTTGTAGAACGCCAGCGTGATGTCGGGAGCGAACGCGAAGGAGGCGGACGAGTAGAGCGGGACGCCGATCGCACGGTAGGCGTGCTGCGTCACCTCGGCGGTGGGCATGCCGTTGAAGAACAGGAAGTCCTTGCCCTCTCCAGCGAGAGCGTCGGTGACCGCGCGGACGATACGCCCGACGTTGTCGAGATCGCCTGTGCCGTCCTTGAATCCGATGACATTCGGAATCTTGGAAACGGCGATCGCCGACACATCGGTGAAGCGTGCGTTGTTGCGGTTGTAGACGATGACGGGCAGGTCGGTGGTTTCGGCGACTTCGCGTACGTAGGCGACGAGGCCGGCCTGCGGCATCTCGACGAGGTACGGCGGAAGCAGCAGCAGTCCGTCGGCGCCTGCATCCTTTGCGGCCCTGGCGAACTGCTTGGCCTGCGCGATGGAGCCGCCCGCTCCGGCGTAGACGGGTACGCGGCCCGCGGCCACGTCGACGGCGGTGCGGACGACCGGGCCGAACTCTTGGACGTCAAGTGCGTGGAATTCGCCTGTGCCGCAGGCGATGAAGATACCGCCGGGGCCTGCGTCAACGCCGCTGGCGATATGGCGCGCCAGCACATCGAGGTCGACAGCGCCTGACTCGGTGAGGGGCGTGACGGGGAAGAACAGAACTCCACTAAAGGTGGGGTGCATCTCGGGGGACTCCTTGGTTATCGGTTTGGTCAGTCCTGGTAGAGCCGGCCGTCGATGCGCCGCCACAGGTTATCGGGGTTGCCGTCAGCGATTGCGCTGGGCAGCAACGACTTCGGCACGTCCTGGTAGCAGACGGGCCGTAGAAAGCGTTCGATCGCGCGCGCGCCGACCGAGGTGGTGCGCGAATCCGACGTCGCGGGGGAGGGTCCGCCGTGCACCATCGCGTGGCAGACCTCGACACCAGTCGGCCAGCCGTCGAACAGGATTCGGCCCGCCTTGAGCTCGAGCAGCGGCAGAAGCCTGCCTGCCTCGTCGAGGTCGGACTCGTCGGCGTGCACCGTCGCGGTGAGCTGGCCTTCGATGTTCTCGGCGACCGTCCGCATCTCGGCGGGATCGGCGCAGCGGACGATCAGGCTGGACGATCCGAACACCTCGGCCTGCAGTGTCTCGGACTTCAGGAAGTTCTTCACGTCCGTGGCGAACAGCGCTGAACGACAGGTTGTTTCGCTGTCGCTGGTTTCGCCGCGCACGATCAGGTCGGCTTCATCGGTTAGCTTGCTGACACCCTTGGCGAACGCGTCGGCGATTCCGGGGGTCAGCATTGGGGCGGGCGACGACTGTGCGATCGCATCGCGCGCGGCGTCGATGAACGCCTCGAGCCCGGGGCCGTCGACCGCGATCACCAGGCCGGGGTTCGTGCAGAACTGCCCGGAACCCATGGTGAGTGAGCCGACGAAGGCGCGACCGAGGTCAGCGCCCCTGCTGACCAACGCACCGTCGAGCAGGAAGACGGGGTTGATGGAGCTCATCTCGGCGTAGACCGGAATCGGCTCGGGCCGAGCCGCCGCGGCGGAGACCAATGCCATTCCGCCGGAACGGGATCCGGTGAAGCCGACGGCCTTGATGCGCGGATCGGTGACAAGCGCGACGCCGAGCTCCGGGCCGAATCCGTACAGCAGCGAGAAGGTACCCGCGGGAAGGCCCGCGGCGGCGACGGCGGCGGTGATGGCGCGGCCGACGAGTTCGGACGTGCCGGGGTGGGCGTCGTGTGCCTTGACGACGACGGGGCAGCCCGCGGCGAGAGCCGATGCGGTGTCGCCGCCCGCGACCGAGAAGGCCAACGGAAAGTTGCTGGCGCCGAAGACGGCGACCGGACCCAGCGGCACGGACCGCTGGCGAATATCGGGCCGGGGCAACGGAGTTCGGTCAGGCAGTGCCGGGTCGATACGGGCGCCGTTCCAGCTGCCCTCGCGCAGCACACTGGCAAACAGCCGGAGCTGTCCGGTGGTGCGGCCGACCTCGCCGGTCAGCCGGGCCTGCGGCAGCCCGCTCTCGGCGACCGCGCGCTCGATGACGGCGTCCTTGACGGTCTCGATATTGGTGGCGATCGCTTCTAGGAACTGGGCGCGCTGCTCGGCGGTCGTCGACCGGTACTCGGCGAAGGCCGCGGCGGCTGCCGCGCATGCGGCGTCCACATTGGATGAGTCGCCGTAGGCGTAGGCGGGTTCGAGCTCGCGGCCTGCGGTGGGGTCGAACGCGCGGATCGGCTTACCGGAACCCCGGACCGGTTCGCCGGCTATCAGCATCTGTCCCGTCAGGTGAGTGTCGGGCATCGTCGCAGTCATGTGTTCCTCGGCCTAGAAAGGTCCAGTAGGTCTTCTATCTGGGTGATGTCTGGCACTAACGGTAGAAGCGACATCAATACTTGTCCAAGACCATTTGAGGTATGACTGATGCACGATTTGGATTAATCGCCCACCCCGTGAGGGCGGGTGGCTAACTCGGCGAATGTCCTTCTACAGGCCGCGACGGTAGTCTCTGACCCGGATGTAAGGCAGAGGGAGATAGCGAATGGACCTGGTACTCGGTCTGTCGGTCACCTCGACAGCCGTCCGATGGGTGCTTGTCGAGGGAGTGACGGGCGACGGCGACGCCGTTGACCGCGGCGCACTCGACGTCATCGACAGTGCGGATTTCGACGCGGACGCCCTGCTCACAGTGTTGCTGGACGCCAACGAGGCGGTCGTGGAGAACGGTTTGCACGCCGCAGGCGTCACATGGACGCCTGCAGGCGAGGCGATCGCTGGTGCGATCCTCGAGGCCCTCCAAGCACGTCGCCTGCAGGGTGCGATCGCGGTGTCCGAAGCGGAGGCCGCACAAGCGCTGGCAAGCGGAATCTCGGCGATCTCCGGGTACGAGGACGTCGCTGTCTGCGTGTTCGAGCCCGACACCACCCTGATCGCCCTGGTGAACCCCGACGGCGTGGCCGTCGACGCCCAGGAATTGGTCCCCGACCGCGACGTCGAACTGGCCGCCAGCGTCATCGCCCTCGATCTCAACGATCGCCAGCTCGAGGCCATCTTCGTGGTCGGCTCGGCCGATCTGGACCCCGCGGTGTCCTCGATGGACGCCGTGGCCGCGGCCCCGGTGATCTCCTCCGCCGAGGCGGATATGGCGATGTCGCGTGGCGCCGCGGTGGCGTCGGCCATGGCCGTCAACGCCATGGGCGGCAGGTCGGCCCCGTTGTTCCGGCTGCGCGAGATGTCACGGACGAGCGTGCTGACGTCCGTCGTCGTCGGAGCTGCCGTCACCCTGGTGATCGCGCTCTCGGTCGTTCTCGGCCTGCAGGCGATATCGGATTCGCCGCCGAAGACCGAGAACGCCAACGCCACCGGCGAACAGCTGAAGCAGGGCCTGAAGCAGGGCAAGGTCAGCGACAAGTCCGCGCTGGCCGCGCCGAAGCTGGAGCAGCGCCCTGCGGCGCCTGGGCCGAAACCGAAGGCCAAGGCCGTGCCCGCGGCACGTCCGCCCGCTCCCGAGCCGGAAGCGCCGCCGATCGCGGAGACATTGGTGCCTGCAGCGGTGCCGGATGCTCCTGCCTACGTTCCGCCGGTCCCGGCCTACACGCCGCCCGCCCCCGCCTATACGCCGCCCGCACCCGCGTACATCCCGCCCGCGCCGCAGGTTCCCGCGGTGCAACCGCAACCACGTCTGCGCGACAAAATCATCGAGCGCATTCCGATCATCAACCGGTTCCACGACCCGCAGCCGATGTACCCGACGCCGTAGCTTCGACACCGCGCTGTACACGACGCGGAAAGCCAACGTACACAAGCTGTTTTCGTAACGTCATCGCTAATCGCGCTCGAAGTGCTGATAGTCCTTGGGATTTCGCCAATTACCGCCCCACCGCCAACCGCGATCGGTGAAGGCGCGCACGGCGGGATCGCCCGCGTGCAGCATGCCGGGGTCAGTGCGCTTGCGGTCGAGGTACGGGCCGCCGGTCTTCGGCTCGATGTTGCCGTCGTTGTCGATGTACGGGTTGATGAGCGGGTTGACGTCGATGGCCCGCCCGTAGGCGTGCAGGGACCACGCCCGCCCCGACGGCAGGGGTCTGCAGTTGAACGCCGAGGTGTTGTTGTCCTCCATCGACAGCTCGTCCTCGGCGCCCGGATAGCCGGCGACCGAGCGCATCTTCGCGATCGGATAGCCGAGTTCGTAGAGCTGGCCGAAGATCGCGATCGCGTCGGCGACGACGTCCTCGTGCACGATGAGCTCGCCGCGGTGGGTCTGCCCGTCGAAGCCGAGGTAGTTCACCTCGACCCGGCGCAGCAGCTCGGGACCGACGGGGCAGTCGGGCTTCCACGTCGCACCCAGTTCGGCCGTGGTGACGGGGTCGACGGAGGCAGGCGCGGGAGCCGTCGGCGGCGGTGAAGGTGCAGCGGACGTCGTTCGCGTCGTCGTGATCGGTGACGAGGACGACGATGACGACGGCCCCTCGGCGGCTGGCGGCGAACTGCAGTTCACCAGGCTGGCGCCCATGAGGGTCAGCCCCAGCAGAGTGGCGATATCCCGGTGAACGTTGATTGCCCCACGATATCGAGCATCACAGCCGTGCAATTTGCGCAAATGTCTCTGCAGTTGCTCGCGCCGCAGGATACGTGTCGAAAGCCGTTCCGGTAGTCGTTTACCTGTCCGCAAGTTCTCAGGTTCACTCGGCTCGCAATATGCGGATATGTCAATTAACATCGTCGACATGCATGCTCAAACAGTCGGGCGCGCCGGTTACCAGGTTGGTCTGACAACGATGCCAGAAATTGCGCTAACCGCTACACCAGCAAATTCTGTCGGCAAGGACGGTTCAAGGCCCTGACGATGGGAGAGCGATCAGCCCGCCCACAGCTCAGCGTCCGCGATAAGACCACTTCGAGCGCGCCAGGGGAACGGGACTTCGAGGCGGTCGTCGAAGGGTTGCATGAAGGCGTGATCGTCGTGGGCACAGACGGCAGTCTCAAGTATGTCAATCCCGCGGCCCTGCGCATCTACAACATTTCGTCCGAACGTGCTGCGGTCGATCTGGTCAAGAAGGCGTCAACGGCCCCGTGCTACGACGTCGAGGGCACGCGGATACCACCCGCGATGCACCCGGCAGCGCTGTCGTTCCGCGCGCAGTTGTCGTTCAGCAAAGAGATCTACGGCATGGACCTGCCCAACGGTGAACGGCGATGGTTGCTCATCAGCGGGTGCCTGCTGAACCCGGACGATACCGATTCCGACCTACTGGTGTCGTTCTCCGACATCACCGCGGAGCGCGAAGATCTCGATCGCCTGGTCTATCAAGCGAACCATGATCCGCTGACCGGCCTGCCCAACCGCGCCTACATTTTGCGCAGGATCACCGGGGCGCTGGTATCGAACGGCGGTGGGCAGCTGCGTGCGGTGTTATTCATGGACCTGGACGACCTGAAGGCCACCAACGACACGCTGGGCCATGAAGCGGGAGACGAACTTCTCAACGCCGCGGCGAAACGGCTTCGCCAGGCCGTCGGTTTCGCAGACGTCGTCGGCCGGCTTGGCGGGGACGAGTTCGTCGTCCTGATCTTTGACGATGCCACCTGGGCGAACCTCGACGTCCTTTCGGGCCGGCTGCGGTGCGCGCTGGCGGAACCGGTGGCGATCGCGGGGACGACCATCCCGATCCGCGCGAGCGTCGGCGTCGTGGAGGTCGAGTATGACGACGTGCGCAGCGCCGAGGCGATCCTGCGTGACGCCGACCGGGCGATGTACGAGGTCAAGCGGGCGGTCCATGGGTATAGGAAGGTATGACCTTCACCCTTCGTAAGAGTCTTGGCCGAGTTTCGATAGCGCTGACTGCGGCATTGCTGGCGGTGTCGGGTTGCGCCAGTTCGCAGGGGGAGCCGAACGGGGGACCGTCCGACGTCGCCACGAACCTTGACGTGCCGTGGGGCATCGCGTTCCTCGGCGACGGCAGCGCCTTGATCGCCGAACGAAACACCGCCGCGGTCAAGCACCTGGCGTCGGGAACGGTGACCGACGCAGGAACCATCGGCGGGGTGGCGGCGCGCGGCGAAGGCGGCCTGCTTGGCCTGGCGACGGCCGGGCAGACGGTGTACGCGTACGTCACGACGGGCGGCGACAACCGCGTCGTCCGGATGGGATTCGACGGCGACAGGCTGGCCGGGCAGACGCCCGTGTTCACCGGTATCCCCGCGGGTAGCCGCCACGACGGCGGGCGCATCGCGTTCGGGCCGGATGGCAAGCTGTATGTCGCGACGGGCGAAACGGGCAATACCGATCTGGCGCAGGACAAGTCGTCGCTTGGCGGAAAGATTCTGCGTATCAACCCAGACGGTTCGGTTCCGGCCGACAACCCCGATCCGAACTCGCCGATATGGTCGTACGGCCACCGCAACATCCAGGGGCTGGCGTGGGATTCGCGCGGCCGGCTGTGGGCGACGGAGTACGGCGCGAACAAGGTGGACGAGCTCAACCTGATCGAGCCGGGCGGTAACTACGGGTGGCCGATCGTCGAGGGCAGCTCCGACGAGCCGGGGTTCGTCAACCCCGCCGTCGAGTGGTCGACGGGCAATGCGTCACCGTCCGGGCTGGCGTACTACGGCGGATCGCTGTGGGTGGCGTGCCTGCGCGGTGAACGGCTGTATCGGATTCCGATAAGTGGCGACGACCGCATTCTGCGGCTGCAGCCCTAATCGTTCCGCGAAATTGCATTCCATCAGGCCCTCACTCGCACTTTCGCTGCGGGGATGCAATCTCGCGGGCGCTTGCTCGCGGGTGCTTGCT
This sequence comes from uncultured Mycobacteriaceae bacterium, assembly GCA_902826815.1. Lineage (GTDB taxonomy): Bacteria > Actinomycetota > Actinomycetes > Mycobacteriales > Mycobacteriaceae > Mycobacterium. The sequence goes on from CADEGF010000014.1 coordinate 41,890, forward strand.
CGCGGGAGCTTGCTCGCGGGAGTTAGAGGTCGCTCGCATCGTCGGGGACGTCGACGGCGTGTTCGGCCAGCGCTTCCAGCGGCACCACTTCGAGCGTGCGCTCATGCGTCGACGCCATCACCACCGGCGCGGCCCGGCCGTCCTCGTATGCCTTCAACCAGTTCGCGGCGGTGACGCACCAGCGGTCGCCGGGCATCAGGCCGGGGAAGCGGAACTCCGGCCGCGGCGTCGACAGGTCGTTGCCGATGAGGCCCTGGTGTTCGAGGAACTCGGCGGTCATCACCGCGCAGATGGTGTGCAGGCCGACGTCCTCGGGCCCCGACGAGCAGCAGCCGTCGCGGTAGAACCCGGTCAGCGGCTCGGTGCCGCACGGCTCCATCGGTGTGCCCAGCACGTTGAGATCCGGCATCGGCCCAGTATCGCCGCTTGACTAGTGTCGTCGCCATGCCAACCCTCACGCCCGTGCCGGGCAAACCGAACCTGCTCATCGGTGGCTACGACATCTCCGACCTCGGCTATGCGGCGAGCGAGTTCTTCGTCTCCGGGACGGCGGCGTCATACGCAGGCGAAGGCGCCGCGGGCGAGGCCGAGTACACGACCCGGATCGTGGCGCTCACGCCGGTCGACGCATCGCTGTTCAACGGCACGGTCCTCGTCGAGTGGCTGAACGTCAGCGGGGGCATCGACGCGCCTGCGGTCTGGATGATGGCTCACCGCGAGATCGCCCGCGCCGGTTACGCCGTGCTGGCAGTATCGGTGCAAAAGGTCGGCGTCGACGGTGGAGTGACCATCACCGGCATCGACATGTCGCTGAAAACGCAGGACCCGCAACGGTATTCGAGTCTCAGCCATCCCGGTGACGCCTACGCGTACGACATCTTCAGCCAGGTCGGCCGGCTGGTTCGCGAAAGGTCGGACGATGTACTCGGACAACTGAAGCCAGAACAATTTGTGGCAGTCGGGGAATCGCAGTCGGCGATGTTCCTGACGACGTACATCAACGCGGTGGATCGCCTCGCGAACGTTTACGACGGCTTCCTGGTCCATTCCCGATTCGGTGCCGCGGCGCCGCTCGACGGTGTGTCCGCGTTGGAGTCACTGCAGGAGGGCTCATCGGATCCAGCGCCGTTCCGCGAGGACCTGCGTGTCCCGGTGATGAACGTCATCACCGAGACCGATCTGATAGGCGCGGTGCTGGCCGGTTACTACCGGTCGAGGCAGTCCGACAACGCGCGGCTACGGACGTGGGAGATCCCGGGGACCGCGCACGCCGATGCGTACACCATCGCGGTCGGCTTCATCGATACCGGATCTGCGCCGGTGGACCAGCTGGCTGCCGCCTACGCACCGACCACCATGCTGATGGGGCAGGACATGGGGTACTTCATCAACTTCGCCCCCCAGCATCACTACGTTCTGCAGGCGGCCATCGCGGGCCTCGACAACTGGGTGCGCACCGGCACTGCGCCGCCAAGCGCGCCGCGCATCGAGATCGGCGACGGCCATCCGCCACCGTTGGTGTTGGACGAGAACGGGATCGCGGAGGGCGGGGTGCGCACGCCGTGGGTAGACGTGCCGATCGCCCGCACATCGGGAATCGCCGAGAGTGACAACGTCTTGGCGCACCTGTTCGGCTCCGGCGAGGTCTTCGACGACGCGACCCGCAAAAAGCTGTATCCGGGCGGCAAGAACGAGTATCTCGAACGCTTCACGGAGTCGCTGGACGCGACGATCCGGGCGGGCCACCTGTTGCGGGCCGACCGCTCGGAGATTCTCGAGTTGGCGGCCGCAACGTACTAAGCGGGAGTGAGCTTTACAGCGCTCATCTTCTCGCGCTGGGTCGCTTCTGTGAATTCCTCGAGGCTTGGGACGGTGCCGTCGCGGAACTTCAGGCCCATCATCCGCTGTGCCGTCTTTGCGCCATAGGCCTGCGCGGAGCGGTAGCAGAGGTCAGCGACGGCAGCCGGGTCGCGGATGAGTTCGCCGCGCATCGGCGTCGTCTTGCCCGCATGCAGCACATCGGCGTTGGCGCCGCCTGTGAAGTTGGCCGTCCAACCCGCGTTCGCCAGTGCATAGAGCGCGTTGTCGAGTTGGTGCGCGCTGACCGGGACCGAGAACTGGCGCCCGCTCTTGCGGCCCGTGAAATTCAACACCATCATCTGCCTGCCGAGTCCGCCGCCGGCAAGCGGTGTACGCAGCAGAAACTTCACGACGGGGTTCATTGCGCGAAGGAGCGCGTCCGGCGGATGCGCGACGGTCACCGCGGGCGACTGTTCTGTCATGCCGCTACCGTAGGACCTATCGACGTCCAAAGGGACGGAAAGGATTACGAATGGCCTCCCCGCAGGGCGATTCACGGCTGGGCACTCGATTCGGCCCGTATGAGCTGCAGTCGGTGATCGGTGTCGGCGGTATGGGCGAGGTGTACCGCGCGTACGACACGGTCAGGGAGCGCACGGTGGCCGTCAAACTGCTGCGCGCAGAGTTCGCCGCCGACAAGAGCTATCAAGAGCGGTTCCGTCGCGAGTCGCGGGTGGCGGCGCGGCTGCAGGAACCGCACGTCGTCCCGGTGCACGACTTCGGCGATATTGACGGCACGCTGTACATCGACATGCGCCTGGTCGAAGGCGCGAGTTTGAAGGATGAGCTGCGGGCCAACGGTCCGCTGGAGCCCAAGCGCGCAGCGTCGATCATCAAACAGGTCGGGGCGGCCCTTGACGCCGCGCACGCCGACAAGCTGATCCACCGCGACATCAAACCGGAGAACGTGCTGCTCACGCCGGACGACTTCGCGTATTTGGTGGACTTCGGGATAGCGCACGCAGGCGGCGATGCGAGCGTGACGTCGACGGGTCTGATCATCGGCTCGTGCGCGTACATGGCCGCGGAGAGGTTTGCGGGCGGTCAGGTCGGGCCTGCGGCAGATATCTACTCGCTGACGTGTCTGCTGTATGAATGCCTCACCGGCAGGGCGCCTTTCGAGACCGGCGGGGATTTGCGGCAGCTGATGAGCGCACACATGTTTTCGCCTCCGCCGCGGCCGAGCACGATGCGGCCGGGGATCACGCGGGCGTTCGACGACGTGATCGCGAAGGGAATGGCGAAGCGGCCGTCGGACAGGTATGCGACGGCGGGGGCGCTGGCGAAGGCGGCGTCGTCGGCGGCCGGTTCGGATCTGCCGCCGCGTCTGCCGCTTCCGCCGTTTCCGACGCCAAGCCCGGCGACGAACACCAGAGCGTTCTCCGCGGTCTACGAGAATCCGTCGGGGACGGGTTACACGCCGTACCCGCAGGCTGTGCATGCCATTGCGCCGCCTTCGCCGCCGAAGAAGCCGCGGTTCGGCCGGACCCAGGTGATGCTGGTGGCGGCCACGGTCGCGCTGTTCGGAGTGGCTGCGGTGCTGGCGTCGGTGCTGGCGCTCTCGGGTGGCGACTCGGAGACGACGCCTCGGTCACCGCTGGCCGCGCCGCCGCCGAGTACGACGACCGTGACCACCACCGCACCGTCACCGTCGGACGAGACCTCGACGACGACGCCGACGACGACGCCCACGTCATCGCCGACAGCGAGCGCGGCGCCGCTTGCAGGCATGACGGGGATGGACGGCCAGGGGTTCGTCGGGCACACGACGCGGTGCGATCCGGGCGCGCGCCCGGTGGCGGCGATCGAGACGTCGCAGTCGATGGCAGTGGTCTGCGAGACGTCGCCGGGGACCTATCAGTATCGAGGTGAGCGACTGCGCGACGGCGCGAACCTCCAGCTCGACAACGCGACGCAGGCCGGAGGCGGGTTCGACGTGACCAACCCGGACGACGGCGCGCGATACGAGATCAGGCCCGATCGGCTGCGGATCCTCAGCAACGGCGGCGTCGACTCCGACGAGCCCGCGCTCCAATACGGGACGCGGTAGCCGGTTTAGCGACTCGCGGAATCGCCAACACTCCGGCCATGGAAGAGCGCACCGATCCGCCACTGAACCCGAAGGACGCCAGGGAGTCGACCGAGGAGCAGCGCGAACTCCAGCAGGAGTTCGATCATCAGGATGACGATCCGGATGCGCCGGGCGGCCATCAAACCCGAAAGCAGGTCGCCGACGAGACCTGAGCCCGTATTGACGCACGCGCGGACAATCTCGGCAAACGTGGTGTAGCTTCAAGCGACACATCAGCGCGGCTACGCGTGCCGAGGAGTAAACGCGGTGGATGCGACACCATTCGGGCAATATCAGCTCCAGGAGCTGATCGGCCGGGGCGGAATGGGCGAGGTCTACAGGGCCTTCGACACCCGGACCGACCGCATCGTCGCGCTCAAGCTACTGCCGACGCACCTCGCCAAGGACGGCGTCTTCCAGCAGCGTTTCCGGCGTGAATCTCAGGCCGCCGCGGGCATCAACGAACCGCACGTGGTGCCGATCCACGGCTTCGGCGAGATCGACGAACGCCTCTACCTGGATATGCGGCTGATCGACGGCCGCAATCTCGGCGCCATGCTGGGCGAGGACGACGACAAGAAACCGCTGAAACCCGCTCTGGCCGTGACGATCATCGAGCAGGTCGCCGCCGCGCTGGACGCGGCGCACGAACTCGGCCTGATCCACCGCGACGTGAAGCCGTCGAACATCCTGGTCACCAAGAACGACTTCGCCTACCTGATCGACTTCGGGTTGGCCCGCACCGCAGGCCAACAAGGGCTGACGACGGCGGGCAGCACGCTCGGCACGATGGCCTATATGTCGCCCGAGCGGTTCGAGGGCGGCGAGATCGACCCGCGCTCCGACGTCTACGCGCTGACGTGCGTGCTCTACGAATGTCTGACGGCACAGAAGCCGTATCCCGTCGACAGCCTCGAACAGCAGATCGCCAAGCACATCAATGCGCCGGCGCCGAAACCGTCGGCGATCGATCCGAGGCTGGCGGCTTTCGACGAGGTCATCGCCAAGGGCATGGCCAAGAAGCCGGGCAGGCGCTATCAGTCGGCGGGCGAGATGGCCGCCGCCGCGCGCCGCGCGTCGGACGTCCCGGTACGCACGACGGGCCGCTCCGGGCGGCACTCCGCGGGCCGCGCCAAGCAGAGCCCGGGCCGAGGAGTGTCGTCGCGCACCTTGGCGATCCTGAGTGCCGCGGTGCTGCTTGGCGCGGCGATCGTGTTCGGCGCGTGGCACTTCTGGGGCGGAGGCGACGACAAAGAATCGGCTGGACCGCCCTCGACGTCGGCGCCACCAGGTCCCTCGGAGGATTCGAGCGGGCCCGTGCCCGCGATCGCGGCGACGCTGCCCCCCGAGATCAAGGAGTCGGGCCGACTGACGGTCGGCGTCAATGTGCCATACGCGCCAAACGAATTCAAGAACTCTGCGGGCGACATCGTCGGTTTCGACGTCGACCTCATCAACGCGGTCTCGAAAACACTTGGCCTGGTTCCCGAGTATCGCGAGTTCCTGTTCGAGGACATCATCCCGACGGTCCAGCGCGGCGAGATCAACGTCGGGATGTCGTCGTTCACCGACACGCTCGAGCGTCAGGAGCAGGTCGACTTCGTCACCTACTACGAGGCGGGCACGCTGTGGGCGCAGCGCGCAGGCTCGGACATCGACCCGAATGCGGCGTGCGGGTTGCGGATCGGGATGACGCCGGGCTCGACCCACGAAACCGTCGAGGTTCCGGCCAAGAGCGACCAATGCGTCGCGGCGGGTCTGCCGCCGGTAGAGGCGGTCGTGTACCCGCGCCAGGACGAACTCACCGCGGCGGTGATCAACGGCGAGATCGATGCGATGTCGGCCGATTCGCCCGTGACGGGTTTCGCGATCAAGGGCAGTAACGGCGCGCTCGTACCGGCGGGCGAGATCTTCGATACCGCGCCCTACGGCTGGCCGGTGCAGAAGGATTCGCCGCTCGCCGAATCGCTGCGGCAGGCGATGGAGCATGTGATCTCGACCGGCGAGTACAAGGCCATCGCCACCAAATGGGGTGTGGAGAAAGGCATGATCGCCAAGCCGGTGATCAACGGCGCGGTCAACTGACCGCAGCTATCTGACGTTGCAGCCGGTGTCCATGTTGTGGCAGTGCCCGGTGTTGCACGTTGGGCAGCTGCATCCGCACTTCACGTGCGACTGCGCCCGCACCCGTGGCGGCTGTTGGACAACGACGTCGATGTCTCGGTCCCGACGCCGACGGTCACGTCCTGGCATGTCAACTCCTTCGATTGTGCTGACCTGCTTCGACATCAGTGACGGTAGACCTCGGCGCGGCCACTTTGGGCAGTTTGGACAGTTACCAGTCCAGCTTCGGCTTCCGACCACGCCCGTCCGCTTGGAGGTGAACCTGCCGAACTACGCTGCCGTGGTGACCACCGACGAGGTCGTCGACGCGATTCGCGCAAGCCGATGAACGGCAGAGCGCGCAGGCTGCTGCAGTCGATCCGCAAGGAGATCCCCGAGGCGCTGCCGGAGGGGCAGGACCATGACGACGCGGAGATCGCCGCCATGCTGCGCGAGCTCGGCATCGCGCTGATCGAATGCGAGCAGCCTGCGCAGCTGGTGCAGGCGCGGCTGCTCGCGATCGCCAAGCAGTACACCCACCACACGGTCCGCGTCGTGGTGCTGCCCACCGCGCTCGTCGTCCAGGTCGGCACCGTCGCCTACGAGGTCGAAACCGTCATCAACCCGACGACACAGCTGAACCTCGCGGGCCGGGTCGACGCAATCGCCGAGCTCGCCGAGGTCGGCGCCATCACCCCTGCCGACGCGGTCCGGGAGGCCGCCGCCGCCCGCATCATGAAGCCGCGGTTCGGTTCGGTCGTCACCGTGATCGGCTACGTCATCACGACGCTCGGCTTCGGCATGGTGATCAACCCGACGTGGGCGTCGTTGTGGGGCTATGTGTTCCTCGGCTCGGTGGTGGGCGTGATCGTCATCCTGGGCCGGCCGTTCCCGACGCTGACCGCGGTGCTGCCGACGTTCGCGGCGATGGTCGTCACCGTGCTGGCGACGTGGTTCGTCGCCGACGCGGCCAACGACGGTCTGTTGCGGGTGATCAGCCCGCCGTTGGTGGCGATCCTGCCGGGGCTGTCGCTGACGATCGCCGCGATGGAGTTGTCCAGCGCGCAGATCATCAGCGGCGCGAGCAGGCTCATTTACGGTGTGACACAACTGATGTTGCTCGTCTTCGGGGTCGGCATCGGCATCCACGTCGCGGGCCGGGTCGCTCCGCAGCCGCCGTCGCCGCAGATGGGCAGTTGGGCGCTGTACGTCGCCATCATTGTGATCGCGATTGGGCTGTACATCTATCTGTCGGCACCCACGGGATCGCTGGTGTGGCTGGCGCTGGCGGTCGGTGTCGCGTTGATCGGCCAGCAGGTCGGCGGCCTCTTCATGTCGCCGACGCACTCGGGTGCCGTCGGCGCGTTCCTGGTGGTGCCGTTCGCGATGCTCGGCGCGCGCATCAAGACGTCTCCACCTGCGATCGTGATGATGCTTGCGGCGTTCTGGGCGCTGGTGCCGGGCTCGCTGAGCTTCCAGTCGCTTGGTGAAGCCGTCCAAGGCGGCGGCAACGACATCGCGACGCTCGGCTCCAGCGTCGCAGCGATCTTCTCGATCGCGCTCGGCACCCTTGTCGGCTGGAGTGTCCTCGAGACGATCAGGACTCGGATAGGGCGCTGACTGCGGTCCTTACCGGCACGTGACTGATCTGTAACAAGTCGCTGGCTGTTTCATGTCAGGATGCTGTGAATCCACATCCGGGTTCACCACGTTCGAAGCGCAAGCAGGAGGCCGTCTTGTCGGAATTCCTCGACACCGTCAACGGATACGTCTGGAGCAACGCACTCGTCTACCTGTGTCTGGCTGCAGGGGTGTACTTCTCGATCAGATCCCGATTCGTCCAGGTCCGACAAGTCCCGGAGATGATCCGGTTGATGCTCAAGGGAGAGAAATCCCCCTCGGGAGTGTCGTCGTTCCAGGCGCTGACGATGTCGCTGGCGGGTCGTGTCGGCACAGGCAACATCGCAGGTGTCGCCACCGCCATCGCGTTCGGCGGTCCCGGCGCGCTGTTCTGGATGTGGGCGGTGGCGTTCCTTGGTGCGTCGACATCGTTCGTGGAGTGCACGCTGGGGCAGATCTACAAGACCCGCGACCGGTTGACCGGCGAATACCGCGGCGGGCCCGCGTACTACCTCAGCCGCGCGTTCGCGCATACCCCCGCCGCGACGGCGTTCAAGGTGTACGGGTTCGTCTTCGCCGCGGTGACGGTGCTGGCGTGCGGGCTCCTGCTGCCCAGTGTCCAGTCGAATTCGATGGCGTCGGCGATGAGTTCGGCCTGGGGATGGGACAAGTGGTGGATCGCCGTGGGCTCCGTGATCGTGCTGGCGTTCGTCATCATCGGCGGCGTCAAGCGGATAGCGGCGTTCGCCTCGATCGTGGTGCCGTTCATGGCGGTGGTCTACATCGTGCTGGCGTTGGTGATCGTCGCCATGAATGCCAGCCTGGTGCCCGAGGTGCTGACGACGATCTTCGCCAGCGCCTTCGGGTTCGACTCGGCGTTCGGAGCGATCATCGGATCGGCCGTGATGTGGGGCGTCAAACGCGGCATCTATTCAAATGAAGCCGGGCAGGGCACCGGCCCCCATGCCGCGGCCGCCGCCGAGGTGTCGCATCCGGCGAAGCAGGGCCTTGTGCAGGCGTTCGCCGTCTATATCGACACGCTGTTCATCTGCTCGGCGACGGGATTCCTCATCTTGTCCACCGGTGCCTACCGAGTGTTCGAAGGCGAAAGCGAAGACGGCGCAGTCCTTTCCGAGGGTGGACTGCTGCCCGCGGACGCGGAGGTCGGCCCGACGTTCGCGCAGACCGGCTTCGATACGCTGTGGGGCGGCGCCGGCGCATCCTTCATCGCGATTTCGCTGGCGTTCTTCTGCTTCACCACGTTGATCGCCTACTACTACATGGCCGAGACGAATCTGCGATTCATGCTAGGCAAGTTCTCGACGACCTCGATGCCCGTGATCCGCGGCACCGTCGGACAGAACCTCACTATGCTGCTGCAGGCGTTGATCCTGGTGTCAGTGGTGATCGGCGCGGTGTCCACGGCCACCGATGCCTGGGTGCTCGGCGACATCGGCGTGGGCCTGATGGCGTGGCTGAACATCGTCGGGATCATCATCCTGCAGCAGCCTGCGTACAAGGCGCTGTGGGACTTCGAGAAGCAGAAAAAGGCGGGCCTCGACCCAGTGTTCAACCCCATGGAACTCGACATCGTCGGCGCCACGTTCTGGGAGAACTACACCCGCGACCGGGAAGAGGAGCCGAGCCGGACGTGACGCCGCAGCTAGTGCTACGAGCCGACGAGACCGGTTCGCCCGCCGAGTAGACAACTTCTCGATAGTGTCGCGTGCGTGGACTTCGAGCTCGACGACGCCCAGCGCGCGTGGGTCGCCGAAGTGCGGCAGTTCCTCGACGAGAACGTCACGCCTGCGCTGAAGGCGGAGATGACCGAGCACGGCCTCGAGTACCAGGGCGGCGAGCTCACCGCCTTCCGCCGCAAGATCGGCGAGAAGGGCTGGTTCGGCCTGAACTGGCCAACGGAGTACGGCGGCCTCGGCCTGACCGCCATGCACCAGCACCTGCTGATGACCGAGTTCGAGTATGCCCGCGTGCCCGGCCCTGACCTCACCGTCACGTCGATCGCGCCGATGATCATGCGGCACGGTACCGAGCAGAACAAGCAGGAGTTCCTGCCCGGAATCGCGCGGGGCGAAATCGTCTTCGCACTCGGCTATTCGGAGCCGAACGCCGGAACCGACCTGGCGAGCCTGCGCACCCGCGCGGTTCGCAACGGCGACGAATGGGTGATCAACGGATCCAAGATCTGGAACAGCGGAGCGCAGCGATCCACCCACGAATGGCTCTGCGTACGAACCGATCCCGACGCGCCGCGACACCGCGGTATCTCGGTGATCGCCGTCCCGGTCGACAGTCCGGGTATCGAGATCCACCCGCTGATCGCCTGGTCGGGGTACCGCACGAACGAGACGTTCTTCAACGACGTGCGCGTGCCGGTGACCAACCTGATCGGCGAGATGAACGCCGGCTGGACGTACATCACCGGCGCGCTGGACCTGGAACGCGGTGCACTGACCAACGCGGGCGACCTTCACCGCGCGCTCGACGACCTGATCGCGATGGCGGGTGATCCGTCTCCCGCCTTTCGCCGCAGGCTCGCACAGGCCGAGGCCGACGTGGAAGTCGCGAAGTTGATGGGCCTGGAAGCCGCGTCGATACTCGTCAGCGGCCGCATTCCCAGCGTCGAGGTGAGCGTCGAGAAGATCTTCACCTCTGAGCTGCGCCAGCGGATCGCCGACCTCGCGATCGATGTGCTCGGGCCAGAGGGGCTTCGCGTCGGCAACTTCTTCGAGCGGCTGTACCGGGTGTCGCCCCTCATGCGTTTCGGCGGCGGCACCAACGAAGTCCTGCGCGACGTCATCGCCCAGCGGGGCCACAAGATGCCGTCGTACGGTCGGTGACGGCATGCGGGTGACTCTGGATCAGGACGAGCGTGACCTCGCTGCGATGTGCCGCAGCGTGCTGGCCGCGGAGCTCGAAGCGGATGCGCAGTGGAAGGCGCTGGCCGACGCTGGAGTGCTCGGGCTACCGATCGACGGCAGCCTCACCGACGTCGGCATTTTCTGTGTAGAAGCGGGAAGGGCGTTGTGCCCCAGAGCTGTTCAGAGCACGTTGTACACGATGCTGGCGATCGACTGGTTCGGCGTCGGATCGGACTGGCTTCCTCGACTGGCCTCCGGCGAGGCGCGTGGAACCTACGCGCTCTTCGACCCGCGAGACTCGTCCGTCGGCTTGGACTTGGATGGAGTCGCTGACTTCGTTCCGGATGCCGATGTCGCCGACGTGATCATCGCGTCAACGAACTCGGGTGTAGTGGCCGTCGACACGTCGACCGGCGTCAACATCGAGCCCATTTCCATGATGGGCGGTTATCCGGCGTTCACCGTGCGCTTCGACGATGTGGCGGGTGCCGTCGACGTCGACCCGGACCGGTTACGGCGACTGGCCAATGCCATTGTGGCGCTGGACTGTTTGGACCTTGTCGGCGTCGGCGAGGCGGTCATCGAACGGACCGTCGAGTACACGAAGATGCGCGAACAGTTCGGCAGGCCGATCGCGTCGTTCCAGGCCGCGCAGCACATCGTCGCCGATATGCATATCGCGCTGGCGGCGGCGCGGCTCGCCGGGTACTCGGCGGTGTTCGAACTCGGGCAGGGCCGAACCGCGACCCGTGAGACGGCTATTGCTCGCATGCGCGCCGCCGAGGTCAAGAAGATCACGCTCGACGCGCATCAGCTGCACGGCGGCATGGGCTATGTCGTCGACACCGGGCTGTACCGGTTCTCCGAGCGTGCCCGCATCCTGGCCACGCTCGGCGGCGGAGCCGATATCGTCGCGAAATGGCTTGAGCACGAGATGAACTGGGGAGGGCCATGACGGCCGAAAGCCTCATCGACGCCGAGTCGGCCGAGAAGATCGGCCAGGTCGTCGCCGTCGCCACCGGTGAGGTGTACCGGCGCGATTGGCAGCGATGGGCCGCCGCGGTCGGCGACCACAACCCGCTGTGGTTCGACGCCGACTACGCGCGCCGGCGCGGCTACCGCGACATCGTCTGCCCACCGCTGTACTTGCAGTATGCGATCCTCGGCGTTGCCGCGCTCGGCGATCTGCGGCCCGATGGCTCGTCGGGTGCGGTGACGGGCAGCATGGCGTTCCCGCGTGCACCGAGGCGGATGGCGGGCGGGGAGAGCACGACCTTTCACCTGCCCGCGTATCACGGCGACGAGGTCGAGATGACGCGCACCGTCGAGTCGATCGTCGAAAAGGACGGCAGATCAGGCAAGTTCGTGCTGGTGACCTGGCGCGCGGAATACCGCAACCAGAACAGCGACCTGCTCGCCGAGGCCACCACGTCGATGATCGCCAGGCCCGCATGAGCCCACCTACTACCCCCGCGAGCAGACGCAAAAGCATGCGACACGCCGGTGAAATTGATGCATTTGCGTCTGCTCGCGAGAGAAGGCAACCGTATTTCGACGACGTTCAGACCGGCGACGAGATCCCGGCGCTGACGGTGACCGTCGACGAGACGCAGATGTTCTTCTTCAGCGCCGCCACCTACAACGGTCACCGCATCCACTACGACAAGGAATGGGCGCGCGATCGCGAGGGCTACGACAACGTGCTCGTGCAGGGCCCGCTGCAGGCGGCGCTGCTGTCGCGGGCGCTGACCGACTGGATCGGCGGCGACGGGCGACTGGTGGCCTTCTCGGTGCAGAACCGCGCGATCGCCTTGCCGGGTCAGGAGCTGACGTTCGGGGGCGTCGTCACCGGGAAACGCGACGACGGCCTCGTCGACCTCGACATCTACTGCAAACGCGGCGACGACGTGCTGATGCCGGGGACCGCGACCGTCGCGCTGCCGCAGCGAGGTTCATCGTGACGGGCCTGCGCGGCGAGGCCGCCATCGTCGGTATCGCGGAACTGCCCGCCGAGAAGAAGCAGAGCGCGCCACCGTCATTCACGCTGGACCAGTATGCGCGACTGGCAAAGATGGTCATCGAAGATGCGGGCGTGGATCCCGCTGTCGTGAACGGGCTTTCGACGCACGGCATCGCGGAGTCGAACATGTTCGCCCCGGCCACGCTGTCGGAGTACCTCGGGCTGCCGCTGGACTTCGGCGACCGCGTCGACCTCGGCGGTGCGACGGCGGCAGGCATGGTGTGGCGGGCCGCCGCGGCCGTCGAGTTGGGACAAGCCGACGCTGTGCTCGTCGTGATGCCCGGTTCGACCGAGATCCCGCGATCGGAAGCGAAGCCCGGCCGGACGCTCAGCTGGTTCGGGGCGTCGAGCAACAACTACGGCTCCCCGCAGGCAGAGTTCGAGATTCCGTACGGCAATGTCGGCCAGAACGGCCCGTACGCGCAGATCGCGCAACGATACGCGCACGAATTCGATTATGACGCTGCCGCATTGGCGCGCATAGCGGTGCACCAGCGCGAGAACGCGTGCGCTCACCCCGGTGCGGTGTTCCACGGCAAACCCATCACCGTCGACGACGTGCTGAACAGCCCGGTGATCGCCGACCCGATCCACATGCTCGAGACGGTGATGCGGGTGCAGGGCGGCGCGGGCGTGCTGGTCGCGAACGCCGACGTGGCGCGGCGGTCGCGTCGTCGGCCCGTGTGGATCAAGGGGTTCGGTGAGCACATCCGGTTCAAGACGCCAACCTACGCCGACGATCTCATCCGCACGCCCATCGGCCGCGCAGCGGAGCGTGCCTTCGCGATGGCGGCCTTGGCGCGATCCGACGTCGACATGGCGTCGATCTACGACTGCTACACGATCACCGTTTTGATGACGCTCGAGGACGCAGGCTTCTGCGGCAAGGGCGAGGGCATGAAATGGCTGACCGAGCACGACCTGACCTTCCGCGGCGACTTCCCGATCAACACCGCAGGCGGGCAGCTGTCGTTCGGCCAGGCGGGCATGGCAGGCGGCATGCACCACGTCGTCGACGGCGCACGCCAGGTGATGGGCCGCGCGGGGGAGGCGCAGGTGGCCGACTGCGACACGGCCTTCGTCACCGGCAACGGCGGCATCATGAGCGAGCAGGTCGCGTTGATCCTGGGCGGTGACTGATGACGGCGCCCCTGCCCGAACCGACGCCGGTATCGCGGCCGTTCTGGGATGCGTTGCGCGAGCATCGGATTCTGATCCAGTACTCGCCGTCGACCGGGCGCTACGTGTTCTACCCACGCACGCTCGCGCCGGGCACACTGGCCGACGAACTGGAGTGGCGCGAGATCGATGGCGCAGGCTCGCTGTACACGTATACCGTCGCGCGCAGGCCAACCGGCCCGCCGTGGGCAGAGCAGCTGCCGCAGCTGCTTGCGGTCGTCGAGTGGGACGCAGGCCCGCGGGTCAGCACGGAACTCGTCGATGTCGAACCCGAGGACATCCGTATCGGCATGCGCGTCGAGCCGGTCTTCGTCGATATACCCGACGCAGGCATCACTCTGCTGCGCTACAGGCCTGCCGATGTTTGAGACCGTGCAGCAGCTACTGCGCTCGCGGATGGACGACGACGGCGTCGCGATGATGCACGATGACCGGACGTGGACGTGGCGTGAGCACCTTGCCGAAGCGGGGGCGGAGGCGTCGGCGCTCATCGCGCAGATGAACCCGTCGCAACCCATGCATGTCGGTGCGCTGCTGGGCAATACGCCTGCGATGCTGCGGTCGATGGCCGCGGCGGCGCTCGGCGGATACGTGCTGTGCGGCATCAACACGACAAGACGCGGCGACGGGCTGGCCGCCGACATCGGTCGGTCTGACTGTCAGCTGGTGCTCGCCAACGCCGAGCACATGCCGCTGCTCGACGGCCTCGCCCTTGGAGGTGCAACGGTTCTCGATGTCGACGACCCCGGCTATCGCGAGCTGGTGGCCGCGGCGGAACCGCTTGTCCCGCATCGTGAAGTCGAGGGGATGGATCCCGTCGTCATGCTCTTCACGTCGGGCACGAGCGGCGACCCGAAGGCTGTCCGCTTCGCGCACGCGATGGCGGTGCTGTGCGGCGCGAGCCTGGCCGAACGGTTCGAGCTGACCTCCGACGATGTCTGCTATCTGTCGATGCCGCTTTTCCACTCCAACGGGGTGGCGGCGGGTTGGGCGGTGGCGCTGGCATGCGGAGCGGCGATGGTGCCGGAGAAGTTCTCGCCGTCGCGGTTCCTCTCCGATATCCGCCACTACGGCGCGACCTATATGAACTACGTCGGCAAACCGCTGGCTCTGGTGCTGGGCACAGTCGAGAAGCCCGATGATGCCGACAACACGCTGCGGGCGGCGTTCGGCAACGAGGCCACCGAGCGCGACGTCGACGAGTTCGCGCGACGGTTCGGATGCCGCGTCGTCGACAGCTTCGGATCGAGCGAGTTCGCTGTCGTCGTCATGCGCGAAGACGGCTGCCCGTCGGGGTCGATCGGCAAGGGGTATCCGGGCGTGAGCGTCTACCACTCCGACACCGTGACGGAGTGCGCGCCAGCGGTTTTCGACGAGCACGGGGCGCTTGCCAACTTCGACGACGCGGTGGGCGAGCTGGTCAACACCTACGGCGTCGGCGGCTTCACCGGCTACTACAACGATGCGGCCGCCACCGAGGAGCGGATGCGGCACGGCATGTACTGGTCGGGCGATCTGGCCTACCGCGACGCGGACGGCTGGATCTACCTGGCCGGCCGAACGGCGGACTGGATGCGGGTGGACGGCGAGAACCTCGCGGCGGGCCCGATCGAGCGGATTCTGCAGCGGCTGCCCGAGATCAACCACGTGGCGGTGTACGCGGTCCCCGACGATCGCGTGGGCGACCAGGTGATGGCGGCCGTCGTGCTCAATGAGGGAGCGGCGTTGTCGCCCAGGCAGTTCGAGGACTTCCTCGCGTCGCAGCCCGATCTGTCGCCGAAGGCGTGGCCCAGATACGTCCGCGTCAACGATGCGCTGCCGCAGACGGCGACCAACAAGATCCTCAAGCGCGCGCTGATCCAGGAAGGCGTTACCGCGACCGACGGCGTGCTGTGGGAGCGGGATCCGCGCGGCCGTACCTACACGAAGCGGTGAACCGCTTCGTAGGCGTTGCGCTGGAACTCCGGACTCCCGAAATCCGAATAAACCTCGGCCTGGTCGATCAGCGGGCCGGTAAGTATCTTCGCCGTGCTGGCATAGAAGCGTCCGCTGTGGAGTTCGTCTGACGTCGCGGCGTCGACGATTCGCCGCGCGCCTGTGCCAAGCGGGTGCGCAAGCCCGAACCTAGGGAATACGCGGCCCATCAGAACGCGATCCCACACCGGCCTCACCACCGGTGGCAGGAAGCCGAACACCTCCGTTCCAGCGGTGTTGCCCGGACTGACGGTGACGAGCCGCAGCTGTGGGTTGCGACGCGCGAGCTCTGACATCCACAGAGCGCCGAGATATTTCACCTGTGAATACGTCAAGGCCGGAACCGCCTTCCGGTGGGCGAAGAACGACCCGTCCATCACGCTCGCGAACTCGTCCACCGAATGCGTCGCGAACATTGGCCGCTTCATCCCCAGCCTCGGCACACCGCGTGCGGCTTCGCTTCCGACCAGAACCGCCGAACTGGTCAAGACGGCAGTCGCGATCAGCTGCTCGAGGAGCACCACATGGCCCAGCACGTTAGAAGCGAATGTGGTGGTGACGCCGTCACGGGTGAGCCCCATCCGATTGGAATCGCCGGTACCACCGGCGTTCAAGACGACTGCCTGCAGCGGCGCCTCGATCGATGCGATCGCAGCGCGGACCGAGTCGAGGTCGCTCGTGTCCAACTGCACGGTCGTGAAGATCGTTTTGCCGGTGCTCTGCTCGAGTTCGGCGCGCGCCGCCTTTGCCTTCTCCTGATTCCGGCACGCTAGGTACACGGTGTCGAAGGCGTTCAGCTGGGCGAACTGGCGGGCCACTTCTTTGCCGATGCCGGAGTTGGCGCCGGTGATGAGCACGGCGGATGCGGGCATACCCCACTATTACAGCCGGATACGACGGGCGCTCGGCGGCTCGTTCACCGGTATTCGACCTGCCAGTGCTTGATGCCGTTGATCATGCTGTGCCGCAGGCGCTCCGGTGCGGCGACCGGCGTCAGGTCGGGGATGTGGTCGGCGATCGCGTTGAACATCAGGTCGATGGTCATCCGCGCGAGGCTGGCGCCGACGCAGTAGTGCGCGCCGGTGCCGCCGAACCCGAGGTGTGGGTTGGGATCTCGCAGGATGTCGAAGGTGTACGGGTCGACGAAGACGTCCTCGTCGAAATTCGCCGACCGGTAGAAGAGCACCAGCCGCTGCCCCTTCTTGATCTTCACGCCGCCCAGCTCGGTGTCGGCAAGAGCGGTCCGCTGGAACGCCGTGATGGGCGAGGCCCAGCGGATGATCTCGTCGGCGGCGGTCTTCGGCCGCTGCGCCTTGAACAGCTCCCACTGCTCGGGGAACTCGGAGAACGCCATCATGCCCTGGGTGATCGAGTTGCGGGTCGTCTCGTTGCCCGCCACCGTCAGGGTCACGACGAACATGCCGAACTCGGCTTCGGTCAGATTGCCGTCGGCCTCGGAGTCGATCAACGTGGTGACGATGTCTCGATCTCCTGAACCGGGCTCCTCCTTCTTGCGCGCCGCCAATTGCATGGCGTACCAGATCAACTCGGCCGTCGACTCCAGCGGGTTGAAGTCCGCGAACTCCGGATCCTCGTCGCCGCCGATCATCTGGTTTGTCCAGTCGAACAGCTTTTCGCGCTCATCCAACGGCACGCCGAGCAGTTCGGCGATCGCCTGCAGCGGCAGCTCGCGGGCGACCTGCAGGACGAAATCGCCGGAGCCCTCCTTGGCCGCCTCCGCAGCGATGCGTTGCGCGCGGTCCTTGAGCTCGGCCCGCAGCCGTTCGATCGCTCGCGGTGTGAAGCCGCGGGAGATGATCTTGCGAAGGCGCGTGTGCTCGGGGTCGTCCATCATGATCATCGACAGCGAGCCCGCCTCGATCTGACCGCCGCCGCCGGTCACCTTGTAGCGCGGCACGATCGACTTCTTGGCCGACGAGAACACGTCGCTGCGCCGGGACACCTCACGGACGTCGCGGTGCTTGCTGACCACCCAGAAACCGCCGTCCCCGAACCCGCCGACATCGGGTGGCTGCTCGTTCCACCAGATCGGTTCTGTGCGGCGGACCTCGGCGAACTCCTCCGTCGGCAGCCGGGAGGCGTAGATCTCGTGATCGGTGAAGTCGAAACCGGCCGGCAGGTTGGGGGCGGCCATGCGGACCTCCTCAGGAGGGGTTTTTGTGATGGTAGCCAGGGACCTGCATTACCGTTGCCGATCATGGACGACGGCGTTGCGAAGTTCATGCGGGACACGAACGACGCATTCCCGGCCGTCGAGAAGATGACCGCGGTGGAGGCGCGGGCGTTCCTGGCGGGACGGCGTGTGGCGGTCTCCAACCTGTATGACGTGGCGCGGGCCGACGACCGTCCGATCCCCGGGCCCGACGGCGACGTGCCGGTACGGGTCTACCGGCCGCACGGGTCCGGCGGTCCACGTCCCGCAGTGGTGTTCGCGCATGGCGGCGGCTTCGTGCTCTGCGACCTCGACTCGCACGACGGCTTCTGCCGCGCGATGTCGAAGTACACGGAGTCGGTCGTCGTGTCGGTCGACTACCGGCTGGCACCCGAGCACCGCGCGCCCGCGGCGGTCGAGGACGTGTGCGCGGCCTTCTGTTGGGTGATCGATCGGGCCGACGAACTCGGCGTCGACCCGTCGCGGGTGCTCGTCGCCGGTGACAGCGCGGGCGGCAACCTCGCTGCGGTGACGCCGCTGATGTGCCGCGAGCGCGGCACGCCGATGCCTGCGGGACAGGTACTGATGTATCCGGCCATCGAGCCGTTCTTCGACACCGAAAGCTATCGCAAGTATTCGACGGGATACGTCAACACCCGCGACGCCATGCAGTACTACTGGCGCGAGTACCTCGACGACAAGATGCCGTCACCGGAGTGGCTGGTGGCGCCGGCACGCTCCGAGTCGCACGAGGGCCTTCCGCCCGCGATCTTTCTGACGGCCGGGATGGACGTGCTGCAGAGCGAGGGTATGGCGTATGCACAACGGCTGCGGGACGCGAATGTGTCTGTGGTGCATCGTGATTACCCCGGCTTGTTTCACGGCTTCGCGACGATGATACCGTTCGGCGCCGGCGCCGCAGCGCGGGAACTGCTGTTCGCGGACATGCGGCGGTTGCTCGCCGAGCGAGTGGGAGTCCAGGCATGAGTTCCGACGCCATCGTCATCGGGGCCGGCTTCGCGGGCCTGTACGCGGTGTACCGGTGCGCGTCGGCGGGGTTGACGGTGCTGGGTATCGAGGCGGCGCCGAGCGTCGGCGGCACCTGGTACTGGAACCGCTATCCCGGCGCGCGCTGTGACGTCGAAAGCGTTGACTACTCCTACTCATTCGACGACGAGTTGCAGAACGACTGGACGTGGACCGAGCGGTTCGCGGCGCAGCCCGAGATCCTCGCGTACCTCGACCACGTTGCCGACAGATTCGACCTGCACCGGCATTACCAGTTCAACACGGAGGTCGTCGGCGCTCAGTTCGACGAGGGCGCGGGCGAGTGGATCGTGCAGACGTCGACCGGTGAGAAACATCGCGCAAGGTTCCTGCTGTGCGCGACCGGATGCCTGTCGGCGGTGAACCGGCCCGATATCCCCGGCGTCGACGACTTCGCGGGCGAGGTCTACTACACCGGGGCGTGGCCGCGCGAGGATCCGACGCTGCGCGGCAAGAAGATCGGCGTCATCGGCACCGGCTCGTCGGGTATCCAGGTGACGCCGATCCTCGCCGAGCAGGCCGAGTCGCTTGTGGTGTTCCAGCGTTCACCCAATTACACGATTCCGATGCCGAACTACCCGTGGTCGGATGAAGACATACAGCGCATCCGTCGCGAATACCCCGATCGCCGAGAGCGTTCGGCGTACGCACCGGCTGGCACGCCGCACGGCACATATCACCAAAGCGCGCTCGACACCGATGCCGAAGCGCGCGACGAGGCCATGTGGGCGCGCTGGCGCGACGGCGGCGTGCTGTTCAGCAAGACGTTCCCGGACCAGATGTCGGTGCTGAGGGCCAACGACATCGCGCGGCAGTTCGCCGAGGACCGCATCCGCGACATCGTCGCAGATCCTGCGGTCGCCGAGGACCTGATCCCCACCGACCACCCGATCGGAACGAAGCGGATCTGCACTGACGCCGGTTACTACGCGACGTTCAACCGCGACAACGTGCAGTTGGTGAACCTGCGCCGAGAGCCGATCGAGGCGATCACCGCTGATGGCGTGCGGACCAGCGAGGGCGTGTATGGCTGCGATGTGCTCGTGTTCGCAACAGGTTTCGACGCGTTGACAGGCGCCATGACGCACATCGATCCCGTCGGACCGTACGGGGATCGACTATCCGAGCTATGGGCGGACGGGCCGGTGACGTTTCTCGGGATCATGATGCCGCGACTGCCGAACCTGTTCAGCTTCAGTGGCCCTGGCAGCCCGTCGGTGCTTTCGAACATGGTGCTGCACGCCGAGGTGCAGGTCGACTGGGCCGTCGACCTGATGGTTGAAGCCGGACGCAGGGGTATCACCGAGGTCGAGCCGCGCCGCGACGCCTCGGAGGCATGGACGAGCCACGTCGCCGAGGCCGCCGAGAAGACGCTGTTCCCGAAGGCGCAGTCGTCGTGGTACCTGGGCTCCAACATCGACGGCAAGAAGCGGGTGTTCATGCCCTACATCGGCGGCTTCGGCAACTACCGCCGGTCGCTGGACGACGTTGCGGCGCAGGGCTATCCCGGCCTCGTGCTGACGACACGCTGAATCAGTCATGCACGGCTTTGGCGAGCGCGACGTATTTGGTCAGCTCCGCCGGATCGCGGGTCGCCTCGCGGACAACGCGGATGACGACGTATGCGCGGGCACGGTCCTCGTCGAAGCCTCCGGCGTCGACCAATGAGTAGAAGCGCCGCTGCACGCCGAAGCGGACGTTGTCGGCGAGCTCGTCCCAGCGATGCCACAGCATCGGCGCGACCTCGAAGTGCGGATCGCCGTTGAGAGGCATCGGTGAGATGGCCAGCCACGGTTCACGATCGGCGGCCAAGACGTTCCCGTAGTGCAGGTTGCCGTGCAGGACATCGCCATCGGCATGGGCTGCGAGATCGCGACACAAGGTGATCGCCTGCTCGACGAGGCGGTGGGGGACCGCAGCACTGCGCGGAAGGGCGGCGAACTCGTCGGCCCACTGCTCGAGAAGCGAGGAAAGCGACGGCAATTGCGGCATCGCAGGCACGAGTAGGCGTCGATACAACGCGGCGACGGCCTCACATGCCTCGACATCGGACAAACTCCGCAGCGACTCCGGCCGCAGCCGCTCAAGCAGTAGTGCCCGTCGGTGCGGGTCCGCCCGCAGCAGCCGTACGGCGCCGGCACCGTTCCACCGCCGCAGCACCAGGTGCTCGTGTTCGGAGTGGCCGATCTTGAGCACCGCCGGAACTCCGTCAGCCGATCGCACAGGCAGCACCACAGCGCGAGAGCCACGCACCGCGTCGCCCTCGGCCCGCAGGCCCCACTCGTCGACGAGTTCGTCGAGGTCGCTCACCGCATCACGATAGTGCGATCGTCCCGCGGCGATCGTCGCCGGCTGACCTGTGAAGTTGCTCAGCGGCCGACCTGTGAAGTTGCTGAACGGGAATATATTCATATATGTCTTGGCTGAAGCGACGCGTGCGCGCTCCAGTCCCTTCGATCAGCCGCCCCAACGTGATGTGGCGCTGCCGGATGGACCCGACGGCCAACTTCAGGCAGGGCTGATGCGACAGGGACCCCTTGCCGGACGCTATCCGGCGGTGGCCGCCATGGTCACCCTCGCGTTGATCCCCTATCTGGCGCTGTCGTCGGCGATCGACCCGTTGGTGCCGATCATCTCCGAACAACTGCACATGACCACCCAGGAGATGACCCTGGCGTCCGGTCTGGGCAACGCAGCGTATGCGGTCGGCACGGTGCTCGCGGTGCAATTCGCCCAGCATCTGCCGCAGCGCAGGATGCTGCTTCTCTATGCGGTGGTGCTTGCGGTGGGCTCCGTGCTCGCAGCGGCCGCGCAGAACGCAGGCATGTACATCGGCGGGCACGTGCTGCAGGGGCTCGCGACGAGCATGCTGCTGATCGCCGCCGCGCCGCCGCTGACGATCGGCTTCCCGAGGGACAAACTCCGCAACACCGCGGTGATCATGAACATGTGCGTCTTCGGTGCGGTCGCGCTGGGTCCTTTCATTGGCGGCGCGCAGGCCGAGGCGCACGCCTGGCGTCCGCTGTTCTGGATCGTCGCAGCGATCGCGGTGCTCGCTTTGATCATGGCGGCGTTGACATTTGAGGATGCCCCGCCCGCCGATCTCGATGCGCCGCGCGACCTCAGGGCAATCGGGCTCGCGGCGGTCGGATGTACCGCCGCGTTCGTCGGCGCCGCACAACTGACGACCCACGGGCTGACTGACATCGCCGCGGTCGCGCCGATGGTCGGCGGGCTGGCGCTGATCATCGTGTTGATCGTGTACCAGTTCAAGGCGTCGCGGCCGTTGCTCACGGTCCGCACGATGTTGACGAGCGCGATCCCGGTCGCCGGGGTGGGTGTCGCGCTGTTCGCGGCTGCGGCATCGGTGGCGGCGACGGTGTTGACCGCCAACGTGCTGCTGCAGAGCTTCAGCCCGGTCCAGGTCGGGCTGCTCTATCTACCCGAGCTCGGCGGCGCCGTCGTGATGGCCGTCGTGTTCGGATTCGTCATCACCCGGCGCGCAATGCATTACCTTCCCTTGGTCGGCATGGCGCTGCTGGCGGCGGGCATCTTGGTGTTTCGGTTCGCGCTGCCCGCGAATGTGCCGCTGACCCTGTTGGCTTCGGCTTTGACGGGACTGGCGCTGGGGGCAACGGTAGCGCCTGCACTGTTCGTCGCGGGGTTCTCGCTGCAGTCGGCGAGCCTGCAGCGCGTGTTCGCGATCATCGAGCTGCTGCGCGCGGTGGCGGCATTCATGGTGGCGCCGATCCTCGCGCATATCGCCGATGCACTGCCGGGTGATCTGGCCGAAGGCACGGGGATCACGCTATGGATCGGTTTTGGGTTGGCCATCGGCGGCGCGGTCTTCGGCGTCGTCATTTATGTGTTGAGCGGGGCTCGGCCTCAGGCTCCGGATCTCGACGAGTTCCTCGACGGCGATTCACCGGCGTGGTACTCGCCGCCGCTGCTGGCGCGGCTACGGCGTGTGCCTTCACAGGAGCCGGCGACAGCAGAGCGCTCTGCGGTGATCATGCCGGTGGCGGAGCACGAAGCGACGACGATCGGGCCGGTGGTGTTCGCCTACGACGGGTCGGATCTGGCGGCGTGTGCGATCGAGCAGGCGGCGAGCCAGCTGCCCCCGCGGCGATGCGCGTTGGTCGTCTGTGTGTGGCAGCCGGCCGATGTCGGCTTCACGCCCGTCGACAAGAAGCACTTCGATGCCGACAAGGCGACCGAGGTCCGACAGGCTGCGGAATGCACTGCGGCGCACGGGGCCTCGCTGGCGCAACGACTAGGGTTGACGGCACAGAGCGTTGCGGTGGAGGCGGCGCCGACGTGGAAGGGCATCGTCGAGGCCGCCGACGAGCACAACGCGAGCATGATCGTGCTCGGGCCGCACCGCCGCAGTGGACTGCTGGGACATTTGCAGGGCAGCGTGGCAGCGGCGGTCCTTGCGCACACCACGATTCCGGTGATGCTGATTCCCGAGCAGCAGTGCCGCTGAACTCATTCTGGCTTTGAATCGCGGACCTGGATGTTGTCCATGCCGCCGTTGCACTCGGCGCTGAAGCCGTTCATGACTTTCTGGTCGGGCGACGGTGTCCAGCATTCCCAGTCGTCGAAGAACACCCACTCGCCGTTGCGCTCGGCTGCGGGATCGGTCAGGTAGCGGTTGACGACGGCCGTCGCGTCGGCGCAGGAGATGGTGCCTGCCGTGACGATGACATTTCCGATTGTGGGAGCGCCAACGGCGCCGCATTCGTCGCCAGCCTCGCCGACGGCGACGGCGGGTGGGAGCAGCGCGGCAGCGGTGACGACCAGCGCGGCGAGCCCGGCGCGGCGGCGAAACGACATGTCGCGACTGTACGGCCCACCGCGGGTGACCGACCTCACGTCAGGCGATTTCCCAGCTCAGCAGGCCGACCTGTTACGATGATTCCAACGTTGGCGCTCGAAAGAAACAAGCCGACAACGTCGTAAGACACCTCCCAAACCGTGCACCTGGCACAAGGTTTTCTCGCGGCGATCGATTTTGCCCACCGGCAATCTCGCCACATTTGCGCTAGCTCGTGCCGAATCATTGGCCATGGCGAGGCGCAACCGATGCCTGAAAGGCACTCACCATTACTACCTCACCAACTTTCGCTGATCTCTGCGTGGACGACCGACTGATCAAGTCGCTCGCCGGACGTGGGATCTCCACCCCCTTCCCGATCCAGGAGAAGACGCTTCCAGATACCCTCGCAGGGCGAGATGTGTTGGGCCGCGGCAAGACTGGCAGTGGTAAGACGCTCGCATTCTCCATCCCACTGGTCACCCGGCTCGCTGCCACGCAGCGTCGCGGTCGCCCGAGCGGCCTGGTGCTTGCGCCTACCCGCGAACTGGCGACGCAGATCGCCACCGCGCTCGAACCGCTCGCCACCGCGCTCAACCTCAAGGTCACCACGATCTTCGGTGGCGTCTCGCAGAGCCGCCAGGAATCGGCGCTGCGTTCCGGCGTCGACATCGTCGTCGCGTGCCCAGGCCGTCTCGAGGACCTGATGCGGCAGCGCATCGTCAACCTCGACTCAGTCCAGGTCACCGTCATCGACGAGGCCGATCACATGGCTGACCTGGGCTTCCTGCCCGGTGTCACCCGGATTCTGGCCGCCACCCCCGCGGGCGGACAGCGGATGCTGTTCTCCGCGACGCTGGACAACGGCGTCGACAAGCTCGTGAAGCGGTTCCTGCGGAATCCGGTCACGCACTCCGTCGACGAGGCCAACTCACCCGTCGCTCAGATGACCCACCACGTCTTCCACGTCGCGGGCGTTCAGGCCAAGAGGGAACTGGTGCACCATCTCGCGTCGGGTACCGGGCGCCGAATCCTGTTCATGCGCACCAAGCATCAGGCCAAGAAGCTCGCCAAGCAGCTCACCGAGGCCGGCGTGCCGTCAGTTGATCTGCACGGCAACCTTTCTCAGCCCGCACGCGACCGCAACCTCGCCGCGTTCAGCACCGGCGAAGCGCGGGTGCTGGTCGCCACCGACATCGCCGCGCGCGGTGTGCACGTCGACGAGGTCGAACTCGTCGTGCACGTCGACCCGCCGATGGAGCACAAGGCCTACCTGCACCGGTCGGGCCGTACCGCCCGCGCGGGCAACGCAGGCGACGTGGTCACCGTGGTGCTGCCCGAGCAGCGCCGCGACACCCAGGCGCTGATGCGCAAGGCCGGCATCAACGTCCGCCCGCAGGACGTCGTCGCGCACTCGGAGCCGGTCAGCGCGCTGGTCGGCGACATCGCGCCGGTTAAGAAGCCCGCTCCCCGCGTCAACCAGCCCTCAAAGAGCTCCACGGCCGCCCCGAACGCCGGCGCAAACCGCCGTCGTCGCCGTCCAGGCGCCAAGTCAGGCTCCGGCGGATCGGGCGGTTCGGGCGGTCAACACCACAACCGCGGCCACACCGGTCACCGGCGCGCTGTCTCAAGGTGAGGTAGCCGCCGCCGTCGCACTCGGAGGCTTCTCGGGGCACGCCGCGCGGATGATTTCCTCTGCTATCCGGAACGCGTCGGTGTCCTGGTGGACCGACAGAATGGGCAACCGCGCGGCTCGCCGCAGCAGCATGACTGCCAGGGCGGTGCTGGTCCGCGGCGGTATCAACAACAGTCGCGCCGTGGCGCGCCTGCCGGTGAGGGTTACGACGCGCTGATGCCGCGCTTGCTGGACCGATATCAGCGAATGGCCGCGCCAATCGAAGCTGTCGAGGTTCGGCATCCCCGACAAGGTCGACCAGTTGACGCCGATATCCACGATCCGGCCCAACGGGTCCGCCAATGCCTCGATGAGGCCGGGAAGTTCACGACCGACAGACGCCTCGTGCGGCCACCATGCCCCGTCAAGCGCTTCGCCGAGCTTGGCGGCGAGCGTGACCCTGGCCGGGTTGACGAGATGGCATCCGCCGTCCATGCACGATTCCTTACGAATCGGATCGCGCAATGACCTGGTTGCGTCCATCTGGACGGGATCACGCTGACGACGAAACGGTTCAACTTCAGGCTACACGCAGGCGATATTGCGCAAGACGGCGGCGCTCGATCCGCAGATTTGTGAAAAATTCTGGAAAACAACAACTTTCGGTTTGCAACCCCATTATCTGCCTGCTGCCGGGTCTGGCAGAGATGACTACGCGTAGGGTTGACACACTGGCGGTATGTCGTGCGCGACCATCTGAGACTGCGTCGTCGCTGGTTCGATTGTTGTGGGCCGTTCGAGGGCTCGGACGGGATCGTCGTCATGGCAGTGTTTCTTCCATCGCTGGGTTCCCCTGCTCAGGCGCAAACCTCGTCTCGCAACCTCCGCGTCGGCGTGCTCAGCCCTTATCCACCGACTTTGGGTGCGATCGCGACATTCAGCGTGGCGCTGGCTGACGCGTTGTCCGCGGACGGCGCCGACGTCAGTGTGGTGCGGGTGGCCGACGGCTCGGCCCCGTCCAGCGGGGAGGTCGTCGGAGAACTGGTCAACGGATCGCCGGAATCGGTCGGGCTCTGCACCGACGTGCTCGATGGCAGCGACGTCGCGGTGATTCACTACGACTACACCTCCTACGGCACCGCTGGTGGCGAGGATGTGGTGGCCATCGTCGGCGGGCTGCGTGTGCCGTCGATCGTCGCCCCACACACGATCCCGAAATTCCCGACGCCGCAGGAACGCTCGGCCCTCGAAACGATTGCCGCCGCGGCGGATCAGGTAGTCGTCATGTCCACGGCCGCGATGCAACGGTTGTGTTCGGAGTACCGCGTCGATCGCCGCAAGGTCGTCACCATCCCGCACGGCGCGGACGTCCCGAGCGGGCCTCCTGCGAGACGCCCGAGTCGACCGACCATCTTGACGTGGGGCCTGCTCGGCCCTGGGAAGGGCATCGAGCGGGTGATCGACGCGATGGCCTCCCTGAAGGACTTGCCCGGCAAGCCGCGATATCTGGTGGCTGGACCGACACACCCGACGGTGCTCGCCGCCGACGGCGAGGCCTACCGCGACGCCCGAACGGAACAGGCGCGGCTCGGCGGCGTGGTGGATGCGGTGTCCCTCGATGGCCGATATTGGGGCAGGTCGACGCTGACGGCGCTGGCGCAATCCGCGACGGTCGTCGTACTGCCGTACGACTCCACCGACCAGGTCACCTCGGGTGTCCTGGTGGACGCCATCGCGAGCGGCCGACCGGTCGTGGCGACCGCGTTCCCGCATGCGCTCGAGATGCTCGGCACCGGAGCGGGCATCGTCGTCGACCATGACGACCCTGAAGCCTTGGTGGCTGCGCTGCGCCGGGTACTGACGCAGCCGCGCGTCGCCGGTTCGATGGCGGCCGAGGCGCGCCGGCTGGCGCCTGACATGGCGTGGTCCACCGTGGCCGACGCGTATCTGCGGCTGGCGCATCGCCTCATCCGCGAGCGCCGCGCGGTGAGATGACGACATGCGCACCCGTTGGTGACAGTGCGATGATCAGGCGATGAGGCGAGAGGTTGGTGTCGAACTCGACGTCGAGATCGTCGCGCCGACGACGTTGGAGTTCCAGATCGCCGTCGCACCGCATCCCAACACCGAGGTGTCCGAGTCGCTGTCGTTTCTCTTGGACGGAAGGCCGCTCCAGCCGCTGGAGATCAGCGGTGTGCACGGCAACCGCATTCACAAGATGGACGCATCGGTCGGCAATCTCAGGGTTGCCTACGCCGCGACGATCGTCGGCCGAACCGACCCGGCGCCGGTGACCGAATACGACCTCTCCATGTATCTTCGGCCCAGCCGGTACGCCGAAGCCGACAAGTTCTTCGGCTTCGCCGCAACGGAATTCGGCGAGTACGGCGATTCGACGACGCTGTTGGAGAAGGTGTCCTCCTGGGTGGGCACCCGCTTGAAGTACGTGCCGGGGTCAAGCGACCCCATCGACGGAGCCGCGGACACGCTGCTCGCGGGTGAGGGCGTATGCCGCGACTACGCGCACCTGGTTGTCGCGCTGCTGCGGGCCGTCAACGTGCCCGCTCGCGTCGTCTCGGTGTATGCGCCGGGCCTGTATCCGATGGACTTCCACGCGGTGGCCGAGGCATTCGTCGACGGCCACTGGCGCGTGGTCGACGGCACCCTGCTTGCGCCGCGGCAGACCCTGGTGCGCATCGCCACCGGACGCGACGCCGCCGACACCGCATTCCTCGACAACCACGGCGGCACCGTCAACTTGGACAGATTGCAGGTGACCGCGATCGTCGACGGCACGCTGCCGAGGGACTCGATCGATCAGCTGGTGTCGATCGGCTGAGCCCCCGGGTGTCGCTGCTCCGTCAGGCGAGCGGCGCCAGCGGATAGATGATCTTCGCCTGGGCCGCGTCCGGGGGCGCGATCGCCTTCACCTGGCCACCCTGGATCTGCACGAGCATCGGATCCAGCGCGGTGTTGTTGTGGAAGTGATCGCCCTCGGTGGCGAACTTGATCGGCCCGAAGAACGTCTGAAGGTCGGTCTCGGCGATCAGGTCCCTGAGCTTGCCGCGTGACTCCTCGGACAGCGACGGCGGCTCACCCAGTTTCTCGACAGCGGCCTGCAGCACCAGACCCGACGCACTACAGCCGGCGGCGGTGTAGTCCGGTGCTGAACCGTGCTGGTCCTCGAACGACTTCGCGTAGTCGGCCGCCGAGCCGAACAGCGCGTCCTTTGAGGTCGCGGTCGGCAACCACACCGAGATGCCCATCACGCCGTCGGCCTGTTTACCGAGCGCCTGTGAGAACGACGCGTCGGTGATGCCGTAGTGCTCGATGATCGCCTTCGGCGTGTAACCGGTTGCGGCCATGGCCTTCACGAAGTCGACCAGCAGGATGTCGTGGCCGCCGACCGCCACGATGTCGGGCTTCTGCGCTGCGACCGCGCTCGCCACCGGCGCAAGGTCGGCGTTCGGCGGGAACAACCCGTAATGAACGAGGTTGAGTTTCGCGGCCTCGACGCCCGAGCGGAAACCCTCTGCGGTGTTGTCGGAGAACGGCTCGTTGGCGCCGACGACCGCCGCAGAAACCGGCTTAGGGTTCGCGGTGTCGACGATCGCCTGGATCGACCGTGCCGCCGTCGTGTCGACCGCGGGGATGACGCCGAAGGTGAACTCCGGCTTGCTCTTCCAGACGTTGGGCGACTCCGCTGAGCCCGCGATGCACGGCACTTTGTACTTCGCGCAGATCGGGTCCATCGCGAGCTGCACACCGCTGGTGTACGCGCCGAAGATGGCGTTCACGCCGTCCTCGGTCACCAGCCGCGACGCCGCGTCGGCACCGGTGGCCGGGTCGCTCTTGCAGTCCTGCACGACGAGGTCGACGTTGTACTTCTTGTCGCCGATGCTCAGCCCGCCGGCCTTGTTCACCGCGTCGGCCCACATCTGGTACCCGCGCTGGGCGATCTGTCCGCCCGTCGCCGATGCGCCGGACAGCTCGAGTACGGCACCGACCTTGAAGGTGTCGGCCGCCTCTCCGCCGCCACCCTTGTCGCCGCCGCATGCGGCGAGGAAGGCCGGGCCGACGGCGACGCCGCCTGCCACGAGACCTGCTCGCGTGAGGAAGATCCGGCGGTTGATGTTGTTGGGCATTGTTACTCCTCCTTGAGTCGCCCTTGCGGGTCGCGGGCCGAAGCGGTGCATCGGTCAGCGGCCCCCTAGATAGAGATGGATCAGCTCGCGGTCGTCCTTCACATCGTCGGGTGAGCCTTCGAAGCGGTTCTTCCCGGCGACCAGGACGTACATCCGGTCCGCGACGCGCAGCGCCTCGCGGATGTTCTGCTCGATCATGATCACGCCGACGCCGCGCTGGGCGAGCTCGGAGGCGCGGACAAGCACGTCGCCAACGAGCTTGGGGGACAGGCCCGCTGACGGTTCGTCGAACAGCAGGAAGCGCGGGCGCAGCACGAGGGCGCGGGCGATCGACAGGATCATCTGCTCGCCGCCGGACAGCGCACCGGCGTGCACGCCGTAGCGTTCGCGCAGCCGAGGGAAGTCGTCGAGCAGTTCCTCGATGCGCGCGTCGCGCTGCCCGCGCGAGCGGATCGTGTAGCCGCCGACGCGCAGGTTGTCGCGCACGGTGAGTTGGGGAAACACGCCGCCGCCCTGCGGCATCATCGCGATTCCGCGGCCGAGGGTGCGGTGCGACGGGAGGTGGGTGAGATCGTCGTCGTCGAGCGTGACCGTGCCCGCCCACGGGTCGATCACGCCCGCCATCGCCTTGAGCAGCGTGCTCTTGCCGCAGCCGTTCGGGCCGAAGATGCATGTGACGTCGCCGGTGCTGGCGGTCATCGACACCTGGTGCAGGATCTGCACGCTGCCGTACCCGGCGTCGAGGTCGTCGACCTTGACGACGCTGACGGGGGTGTCGGGGGTATCTGGGGGATCTGGGGTCTCGGAGGTACCGCCGCCCGGCTGTTCGGTCACTCGGCGGACACCCCCAGGTAGGCCTCCATCACGTGCGGATCGTGCGAGATCTCCTCGAAACTGCCCTGCGCCACGATCTTTCCGGCGTCCATCACGATGATCCGGTCGCAGATGTCCTGTGCGAGCTCCATATCGTGCTCGATGATCAGGAACGTCGTACCCGCATCCCGCAGCGTGCGGATGGCGTCGAGCATGATCTGCCGCAGCCGCGGGTGCACGCCTGCGGCGACCTCGTCGAGCAGCGCGACCTTCGGCCTCTGCATCAGAATGCGGCCCATCTCCAGCAGCCGCTGCTGGCCGCCGGACAGGCTGCTGGCGAGGTCGTCGGCGACGCGGGTGAGCTCCAGCTGCTCCAGCACGGCATCGGCGTTCGCTGTCGCGTTGTTCCAGTCGAACTGCACCGCGGAGGTCCACAGGTTCTCCCGCACAGTCATGTTCACGAACAGCGCGGGGATCTGGAAGGTGCGGCCGAGGCCTGCGCGGGCGATCTTGTACGACGGCAGCTTGGTGATGTCGCGGTCGAACAGGGTGATGGTGCCGGCGTTCGGTTTGAGTGTGCCGGTGAGCAGGTTGAACAGGGTGCTCTTGCCGCTGCCGTTCGGGCCGATGATGCCGACGATCTCGGCCGCTTCGACGCCGAACGAGACACCGTCGACCGCGCGGATGCCGCCGAAGGAGCGGGCGATGTTCTCGACCGCGAGCACCGTCATGGCGTGGCCTCCTCGGTCTGTTTCTCTGTTCGTTGCGGCGCAACGTCATTGCGGACGCGGCCGAGGAGTTGTCGTACCAAACGCATTCGTTTGGCGCGGCGAGCGAGGCTGACGAGTCCGTCGGGCAGGAACAGCACGACGGCCATCACGATCGCGCCGATGATGATGATGTAGGCGGTCGTCTCGCCATAGCTGACGCGAAGCTGCTCCTGCATGAGGAACATCGCGGCCGCGCCGAGCGCCGGACCCCACGCGTGCCCGAGCCCGCCGACGAGCACCATCACCACGAGCTGGTCGGTGATGATGGTGTTCAGCACGCTGTCGGGGTTGATGAAGGTGATCCAGTAGGCGTTGATGCCGCCCAGTACGGCTGGGATGACCGCGCTGAGCACGAAGGCCTCGATCTTGACGAGGTTGGTGTTGATGCCCTGCGCGCGGGCGGCAACCTCGTTGTCGCGCACCGCTTTCACCCGGAAGCCGAACCGGGACCGTTCCAACAGCAGGTAGCAGACGGCGTAGGCGATCGCCGTGGTTCCGAGCATCACGTAGAAGAAGAAGTTGTCGTCGAGGCGGATCGGGGTCTTGAGCCCACCCGAGCCGCCGGTGATGTCGACGACGGTGGCGAGTTCGCGGACCGCCTCGGCCAGCGCCCAGGTGGCGATGGCGAAGTAGGCGCCTCTCAGCCGTAGGGCCGGCCAGCCGACGAGCGCAGCGACGCCACCGGCGGCGACGGCTGCTACGGGCAGGGTGGCCCAGAAGTTCCAGTCGTAGTCGGGCTGCATCAGAATCGCCGTCGAGTACGCGCCGATGCCGAAGAACGCCACGTGCCCGAAGCTGATGTAGCCGGCGTAGCCGCAGATGACGTTCCAGGACAGCGCGATTCCGGCCCACAACGCGATGCCGGTGGCGACGCGGATGTAGTAGGGCGAGGTCAGCATCGGCAGGAAGCAGAGCGCCAGCACGACGACGGCGAGGGTGCCGAGGTTGAGGTACGGGTTGCCGCCCGACGCGGGCCTGCTCATGCGACGACCTCGCAGGCTCGGCCGTCGCATTCTGCGCCGATGATTCGCTCGCAAGCTTCACTCATGCCAGCCCCCGCCGCGAGATCCCCTGCGGGAATATCAGAAGCGCGATGAACAGCACGCCGAAGACGATCAGCAGCGTGTAGTCGGCGCCGACATACGTCGATGTCAACGACTGCAGCACGCCGAGGAACAGCCCGGCCGCCATCACTCCGACGACGGAGCCCAGCCCGGCGAGCACGACGACGAAGAAGGCGAACAGCGTGTAGCGCAGCCCGACTTCCGGGGTCATGGCGTAGATGGCGCCGAGCATCGCGCCTGCCATCGCGGTGAGGCCGGTGTAGATGGCGTAGACGAGGCTGCTGATCCGCTTCACATCGATGCCCATCAGCCCGGCGTTCTCCTTGCTCTGCGCGGTGGCGCGGACCGCGAGGCCGGTGCGGGTGTAGAAGAGGAACGCGAGAAACAGGCCGCAGGCGATGACGGCGAAGCCGAAGCCTGCGACGCGGATCGCGGGTGCGGTGACGCCGAACAACTCGACGTTGCCGGAGAAGAAGGTGGTGCGCACGGTGCGGGGGTTGTAGCCGAACGCGGTGAGCAGGCCACCGCGGATCAGTGTGGCGAGGCCGAAGGTGAAGGCAAGGCCCATCAGCGCGGGCAACGCGTACTTGCTGGTGCGGACGCGGTAGATCAGCGGCGCGATGAGCCAGCCGACGGCCCCGAAGACGATGAAGACGACCGGGAGCAGGACGAACGGGTCGATCTTGAGCGCGTCGCTGGCGACGATCGCGGCAAAGGCGCCGAGGACCACCCACATGCCGACGGCGAGGTCGACGACGTCAAGGACTCCGAAGGACAGTGAGAAGCCGATGCTGATGGCGACGTACAGCCCACCGATGAGAATGCCCCCGACGAGTGCTTGCGCCAGTTCGGTCACGGCGTCCTTTCTGCGGGGCGGTCAGGACTTCTGGCAGCGTAGCCAGGCTGTAGGTTTGTTGACAATAGAGCGATCTCTCGTGGCGCCGTCCCGCTTTCGGCCAGCTGCAACGATAAGGAGCGATCATGACGACGGGATCCCACAGTGAGTTACAGCTGGATAACGACCGGTTCCGCGTGACCAAGTGGACGATCGACCCTGGCGGCGCGATCCCGATGCATCGGCACGACTACGAGTACGTGGTGGTGCCCCTGGTCACCGACACCATGTATGTCGTCACATCCGACGGCGACGAGATCGCCGCAGAACTCGTCGCTGGCCAGAGCTACACCCGCCCCGCGGGCGCCGAGCACACCGTCGAGAATCGTGGTGCCGGTAGTCCGATCGTCTTCGTCGAAGTGGAGCGACTTTCCTAGCGGTTCAGTTGAGCGGCGCCCGCTTGTGCGGATAGGCATCCTCGCGGTGCTGAAACGCCAGGATGGCGGGGTTGACGACGACACCGTCACGGATCTCGATGGCCCGGCAGATCGTCGGGGTCACATCCCATACCGCCGGGCCTGCCAGAAGCGCTTCGAGGTGAGGCAGCAGCGCCTCGCTGATCTCCCATGTCGCCGAGTTCCACAAGAGGGACGGGCTGTGGTCCACCGCGTAATAGTGCACGCTCCTTGCGATCTCGATGATCGGCGCAGCGAACGACGTCGGGCGCGCCCAGCTGAAGCCCATTCCGGTGTCACACGAGACGTCGACGATCAGGCTTCCTGGAGCGAAGTCCGAGAGGTTGTCCTCGGTGACGAAGATCAACGGCGCTCCTGGATCCTGGAGGACGCAGTTGACGATGATGTCGTTCTCCGCGAGGAAACCGGCCATCGAGACCGGCCCGCCGGGCGTATCGGCCCAGACTCGGCCTGGCGTCTGCGGGTCCTGTCCCATCTGGACTATCTGCGTCGAGTGAATCGGAGATCCGACGGCGGCCACGTCCCGGTTGGTCAGCACACGCACGTTGTCGACGCCGTGGGCGTTCAACGCGGTGACCGCGCCACGGGCGGTGGCGCCGAAACCGAGGACGGCAGCGCGAAGTCGGCGGCCATAGTTGCCGGTGATCCCGACCAGTTCCATGGCATGCAGAACGGAGCAGTAACCCGCGAGCTCGTTGTTCTTGTGGAAGACGTGCAGACCGAATCCGCCGTCGGCCTGCCAGTGATTCATCGCCTCGAACGCGATCAGCGTCAACCGGCGATCGATGGCCTCCTGCGTGACCGCTGAATCCTGCACGCAGTGCGGCCAGCCCCAGACCACCTGTCCGGTAGAAAGTTCCGCCAAATCTTCTGCTTGGACCTTGGGTAGCAGGATGACGTCGCAGTCGGCGATGAGCTGCTCTCGAGTCTTGATTGCGCCGACAAGACCGGCCAGTGCGTCGTCCGTGGCGCCGAACGCCGAGCCATAGCCGTGCTCGAGGGTGATCTGCTGGCGGATGTGAGGTTCGATCCTGCCGAAATGAGCAGGGTGAATCGGCAACCTGCGCTCGCTCGGCTTCCGTGAGCCCGCCAAGATACCGAGTGAAAGCTGTTGGGAATCAGCGCTTCTTGGCATTGGAACATCGCCTGCCCTTGATCGCAGGGGGGCCTGGGTGGTCCCGTTCTGTTGACCCTACGCCAACGCCATATCCCAGAACGCCACCTCGAGCGACAGCACGTCGCCGACTAGCTCCTGATGGTCGTCGGGCGAAGCCAGCTCGCCGAGCCCGGCCACGTAGTCGGCGAAGTCCGGGGTGGACCAGTGCTCGACGAATTCGCGCAACGGCGTGGAGTCTGACTTCGCGGACGTCCACGCCAGCAGGTAGACGCGTTCGATCACCCACAGTGCCGTCACCGCGGCCTCGTACGGCTCGGCGTCCAGTCGCTGCAACAGGTCGCGGTAGGCAAGCGTCGCGGGCAGGGGCGCCACGTCCAGGTCGAGTCCGCGGCGAGTCGCCTGCGTTTCGAACCAGTCGAGTTCGGCGACCAACGCGGCGCATCCTCCGCAGATCACCGCCTGCGCTTTACGCGGCGCACGCGCGAGCAGGCGCCCCTGAAAAGTCAAAAGGTCAGCGACGAACAGCGCGTCCTGTACAAGCCAGCGGTCGAATGCGGAGTCGGTGATGGTGCCGTCGCGCACCGCGTCGAGAAACGGATGCCGTGTCGCAGAGTCCCACAGTGAATCGTGCACGCAACCCAAGGGTAGTCACGACGCCGCGAAACGATATTCCAGCACGCCTCTACTCGGACTTTTGGTGCTGGAATATCGTTTCGCGGAGCGGGTCGGGTCACTTCTCGGTGACGGGCCCCGGACGCTGGATGCGAAGCCCGGCCGTGGGCGCGGCGATCTCCTCCGTTGGCGCGGGGAGCACCGTCGTCGAATCCTCCTTCAGCCGAACGATTCTCGGCAGCGAGGTGGGTTGCGACGTCCGAGCGAGAGTCGGCGGCGCAGAGGGCGCGGACACCGACGGCGCTGGTGAGGGCGGGGGCGGAGATGCCGGGGCAGCCGTCCGGGTTTCGCGGCGGCGGATGAAGTAGCCCGCCAGCGGCCCGGTGAACAGCATCGCCACCAGCACCGCGAAGCTCAGCGCGCAGATCGTCACGTCGAACGTGCTGGTGATCTGCTGGGCCAGGTTGTTGCCGTAGATCGCGGTAGGCGACGGCTCGGCGTACCGCGGCGCGAGTGCGACGCCGATCGCGAGGTTCGCGACCGTGAAGACGAACAGCAGCCCGCTGAACGCCGCGATCACGGGCAGGGACGCCTCGCCGCGGGCGAGTTGGCGGTGCAGCCACCGCGCGATCACGCCGGTGATCACGTTGAACGCCGTCATCGCGACGGTGTCGTACAGGGCGTGGGACAGATCCAGCGTCCAGGCGATCAGGAAGTCGATGACGCGCAGCGCGGCACAGGCGAACGCCCAGAACGCGATGAGCGTCAGACATTTTTCGGCGGCCGAGCGGTAGGCGCCCAGCGTCGGCGGCTTGATCAGGAAGATCGCGTAGAGCGTCGTCGGTGCCACGATCGCGGCGGCGGCCGCCCAGAACAGGTAACCCTCGTAGCCGACGGCGGCCGTCGAGGTGTTCTCCGCGATGCCGTGGAAGGCGTCGACGTCGCGGCCGATCGGAAGGATCCACACCAGCGTGGCCGCCAGCGCACCCGACGCGCCGAGCGCACTGGTGGCCAGCCGCGCGGCGGCGGTCTTCTCGGTGAGCCAGCGCGACGCGATGACCAACGCGATCATCGCCGCCGCGCCGTAGAGCAAGGTGGTGGCGATGACGGCGAAGTCCTGCTTTCCGAAGGCCTCGTTGGCGAGGAACAGATAGCGCAGCCGCCAGTACACGTTGAAGGCGACCGCCAGCGTCGCCAGTGCGATCGATAGCACGCCCAGTACCCGCGCAAAGGCATACCAGCGCCGGAAGCCGTTGTCCTCCAGCGTGATACTCGTGATCGGCGGCTGCGACGCCAACAGCGCGCCGCCGAGGCCAAGGAGCAGACCGGGCCCGATCCCCGGCGGCAGAAGGCCGGTTCCGCCGTTGCGCCAGGTCTCCAGCAGCTGATACACCACGAAGCCGATCGCGACGACGAAGTACGCGAGCCCGAGAAGCAGCCGGATCCGGCTCGTGCGGCGGACATCCTGGTCAGCGGCGGTCAGCCGGAACGGCCCGACGTGCGGCACGAGCGCGGCGATGACGGCGAGCGCCGTCACCACGACGGCGACGACGAAAAGCGAGCCCTCGCTGCCGGGGATGCCGAGGCCGAAGTCGAGGTTCCACGGCAAAAGCAGCGAGATGACGAGCAGTACGACCGCCACGCCGTCGCGGATAAGGTTGGCGCGGCCGGGCACGTAGCCGACCCGGGGCGACCGGGCGACGACGGCCGAGGCGGAGGTCGCCACCGCGACGGTCTCAGACGCGTCGTAACGCTGGTCGCTCACGTGACGATTTCCTTTCCAGAGTGACGGCTCGGGCCGCTGCCACTCCAGCGTGCCACTTTTGCTTGTGCGCACGCGCAGTTTGGGCCTCGGCTCGGCCGCCGAGAACGCCCAAATCTGTGCGGTAGCTTTGGGTCATCGTAGGAGGTAAGGAGTGAACCGGTGGACGTAGTCCTCGGGGTATCGGTAACCGGACGCGTGGCGCGTCTGGCGATGATCGGTGCCGCAGGCTCCGACGGCGCGGTGCTCGACCAGTACGCGCTGGACCTGACCGACGGCGACGGACACATCGACCTTGCCGAGACCATCGTCGGCACCTACCGCGCGGTGGCCGATTCGGGCAACCGGGTGGCCGCGACGCGGCTGTGCCTGCCCGACCCGTCAGAGGCCGAGACCCTGCGCCAGACGGTGGCCAACGCGGGCGTGCAGAACGTCGAGGTGGTGACGGAGGCGGAGGCGGCCGTGGCGCTGGCCCACAAGGTCGGTGCGGACGCCGCGCTTCTGCTGGCCGACGACGACACCGTGGCGCTGGCGGTCATCGGCGAGGACGAGGAGTCGACGTCGGTGCTGGCGTCGATGCCGATCGGTTCGGCCGGTGTGGCCGCCGCGTGTGCGGCAGTGCTTGCGCAGGCGCCGGATGCCGGCACGCAGGTCATGTTGGTGGGGCAGCGGCTTGACCTCGATTCGATTGCCGCCGAGCTCAGTTCGACGAACTCGGTGATCGTGCCGCCGGATCCGGGCTTCGCGATCGCGCGGGGCGCCGCGGAGACGACCGACGGCTCCGGGTTCTTCCCGGCGGGCGCGGCGACGCAGATGGCGCCTGCCGCTGGCGACGCTACGCAGATGGCTCCCGCCGCGTCTGACGCGACGCAGATGGCCCCGGCTGCTGGCGACGCGACGCAGATGGCGCCGGCGGCCGGTGATGCGACGCAGATGGCGC
>CADEGF010000014.1:79880-115815 GCA_902826815.1 uncultured Mycobacteriaceae bacterium
GCTGGCGACGCGACGCAGATGGCGCCGGCGGCCGGTGATGCGACGCAGATGGCGCAGGCTGCGGATCCCGCGGTTGTCGGGCCACAGCTGGCGTACTCGCAGGAGGAGCCGGACTACTACGAGATGTCCGCCGATTCGGTCGAGGAATTCGTTCCCGAGCAGGACGACGAGGCGCCCTACACCGCGGTAATCGCGCCGCCACCACCACGGACACTGCTGATGGGCAGTGCGATGGCGTTCGTGGTGATGAGCTTCACGACGCTGGCCGTCGCTGTCGCGGTCAACATCCGGCCGGTCGCCGACGCCGAAGCGCAGCCGGTGCCCGCCATCCAGTCGCAAACGGTGCCGGGGCGCTACCTGCCCGAGGTGCCGCACGCGCCGGACCCGGTGGCGTTGCCGGTCGCGGTGGTGGAGCCGCGAGCCGCCAGTGCGGCCAGGCCGCGGATCGTCCAGACCAACCAGGGCCCGGCGATCAAAAACGTGCCGGTCGCTCCACCGGGGGTGCAGCCGGGCCAGCCGATTCCGATCCCTGCGGTGCCGGCGGTGCCGCTGCCGCCGGATGTCATCCCGCCGTGGAACCCGTTCCCCATGCCGACGTTGCCGACGTTCCCGTGGCCGACGTACACCACGACGACAACCTCACCGACCACCACGACGACGAGTCCGACGACGACGACTACGACTACGACTACGACTACGACGAGTCCGACGACGACAACTACGACAAGCCCAACGACGACTACGACGACGAGCACGACGACGAGCACGACGACGTCGTCGAGCCCCCCGGCGCCGGAGCCCGAGCCGGAGCCGGAACCGATTCCTGCGCCGAAACCCGAGCCCAAGCCGGAGCCCAAACCCGAGCCTGCGCCGGACACGTTCAAGCAACCGGCGATCGTGGCGCCCAAGCCCGCGCCCGTCGCGCCCGCACCCGAGCCGGTCGCTCCGGCTCCGGTGGCGCCAGCGCCTGCGATCGTCGCCCCTGCGCCCGTGGCACCGGTGGCTCCCGTCGCGCCCGTGGTACCCGTCGCCCCTGCACCGGCTCCCGCGCCCGCGATCGCCCCGGCGCCCGTGATCGAGGCGCCGTCGTCAGGCAGCGGATCCTCCAGCGGCGGAGCCGTCGAGGCGCCCGCGACGTCGCCGGTGTTGTCGCCGTAGTTGATGTCCGGCAACGCAACTGCGCGACAAGCCATCGCTGTTGGCGCGGTCGTGCTGACCTTCGCCACGGCGTGCTCGCAAGGCGATGCAGCGCAGACAGCCGAGACCACGAGCTCGCA
This sequence comes from uncultured Mycobacteriaceae bacterium, assembly GCA_902826815.1. Taxonomy (GTDB): domain Bacteria; phylum Actinomycetota; class Actinomycetes; order Mycobacteriales; family Mycobacteriaceae; genus Mycobacterium. Next base: position 81,158 of record CADEGF010000014.1, read on the forward strand.
GGTGGCACCGACACCCGTCGCGCAAGCACCTCCGCCTCCTGCGCCGACGTTGCCGCCCGTTGCGCCGTCGCCCTATGACTTCTCCACTGTCTCAACGCTGATCGACGACGCGATCGCGGCCAACGAGCTGCCCGGCGCTGTCGTGCAGATCGGGCACGGCGGCCAGGTGGTGTTCCGCAAGGCATACGGCGTGCGCAAGCTCGACGGGGAGCCGGGGCTGAATGCGGCGCCCGCACCGGCGGAGCCGATGACCGAGGACACGATCTTCGACATCGCCTCGCTGACGAAGCCGCTCGCGACGGCGCCCGCCGTCATGCAGCTGTTCGAGCAGGGCAAGCTGCAGTTCGACGATCCCGTGCAGAAGTATCTGCCGGCCTTCAACACCGACAACGATCCGCTGCGCGCCGAGGTGACGCTGCGGATGCTGCTCACGCACACGTCGGGCCTGCCGGGCGATGTCGAGCTGAAGGATCCGTGGGGTCTGGCACAGATCGACAGGGCGGAGGGATTTCGTCGCGCGCTGACGACGCCGCTGGAGTCGCCGCCTGGTGCGGGCTTCCGCTACTCCGACATCAACTTCATCCTGCTGGGCCTGTTGGTCGAGAAGCTCACGGGCCAGGTGGAAGACGATTACGTGCAGCGCAACGTCTTTGGGCCGCTCGGTTTGACGGACACGCGCTATCTGCCCGCGGCCAAGGCGTGTGGCCCGCACTCGATGAGGGGCGCCGCGCTGGCATGGGCGCCTCCGTCGGCGGAAGGTGCGTCGGTCGGTTGCGCTGCGGGCACGTGGAACATGAGCCTGCTGTCGCGGATCGCGCCGACTGCGCGCGACGAAGAGAACAGGGGCGATCCGAGCAAGAACCCCGACATCGACTACCTGCTGCGCGGCACGGTGAACGACACGACGGCGCGGCGCATGGGTGGCGTGGCCGGGCATGCGGGCGTGTTCTCGACGGCACACGATGTCGGCATCATTGCGCAGGCGGTGCTGGATCGTCTTGCGGGGCGGCCGGGCACGTATCCGCTGAAGCAGGAGACGCTGCAGATGATGACGAGCCCGCAGCAACCCGGGCACAGCGACGGACAGGTCGAGGCGGCCAACCAGGCCGAGCGAGAAGCCGTCGCGTCGGGTCCCAATAGAAGAGACCCGCTGCTGGCGCCGCACTATCCGGCGATCAGGGGGGAGAACCTGCGTGGCTTCGGTTGGGACATCGATACCGGCCAGTCGACGCCGCGGGGAGTGGTCTTCCCCATCGGTAGCTTTGGCCACACGGGTTTCACGGGCACCAGCGTGTGGATCGACGCGGCCTCGGACACCTACGTCGTCCTGCTCACGAATTCAATCCACACTAGGGGCAGTCCACCGGCGTCGAAGCTGCGGGGAGACGTGGCGACTGCGACAGCTCAGGCGCTGGGCCTATAGCGCCGGTTTTGCGGTTTGAGCTGATCGGACCATGTCTCTCGCTAGGCTCCCGAGGACAGACCAGATCGGGAAAACCGGGGAGAGACCACAATGAGTGAACGTCAGATCGCCCGTGAGAAGGCGGCGGCCGTTACCCAGCAAGAGGCGGACGATGTACGCCAGCTCAAGGAATTCGAGGGCTTCGCGAAGTTCTCCGACGATGACCTCAAAAGGGTCGTGCAGGCATCGCATCGCACGTCGACGTCGGGGCCGTGGCCGCTGATCCGTGAGCAGACGGTGTCGGATGCGTGCTACATCCTGCTGAGCGGGGAGGCCGCGGTGTACGTCGGCAACGACAAGATCGCCACCGTGCAGTCGGGTGAGGTGATCGGCGAGTCGGCGATGAAGCGGGGCAAGCTGCGTGGCGCGACGGTGACGACGACGGGCCGAGCCGAGGTGCTGCACATCGACCGCAACGACCTCCACCGTTTGCTCGAGGATGTGCCCGCGCTGCGCAAGCTCATCGATGACACGGTGGCGCGACGCACGCCAGGTGCGAACGAGGGCTGAGCCCCGTACGAATTCCAATATTTCTTAAAGCTTTTCGCTGCATCGGCCCGCCGACGTGGGGTCAAGCCGCTACGTGTAGCCTTGACGGTGTTGGTAACCCAGCCAGTCCGGAATGCATTCGCCGTCTTCCGCTGATCGCCGAGCAACCGCTCATGCCGGACACGCAGGTAACAACCGGCAATCGGATTTACCTTGACTGCTCCACCTTATTTTCCGTCCTTGACCTCTCCCTACATCTCTAAGCTTGATCCCGTTGGGGCGCAACGCTTTTCCCTGGCTGCGCGGGTCGGCATCCTCAGTACCTATGCTCCGACGCATTGCGGCTTGGCGACATTCACCGCAGCCCTGTCCGACGCGCTGGCCGCGAATGGCACCGAGGTGAGTGTCGTACGCGTGGCCGACGGGGACCGTTCGTCGCACGACCGGGTGGTTGGTGAGCTGGTCAAAGGATCGGCGAGATCCATCGCAGCGACCTGCGAGAAGCTCAACCAGAACGACGTCGTCGTCATCCAGCACGAGTACGGAATCTATGGCGGCGTCGACGGAGATGACGTGGTGGACATCGTCGACGGGCTGCGTGTGCCGTCGATCATCGTCGCCCATACAGTCCTCAAAAGCCCTTCGCCACACCAGCGTTCGGTCCTGGAGGCGATTGCGGCGGCTGCGGACCAGGTGGTCGTCATGTCCGAGGCCGCACGGCACCGGTTGTGTACCGGGTTCGACGTCGACCGACGGAAAATCATCACGATCCCGCACGGCGCGAAGGTCCCCGGCGGCGCGGCTGCGAAGCGCCCGAGTAGGCCCACTCTGTTGACGTGGGGGTTGCTGGGCCCTGGAAAGGGTGTCGAGCGGGTGATCGACTCGATGGCTTCGCTGAAGGACCTGCCCGGCAGGCCGCACTATGTGGTTGCCGGCCAGACGCACCCGAAGGTGCTGGCCAACGACGGCGAGGCGTACCGCGACGCCCGAAAAGAACAAGCGCACCGCCGCGGCGTCTCAGGTTCGGTGTCGTTCGACGCCCGCTATTGGGGCGCGTCGAAGTTGCCCGCCCTCATCCAGTCAGCCTCGGTCGTCGTATTGCCCTACGACTCCGATGACCAGGTCACCTCCGGGGTCCTTGTCGACGCGATCGCGTGTGGCAGGCCCGTCGTGGCCACCGCTTTTCCGCACGCCGTCGAGCTCCTCGCAACGGGTGCGGGCATCGTCGTCGGCCACGACGATCCGGACGCAATGGCGTCGGCCCTGCGCCGGGTGCTGACGCAGCCGCGTCTCGCGGGCTCGATGGCCAGCGAGGCCCGTCGACTGGCGCCGGACATGGCGTGGTCGGTGGTGGCGAGCGCGTACCTGAGCCTGGCCAACCGGCTCCTCACCGAGCGGCAGGCGCTGGTATGACGGCCCCGATATCGCCATCCAGCTTCGACCATCTGCTGCGACTGACAGACAGCAACGGCACCTTCGAGCACGCAAGCTTCACCGACCCCCGGCCCGAACACGGTTACTGCACCGACGACATGGCCCGCGTGCTCGTGGTGGCGACTAGAGAGCCCGATGCCACCGGCCCGGTGAAGGGTCTCGCAGGCCTTGCGGTGCGGTTCCTGAACGAGGCGCAGGCATACAGCGGTGCGTGCCGAAATCGGATGGACCGCTACAGCCGGTGGAGTGATGAGCCGACCACCGACGACCACTGGGGCAGGTGCCTCTGGGGACTCGGTACCGCCGCCGCCAACAGCGGCGTCGGCATCGTTCAAAAGCTGGCGGTGATCCAGTTCGAGCGGGCTGCGCAGGCACGGTCGACGTCCGCGCGGGCAATGGCATTCGCCGCGGTCGGAGCCGCCGAGCTTCTTTCCGTCGACCCGGAACACAAGTCGGCACGACGGCTGATCAAGGACTACGCGGCGTCACTTGCCCCACCCGCTGACGACAGCTCCTGGCCGTGGCCAGAGCCGCGGCTGGCCTACGCGAACGCGGTGCTCCCCGAGGCGATGATCGCCGCGGGAGTTGCGCTTGACGACATGGCATTGCAACAGCGCGGCCTGGATCTGCTGGGCTGGCTGGTCGGCTACGAAACCGGGGACGGCCATTTGTCGCCGACGCCGGTGGGGGGACGAGGGCCCGACGACGTCAGGCCCGCGTTCGACCAGCAGCCGATCGAGGTGGCCGCACTGGCCGATGCCTGCGCGCGTGCCGCTGCCGTCGACGCCGCTGCTACCTGGCCCGATGGTGTCGCGGCCGCTGCCGCCTGGTTCCAGGGCGCCAACGACGCGGGGCAGGCCATGTGGGACCCGGAGACGGGCGGCGGGTTCGACGGACTTCACGCCGACGGGGTGAACCAGAACCAGGGCGCGGAGTCGACCCTGGCTGTGATCTCGACGATGCAGCACGCACGGCGGTTCTCCGTTGTGTCGCAATGACTTCAGTGCGTGCCGGACTCGTCACGCGTAGCCCGCAACGGCTTACGGCCGATCCGTCACGGGTCATCACCCGGCTCTTCGTCCCCGGCCAGGAAGGGTTCGAGAGTCAGGACTCCCGCGCGGGAGCCGTGCTGAAGCGCATCCTTGCCCTCGACGAGGACGAGGTGCGGTGGTCGCTGGACGACATCATCACACGCTTCGACGGGCGGCACCGGGATCTGGTCGGCACCTTCCACCGGCATGCCGGTGAGCTCGCCGACCGTCTGGACAGCGACATCGCGCGGTCACCCTCTCGAATGTTGTTGCTTGGAGCCACCTTTACCAGCGAGTACGCCATCGAAGCGGCGGCTTTGTGCAATCCGAGCATCGTCGCCCACCCGGATCAGGCGGGTACGGCCGCGGGCAGCCTGCGGTTCGTGATGAGCGTGCGGGGTATCGGCGAAGGGCACCGGTCGTCGATCGGGTTTCGGACAGGCGTCGTCGACGCCGAGGGTGACGTCACGATCGATGAGCCTGCGCCGTTCGCCACCGTCGGATCGGTAAGGGCGACGCTTTTGGATGCCACCGTGTTCCGCAGTGAGATCGCGGGTCAGCGCGACGCGGGCGAGGCCGCCGACTACGTTCTCGATGCACTCGGCGACAGGTTCACCAGAGCCGACCTCGACGAACAACTCGACACGCTTCAGACACACATGAGCACCCGCGGCCGTGCGCAGCGGACGATCTCACTGATCCGCACCATCGCCGACCGGTTCTATGCAGTCGAATTCGCCGACGAGATACCGCTTTCCGAGCGCGTGCTGTATTCGGCGATGGGCGCCGAGGCGGCAGGCATGGAGGACGCGCGATTCGTCCGCTTCGTCGACGACGACGGGTCTGTCCGGTACTACGCCACCTATACGGCCTACAGCGGATCGCTGATCAGCCAACAGCTTCTGGAGACGACGGATTTCCAGTCGTTCACGTCGACGCCGATGGTCGGCAGTGCGGCGGCAAACAAGGGCCTGGCGCTGTTCCCGCGTCGCATCCGCGGCCGCTTCGCCGCCATGTCGAGATCAGATCGTGAATCGAATTCGGTTGCCTTTTCCGATGATCCGTTCGACTGGCCGAGCGCCGAACCCTGTCAGCAGCCCGCTCGGGCCTGGGAGGCATTGCAGCTCGGCAACTGCGGGCCGCCCATCGAAACCGAGGCCGGTTGGCTGGTGCTGACCCATGGCGTCGGCCCGATGCGCACCTACCGGATCGGCGCGATCCTGCTCGATCTGGATGAGCCGACCCGCATCATCGGCCAACTGCGCCAGCCGCTGCTGAGCCCGGCCGCCGACGAGCAGGACGGCTACGTCCCCAACGTCGTCTACTCGTGCGGTGCGCTGGTGCACGCCGGAACGTTGGTGATTCCCTACGGGATCGGCGACGCTGCGATCGGCTTCGCCACCGTGCCACTGCGCGAGTTGCTTGCCGAGCTCACCGGCTGAGGACACGGGCGATCGCGGTCATCCGGCGAGCGGGTGGACCCGCTGCTCGTTCAGTTGGTCGCGCGAGGTGACTGCTTCGCTTCGATAGGACGTGGCTTGATGCCGGCCTCTCGGGTTGTCGAGCGGTGCCACCACACCGGCCATGATCCGTAAGTGGAACATCGTGCCGGTCCACCCCGAGGGGCGAGATCCGGTCACGCATGGTTTCGGTCGGTGGGTGGCCGCCCCTGTACATGTTCGCGGAGGTAGACCTCCAGTAGACGCCCATTTGCATCTCCTGTCAACACTGTTGACAGGAGGCGTTAACATATGATGTCACCGCAGCTCACGACCCGAACGGAAACGCCGCCGATGACGTACCTGCCCGACGCGTCCGACCGTCAGAACGACGGCCCGATCAACCGGTCGACGATCCTGCGGGCGGCGCTGACGATCATCGATCGCGACGGCATCGACGGTTTGTCCATGCGTCGCCTCAGCGAGCAGGTGGGCCGGGATCCGACGGTGCTGTATCGACACGTACCGAACAAGGCTGCGCTGCTCGACGGTGTCGCCGAGCTCGTGCTCGGGCAACTGCGGGTGGACACGGCTGACTCGGATTGGGTGGGTCAGTTGCGCGCCATCGCTCACGAGTTCCGTCGGTTGGCCGTCGCACACCCAAACGTGGTGCCGTTGTTGGCGACTCGGCCGCTGGCGACCCCGTTGGGCCAGCGGCCGCCGGGAATGCTGCGGCCACTCGAAGATGTTGTCGCCCTGCTCACATCCTCCGGATTCAGCGGGGCCGACGCCCTGCACATCTACCGGGTGCTTTTCGGGTATCTACACGGCCATATCCTCACCGAGCTGCAAGAGGTGATCGAACGACCGGAGGAGACCGACGACGTGCTGCGCCTGGGCCTGCATCGGCTGGAGGTCACCGAGTTCCCCCAGGTGCGCGCCTTGGCGTCGGTTTTGGCGTGCTACGACGGTGAGGCTGAACTGGACCGCGGCCTCGATCTGCTGTTCTTCGGACTCACGGCGACACTGACGACGCCGGGCGGGTCATCTCGTGCGACGCAACAGAAGTGACGGGAAGGGCGTAGCGTCAGGAGTATCGAGCCGCTCGGTTGCGGGCGAACATGCTCGACTAAGAAGGACAACTCATGGCTTCGCCAACAATGCTCCTCACTCCCTATGACCTCCGCGTCCAGCTTGTCAAGGACACCATCGAGCAGCACTCAAAGATTGGCGACGAGGCGGCATCCGAACTGGCCATGCAGATCCTCCACACGCTGAACTCCATTCCGGAGAAGATCCGCTAACCCGCTTCAGAGCGAGACTTGCTCGCGGCTCGGGCGGACATCACCGATGTCGGACCGCGGCCGGATCACCGAACGTGCAGCCACTGCGAAATTCTGCACGAATTTTCGCAGTACGTTCACGCTCGACGTGCGTTGCCGGAGTTCAGAACACGCCAAGCAGCGTGCTTGCGTCGGCGTTTGACGATCCGAACCCGGCGCGGGCGGTCGGGGCGATCATCGAGGGGCTCGACTGAGTGGGCGGAGGTCAAACCGCCGACGGCCGGCTCAGAGCGCGACGTGCTCGCGGCTGGATCGCACGTCCCCGGTATCAGCATCGAAGAAGTACGTCCGCTCCTGCGCCATCTCCAGGCCGATCTTGGTGCCCGGCTGGTAGTCGGTGCCCGCCGGTCCCTGGATGACCACCCGCGTCGGCGCCGAATCTGACGCTGTGTTCACCAGCGCGGTCACCAGGACGTGGCTGCCAAGCGGCTCCACGAAGTCGACGCGCGCGGGCACCATGCCCTGCGCGTACTGGCCGTGCAACCGCAGATGCTCGGGCCGCGCGCCGACCGTGACCGGACCGTCCGGCGTCGATACCGACGACACCACCGTGCCCCCGACGTACAGGACCCCGGACTGAACCTCGCCCGGTATGAGGTTCATCGGCGGGCTGCCCATGAACGCCGCGACGAATGTGTTCGCCGGATGGTTGTAGATCTCGTCGGGCGTGCCGATCTGCTGCACCTCGCCACCCGCCATCACACATAGCCGGTCGCCGAGCGTCATCGCCTCGACCTGATCATGGGTGACGTAGATGGAAGTGACCGGCAGCTCTCGGTGCAATCGCTTCAGGTCGCCGCGGACCTGGTTGCGCAGTTTCGCGTCGAGGTTCGACAGCGGTTCGTCGAGCAGGAACGCCTGCGGCTGACGAACGAGCGCGCGTCCCATCGCAACTCGTTGGCGTTGGCCGCCGGACAGCTGGCCGGGCTTGCGGTCGAGTAGCTGGTCGATCTCCAGCAGCTTGGCCGTCTCGCGCACCCGTCGATCGACCTCGGCGCGTGGCGTCTTGCGCTGCCGCAGACCGTAAGCCAGATTGCGGTACACCGACATGTGCGGGTACAGCGCGTAGTTCTGGAACACCATCGCGATATCGCGCTCACCCGGCGCCAGGCCGTTGACGACCGTGCTGCCGATCCTGATCTCGCCCGACGTCGGCTTGTCGAGCCCTGCGAGCAGTCGCAGCGCGGTGCTCTTCCCGCATCCAGACGGCCCGACGAGGATCAGGAACTCCCCGTCGGCCACCGTCAGGTTGAAGTTCTTGAGGGCGACGACATCGCCCGGGTAACGCCGTGTGACGTCACGGAACTCGACTTCCGCCATCCTCAACCCTTCAATCCGGTGCTCGCGACCGACTGCACGAAGTAGCGCTGCGCTCCGACGAACACCAGGAGCATCGGCAGCAGGCTCATCACGTTGGCCGCCATCAGCAGGGGCCACTTCACCCGGTGCGCGCCCTGGAAGTAGCTGAGCCCCAACGGGATCGTCATCTGGTCCTGCGTAGTAATGACGATCAGCGGCCACAGGAAGTCGTTCCACGACGTCAGGACGGTGAGCGCCGCCAACGTCGACAGCGCGGGCAGCGACAAGGGCAGGATGATCTTGAACAGCACGCCGATCCGCGACGTTCCGTCGACCCGGGCGGCCTCCTCCAGCTCGACGGGCACCGTCAGGAAGAACTGACGCAGGAAGAAGATGCCGAACGCCGTCGCCAGGTTCGGCAGCATCAGCGCGCCGATGTGGTCGATGCCCAGCCCCTCCCACACGTTGTCACCGAACCACTTGACGATGAGGAACACCGGGATCATCGTGACCTGGAACGGCACCATCAGCGTCGCCATCAGGGTGACGAAAAGCGCTCCGCGGCCGAGGAATCGGACACGCGCGAACGCGTAGCCGGCGAGGCTGCAGACGATCAAGTTGCTCGCGAGAACCACCAGCGTCACCAATGCGCTGTTGAGGAAGAAGTGCCCGAACGGCGCCGACGCCCACGCCTCGGAGTAGTTGGAGAACCGTGGCGACTCGGGGATCAGTACCGGCGGAAAGCGATTGGCTTCACCTTCGGTCTCCAGCGAGGTGATGAGCATCCACAGCAGCGGCACGATCAGGATGAAGGTCAACGGGATGAGGACCAGGTGCCATGGACTGAACGGCAGCCGCCAACGAGAGGTCGGCTGAGGCGACTTGGTAAGCGGCGCAGCCGTTTCGGCGGGCGGCAGTTGTGTGGTCGTCATGAGTACACGTGCCTGCGGGCGAGCCGGAACTGCACGGCGGTGATCACCAGGATGACGAGGAACAACGCGTAGGCCATCGCCGCGGCGTAGCCGGCGTCGAATTGCACGAACGCCCGGTCCCACAGGTAGTAGACGATGACGGTGGTGGCGCGCAGCGGGCCGCCGCGGGTGGTGACGTAGACCTCGTCGAAGAGCTGCAGCGCGTTGATCGTCAGCCAGACGACCATGAACAGGTTCGCGGGCCCGAGCAGCGGAACGGTGATGGTGCGGAACCGGGTGAACGCGGACGCCCCGTCGATCGCGGCCGCCTCGTGCAGTTCCGGTGGAACACCTTGCAGTGCCGCCAGATACACGATCACCGAAAAACCCGTCCAGCCCCAGATCGTCATCGCCACGATCACGTACAACGCTTGCGACGGCGACGCCAGGAACGGCTGCGACGGTGCGCCGACCGCGTTCAGCGCCGCGTTGACCAGCCCGTAGTCACGGTCGGTCAGCCACAGGAAGATGATGCCCTGCGAGATCGTCGACACCGCCATGGTGATGTAGGCGGCCGTCCGGTAGACCGAGATGAACCGCACCGAGCGGTTCAGCGCGACGGCGACGAGCAAGCCGACGATCATCGTGCCCGGCACGAACAGGGCCGTGTAGACGATGGTGTGCTTGATCGCCTCGACGAACACCGGGTCGTCGGCCAGCTTCTTGTAGTTGTCGAAGCCGACCCACGGCGTCTCGTCGCTGAGCAGGTCGGACTTCTGGAACGACAACTGCAGCGACATCAGCACCGGCAGCAGGCCGAAGATCCCGATCAGGATGGCCGCCGGACTCACCAGCGCCCATCCCGAAACGGTGTCTGTGCGGCTCAGCCGCCGAAGCAGTGCGGGCATCGACTCCCTACTTCTCCGCCAGCTTCTCGTCCGCTGCCTTGGCTGCACCGTCGAGGGCGGCCTTGGGCTGGTCCTTGCCCAGCATGACAGCCACGATCGCCTGGCCGAGCGCTTCGGAGATCGCCGGATACTGTTCGACCTGCGGCCTGACCGTGTGGACGTTCTTCAGGTTCGCGACGAACTCCGCTGTGCCAGGCACGTTCTTGTTCAGCTCGTCGACGACGGACTTGTCGTCACCGACCGAGGCGCGGATCGGCAGATCGCCGGTCTGCAACGAGAACGTCTTGACCTGCTCGGGCGCCGACAACCATTTCACGAAGTCGATGGCGGCCTGCTTACGCTTGTCGCCGTTGTCGAACACGACCCAGTTGTCGGGTCCGGCGATGGTCTGATGCCCGCCGCTCGAACCGGCGTAGGTGGGCATCACCTGCACGCCGTACTCGATGTCGGACAGCTGGCTGAGATCCCACGGGCCGGTGACCAGCATCGCGATCTTGCCGCTGTTCATCAGCTTCGGCCCGTTCTCATTGGTGGTGTCGAGATACAGCGATTTATCGTCGACGGCCATCTGCTGCAGTGTCGTCAGCGCCTTGACGCCGGCCTCGGAGTTGAAGGTGGCCTTCGTGTTGTCCGAGTTCAGAAGGTCGCCGCCGGCCTCCCAGAGCATCGGCAGCCAGTGCCACACCGTGTCTTCGCTGCCGTCGGCGGGGATCAGCCAGCCGTACTGCCCCTTGGCGGGGTCGGTCAGTTTGGCTGCAGCGGCACGGAAGTCGTCCCAGGTCCAGTTCGGCGTCGGCGGCTCGACACCGGCATCGGCGAACAGCTTCTTGTTGTAGACGATCGCGAGGTTGTCGACCAGTGCGGGTACGCCGATGACCTTGTCGCCGACGGTTGCGGCCTTGCGCTCCGCCTCGTAGAAGTCGTCCCATTTCCAGTCCGGCTTCGCAACTTCCTCGGTCATGTCGACCAGCGAGGAGATCTTGGCGATGTTCGGTGCCCATGACCCGAACATGTATGCGACGTCGGGTGCGCTGTTGCCGCGGACCGCGGTAAGAACCTTCTGCAGCACAAGGTCATTGGAGGAATACAACTCGGACACCTTGACGTCCGGATTCTCCTTGTTGTACTGGTCGACCAGGCCCTTGAAGGCCTCACCTTCGGTGTCCTGGTAGCCGTGCCACACCTGGATCTCGGTGGGGCCGGACGACGACTCCTCGCTGCCCCCACCGCCGCACGCGGCGAGGACGAGTGCAAGGACGGCGATCAGTGCGATGCACAACCTACGTCGAATCACGGTGACACTCCTTTAGTTGGCGATATCTCGGGCGAGGATTGGAGCCGCCCCGGCGGCGACATCAGGCCGGGTACGCAGTTCTTTGGGTAAAAGGTCGCCGTGCGCGGTCGTCAGTTCGTCGCACAGTTCCCAGATTTGGTCGACGGTCAGCGTCGCGGCGGTGTTCGGGTCGACCATCGCCGCCGCGCGGACCAGTCGCGGGTCCCCCTCGACTGCGGCGCGCACGGTGAGGTCGACCGGGCCGAGGAAGCCCCGGTTCAGTGCCGCGCATTGCGGCGGCAGGTCGCCGACTTTCATCGGGTGCGCGCCGAGTGCGTCCAACAGCGTCGGCACCTCGACGGCAACGCCTTCGGGCAGGTTGGTGATCAGCCCGTCGTTGACGACATTGGCGGAGATGACGCGCGGCGTCCCGGTTTCCAGGGAATGAATCACCTGTGGGGCGTACTCCGTCGAACTGGTGTCGATCGGCAGCTCGTGCTTGTCAGCCAATTCCGTTCGTACCCTCTGGTACTCGGCGAGGTTCGCTTCGCTGATGGACACGTATTCGCCGACGTTGATCCGCAGCCGCTCGATCTCGGCGGGATCATGCAGATACCAGCCGACGTATTCGCTGCTGTGCTCGCTGGTTTCGGTGGGGTAGTAGCCGAGCCGGCGGTACATGTCGACACGGACGCGCCTGCGCAGTTCCGGGTCGGTGGCGATGCGCGCGTCCAGCAGCGGATAGAGGTTCTCGCCGCCGCGTTCCCAGCGGAGTATCCAGCCCTGGTGGTTGACACCCGCCGACCAGTAGGAGACGTCGTCGTAGGGCACGTCGATGAGCTCGCAGAGGCCGACCATCGTCCAGTACACGGAGTGGCACAAGCCCAGCACCTTCAACCGCGGCGCGACCGCATGCAGGTACGAGATGTTCATGGCCATCGGGTTGGTGTAGTTCAGCAGCCAGGCGTCGGGGCACACCTCGGCCATATCGCGGGCGATGCCGGCCAGCACCGGGAAGGTCCGCAATCCACGGAAGATTCCGCCGACGCCGATCGTGTCGCCGATGGTCTGCTTGAGCCCGTAGCGCGCCGGGATCTCGAAGTCGCGCACCGTCGCTTCGTGCATGCCGACCTGGATGACGTTGATGACGTAGTCCGCGCCGTCGAGTGCGCGGCGACGGTCTTTGGTGGCGACGATCTCGGGCTCGGCGCCCGCCGCGGTCGCGGTGGCCCGCGCGATCGCCTCCGCCGTCTCCAACCGCTCGGCGTCGATGTCGTGCAGCACCACCCGGGTCGCGCTCAGCTCGGGGAACGACAGGATGTCGCCGAGCAGCTCGCGGGTGAACTCGACGCTGCCCGCGCCGATGATGACGACAGTGGGTTTCACTTCACCGCCTTGCGTTCCGTCGACGCGTCGGCCACGACGGCCTCGGTGAGATCCTCGCCGCGCTTCTCGTCGCTGTAGACCATCAGCGTCGAGCCGACGAGCGCGAGCACGATGCCAATCGCGCCGTAGGGGGTGGGCAGGGTCTGGTAGGCGATCAGCGAGATGATGACGGTGAGAGCGGGCGCCAACGCGTTCGTCGTCGGCGCCACGATGGAGGCCTTGCCGCGGGCGAGGGCCATCACGAGGAACAGCGCGCCGACCGCATTCAGAACCTGGGTGACGGCCGTCAACGCCGGTGCCTGCCAGGGGAAGTCGGTGGGAAGGCCGCCGACCATGAAGAGCGCGACGGGGATCAGCAGCAGCCCGCTGATCGTCATCCATCCGAAGGTGGTGGCCTCGTTGACGCCGATGGTCGCGGTCTTGCGCATGAAGTAGGCCTGCACGCCCCATGCCACGCAGATCAGGATCGCCAGCAGCAGCCACGGACCCTTTGATTCCTCGGCTTCGCCGCCGGTGATGGTGAACAGCACGATGGCGGCCAGCGCCATGATGAGGCCGACGACAGCCAGAGGCTTGAGCCGTTCGCGCAGCAGCACCATCGCCATCAAGACGGTGATCGCGGGGGAGATCGAGATGATCGGGAAGATCAGGTAGGCCGGACCCATCGTCAGCGCCTGGAACAGGATGAGCTGGCCGCCTGCGCCGGTGAGGCCGATCAGCAGCCCGTAGATCGTCGCGGCCGGCCGGCGGTCCCAGCGTTGGCCGCGCAGGATGAAAGCGGCCGGGATGATCATCGTCAGCGCCCAGATGCTGTAGATCATCTCGTCGGGATAGCCGTACTTCGTCGCGGGCAGGGCGGAGAATGCGCCCCAGACACCCCAGAACAGGATCAGCAGCGCAGCGTAGAAGATCCAGCTACGGGTCTGCGTCGTGGCAGTTGTCTCAGTCAAGATGATTCACCTCGTCGAGTCGTTCTCGGAAAGTTGTTGCACAGCATCCGGACTCAACGGATTCCCGCTGTGCTTGGCGGCGTACAGCGCGGCGCCCACCGCCGGATCGAGCCTCGGACGCTGCAGGTCGTACTTGGCTGGAGCGCCCTGCAGCGCGGCGACGAACAGCGTGAGAAAGCCGTCGTCGGAGAACATGCCGCCCGAGTAGGACACCGCGACGGTTTCGTCGTCGGTGAACCCGACAAGGGTGCGGGTGGTTTCGATCAGCGTGACGAGCTCGCCGGCCGCCGCGGACAGGATGCGCTGTGATTCCTGGTCGCCGGCGCGGGCGGCCTCGGTGACCGTCGTGGCCAGGGCGGCGATCTTGCTGCGGTTGCCCTTCCAGGTGTCGATCACCAGGCTGACGACGTCGAGGTCACCCCCGACCTCCAGCCGGTCCTTCATCAGTTGGTGCAGCGGCCCGCGCGGCAGCCTGCCGTCGCTCATCCGCGAGAACGCATTGAGGCCTTGGGCGGCAATCCAATACGCCGAGCCCTCGTCGCCGAAGAGCTCGCCCCAGCCGCCGACCCGGTGGCCGACGCCCTGGCGTTCGCCGTAGGTCATCGACCCGGTTCCGCTGATGACGTTGATGCCGTCCTCGCCTGCGAGTGAGCCGGCCCAACCGCACACCATGTCGTTGTTGCAGCTGTACCGGTCGTGGCCGAGCACACCGGCAGGGACGGCGTCGAGCTGTTCGATGTCGCCGCTGGCCTCGCCGTAGCCGGGAAGGCCGAAGAACGCGGCGTCGATATCGGTTGGCTTGATTCCGGCCTGGGTGCAGATGTCCGTAACACCCTGCGCGAGAGACTTTTCGACGACATCGAAGCCGTCGTTGAAGTAGTAGGACGTCGGCGCAGTGGCGCGGGCTATGACACGTCCGGCATCGTCGATGAGCGCGAACGCCGTCTTCGAACCCCCGCCGTCGACCCCGAGATAACGAGCCATCGCTATAGTCCAATCTTCTTCGCGCAGGCGCTCATCAGCGCTCCTTCTCTGCCATCGGATAGATGGTGACGCCTTGCACGACGCGATTGACCTCACCGGAAGGGAACGGATTGTCCGGCGTCTTGCCGTACTCCAGCGAGGTGAACAGCGCGAGGTATTGGGCGAACACCAGATACGGGAGGGCAACAAGGGCGTCGTCGAAACCGTCAAGTCCCGGCAGCACGACAGCGGGACCGTGTGTTTCGGGAATGGACTCAGTGCTGATCACCGTGACGGCGTCCTGGCCGAGCTGCGCGCGGACCTCGGCGATGATGTCGAGATCGTAGCGGCGGGTGTAGGGGTTGGCGGAGACGTAGACGACGACGTGCGTGTCGCCGTCGAGCGCGGACTTCGGACCGTGCCGGAACCCCAGCGGGGAGTCGAAGTAGGTGACGACCTCGCCTGCGGTCAGTTCGAGCATCTTGAGCGCGGACTCGTGTGCGAGCCCTTCGAGCGGCCCGCTGCCGAGGTAGACGATCCGCTGCTTCTTGGTCTGCGCGAGGGCGGAGATGTCCAGCTGCTGATTCGCGACGCGCTCGGCAGCGCTGGCGAGCTTTTCGCCGTCGTCGGCGGTGGCGGATCCGAGCAGCCTCAGGCAGGTCAGCAGCATCGACGTGAGGCTCGACGTCATCGCGAAGCCGGTGTCGTTGGTGCGTTCCGGCATGTAGAGGACGCGCGAGTTCGCGCGGCCGCTGTGCGTGCGGCCCAGTTCGCCGGAGGGGTCGCAGGTGAGGACGAGATGCCAGATGTCGTCGACGATTTCGTCGGCCAGTTGCGTGGTGGCGAGGCTTTCCGGGCTGTTGCCCGAGCGGCCGAACGACACCAGCAGTGTCGGAGTGTTCGGCTCCAGGTTGTCGAGCGGGCTGGCGACGATGTCGGTGGTGGGAATGGCTTCGACGCGGCGGCCGAGATGGCGCCGGAGCGCGGCGGCCACGATCTCACCGATGAACGCGGAGCTGCCCGCGCCGGTTAGGACGATCCGGATGTCGGGGCGGCCGGTGATCTGATCCAGGAACTCCGCGACGGCGGGGTCGTATCGCTTCGCGACCTCGCGCCAGACATCGGGTTGCTGGCCGATCTCGAGAATCGTTGCGCCGCCGTCTTCTTGGGCGGGCACAGAACTGATCATCGGGCGTCTCCAATGGTGTTGGCATCGGTCAGGCAGGCTCGGGAGTAGGGCCGCATCGCGTCCCTGATGCGGTCGATCACCAGGTTTTGCGCAGTGGGATCGAGTTCGCCGGCGCGGATCCGGTCGTACTGGTAGGGCAGGTACTGGCTGATGAGCGGCATCGGGACGCCGACGCGGTCGAGGTTCGCCAGGAGGGTCAGGCGCGCGGCGTCGACCTCGTCGTCGGCCCAGTAGTAGCGCAGTCGGTCGCTGTAGCTGTAGCGGCGGGCCATGCGCTGGGTGAGCGGGTCGCCGTCGTAATAGCCGCGCCAGTAGTCGGGGTTGGCGAGCATTCTGCGTTCGACGACCTCGATGAGGTTGGACCGGGCGGGCCTTGGTAGGAGTTCGTCTTCGATGTGGGCGAGCGCGAACAGCGCTTCGCGCATCGCGAAGGTCAGGCCGGGTCCGACCTTCAGCACGGCCCAGTGGTCTTCGACGAGTTCTCTGAGCTGCGAGGGGCGCTGGTAGTCGGTGGAGTGCGCCTCGAAGACCAGGTGCTCTTCGTCGTCGAGGACGCGCCGCAGATCGAGGGTGGCGTCGCGCTGGTAGTCGATGACCTGGAGATGGTCGAACTCGACGCCGGGCTGCACGACCAGGGCGATGACGCGCGGCCAGACGTCGTCGAGCCCGAAGTCGGCGAAGGCTTTGCGGTGCGCGGCGATGGTGCGACGGGCGCGGTCGGCGGGTGTCGGCGTGAGGACGTCGAGGGTTTCGTGGGCGCCGCCGGGGACGGGCACCTCGGTGCCGATGACGTACATGGGCGCGTCGAGGCCGGTGCGATGGGCGGAGTCTTCGGCGACGCGCATGAGGCGGGCGGTGCGCAGCGCGACGACCTCGTCGTCGAGGACGTCGGGGTCGTCGGAGCACGACATCGAGCAGTCGAGGTGGATCTTGGCGTAGCCGGCCTCGACGTAGGCGGCGATGAGCGTCTCGGCTTTATCCATTGCGGCGCTGGCAGTTTCGCGTTGCCAGCGGTTGGGGCCGAGGTGGTCGCCGCCGAGGACGACGCGGTCGCGGGCGAAGTCTTGTTGGTCGGCGATGTCGAGGACCAGGTCGCGGAACTCGGGCGGGCGCAGCCCGGTATAGCCGCCGAACTGGTCGACCTGGTTGGAGGTGGCTTCGATGAGGACGTAGCTGTTGTCAGAGGCGGCCTGGGCGATGGCGGCCTCGACGACGGTGGGGTGGGCAGAGCAGACAGAGTAGATGCCGACGGCCTCACCGGCCTTGTGGCGGCGGACGGTGTCGGCGAGCCAGTTGACGCGCTGGCCGGACACTTGCAACATTCCTCGATCATGGGAAACTCGCTCATAGTGCGCAATGGATAGCGGTCAAGCGATCACTAAAACTGCTCGTTTGGAGTGATCGAGGAGGTGGGCGGTGTCGATCAGACGCAACGACCGGATGCGTGAAGTGCTGTCACTGCTGCGTGACCGGGGCGAAGTGGACTCGCAGAAGCTGCGGGCGGAGCTGGGGGTGTCGGCGGCGACGTTGCGGCGGGACCTGAGCGAGTTGGAGGAGCAGGGGCTGCTGGTGCGGACGCACGGCGGGGCGCGGGCGCTGGATCCGAGCGGCAGTGAGATTCCGGTGCGGCTGCGTGATCACCGGATGATCGCGATCAAGAGGCGGATCGCCCAGCATGCGGCGGCGTTGGTGCCTGCGGGTCCGCAGGCGGTGGCGCTGACGGGTGGGGTGACGACGGGCGAGGTGGCGCGGTCGTTGAAGGGCCGGCCGCAGATGACGATCGTGACGAACTCGTTGACGATCGCGGCGGACTGCGCGGTGGACGCGCATATGAAGGTGATCATGACGGGCGGGTTGGTGCGGCCGAATTCGATGGAGGCGGTGGGCCCGATGAGCGAGCACGCGTTTCAGGTGATCAACGTGGGCACGGCGGTGCTGGGTGCGGATGGGATGTCGGCGGAGGTGGGGGCGACGACGTTCGACGAGGCCGAGGCGCGCACGTCGATGGCGATGGCGGCGAACGCGCAGCGGGTCATCGTGCCGGTCGACGGGTCGAAGATCGGCAAGGTCACGCTGGCAAAGATGGTGCCGCTCAGTCAGATTGACCATCTGGTGACCGACTCGACAGCCGATCGTGGGCAGTTGGAGCTCATCGCGGCGGCGGGCGTGCAGGTGCACGTGGTTGAGGTGGGCGAGGAGTGAACGTCCGCTGGGAGCTTTAACGCTGAGGCGTAGTGCACAAATCGTGGTTAGCGTGGACCCCATGATCGCCACGCGCGAAGTCACCTACGACGTCGACGGACTGACGATGGTGGCCCACTTGGCACGGCCAGACGGCAAGGGTTCCTGGCCGGCAGTGCTCATCGGACACGACGGAATCGGCCTCGATGACTATCAACGCGGCCGCGCCGACGACCTCGCCAAGCACGGCTACATCGCCCTCGCGATGGATTACCACGGTGGCCGGACGTTCTTCGGCGACCCGGACGCGATGCTGGCGCGGGTTATGCCGCTGATGGCTGACGCCACCCGCATGCACGCCATCGGCCGTGCTGCGCTCGACGTCCTGCTTGCTGTGCCCGGCGCCGACCACGACCGGCTCGCAGCGCTCGGATACGGTGCCGGTGGCCGAATCGTGCTGGAACTTGCTAGCGCGGGAGTGCCATTCAAGGCACTCGCAGCGATCCATCCGGGCTTGCCGGCCGCCCGCGCCGAAGATTGGAATAACGTGGGCGGAGCCTACTTGCTTTGCACAGGCTCCGAAGACCCACTCTGCACTCCCGATCAACTGTTCGCGTTCACCAGCGCGCTTCAGGATGCCGGAGTTGATTGGCGCGTAAACGTTTACGGTGGAGCCAAGCACGCTTTTTGGGCCGCTCCGATGCATCCTGACGGCTCATTGACCGGTGGCAACACCCACGTCGTCGCCACCGTGCCCGGCGTGGGCCATCACGCTTTGCACGCGACACGCGCGTGGCAGGCGGTGCTAGACCTGCTCGATGAGACAGTTGGAGCTTCGTCGGTTTCGATTCAGCAGCCGTGACGACGGGCTTACTGCTCCGCGGGATGTTCGGCATGTGGAAAACGCGACTCACGGTGCAAAGGCCGCCCGATCGACAAGTTCAGTGGAGTCAGGTCGCCGAACGGCTCGCCCGGTACTGCCGCGGCGTCTGGCCGAACCAGCGACGGCACGACCGGTTCAGCGCGCTCTGCTCGGAATAGCCGAGCAGACCGGCGATCTGCTGCAGATGCAGTCCCGGCACCGCGAGGTAACGCGCCGCATGCGCCCGACGCTCGCCGTCGATGATGTCGTGGCAGCGCACACCCTCGGCGGCAAGTTGTCGCTGCAGAGTCCGCGGGTGCAGCGCGAGATGGTCGGCGATGGCCTCGGCACTGCATTGTCCGGTGGGCAGCAGCCGCCTGGTCAGTTCGGCCACGCGTTCGGACAGCGCGGCGGTGCTCGGCAGGTAGGTGGATTCCAGGTACTTCGTCGCGATGCGTCGGGTCTCGGGATCGGCGGTGTCGATGGCCTTGTCGGCAACACGCGCGGACAGCTCGAATCCGCTCCAGGTCTGATTGAAGCGCACCGGGCAGCCCAGCTCCGCGCGGTAGGCGTCCTGTGATCCGTGCTGGCTGTGCATGAACCTGATCACCCGAGGCCGGGCCTGCGGTCCGCCGAGGAGCCGAAGAATTTGCGCAGCGATACCCATGCTGAGCTCGTAGCTCTGCGTCGGGTACGGAACGCCGGGCTCGGTCACTTCATACGTGCACTGCACGTCGGACTCCGCAGATGCCCGGCCGACCGTCAGCGTCAACGCGGGGGAATGGACGTACAGGTAGCGCGCGATCGCCTCGAAACCACCCAGCACCGTTTGGGCATTGCGGGCGATCACCGCAATGGGTCCGAGAATGTCCAGGCCCTGAAAACGGGAAAGGCGACGCCCGAAATCCAGGCACTTCAGGTCGTCGGCACTCGCCTCCAGCAAGCGGATGAACGCGTCGACGGGGACGAAGCCGTCTGCTTGCTGTTCGGCGCCGGCGGGAATTCCGAAGCGCGCCAGCAGCGACTCGGGGTCGCCGCCCAGTTCGCGCACTAGATCGCCGTAACCCCGCAGGGCCGCGGTGCGCAGCAGACTGCCCATATCATCACCTGTCGGAAAATGATAAAAATCTGTCGGGAAATGTCAAGACCCGCAATGTCGCCGACGGCCATCCTGATGGTCATGAACGCACAGCATTTCGACATCCTGATCATCGGCGCAGGGCTGTCGGGCATCGGGACGGCCGCCCAGCTGACCGCCGAGTTTCCGCACAAGACCCTCGCTGTGCTGGAGCGCCGCGAGCGCCTTGGCGGCACCTGGGACCTGTTCCGCTACCCGGGCGTCCGCTCCGATTCGGACATGCTCACCTTCGGCTACAAGTTCCGGCCGTGGCAGGAGCGCAAGGTGCTGGCCGACGGGCCGTCGATCCGCCAGTACATCGCCGACACCGCTGTCGAATACGGCGTCGACGAGAAGATCCAGTACGGGCTGAAGATCGTCGGCGCCGACTGGTCGACGGCCGAGAGTCGCTGGACGGTGACCGCGGTGCACGAGGCGACGGGCCAGACGCGCCACTACACGTGTGGCTACCTCATCAGCTGCACCGGCTATTACAACTACGACGCGGGCTATCTGCCGACCTTTCCCGGCGCCGAGCGGTTCACGGGCCGCTGCGTCCATCCGCAGCACTGGCCAGAAGACCTCGACTACACGGGCAAGAAAGTCGTCGTGATCGGCAGCGGCGCAACGGCAGTCACCCTGGTCCCCGCGATGGCGGGCGACGCGGCGCAGGTGACCATGCTGCAGCGCTCGCCGTCGTATGTGTTCTCCCTGCCCGCATTCGACAAGATCTCACAGGCGCTGGGCCGTTTCCTCGCCGAGGAAAAGGTGTATGCGCTCGGCCGCAAGCGCAACATCGTGATCCAGCGTTCGCTGTACAAGGCATGTCGGCGCTGGCCGAAGACGATGCGCCGATTCCTGCTGTGGCAGGTGCGCCGTCGCGTCGGCGCGTCGTTCGACATGAGCCACTTCACCCCGAACTACATGCCGTGGGACGAGCGGCTGTGCGCGGTGCCCGACGGCGACCTGTTCGACGTACTGGCATCCGGAGAGGCGTCGGTCGTGACTGATCTGATCGAAACCTTCACCGAGACAGGCATTCTGCTGAAGTCGGGCCGCGAGCTGGAGGCGGACATCATCGTCACCGCGACCGGTCTGAACCTGCAGATGCTCGGCGGTATGGCGCTGTCGGTCGACGGCGAGGCCCGTGAGCTGCACGACGCGATGACCTACAAAGGAGTGCTGGTGCAGGACATGCCGAACATGGCGTGGATGTTCGGCTACACCAACGCGCCGTGGACACTGAAGTCCGACATGGCCGGTGAGTATCTCTGCCGGCTGATGCGGCAGATGGACCACAACGGTCATGCGGTGGCGACGCCGCGCGATGTCGAGGGCTGCGCGACGGGCGACGGCATGCTGGACCAACTGCAATCCGGCTACGTGCAGCGCGGCAAGGACGTCATGCCGCGCCAGGGTTCCAAGCTGCCGTGGCAGGTGCTGATGCACTACGAGAAGGACTCTCGGATGCTGCTCGACGAGCCCGTCGAGGACGGCGTGCTGTCGTTCGAGGCAACCCGGGTGGAGGCATTCGCATGAGCATCCATCCAGGCGTGGTCCGCGCCGCGCTGCGCGGCTGCCGACCGCTGTTGGCCTCGCGCCGGGTAACGGTCGGCGGCAAGCGCAGAATGTACGACCTGTTCACGCGGGTAGCTCGGGCGCCGAGGGGTACGGGCTATGACTGCGTCACCATCGCGGGCGTGCCGGTGGAGGGGGTGCGACCGCCGGGGGTGGACTCCGGCGCGACGCTGCTGTACCTGCACGGCGGCGCGTATGCACTGGGTAGTGCCAAGGGTTATCGCGGCGTGGTGGCGCGGCTCGCCGACGCGGCCGGGATGACGGCGCTGGTGCCCGACTACTCACGGTCGCCGGAGGCGCGGTATCCGGTTGCACTCGAGGAGATGGTCGCCTTCTATCAAACGCTGATCGCCTGTGGCGTCGAACCGGAAAGTCTTGTCATTGCGGGTGATTCGGCGGGCGGAGGGCTGGCGTTGGCGTTGGCCATGGCTCTTCGGGATCGCGGGATCCCCGGCCCGGCAGCGATCGGCCTGATCTGCCCGTGGGCCGACCTCGCTATCGACATCGACGGCGGACGCCCAAAGACGCGTGATCCGCTGATCAATCCGTCGATGGCCGCCGAGTGGGCGCCGAGGTACGTCGGCGAGCATGACCCGCGGCTGCCCGGCATCTCGCCGGCGCGTGGCGACATGGCGGGACTGCCGCCGATCGTGCTGCATTCGGCCGGCGACGATCCGCTGTGTATCGATGCGGACAAGATCGAGAAGGCCGCCGCAGAAGCGGGAACAGGGCTCGTCGAACACCGCAGGTTCGATGGCCTGTGGCACGACTTTCATCTGCAGGCCGGTGTTCTCGCCGAGGCCGACGCGGCGATCAAAGACATGGGCGCGCGGCTGCGCACCCTCATGACCGAAAAGGAAGCAGCGATATGAGTTCGTTCGAGGGCAAGGTCGCCGTCATCACCGGCGCGGGTTCGGGAATCGGCAGGGCGCTGGCACTCGATCTCGCGGCAAGGGGCGCAAAGCTGGCGCTGTCTGACATCGACGCCGACGGTCTCGCGGAGACGGTGCGCGCCGTGGAGATGTTTGGCGCCGAGGTGAAGGCCGACCGGCTGAACGTCGCCGAACGGGAAGAGGTGCTGGCCTACGCCGACGATGTCGTCGCGCACTTCGGCGCGGTGCACCAGGTGTACAACAATGCCGGCATCGCCCACAACGGCAACGTCGAGGATTCCGACTTCAAGGACATCGAACGGATCATGGACGTCGACTTCTGGGGTGTCGTCAACGGCACCAAAGCGTTTCTGCCGCATGTGATCGCGTCGGGCGACGGACACATCGTGAACATATCGAGCCTGTTCGGCCTGATCGCGGTGCCGGGTCAAAGTGCCTACAACGCAGCGAAGTTCGCGGTCCGTGGTTTCACCGAGGCTTTGCGGCAGGAGATGCTGGTCGCCGGGCATCCGGTGAAGGTGACGTGTGTGCATCCCGGCGGGATCAAGACCGCGGTCGCCCGCAATGCGACCGTCTGCGACGGCGAGGATGCGCAGACGTTCGCGGAGTTCTTCGACAAGTACCTGGCGCTGCATTCACCGGAGATGGCCGCGGCGACGATCGTCGACGGTGTCCGCGATGGCCGAGCACGGGTGGTGATCGGCTGGGAGGCCAAAGCCCTCGACGCGATGGCACGGCTCACGGGGTCGGGGTATCAGCGATTGATGGCCACCGCGGTTCGGCGGTTCTTCCCGTGGGCCAACAAGCGCTGATTGCGGGCAGCGCGTGTGCTGCGGTCAGGCCATCTCGGGCACACGCAGGTGAGCGAGTGCCAACTCGAAGTCGCACTGGTCGAGTACCTCTGCGTTTGCTTCCTGGCTGCCCGTGGCCTTGATCATGTCCAGCTGGTCCTTGTTCTGCTCAATCGCTTCGGCGTTGTCGAAGGTCGCCGCGGCCACTCCGCGACCGGAGGCCCGGTCGACGAGCAGGCTGGCACTACAGAATCCGTCCAGTTCCTCGAGGGCGGGCAGGATGGTCGCCTTGTAGAACTCGACGCCCCCGTCGAGTTGATCCGGATCGACCTTGACCCAGGTGGCCCGAGCGCAAGCGCCCTCACCTGCGCGGTGCTCGCGGTGCATGGCAGCGATCTCTCATTCCTCGATTTGGGCGCCACCACCGAATAGCTCCGCGGCCCGGTCACGAATCGGCCGGAGGGACTCCGCGCTCGCGCGCATTGCCTCCTCGGACTCCCAGGACCGGCTGCGCACCCGGACAATACGCCCTTCGCAATCAAGCACAACTAACGATTCCTGGGGTCAGGAGCCGGCCTTGGGCGCACGCTGTGAGCGGGTCTTCTTCGCCGGCTTGGCTTGGGAGCGGGCTGGTTTTGTCGGCTTCGGTTTCGCGGCGGCAGACCTTTTTGGAGCCGTCTTCGTCGGAGGCTCGTGCGCGGCGGTGAGCATGACACGATCGTCTTCGCCTGTGGGCTCGCCCTCGGCTGCGGCGCCGATACCGCAAGCAGCTGCGTACTGCTCAGGGGTGAGCCCATCGGCGGAATCCATGCAGCAGTTCCCGAATGGCGGACACCCCTCCGGCAGACCGCCGCCGAAACCCTCCCCGTTGGTGTACTGATGGGCAACTTTGCCGGGGTAGCCGGGGTTTGATCCATAGGCGGCGAGAACGATCCGAAGCCCGACGGGTTTGTCGGGCCAAAGACTGTTCAGGTCGCCCCTGTTGCCGTAGGCGATGACGCGTCGCCGATCGCCCAGCCAGTCCGCGACCGCCTGGTAGGCCTTGTTCAATCCATCGGACTGGTTGCCGGTGATCTGTCCCTGCCAGCTCTCCACATCGATCATCACCGCCATCCGTGGATGAGGCGGTCCAACAAGGTCTTTGAGCGTGTCAACGGTCTGCTGCCAGTTCTTCCGCCAGACGAAGTAAACGATGAAGAAGACAAGCGCATTCTCGTCGCAGCGTCTCTTGCACCAGGCGTAGTTCGATGCCCAGTTCCTGTCCCGATACGTGCCGTCGTTGGACCGGATGGCGAGCACCCGATAGGGGTAGGAATCATCCACCGGGCGTTGCCATTCCGACACGTCGGCATACAAGGTGTCGGTCACCGGGACCGCCGCGGCCGCGAGGGTGGTTTCTGGATCCAGCGCGCCCGCCAGCCACGGCATGGGATCAATTTGAGAGCCCGCCCGCCAGACAGTGGGATGCACTTCGAAGTGCAGGTGTGGGCCGGAGGATTGGCCGTTGCTTCCCACATAGGCGATGTGCTGACCGGCGGCCACGCTGTCGCCCAGCCTCAGACCGGTGGCAAAGGCGTCCCACATGTGGCCGTAGACGGTGGTGCCGCCTCCTGCTGGACGAGGGTGGTCGAGCACGATCCACTGGCCGAAACCCTGTGCCGCTCCGATGTATTTAACGGTTCCGGCTTGCGCTGCGTAGATGCGCGTGCCGTCATTGGCTGCGAAGTCTTGCCCCCAATGCATCTGACGGCCGCGCGGACCAAAGGGCGACGACAGGTGATATGTCCCCGTCTTCAGCGGCACGTACCTACTCGCCGCCATCGGACACACTCCCAGACAGCGTGTCTTCCGCGACGACAGTATTTGTTCTCACCACTCGAACCCCTCCTTCAGCTGCAACTGGCTCTGGTACCACAGCCGTAGACCGACTGTTGTCGGCGTGTCTTGCGCTGCTAGGGCGGTGACTGCGGCACCTTTCGTAGTTTGTGAGGACTGCCGAAAGTAATGATGCCGCGACCGCTGTAACCGCGGGTCCAGATTTACAGCAGCAGTTGGAGCTCATCGCGGCTGCCGGCGTGAACGTGCACGTGGTCGAGGTGGGCGACGACTGACGAGAATCAGCGCGGAAATATTGAAAGACAATTACTTTCGCACCGCCGCGGTCGCCGGAGCGTAGAGTGGATTGTATCGGCGGTATATCGCACGCGACCACCTGAGATTGTGTCATCGCCGATTCGATTGTATTGAGCAGTTCGAGGCTCAGACGGGATCCTTCCCATGGCTGTAAAAGAAGGCACGGCCGTCTCGGCGGACCGTCACGCGGGCCCCGAGAACACGCCGCGACTGTGGTTGAAGCGCAAGGCGCCCATCAGCGGGTTTGTCGACGGAGCGTGGTGGCCGAACAGTGATGATCTGCCCACAGAGCTGCCCGATCTACTGTCGGTGCTGTCAGTGCGCCTCGGCGTCGTTGCTCGGGTGATGTACAACGTCGACGAGTGGTCGATAGCACCGCGGCAAATGGTAGTCGGCGGACACAAGGTTCGGCTCGACGGATATCACCGCCAGCCGCCCAACACGCTCGAGGTTCTGGACGCGCGTGGCAACAGGATCGTGCTGCTGGTAGTCCCGGCTCGAACCGAACCTGACCGTGCCCACTCCATCGTGATGGCCGCCGCGGCCACCGGCGATGCCACGAGTGTCGAATCCCTCCTCGCGGTCTAACGGCGCTAAAGGAGACCGATCCTATGAACACGTACAACCACACCGAAACCGCGATGGCCGAAGATGACGTCCAGCAACGAAACGCCTTTCGCGAGAACGCGATCCATGTCGGCGTCGGCTTCGTGGCGAAGGAACATGCGTACGTTGTCGACATGTTGTCAGCGCTCGGGCACCACCTGGGCAGGTGGGACCCGAGAAATGTGGTCCTGGACGTCTCCCTGCAGGACCGCGGCGGCAGGGAGCAGCGCGTCACTTTGCGCACTACCCTGCCCGGCCGGCAGCCGTTGATAGCGGTTGCTGAGAACCCGGACATCAACCACGCGCTCTCCGAGGCGAAGCGTGAGCTGATCCGCCAACTCGAACACCAGAAGTCGGGGAACGAGCCCATGAAAGACCGTCGGCTCCGGCGGGCCACGATCCGGCACCCCGCCACCGCGGGCAGATAGTGGGGCAGGCATGACGCACACAACCGGTGTACGCGTTGTCGGCAATCATGCGGGTATCAGCCTCAGTGCCAGACAAAGGGAAATGGCTTTGGCCCAGGCAGTCTGGGATTACGAAGGCGGGTCGGTGTCCGGCGGTGCCGAGGGGCTACCGCAGGCACCGTCTCACGAACATGCCCGACTAAGAAGGAAACCTCATGGCTTCGCCAACAATTACCCGCACGCCCTACGACGTACGCGTCCAGCTCGTCGAGGACATCATCAAGAAGCACTCGAAAAAGATTGGCGACGACGCGGCAGGCGAATTGGCCGTGCAGATCCTCTTCGCGCTCAATTCAATCCCCGAGAAGATCCGCTAAGCACCCGGGGTCCTCGAGCAGGCCCAGGCTTGTGCAGTTTCATCGCCGGGCGGAGACCCACTGGCCGACTCGCGCGGTAGGGAGCTCTGTCAATGCCTTTCCGATCCGCCTGACGTCCTCGCTGGAAACGTCGAGTTCATCCGCGACGTCGGCAACGAGGCGACTCGCGGCGAACGGCATCGTCAGCGACAGTTCGAACAGCGACTTGAACACCGGAGCCAACTCAGTGAACTGGTGGTCTTTGACGAACTCGCGAATGAACTTCGGGTTGACGATGGTGAGCTCGTCCGGGGGCAACTGACGTGCCTCGTCGGCGATCCTCGCCAGACACGCGCCCTGTGCCTCGATAGCTTCCTTCGGCAGTCTCAAGGAGAACGTCGTCAATACGGCATCGGCGGTAACGGTGGCCAACGCCTGTGGGATGTGCGCGCCTTCCGCAACACGGGCCGTGACCGACAGTGTCCACTCACCGTCGCCCCTCGGAACCGAGACGATCGCCTTGTGCTTGTCGAAGCCGACGACCACGTCGATCTGCTTGGTGATCGTTGCCGGTGTTCCCTTGCTGACCGGTACCTTCACCGGGACTGTGATCGTCAGTCCTACCGGCGCGGGTGATGGCGTCGTCGGATCGATCCAGCCGGGGACCGTGACGCCGTTGACGGCCCACTGCACCACCGCTGAGGTGAACCCGGAGTATTCAGCTGTCGCGGTGACGTCGTAGCCGTTCTCGCGGTGCACCAGCCGAAATTCCCTTGTGCCGCAGCTATGTCCGACTCCCGACACGGGAACGAGGTCGCCGGGCAGGACAAGCGGGAGCACGATCTTGGGCGCCAGCGTCAGCTTCGCTTCGTGCAACGTCGGAAGTCGCCGACCGACAAGGAGCAGCACTGCATCGGGTGAATGATCGATCACCCGGACACCGGTGCGCCCGTCAGTCCAGTCCTGGTCGCCGCCTGGCACGGTTACGGTGTGCCGATAATTGACCCGATCGACTGGCCCGTCGTTGGGCGCACCGTCGTCGCGCAGGATCCGGTGGACGACGACACCGGGGTGCGGACGTTCGAGGTTGGGCCTGACCAAACCCGGCCCACTACCCAGGCCGCGGTCCCAACCTGTCGCCGGCCGGTATTCGAACGTCGTCCAGGACGGATAGGCGTCGGTGGAAGGGATCGCGACCAGCGTAGTGCGGTTTGGCATGCCCGCGCGGTAGAGCGTGACCAGCGTCGGCGATGCGGCGGGCGGAAGCTTTTGCACCCAGGCCATGTCGGGGGCCGTGAATTTTGCCATGGCATCTCGTGACGCGCAGTAGCGCCACAGCTGCGCGGGCGATAGGCCGGGACCGGCACCGAGATGGTCGGCGTTGTCACCCCACAACAACGTGTGCGGGAAGCGGCGCGCGGTGTTGGGAATGCGAAAAGTGGGATCCGTTGCGCCGTATCGCGCCGACGACATGGCATCCACTGGATCGTCGTAGGTTCCCCACTGGTCCACCGAATGTAAAGGGCCCGACGAGTGGTCGTAGCCGAGTACGTGGCCGATCTCGTGAACGTAGAAGTTGAACGAGGCGCCGAGATTCAGGTAGGCGGCCGGGTACCCCTGGTCATCGATCAGCGCCCCGGTTGCACCGCCGGCCGCAGCCGGACTGGCGAGCTGGCCGGTGAGTTGGCTGGTAGAGGTGAAAATCACCAGGCCGTCGAAACTCGACGGCAGCGACTTCGGGAACTTGGTAGCGAGATAGCGCGCGGCGTGTGTGACGCCGATGGATCGGGTGTCGCCCAGGGGCGCGATGGGCACGAGGCCGTCGAGCTTGTCGATGTCGTTCTGGTTTGTTCCGATGTTGCGCCAGGGGTGAACGGTGGCTTCGATGTCGCGGGTGCCTGCGGTGACGTCACACCAGTAGCGCAAGAAGCTGTATTTGTACGCGGGGTCGAACATTGCATCGAGGTCGAACGTCGGTGCAGAGGTTCCTGATGGTCCGGCGTAGATGCCGTAGACGCCGAGGGTGAATTTCGCCATTGTTCGACTCCCGCGCTTTCGAGTGATGTGTTCACTCGAAAGTGTCGGCGAGCGACGGAGCGTGCGCGTAAGTAGTCCGGTACTTCAATCCCACGGGTCATCGCTGGACGGAGACCCACTGGCCGACTCGAGCGCTCTCGGCGATGGCTTCACCGACGAGGACCTGCTCGAGTCCGTCGTCGAACGTCGGATAGCCCGGCGTCTCAGGTGGTTTTCCGTCGGCGACTGCGGCGTAGACAGCGCGGAACAGCGCCTTGAACGCATCGGGGTAGCCCTGCGCATGCCCGGCGGGATAGTCACCGGTGTCACGCAACTGCAGCTGGTTCGGCCCGTCGCGGTAGCCGATCCACAACTGCTCAGGGTTCTCCAGTCCCCAGGCCAGTGACGCGTCCGCGCCGCTCAGCTCGAAGCTCATGTTGTTCTTGCGACCCGGCGATATCTGCGACAGGGTCAGCACGCCTCGTGCGCCGCCGGAGAATCGCAGCAGCACACCCGCCATGTCTTCGGTCGTCACCGTCACCTGTTCGCCTGTTCCGTCCGACTGCGCGAACGTTTCGACAGACCCGGTCGGGCGGATCCGCTGCGGGATCGCCGTCGTCAGATCGGCCATCACGGCGTCGATGCGCTGACCGCTGACGTAGCCCACGAGATCCAGCCAGTGCGAACCGATGTCACCGACCACGCGCAACGATCCGCCGACGGCAGTGTCGAGGCGCCAATTCCAGTCGGTGTCCTTGGCCAGCCAGTCCTGCAGGTAGTGTCCGGTGATCAGCCGCACGGGCCCGACGGACCCGGAACCCACACGCGTCGCCGCGTCCCGGCAGAGCGGGTAGAAGCGGTTGATGAAGCAGACGGCGTTGACAAGCCCGGATTCGGCTGCAGTGGAGCAGAGTTCGCGGGCCTGCGCCGCCGTCAGTGCGAGCGGCTTCTCGCAGATGACGTGCTTGCCCGCCTGCAACGCCGCCAAAACCTGCTCGTGATGGCGGTCGTTCGGGCTGCAGATGTGCACGGCGTCCACGCGGTCGTCGTCGAGCATCTCGTCGAAGCTTCGGTAGGGCGTCGCCAACCCGGACGACGCGGCGCGCTGCGGCGTGGATCCCACGACCCCGACCACCGGAACCCCGATGCGGGCCAGAGCTTCTGCGTGCACACGGCCCATGAATCCGGTGCCGACGATGGCTGCTCGTTTGTCGGTCATGTGCGGAACAGGAACCTTTCGACCTTGCCGAGGCGCAGCACCACCGCGAACGCCAGCGCCACCACGGCGATGAAGAACGCCGACACCGCGCCGAGCGCCGGCGATATGGCACCCCGCAGACCTGAGTACACAAACACCGGGAGCGTCTGGTTGTCAATCGTTGTCAGGACCTGGCTGACGACGAAATCGGTGATGCTGAGCACGAATACGACGAGCGCGCCCGTCACGATTCCCGGCGCGAGCAGAGGCAGACGCACGAAGAGAAGCTGCTCGACGGGATCGGCGCCCAGTGTTGCGGCGGCGGGCACGACGTTGGGGTCAGTGTCCTCGATCGCGGCCAACACCGTCCACAGCATGAAGGGGAAGCAGGTCACGGCGACCGCGACGGCCACCGCGGTGAGGTTGCCACGGACACCGATGCGGCCGTAGAGATCGAAGTAGGCGAACGCGGTGACGATCGTCGGCGAACTCAGCCCGAGCGACAGCAGGACGGTGAAAAGCGTTCTGCTGTTGCGTCCGACCTTGGGCAGGGCGATGGCGGCGGGCACACCGCAGAGGATGTTGATGCCGACGCCCACCCCGGCGACGAAGAGGCTGTTGCCGAGCGCCGTCCACACCGCCGGGTTGGTGAACATCTCGCTGTACCAGTGAATGGTGAAACCATTGGGCGGGAACGTGAGTAGCTCGCCCTGCGACAGGGACGCGAGCACGACCAGGACAGTGGGTGCCAGCAGCGGGATCAGCGCGCACAGGGTGACGATGCCCGCGAGACGAATGCGTTTCATCGTGACCGTCGCTTGCGTCTACGTCCCGCAGCGAGGATCACGGCGGTGCCGACGCTGACGATCACCAGCAACAGGATGCCGATCGCCGCGCCTTGTGGCGGGTTACCCAGTCCCAGGTAGCGGTCCTGAAGGAAATTCGAGACGAAGTTCTTCAACCCGCGACCGAGGATGGCGGGGTCGGCGAACGCGGCCATCGTCAGCGCGAAGCACGCGGCGAAGGCGGCGACGATCCCGACCCTCAGTTGGGGCAGTGTGACGCGCAGGAACACCGTGCCGGGTCGGGCACCGAGAGTGGCTGCGGCGGAGCCTAGTTCGGGATCGATGCGCAGCACGGCAGGCAGCAACACGACGACCGCGGCGGGCAGCAGGACCTGGACGATGCCGATGCCCACACCCCACAGGTTCCCGACCAGACGCAGACCGGTCAGCCACTCGACCGGACCGCCGGGACCGATGGTGACGAGCAAGCCGAACGTGCGGGTGATGTCGCCGGTGAGCATCGGCACGAACACGCCGATCAGCAGCGCGAGCCGCAGGCCCCGTCGTCGCACCCGGGTCAGCGTCAGCGCGTACGGGATCGCGATCGCGACGGCGACAAGCGGGGCGAGCACAGCCATCATGAGCGATCTCGCCAGCACGGTGTGGAACTGCGGGTCGCCGATCAGCCCGCTGTACTGCTGCAGCGACACCGGCCCTTCGACGGCGAGGAAGCTGTCATAGGAGTGCAGGCTGCTCCACAGCAGCACCGCGAGTCCGGCGACCAGCGACCCGGCCAGCACCAGCCCGGGAATCAGCGCGACGAGGCGCCGCATCGCGGTGGGAACGACCTTCGCAAACAGGGTGCGCGTCGTGATGAGCGCGTCGACGAGCCGCCAAATGGGCGAGGCTGCGCGGGACTCCAGTTCCTGCCACTGCTCGGACACCGATCGCGAGTGCACGGTCAGGCCTGGGTGACGATGGGGACGTCGTCGGCGTTCCACGCGACCACGACGGAATCGCCGACGTCGTGCGTCGTGGCGCTGCGCCCGGCGGGGACGTGCACGGCCGCGGTGGGTCCGCAGTCGAGCTGCACCTGGTAGAAGGTGCCGTGTCCGTCGAACGCGGAGAACAGGATTCGGCCGGCGAGTCCGTTGTCGTAGCAGTGCGGGGTTTCGTCGGCGGCGAGCAGGCGGAGGCGTTCGGGCCGCATGACGGCGGTGGCCCTGCCGAGCGGCACGGAGGTTTGCACGGCGACGGCGACGCCCGAACTATGCAGTGTTCGTGTGCCGTTGGCGGTGACGACGTCGCCTTCGAGGAGCAGCGGGTCGCCGAGGAAGCCGGCGACGAACGTGGTTGCGGGGCTGGCGTACAGCTCGCTGCCGGGTCCGCACTGCACGATGCGGCCGTTGTCCATGACGGCGATGCGGTCGCTGACCATCAGGGCTTCGCGTTGGTCGTGGGTGACGTTGACGATCGTGACGCCGAGCTCGCGGTGGATGCGGGTGAGCTCGAGCTGCATGGATTCGCGCAGCCGGCGGTCCAGCGCGGACAGGGGTTCGTCGAGCAGCAGGATGCGGGGCTGATAGACGAGGGCTCGGGCCAGGGCGACGCGCTGGCTCTGGCCGCCGCTGAGCTCGCTGATCGCGCGATGCTGAAGTTCGGGCAGCTGCACGAGGTCCAGCGCGGCGGCAACCCGGGTGGCGGTCTCCTTGCGTCCGACGCGACGCATGCGGAGCGGGAAGGCGACGTTGTCGCCGACGCTGAGGTGGGGGAACAGTGCCAGCGACTGGAAGACGACGCCGAGTTCGCGGGTGTGCGCGGGGCGGCCGGTCATGCTGCGGCCGCCGATGACGACGTCGCCGCCGTCGGCGTCGAGAAGGCCCGCGATGATGCGCAGCAGCGTGGACTTGCCGGAGCCGGATGGTCCAAGGAGCGTGAAGAACTCGCCGTCGCCGATTTCGACGGACACGTCGTCGAGCACCACGAGATCGCCGTAGCTCTTGACGACGTGGTCCACCCGGATGGCGGCGGTCATCGGCTCGGCCCTATCGCCCGATCGCGCCGTCGAAGGCTTTCTGCCATGCCTCGTCATTCTTCGCCATCAGAGGGATGGGCGCCACGATGGCCTTGACGGCCTTCAGGTCGTCCGCGGAGCGCGGGAAGACGCCCTTGTTGTCGGACATGTAGGTCGGCACGGTCGCGTCGGGGTTTACCGGGATGAGGCCGAGCTTGTCGGCGACGACGGACTGAACTTCTGGATCCAGAAGGTAATTGGCGAACACCTGGGCGTAATAGGAGTTGTTGTCGGGGATGCCCTTGTGGATGTAGTAGGCGTCGCCGACGACGTAGATGCCGTCAGTGGGGGCGACGAGTGCGACGGGCGCGCCGGCGTTTTGGGCTTGGATGCCCGAGCCGCTGTTGGAGATCGCGACCTTGACCGAGCCGGTGCTCAGCGCGGTGACGACGTCGGCGTTCGAGCCGAGTTGCGCGAGGTTGGGCTTCAGCTCGCCGATGCGCGCCCACACGGGGTCCATGCCCTGCGGCGGGTTCTGCGCGGGGTCGACGCCCATCGACTGGGCGAAGCCGAACGCGGTGCTCGAGTAGATGGTGTCGACGGCCAGGCTCTGGGCCAGCTCGGGCTTGAACAGGTCGTCCCAGGATTTGATGGTCGCGGGATCCACTAGGTCGGTGCGGACGATGAACGGCACCGTGAGCGTGTACGGGTTGACGTACGTCCAGGGGTCACCCTGTTTGTGATCCGGGGGCGCGGCGGTCTCGGCGGTCGCCTTGGCGAGGTTCGGGGCGAGCTGCGGATCGATCGGAATCGTCCATCCGCGTGCGGCATTGGTGTATGCGCGCTGTTGGGCGTTGAAGCTGGCGTCGGCCGACGGCCGCTGCCCGGAGGAGATCTCCTGGTTGAGTTTGGCGTAGCTCACGGCCTCGTCGGTGGTGTCCCAGACGATCGGGATGCCGGTGTCGGCGGTGAACTTCTTGGCGGCGGTGTCGGCGTAAACCTTCTCCTGGTCGCCACTCCAGATCCGGATGACGAGGCGGTCAGGTTTGGCGGGCGGTTCCGACGGTACGCCGGTGCTTGTGGTGCCCGACGCACTGTCGCTGCCATTGCTGCTACAGGCGGAAAAGCCGGTCGAGGCAAGGATTCCGACGGCCGCGACGGCGATGACGCGTCTGATGTTCACAGCGACTCCTGGGTTAGTGGGGCAACAGTTCGGATGAGTCGAGTGGCATCATCGGAGCGAGGTAGCGGTAGCCCAATACCAGTGCGTTGGGCTCCTTTCCGAGCATCTCGACGATGTCGGCTTCGCCTTCGATCTTGGATAGGGCTGCGGCGGCGAACACCTCGTCCTCGTGCTCGATGTCGATGTTGCCTTCGTAGCCGACTTCGGTGAGCGCGGTGATGACCTTGTGCCAGTCGATCACGCCCCAGCCCGGCGCGCGGAAGCGCCACCATCCGTTGCCGAACCCCTGCAGGTCGCCGAACGCCTGGCCGTAGAACCCGAGGACGCCGCGCTTGTGTTCGTCGATGTCGATGTCTTTGGCGTGAAAATGCACGATGCGGTCGCCGAAATCTTTGATCGCCTGGATGTAGTCGATGCCGAGGAAGACCAGATGTGACGGGTCGATCTCCAGGCCGAGGGCG
>CADEGF010000014.1:115915-123419 GCA_902826815.1 uncultured Mycobacteriaceae bacterium
GTAGTCGATGCCGAGGAAGACCAGATGTGACGGGTCGATCTCCAGGCCGAGGGCGCGCGAGGGGACGGCGTCGAACATGGCTTTCCAGATTTCGGGGCTGAAGGCCAGGTTCTCGCCGGTGCGGTCCTTGTGGTTGAGCATCGGGCAGTTCTCGATGCCGATACGGATACCGAGATCCTCGGCTTCGGAACAGAATTCGGTGAACAGGTCGGTG
Source organism: uncultured Mycobacteriaceae bacterium (assembly GCA_902826815.1). Lineage (GTDB taxonomy): Bacteria > Actinomycetota > Actinomycetes > Mycobacteriales > Mycobacteriaceae > Mycobacterium. Next base: position 116,130 of record CADEGF010000014.1, read on the forward strand.
AAGGGCTCCATGCAGGCCTCGACGGTCCACCCCGGTGTCATGCCGACGAACGTGCAGACGGAGGGGACCTCCATGCGGTCGGCGAGCTGCATCACCTTGCGGAAGTAGCGCTTGTATTCGGCGGCTTCGGCCGCATCCGCGGTGAGGTAGTTGGGGTAATAGCCCAGCGCCGAGATCGCAATGCCGCGGCTGTCGAGGTCGGCGCGGATCTCCTTGATCCGCTCGTCGGTGACGGCGTCGGCGTTGAGTGACGACTGCGGCCAGGCGGAGAGCTCCATTGACGTGAAGCCTGTGTCCTGCGCGAACTGGGCGATTTCGCGGCTGTAGTCGGTGTAGAAGCCGAGCCTCATGACATCCCTCGCAACGTTGGGTCTTGCTGACGTCACTGACGCTATGAGACCCTTCCGTCGATGTCTACAACAACTTACGTCGATCTATGACGGAACTGGTTCGGCTGTCGTCGCTGCAGCGCCGGGTGGTCTCGGCGCTGCACACCCATGGACCGCTGGCGCGCTCGGAGCTGACGGATCTGCTGGACGTCAGTCGCTCACGCCTGTCGCCCGAGGTGGCCCACCTGGTGGCGAAAAGGGTTGCGCGAGAGGAATCGTCGACGGCATCGACTGGCGGTCGGCGCGCGGCGCAGTTGAGGCTGGGCAACGACGAATTCGGTGTTGTCGCCGGGGTGGATATCGATGCGGGCGGCGTGTCACTGGTGCTGTTGCACCTCGACGGGACGGTGGTGGCACGGCGCAGCGTGGAATGCGAGCAGCCGTGGGAACCTGCGCAGACGCTGAAGGCGATCGATGCGGCGATGAAGGCGGAGGTGGCCAAGGCGGGCAGTGTGCTGCGGCTGATCGGGGTGTCGATTGCCGCGGACATCGACAACGTGGGCCAGGTGTCCGAACCACCGCCGACGCTGCCGCGGTGGGCAGGCGTCTCGATAGCCGCGCACTTTGCGCGGCGGTTCGGGGTACCGGCATATGCGGAGAACGACGTCAACGTCCTGGCGGTTGCGGAACGGGCCAGGCGTGGGCCGGCATCGGGTCTTCGGACGTACGCGGTCGTCAAGGTGAGCAGTGGCGTGGGATGCGGGTTGGTGGTCAACGGCGAGTTGGCAAGGGGCAGCGACGGATACGCCGGTGACATCGGGCACGTGTGCATCGACCCGGCCAGCGAAGCGGTGTGCGCGTGCGGCAACAGGGGATGCCTGGAGGCGATGGTGTCGGCGCCGGTGTTGGTGCGCGAGGCCGACGCGATGGCGAAGACGAAGCAGAGTCCTGCACTGGCGCGGTTGCGGAAGTCGGGGCCGTTGTCGCTCGATACGATCGGGCAGGCCGCTCAGTTGGAGGATCCGGAGACGACGGCGATGCTGCGAGCGGCGGGCAGGCATGTCGGCTATGCGATCGCGGGATTGGTGACGATCTTGAATCCGGCTGCAGTATTCATCTCGACGGGAATCCGCGGCGCGGAGGACGTCGTGCTTTCCGCAGTACGACAACGGGTGTACGAGCACGCGCGGCCGGCTGCGACGCGGGGACTGGTCATCGGTACGTGTCAGTTGGGCCGAGAAGACGGCGCCGTGGGGGCGGCCGAGTATGCGTGCCACGCGATGGTGGCATCTGGATGACGAGCGGTGGTCAGCCGAGGTCTTGGCGCGATCTTGAGGTGTCGGTGCCTGGTGCTATCCATATCGGCGTACACCGAGATGGAGGTAGTCATGACGGACAGGGCGCCGGTAGAGATCGTCAGGGACCAGCTGGTGCTGGGTCCGGTGACGGTGGAGTTTCAGCGGACGTTGCGAATCCCGGAGACGGGGTTGCATCCGCTGCCGCCCGGACTGGGCCGATTTCCGCTGCGGCGGGTCGCGGACTACCCGGACACCGTGCCGGCCGAGTGGCTTTCTCGCGGCGGGGTCATGTTGCCGATCTACCAGCGTGAGGCAATGTGGCTGTCGTTCGGCGCTTCCGAACCCACTGCTCTGCAGGTTGGTACGGGGAAGGTGTGCGCGGTCAGCGGCTTGCCGTGGATTGAGCACCTCGTTGGTGACCCGCAGAATTACGTTGCGCTGCCCGATCAGCCGTGGCTGGACGGCATCAATGCGGGGGACGGGTTCATCCGCCAGTTCGTCGCCGTGCCGCTCGGTTCGGGCGCGACGGTTGAAGGACAGGTCACTGGGCAGGAGACCCATGGTGGGGTGCAGCTGCGGACCGTCGGTCTGACCGAGCAGGCGCTTGCAGCGTGGCGCGCCGCGCAGGCAGCAGTGGTACCGGGGGTCTGCGCGGACGGGCTGGACGGCGGCCCGCTCCCGGCGCCGATGGGTGCGAGCATGGGACTGGGCGCCGGAGGGCGGATGCGGCAGGAGGTGTATGCCGATGATCGCCCGCTTTCGGACTACGACGAGAGCGGTGCCCGGCGGGTGTTCGTCCACTTGTGCTCGGCCGCGCGGTGGACAGCCATCACCGGAGAGGTGCCGCCGCCGACGCCGGTCGACCGGGACGCCTATGTGCGCGCCGGTCTGCCGTGGTTCGATCTTTATGATGCTGACGCCCACGGCCTCGCCTCATCCGACATCTTGGCCAAGGTCAAGAGTGTCGGCAAAAAGCTTGGCATCGAAGAGGATCCGTTCGTGGCCGTCGACCCGAACGCAGTGATCGCACTCGGCGGGGTCAACCCCGACGCCGTCACCGACGGGAAGTGGTAGCCCCGCTCGGGATGGTCGTCGGTGTTGATGTCGAGAGACTCAGGCGGCCCAGTATTGACCCTGAAAGTTGTCCAAATCGGCTGCAGTAATCGGTCAGAGCCCTTCCTTCGGCAGAAGCCATCGCGCAGCAGGCGGCGGCGTTGGTGCCGGCGGGTCCGCAGGCGGCAGGCGCTGACGGGTGGAATGTCGGCGGAGGTGGGGGCGACGACGTTCGACAAGGCGGAATTGCGCACGTCGATGGCGATGGCGGCGAATGCGCAGCGGGTCATCGTGCATGTGGACGGGTCGAAGTTCGAGAAGGTGAATTTGGCAAAGATGGTGCCGCTCAGTCAGATTGACCATCTGGTGACGGACTCGACGGCGGATAGCGGGCCGTTGGAGCTCATTGCGGCTGCCGGCGTGCAAGCGCATGTGGTCGAGGTGGGGGGAGGACTGAAATCGACCGTAAAGCTCTCGGGCGGTTCCCCGGATTTCGAGACGCTCACCGCCTCGAATAGTTATTCGGCGCCGACTTGAAGCGGTCATGCGCAGTGGGCATCGCGCGTAGATGTCGGGCTGTCGCACCAATCACTGGGCAGATGGTGTCGGATCAACAGCCAAGCACCAGGCCTTTAAATCCACGTTCCGCCACGCGTTCGTCGGCGCGGCAACGAGGCTGGCCTGCGCACGAACCGCGGAGTTCTCGACTGTGGAAATACAGTCCGCAGTGACAGCTCTGCAAATGGGCTGACGGTTCTTCGAACACGGCTTAGCGTTCCAAGTGTCAACATCAGGACGCGAGGAGTTTGGCATGGGCTATGCCGATTTCACCATTCTCTTAGACGATCCGGCGCAGATCCCGGGTCTTGGCTTCGACGCGTACGCGGATGCGCTCGCGGGCATCGTCGCGCACAGTCGCGCTGAATTCGCCGTCGGAATTTTCGGTACTTGGGGCTCGGGCAAAACCACGCTCATGCGTGCGATGGAAAGTCGGCTGCGCCGCCAGGGCGACATCGTGACCGTGTGGTTCACCGCATGGCGTTATGAGAAAGAGGAGCACCTCATCGTTCCGCTGCTAGATGTGCTCCGTGAAGAGTTGGATCGGCGGGCGATCGCGGAATCGCTAACTGGAGAAGGAGCAGTCTCACCGACTCGGCGCGCAGCCGAGGCGGTGGCCCGGGCCGGACGCGCCTTCCTGGCAGGAGTCAAGCTTTCGGCGAAGGTGGTAGGGGTAGAGGCAACTTGGGAGCCTGCGACAACTATTGAGGCGCTGCAGTCAGGCGAGGTCAAGGCGAGCGACCCGCTTTCGTTTTACCACGCCGCTTTTGTCATGCTGCGCCAAGCGATCTCCGACTACTCGGACGGAGGGTCGCGCCGCATCGTAGTCTTCGTAGACGACCTCGACCGGTGCCTGCCGTCGAACGCACTTGATGTACTCGAGTCGATGAAACTTTTCTTCGATGTCGAGGGTTTTGTGTTCGTCGTAGGCCTCGACCACGCTATCGCCGAGCTTGCCGTACTCCATAAGTACGCCGAGCAAGACCGACTCGAGCAACGCGACTTCGCCGCCGCGTCGGAAGCGCCGGTTAGCGGGACCGACTACATCAAGAAGATCTTTCAGGTGCCGTTCACCTTGCCAAGGATTGTTAGCGGTCAGCTGCGTGAGTACCTCAATTCCGTCTCACTCAACGCGGATTTTCATCCGGAACAGCTGGATGATTTCAATTGGAACGTTCGGGCGCACCTCGCCTTCGCCTCCGGCGACAACACCGTCAACCCGCGGGAGATCAAGCGCCTGATCAACACCTACATAATGCAGATGAAGATGCTGGCACCACGGTTACAAGGTGCACTCAATCCGAACGTCGTCCTCGCTTTACAGTGCCTCGGCTTTCGCCCCGACTGGCGGGAACTCTATGACCAGCTTGCGGCTGATCCGCAGCTGTTTCAGAAGACATTGCGAGCAGCACTCAGTGAGGCGCAGCCTCCACCGTCTGTCTGGCTATCGGGTGTCAAAGTCGCAATTCCGTCCCAGTTCGTGGACTACGTTCATGGCCCCGCTGCACCGCTGTTGAACGCCGGAGATATCGGGCAGTACGTCTCTGCGGCCGAATCTACATACTCGTCGGACCCGTCAATCTTGGAGGCGCAGAGCCTCCTTGGGCAGATTCGCAGAAAAGTGGAGGAGCTGTCCTCCAGCGAGGATCCGAAACTGCCCTTCGAGATTCGAAGCCTGTTGACGCGGATCCGCGACGACGTCGGCCTCAGGCGAAGGCACAAGGATCCCGGATTGGAGGTGAACATCGATGACGCGCAACGGCAGCTCGACCGTATATCGGCTCCAGCAGCGGATGCCAACGCCAAGCCCAACGTCGAGGAGGTCGAGGACGTCGTTATGCGAATGACAGTTCCACTGGAGGCATTGGATCGAAGGCTGCGCGAAATGCGGCGACAGGCGACCATCGGCGCGCCGAACTGAAAGTCCGCGAGCCGATCTTGGGATCTTGAGGACCGGAAACTTTCTCAGCGGTCTGCAGTGGGCTGTCACGAAGCGGAGGATGCCCTGAGACACAAACACTTACGCCAGATCGTCCAGCACTTGATACGCGGCGTTGTAGCCGGGGATGAAGGTGATTCCTGGACCTCCGTGGCAACCGGCGCCGCCAAGGTACAGGCCATCTATGCCGATGGGAAGGTCGCGGAAACCCTTGGGGTCGGGCCGGTTTGGGCCCATGAGGTCCGGGTGTAACAGTCCGTGGCAGAAGTCGCCGCCGGGAGCGCCGAACATCGTGTTCATGTGGTAGGGCGCGAAGGTGATATGCCGGATCTGGATGTCCTTGAAGTTGGGGGCGTAGCGGCTGATCTTGTCGACGACACGGTCGGCCATCTCGTTCTTGAGGTGGCCGTGTTGGTCGCGCGGGGTTTCTACTGGGAACGCGTACGCGTAGGCACTGGCGGCGTGCATGCCGGGCGGCGCCATGCCGGTGTCGTGCACCGACGGGATTTGCATGCCGAGAGATGGATTGTCGGGAACGATGCCGCGGCAGGCGTTCTCCCACTGCCGCTGCTGCTCTTCGGGTGAGCCGAAGATGCCGACGGACGGTTGCATGCCGGGCTCGTTGAGAAACTCGTACGGTGGGGCGAATTCGGGCAGGCCATCGAGCGCGAAGTGCATTTGGACGAAGGAAGCCCGGTGGTCGCGCCCTTTGAGCCGGTCGAGCACCTGCGCCGAGACATGATCGGCGCCAACGAGTTCGGCCAGGGTGGTATCGGGTGACAGGTTGGAGACGACGACGGGCGTGCTGATCGTTTCGCCGTGGTTGGTGCGTACGCCGGTGACCTTGTCTCCGTTGACGAGGATCTGCTCGACCTTGGTGCGGTAGCGGATCTCGCCGCCGCGGCTTTCGAACATCTCTTTGAGGTGTTCGGCGAGGGCGCCGATGCCGCCTTCGAGTTTGGTCATCATCTGCCCGCCTTCTTCGGGGACGGCGAGGGCGAAGGCCAAGCAGGTGGCGCTGCCGGGGGTGTAGGGCCCGCGGTAGGTGGAGTTGATGGCCAGGAAGGCGAGCATGCCGCGCATGACGGCGTGCTTCTTCTTGTCGGGCAGGTAGCGGTCGATGACGTCCATGGCGGAGCCAAAGAGGGTCTCGTGGATGGCGCGACGTTCGGTCTCGTTGGCGGCGCAGGCGTACATCTCGTCGATGGTCTTGGGTGGTTGGCGAACGTCGAAGCGGCCGAGTGCTTTTGCGGGGCCCTGGCTCCAGGCGATGAGTTCAGCCATGCCAGTGACGGCGTCCATGCCGTGCTTCTCGGCGAGGTGGGTCATGAGTTCCATGGGGTCGCGGTAGAAGATCATGGCTTCTTCGCCAGCCTCGCCGATGTTGACCGACATGACGTCGGCGTCGACGGTGGGCAGGGTGTCCAGGCCGAGGTCCTTGGTGATCTCGCTCGGGGTGGGGAACTGTACGGACCCGGCGATCTCGTACTTGAACCCGTCGATGAGTTCGACGGTGGCGGCCATGCCGCCGGCGTAGGTGTTGGCCTCGAGGATGAGCGTCTTGAGGCCCGCGCGTTGGAGGAGGGCGGCGGCGGTGAGTCCGTTGTGTCCGGCGCCAACGACGATCGCGTCATAATCACTCATGAGTCGACAGGTTATGTCAGTGCTGACGCAATTATGTCGGAACTGACTAATTTGTGGGATACGCTTTCGGGACTATGGCAGCACCGGTCAATCTGCATCAGCAGCGCAGTCGGGCGACGAAGGAGTCGCTGCGGCGCGCGGCGTTGGAGCGATTCAAGCTAGACGGATTCGCGAATGTCACGGTGACGGAACTGGCCGCGGAGGCTGGCGTCACGGAGCGCACGTTCTTCCGGCACTTCCCGACAAAAGAAGCGGTGCTCTTCGAGGACTACGAGTCGCAATTGGGATGGTTGGCTGAGGCTTTGGCTCGGCGGCCGGAGTCGGAGAATCTGTTCGACGCGGTTCTTGCTAGCGTGGTCAGCTTCCCGCACGACCTGGAAGTGGTGAAACAAGCAGCGCTCTTGCGGGCAGAGCTGATTGGAGGAGAGCGGGCAGCGGGCCATCTGCGAGTCGTGCAGGCGTCGTTCGC
>CADEGF010000015.1 GCA_902826815.1 uncultured Mycobacteriaceae bacterium
CTCACGGTGGGTTAGCGCGCCGGATTCACTTGGTGCGGGAGGTGCGGCGCTCCACTTCGACGGGGACGATCGGTGCCCGCGCCGACGGGCCCCGGGTTATCGCGTGCAGCCTGATCTCCGGCAGGTCGACGGACGGGTCCAGGGTGTCCAGCCAGGCGACGGCGTCGGCCACGTCGGCGGCCCGTATCGCCCACATCTCGAACGGAACATCTTGCAGCATCTCGGTTTCGACGGGTCCCGGCGTCACGATGTGAACGTTGATACCGTCGCGGTCGACCTCTTGGGCCAATGCGGCGGCGAACGCGTTCATGCCCGCCTTCGATGCGGAGTACGCCGTCCTCGCCATCATCGGCTCGTGTGCGGCCGACGACGAGATGAACACGAACCGCGAGCCCTCCTTCATTCTCGGCAGCGCCGCGGAGGTGACGACGAAGCACGAGTCGAGGTTGGCCGAGATTGTCTCCCGCCACTGCTCGAAAGTCTGCTTGCGGGCGTAGGTTCCGCCGAGGACGCCGGACGCGTGCACGAGCAGGTCGACGTCGCCTGCAGCCTCGACTGCAGGTGCGAACTTTTCCGGGTCGCTGGCGTCGGCGACCACATACCGCGCCCCCATTTCCTCGGCGGCGGCGCGCAGCGGTTCCTCACGCCGAGCGGTGAGCACGACGTCGTAGCCGAGCTCAGCGAGCTTGCGGCCACACTCCTTGCCGATGCCTCCACTGCCACCGGTGATCAACGCCGTACGCACACAGCACCTTTCAGCGCTGGCGACGGGCCAGGGCTTGCGGTGACAGCGCCACGATCCGCTGCTCGGGATCACCCGCGCTGAAGTATGTCTGAGTGTCGCCGATGTGGCGGGCGGCGAGCTTGCGGGCGCGTTCCGCGTCACCGGCCTCGATCGCATCCGTCAGCTTGGTGTGAATCTGCAACGCGATGCGGCGCTTGCTCATCGACGGGTACTCCCCGCGCGCCGCCGTTTCCTTTGCCCACATGTTCAAGTGGCCGGACCACAGCGTCTCGAGGCTGCCGACCACCGCGATCATCGTGTGGTTGCCGCAGCCACGAATGATCTCGTCGTGGAACTGGCCGCCGATCTCGGTGAACTTCGCGCCGTCCTCGATGTGCTCGGCCATCAGCTCGTTGATCTCTTTGAGCTTGGGGACGAGCGTCTCCCCGCGGTCCGGTCGCTTCGCCGCGAGCGCCGTGCACATGGGGTCGAGCTCCTGCAGCGCGGTTGCCAGGTCGGCAAGCGGCACGGTGTCGCTCTGCAGCAGCAGCCCGATCATGTAGGCCGCACTCGCCTTGGCAGGGGCGTGCACCACGGCGCCACCTCGATTGCCGCGGCGGACCGAGACCAGACCCTCGGTTTCGAGGATTCGCAAGGCTTCCCGCAGCGACACCAGGCTGACGTTGAACTGTTCGACGAGCACTTCCTGGCGCGGCAACAGGTCGCCGTCGGAGAGCTCCCCGTCGATGATCTGACGACGGAGTTCGTCGGCGACGATTTCGGCCGTCCTGCGGGCGCCGAGCCGGCGACGGGCCTCGGGGCCGATTCCCAGTGTTGTCATTTCCTGGCAATGTTAACAGCGATAGGCGCGCTACCTGGGGTCTACGGGGTGGCTATCCGACAAAAGTTACTAAGATGGCAAAGAAACCGGCCCCGGGAGGTTTGAGCGCGTGAGCGACGGAGCACCCACTCCGCTCGATGATCTGCGCGTCGTCGAGGTCAGCGACCGTATCGCGGGTAGTTACTGCGGCAAGCTGCTGGTCGACGCGGGCGCCGACGTGGTGAAGGTCGAGCCCGCCTCGGGTGATCCGCTGCGCCGCTTCACCGCAACCGGCGGTGAGCTTGCTGACGGCGACGATTCGCCGCTGTTCAGCTATCTGTCCGCCGGAAAGCGCAGCGTGACAACCGTTTCCGACGAGCTGCTGGCCTGGGCCGACGTCGTGATCGTCACCGCGGACCGCGTCACCGCCGCCGAGCGAGGGTTCGATCCGGCACGGCTGGTCGAGGCCAGACCCGAGTGTGTGGTTGTGACGATCTCCGACTTCGGCTGGACGGGTCCGTGGTCGCAACGGTCAGCGACCGAGTTCACTCTGCAGGCCGCGTCGGGGCTCACCGGATTTCGCGGGGACCCCGCAGGTCCGCCGATCTCGATCGGCGGCGAGCTGGGTGAGTACATGGGCGGGGCGTGGGCCGCCTACGGCGCGATGGCGCTGCGCCGTCGCGTCGCGGTCGGCGGACCTGGCGGCCACCTCGACATGTCCATGCTCGAAGCGATCACGTTGATGCAGAGCAGCGAATGGCTGCACTCGCAGCTGCTGCAGAGGCCCCCGGTCAAGCGTTCGGTCGAGGTGCCGTCGATCGAACCTGCCAAGGACGGTTACGTCGGCATCAGCATGGTGACCGGCCAGCAGTGGCTCGACTTCGCCGCGATGGTCGACTGCCCGGAGTTCACCGAGATTGCCCAGCTTCGGTTCCAGATCGGGCGATGGGACTTCCGCGATTGGATCCGTGAGCGGCTCGACCCGTGGATGCGTGAGCGCACTGTCGCCGAAATCGTCGAACTCGGCCAGCTGTTCCGATTGCCGCTGGCTCCGTTGGGCAACGGCTCGACCATCCCCGACATGGATCACCTGGCTACCCGCGGCGTCTACATCGACAACCCCGCAGGCTTCCGGCAGCCGCGCGCACCGTGGCTCATGTCGATCGCAGGCCAAGCGTCGGTCGGCACCGCTCCCTCGGTGGGGCAGGACGACGGTGTCTCCCCCTGGGAGCCAAGGGAATCCGAACCGCGCACCCGCCCTGCCGAATCGCCGCTCGCCGGGGTGCGGGTGGTGGACTTCACGGCGTTCTGGGCCGGGCCTGCCGCGTCGAACTCGCTTGCGGCGTTCGGCTGCGACGTCATCAAGATCGAGTCGATCCAGCGGCCGGACGGCATTCGCTATTCCGGCGGTATGCGCACCGACGTCGACGACTGGTGGGAGTACGGCTGGGTGTTCCATGCGATGAACACCAACAAACGGTCGGTCACCCTCGACCTGCAGTCCGCGGATGGGCTGCGGCTGGTCAGGGAACTGGTGCGGCAAGCCGACGTGGTCATCGAGAATTTCTCGCCGCGGGTGATGGACCAGTTCGGGCTCGGAGCGGATGCGCTGCTTGAACTCAACCCGAGAGCAGTCGTGGTGCGGATGCCTGCGTTCGGATTGACCGGTCCGTGGCGCGATCGCGTCGGCTTCGCGCCGACGATGGAGCAGATCGCCGGGCTGGCCTGGGTGACGGGTCTGCCCGACGGCCTCCCCGTCGCACCGCGCGGTGCCTGCGATCCACTTGCCGGAGCGCATGCGGCTTTCGCGACGCTCGCGGCGCTTGAGTTCGTCGATCGCACGGGCCGCGGCCAGCTCGTCGAGGTGCCGATGATCGAGACGGTGCTGAACGTGACCGCCGTTCAGACGATGGAATTCGAGGTGTTCGGCTCGGTCATGGAGCGGCGGGGAAACCGCGGTCACACCGAGGCGGAGCAAGACGTCTACCGGTGCGCGGGTGAGGACGACTGGATCGCGGTGAGCGTGCGCACCGACGCTCACCGCAATGCGCTGGCCGAAGTCATCGGCGATCACCACGTCGATATCAAGCAGTGGTTGACCACCCAGAACGCCGACGCGGCCGCGGAAAGGCTTGCAGAGGCCGGTATTCCGGCGGCAGTGGTGATCTCGCCGTCACTGGTGACGCAGAACCCCCAGCTGATCCATCGCGGGTTCTTCGAAAGGCTAGAGCATCCGCGGACCGGCGAAGGCCTGTACCCATGCCCGCCATTCACTCGCCTCGACGGCACACAGCGCTGGTTGCGTCGCACTCCACCGACGCTAGGTCAGCACAATGAAGAGGTGTTGACGGAGCTGTGTGGGCTGACCGCGGCCGATCTCGACCGGCTTGCCGCCGACGGTGTCATCGGAACCCGACCGAAAGGCGCGTGATTTCACCGGCGCTTCAGTGAGATCGGCATCCCGTCGAAGATCGTCATGTTGTTGGTGAGATTCGGGTAGGCGACCTTCGGGATGCCGAGGCTGATGTCGTCTGCGCGGCACAGCAATTCGTCGAGCACCGCGCGAATCTCGGCGCGGGCAAGCATGGCGCCGAGGCAATGGTGCGGTCCACCGCCGCCGAATGTCACGTGCGGGTTCTCCGTCCTGCCGATGTCGAACGCGAACGGGTTGGTGAATATCTCCTCGTCGCGATTGGCCGAGCGCAACATCGCCACCACCCGCTCGCCCTTCGGGATTGTGATTCCGTCCATCTCGACGTCGACCTTTGTGCTGCGCGTCCAGAAGGTGACCGGCGACGCCCAGCGCAGCACCTCCTCGACGGCGCTCGACCGGACGGCCTCGTCCTCGCGGTAGCGCACGATCTGTTCGGGGTTGGCGACGAATGCCTGAAGTCCGGACGCCAGCGCGTTCTTGGTGGTGTCACTGCCTGCGAAGGCGATGACGAAGAAGAAGATCTCCAACTCATTGGCAGGGATCGACAGCTGCTCGCCGTTCTCGTCGGTGACGACAGCGGACGTCAGCGTGCTCCAGATGTCATCGGTGGGATTGCGCCGCTTCTCGGCGGTGAGCTGATGCGCATAGGTGAAGATCTTCCCGAACAGTTCCATCGCGTTCTGCTGGGCCACCGGGTCTTCGGACGACGCGACCTTGAGGATCTTGTCGAGGGTGTCGAAGATCTCCGGCCGATCGTCGTCGGGGATTCCGATGATGTCGCCGATGACCGACATCGGCAGTACGTCGGCCACATCGTCGATCCAGTCACCGCCACCGGCGGTGAGCAGGCGCTCGACCATCGCCGCGGCGCGTGTGCGAATCCCGTCCTCGAGCTTGCCGATCGCTTTGGGCGTGAACGCGTGCGACAGCACCCGCCGCCGCTTGAGCAGGTCGGGCGGATCCATGTTGATGATCGTCGGCGCCGAACCCACGACACCCACACCCTGGATGAGCGGGCCGTCCGTTGCGGTAAAGGAGTCGGTGTCGCGGTGAATGCGCTGGGCGTGCCGATGCTTGGTGGCCATCCAGAAGTCCCGTTTCACGGTCTTGGCCACGCCGTCGGTCAGCTCGTGGTGAAACAGGGGCCGATCCCGTCGCAGGTCGGCGAACAGCTCGTCGGGAAAACCGTTCCGCCACAATGTGGAATCGGACAAGTCGACTGGCGTGGTCGTGGGCCCCATCGATTTCGTGCTCCTCTCGTCCGCCAGGACTCCTGGGTTTGGCTGTCCTTGACCTAGAATGCTTAAAATAGTAACAATAGCCTGGGGACAGGGTCTGACCTGGCGAAATATGTGCGGACGGAGACGGCATGACGAACACGATCGACGATCCCACCATCGATCCGTCGGAACGTGAGTTCGGTCCCAGCGGTATCGGCCTGTCGACCTACCGCTTCCCGACGGGCTGGTTCATCGTCGGTTTCTCCTCGGAGCTGGAAGCCGGTCAGGTCAAGCGGGCGCACTACTTCGGCGAGGAACTGGTCATGTTCCGCACCAAGTCCGGCAAGGTCAACGTGCTCGACGCATACTGTCTGCACCTCGGCGCGAACATAGGCGTCGGCGGGACCGTCGAGGGCGAGCACATCGTCTGTCCCTGGCACGGCTGGCAGTGGCGCGGAGACGGCACCAACGCGCTGATCCCGTACAGCAAGATCGGCTGCAAACAGAACGTGCGGATCAAGTCCTACCCCGCACAGGAGTGGTACGGGTTCATCGTCGTGTGGCACGAACGCCACGGCCGCGCGCCGTACTGGCAGCCGCCGGTGCTGCCGGAACTGGAAACCGATGACTACTACCCGCTGCACCCGCATTCCCGAATGCTCAACCGGGTCAAGGTGCACGCGCAGATGATCATCGAGAACGCGGCCGATCCGTATCACGTGCAGTTCGTCCACAAGGCCGACAGCGCCGCCAACACGACGTCGTTCGACGCCAACGGCTACCACCTGCATGCGACGGTGACCGCCAATTTCGGTGGCGGTCGCGCGTCGACATGGCTCACGCCCGACGGGCCCGTCGACGCCAACATCATCTACGACAATTACTCGCTCGGGCTCGGCATCGTGCGCTTCCCCAAGGAACTCGTCGCTACCATCGAGGTCACCGGTCAGACCCCGGTCGATGAGGACTACACCGACTACTTCTACACGCAGGCTTCGGTTCGCGAAGACGGCGACACCGGCGACAAGCCTGCGGGCCGCGCCGCGAAATTCCTTGCGCTGCAACAGGAAGTCATCAAACAGGACTTCTTCACCTGGGAGAACATGAAGTACTTGGAGAAGCCCAATCTGGCGCCGGAGGAGGCTCGTGACTACGCCGCCCTTCGGCGTTGGGCACACCGGTTCTACCCGAGTGAGGAGCCGTCGCCGATCGACTTCGGGTACACCGCCACGGGTGAACCGGACCCGGCGGCGGCGGGTGCCTGACGACGGCAGGCCGGACGGGCCGATCGGCCCGTCGCAGTTCGGTGTCGAGCGCTTCACGATTCCGGACGTGCTGGATCTGCGCGCCGAGCAGTTCGGTGATCGCGTGATGATGTCCGTCGCCGGGACGCCGGTGACGTTCGCGCAGATGCGGGACCGCTCGTGCGCGGCCGCGAATGTGCTGGCCGACAACGGTGTCACGAGGGGTGACACCGTTGCGCTGTTCACGGCGACGTGCCCCGAGTGGGTGTACTTCTGGCTCGGTGCAGCGCGGATCGGGGCGGTGGCGGCGGCGGTGAACGTCGCCAACAAGGACGAGTTTCTCGTCCATGCACTGCGCCTGGCGCGCGCCAAGGTCGTCATCACCGATGCGGAACGCCAAACACGTCTCGACGAGATCATCGATCGAGTGCAAACCGTCAGAACCGTTCTGGTGGTCGGCGATTCGCTGGCCGACACGCTGGAGACCGCACCGCGCACACCGCCCGCCGCCGAGCCGGCAGGCCCGGACGAGCTGGGTGCGCTCTTCTTCACCTCCGGCACGACAGGGCCGTCGAAGGCGGTTGCCACGACTTGGCACTACCTGTTCTGTGCCGCGGCAGGGGTGGCGTCGGCGTGGGAGCTGGCCGCGGGCGACGTCGTATGGAGCGCCATGCCGTTGTTCCATCTGAGCGCCGCACCATCGGTGCTGATTCCGATGCTCCTCGGTTCGACGACGGTGTTGTCGGCAGCCTTCCGGCCGACCGAGGTATGGGACGACATACGCGCCTGCGAGGCTGCGGGTTTCGCGGGTGCGGGCGCCATGGTGTCGATGTTGTGGAATCAGCCGCCCGACGCGCGTGACTCGCAGCTCCCGCTGAGGTTCATCTCTGCGGCACCCATCTCCGCGGATATCTACCGCGGCATCGAAGAGCGCTACGGAGCGAAGATCGTCACGATGTACGGCATGACCGAGGCGTTTCCGATCGCTTTCAAGCGCGTCTCCGAGGACGGCGTTCCCGGAACCTCGGGGCAGCTGAATCCCGCCTTCGACGTACGTATCGTCGACGGTGACGGACAGTCGCTGCCGACGCGTGCCGTCGGTGAGATCGCTTGCAGGCCAACGGTGACCAACGCGATGAGCATGGGTTACGTCGATTATGCCCTGGTCGGTTCGAAGCTCGAAGTGACACCGCACGAGGAGTGGTTCCGGACCGGTGATCTCGGCGCCTTCGACGACGACGGCAACCTGACCTACATAGACCGGGCGAAGGACTCACTTCGACGGCGGGGTGAGAACGTGTCGTCGGTCGAGGTCGAGACGACGGTGATGGGTCATCCCGCTGTACGCGAGGCCGCCGCGGTTGCCGTGCCGAGCGATCTGGGCGAGGACGACATCCTGGTCGTCGTCACGCTGGCCCCAGACACGCAGCTCGACCCCGCCGAACTCCTGGACTTCTGCTCTGCGCGGATGCCCTATTTCTGTGTTCCGCGGTATCTGGAGGTTCTCGACGAGATACCGAAGAACGTCATCGGGCGGGTCCGCAAGGACCTGCTGCGCAAGAGGGGTCTCGGCGAAGCCGCATGGGACCGCGAGGATCACGGCTACGTACTCAGTCGTTAGAACGGGAGAAGCATTATGACGATGACCTACCAGCAGGAGTTCGTGCTCGCAGGCGTGACGGGGCGGGCGGCAATCCTGAACCTGAACGCCCGGCACAACCGGCTGTTCTCGGCGGGAGATTTCGGCGGCTGGGTTGCGACGTTCCGCCACGCGGGCGCGACGGTCACCCGTGCGGGTGAAACGTTCGCAAACCTGCGTGAGGCCTTCGACGGCGGCAACGGGCAACGGTTGGTCACCGTCGACCACGAGATCGCCGTCGACGGCGTCGACGCCACGCAGAATTGCGTCGCGCTGTTGTACGTCGGAGCCGAACTCCGCGCCACCGGCGTTTACCATGACAAGCTCATCTACGAACGGGGCGGCTGGTACTTCACCTCGCGCGAACTCGAATGGGATGCCGTGCCAAGCAAAGACGCGCTGCCGGTATGAGCCGGTGACCCGACCGTGACGCAGGCCATTCGCTACGAATTCGCGTTCGGCACATACGAAGACGCTCTGCGCATGGTGGGCGTGCGCAGCGAACCGAGATTCGCGGGTACGGCGGTCAGTGCGGCACGCATTCAGCACTTCGCGTCGATGGTGCAGGACGGTAACCCGGCGTA
Source organism: uncultured Mycobacteriaceae bacterium (assembly GCA_902826815.1). GTDB lineage: Bacteria > Actinomycetota > Actinomycetes > Mycobacteriales > Mycobacteriaceae > Mycobacterium. The sequence goes on from CADEGF010000015.1 coordinate 8,666, forward strand.
CTGGGATGCCGAGTTCGCATCGGAGGTGTGGGGTGGCCTCGTCGCACCGCCCGCGTTGCTGATGGGTTGGCTCATCCCGCCGCCGTGGCTACCCGACGGCGAGAAACCCGTCCCGTCGATCGCGATCCGTGTTCCGCTGCCTGGCACCACGTTCATCAACGCGTCCAACGACGTCGAACTCGTGGCGCCGATCCTCGAGGGGGACCGCCTCAATGTCGTCGAGGAAGTGGTAGCGGTATCCCCCGAGAAGCGGACGAAGGTCGGCGTCGGCCATTTCGTCGAGACCTGCGACAGCTATTACCGGGCCGACGGAACGCTGCTTGCGACGAACCAAAACACGTTGTTCCGCTTCACGCCAACGGGGTCGTCATGAATTCATACCGCAGGCTGTTGTGGACCGATGTTGCGGTGCCGACCGATCTCGCGGAGGTCGTCGACGTGATCAGCTATCAGCGTGTGGTGATGAATCCGGGTGCGACGTGGGATTATTTTCCCGGCCACTATGATCCTGCATACGCCCAAAGCCACGGGCACCCTTCGATCTTCGTGAACACGATGCATCTGGCGGGTTTCATCGACCGGATTGCAACCGACTGGGCCGGACCCTACAGTCGCGTGGTGCGGCGCAAGGTGTCGATGCTTGGCTCCGTGTACGCGGGCGACTCCATGGTCGGTCGTGGCCGGGTCGTCGACAAGCGACTGGAGAAGGCCGGTGACACCCTGCGTCACCTGGTGGATCTTGAGATCGCGATCTTCAATCAGCGCGACGACCTGTGCTGTCCGGCCGAGGTGACGCTCGAGCTCTCAGGTTAAACTTAAACGCAGTCATTCACGGCGCATTCACGACGTACGCCCTGCGAAAACACAGGTTCGCGGTATTGGCTTTGCATGTGATGAAGGTCTTTATCTCGGCCGGTACCGTCGGCGCGGCAGGTGTGGCTGTCGGCGTGTTGGCGATGTTCGGCGCAGGTATCTCAGCCGCGAGCACGGGCGGGCCACCGGACGTGGTGGGAATGACGTACAGCGACGCCGTTTCGAAGATCGAGGACGGTGGCGGCACGGCCAAGATCCAAGTGACGGTTGGCGACCGGCAGGCAGCGATGGGTGACTGCCTGGTCACCAGCGCTACGAATGCGCCGTTCGTGGAAGATTCTGACGGCGCCTTTACCCACGTCGACAGCGAGGTCTTGCTGGCCCTCAACTGCGACAGGGGAGTCGCCACGGCCACGACGCCAGGTGCCTCGCTTGGCAGCCCGGCGGGCCGCGATTTCCAGGCCAAGGCGGAGAAAGCCGCGGAGGCGCAAAAGCAGCAGCAGGACGCCGACGCTGCAAAGGGTAAGAGCCAGTAGGACTAGCTCGGCGGCAGCGCGCCCATCGTCACCGTCGACTGCACCTCGGTGTACTGCGCGAGTCCTTCTGGCCCGAACTCGCGGCCGATGCCCGATTGCTTGAATCCACCGAACGGTGCGCTGGTGTCGAGCTGGTACATGTTGATTCCGTAAGTGCCGGTGCGGATCTGGGCTGCAATCTGCAGACCGTGCGAAACGTCGGCCGTCCACACCGACCCGGCCAATCCATAGTCGCTGTCGTTGGCGATGCGGATCGCGTCGGCCTCGTCGGAGTACTTCAGCACCGTGAGCACGGGGCCGAAGATCTCCTCGCGGGCGATCTTCATGTCGTTGGTTGCATCGGTGAACAGGGTGGGCCTGACGTACCAGCCGCGGTCGTACGGTTTGTCTGTGCCGCCGACGACGACCCTCGCGCCTTCGTCGATACCGGACTGGATGTAACCCTGCACGCGCTGTTGCTGGCGTTGGGCGACAAGAGGTCCGATGTCCGTCGACTCCTCGGCAGGGTCGCCGACCGTAAGCCCTGAGACCATGTCGGCGAGCGCGTCGACGACCTCGTCGTGCTTGCGCTCGCTGACCAGGATGCGCGTCTGCGCCACGCACGCCTGCCCGTTGTTCATCAGACCGGCCATCTTGAGGTGCTTGACCGCGTGGTCGATGTCCGCGTCGTCGAGGATGATCGCCGCCGATTTGCCCCCGAGTTCGAGGCTGACCCGCTTGAGTTGTTCACCGCACGCCGCCGCGATATGCCTGCCGGTGGCCGAGGACCCGGTGAAGGCGATCTTGTCGACGCCCGGATGCCTGACAAGCGCTTCTCCGGTCTCCCTGGCACCGGGAACGATCGACACCACACCTTCAGGCAGGCCGAGTTCCTCCAGCATCTCGGCCAGCCACATCGCGTCAAGCGGGGTCTCCGGAGCGGGCTTGACGACCACGGTGCAACCCGCGATCAGCGCGGGAATCATCTTCGGCATGATCAGCACCTGGGGTACGTTCCACGGCACGATCGCACCGACGACCCCGACCGGTGCGCGTCGCACCTGAACCTCGCCGAACAGGCCCTGTCTGCGCTCGACCCAGCCGAACTCCTTGGCCGTGGCCAGGGTCAGATACATCTGCGACAGTGCCCCGTTCGCCTGACCGAGCCTGCTGAACGTGCGAGGGGAGCCCATCTCGGCGGTGATCAGATCGGCCATCGCCTCCGCGTGCGTGGTGTACACCGCGGTCAGCTTCTCGATCTTCGCCATCCGTTCCGAGACAGGGAGCCTCGGCCACGGGCCCTCGTCGAATGCCTTGCGCGCGGCCAGCACCGCGCGATCGACATCCTCCGGCGCGGCTTCCGGCGTGTCGCCGATCGGCTCTTCGGTGTGCGGCGAGATAACCGTGATCCGTTGTGCGGTAGCGGGTTTCCGCCAGCGGCCACCGATGAAGAGCTCGTCGTAGGACATCGATCTCACGTGTCCGCCTCGTCCGTCACGGCACCACCGTCCGTCGCGCTAAAGGTGCTATTACTGCTAACATAGCAAAAAAGGAATCTGGGAGTGCCCGTGGATGATGACTGGCGTCGGTATCCGTTCGAGCTCGTGCCGGGAGACCCGCATTTCGTCTTTCCCGCCGCCGAGGCCAACCACCCCACATGCGAATCGGACACCTGGTTTCTCGCGGGCGAACTGGAAGGCGACGCCGGCCACAAGTTCGCCTTCCTGACGATCTTCAACAAGAACCGGCCCGGGCAGGCCATCGTTGCCGACTTCTACACGCTCGCCCTCTTCGACCTCGACAACGGCACCTACGGCACCTACACCGACTACGACATGCCGTCGACGGACAAGAAGGCCGACGTACCGCCGAAGCTGACCGTAGCCGACGACCGCCTCGACATGACGTATGACTCGCGGGCAGGGACGGCCGTCTGGCGGACCTGCCGCGACGACGCGGGTGACCTGCAGCCCTACACCTATGACGTAAGTTTCTGCGGCACCGACCAGGACGGCCGTGAGATGCGTCTTGACCTGCACGTGACCCCGTCGCGGGCACCCGTTCCCCTTGGCGCCTCCGCCTATAACGGGGTCATCGAATGCTTCGGGCAGGCCAGCACGTACTCCTACTTCCAGACCGGTATGTCGATGACCGGCACGCTGTCGTGGGGTGATCTCCAAGAGGACGTGACGGGAACCTCCGGGCACGTCGATCGGCAGTGGTTCCCGTTGGTGGCCAACGACGGTGGGGGAACCGGCGATATCCGCTCCCGAGCCCACGAGTGGCGCACGATCAACCTGGACAACGGCGTCGACATGAGCATCTGGCGGCAGTTCGACCGGACGAACCGCAATGCACTACAGCCATTTTCGGGTGCCACCACCAGTTCACCCGACGCGGACCCCGAGTACGCGGACGACATCGAGGTGACTGTCACCAGCTACGTACGCTGGCCCGAGAACATCCGCACGCTGGTACCGCCGCCGTCCGCGGTGCGGTACATGCCGGATCGTCATCGGCTGCGGTCGAACAAGCTCGATTTGGATCTGACCGGCGAGCCGTTGGTGCCTGCGCCGGGCCACGGCCTGCCCCTGGAGTACATGGAAGGTCCGTACCGGTATCAGGGCACGTTCCGCGGGGAGCAGGTCGGCGGGTTCGCGTTCTACGAACGGTCGCTGGCGCTCTACCGGGACTGGGAACTGGCCGATGTGCTGGAAGCCGCGGAGCCGGGGGAGCGTGACGAGGTGGCGCGGCTCATCGACGAGAAGCGCTGACCGCGTTCGACCAGGTCTCGTGCCGGTGCTGCAGGCCCGGTTCGTTTCGGCCGAAGACCAGGTGTTCCCTGACGCCCGAGGAGAGGTTGGCCTGGAGCTTCTCGACCAACGCGTAGTCCTCGTCACGGACGGTGCCGTGCGCGTAATCGAAGACCGCCTGCGCGCCGGCGGCCGTCGACTCGTCCGACAGGTCCAGCGGCGTCGAATTCTGATGCACCGTGATCGACCGACCGGGAACCTCACTCGGGTAGACCCGGAACAGCTCGCCGTTGGCGATGGTCGCCGACAACACGATATTGGGGAACAGGGCGTAGATCACGACCATCGCCTGCAACGGCTCCCACTGCTCTTCGTCGACGTCGTCGAGGTCCAGGATTCCGTTGAGCGGGAACACCAGTCGGTGGTGAGGCCCGAACGAGTCGAAGACCGTGCAGTTGCTCCGCGCGATCGTCGCAAACGTCGTCTTGTGCACGGTCGCGAAATGGTAGTTCTCGGCGAACGTGTCAATCGCGAGCTTCCAGTTGATCGCCGTGTCCAGCACCTTCTCGCCCAACGGCGACCAGCGTCCGATACCCCAGGAGTCCAGTTCGTCAGCCAACGGCCCCAGGAATTCGGGGATATCGAGGGTGGCGTCGGGGTCGAGCGCGATCCAGAGGAAGCCTGCGCATTCCGTCGCTGGGAGCTCAGTCAATTTCGGGTTGCCCGTTGAGCTTTCGGGAAATCCCTCCTTGCCTGGAACACCGACCAGGTTGCCGTCGAGGTCGTAGTTCCACGCGTGGTAAGGACAAACGAGGCGGCGCGCCGACCCGCACCCCTGCGCGATCTGCGACTGCCGGTGCAGGCAGACGTTTTCGAACGCCTTCACCGAACCGTCCGACGTGCGGGTCAGCAGGATCGACCTGCCCATCACGGTCTTCGTGCAGTAGGAGCCGGGCTTCGGCAACTCCGAGACGTAGCCGACGAGCTGCGGGCTGGCGAGCACCATCTCGACGTCGAGGGCGTGACGCTCCGCCGAGGTGTAGGTGTCGGCGCGGACTCGGTATTCGGCCGGGGCGAGGTCGGTCGTCTTGTCCCGCGCCAATTTGAGCGCGCGGCGAGTCAGGTCGACGAGCTGGTCGCGATCCATGACCGCTATCTTATTATCTTTATAAAGATAGCTTCAAGGCCCCGGCGCGATGTCCCTGGTCATTTGCGGTCGCCGGTGCTGTAGCTGCCCTGTTCCTTGTAGGTTTTGTTGCTCGCATAGGCCATCAGGCGCACTGCGGTGCGGCGACCGGTTAGATGGCGGAACGCGAAGTGGGTGAAGCGCAACACCCGCGCGGGGAACAACGTCGGCTTCTTCCCAAGGGCGTTCAATGTCTCCGAGGCGACCTGCTCGGGCTCCTGGACCGGCACCTTGGCGTCGTCTGGCTCAGACGCCACGTAATTCGGTGTTCGCGTCGCTCCTGCGCAGCTGACCAAGACGTCGACCCCGTCGTCGCGGAGCTCGGCCCAAAGCCCCTCAGCCAGTACCAGGTTGTAGGCCTTGGTGGCGGAGTAGTTGGCGACTCGCACCATGCCCTGAAGCGCCCCCATCGACGACAGCAGGATGATGCCGCCGCGACCTCGGGCACGGAACCGCTCGCCGAAACCGTGGCTGAGAACCAGCGGCCCGCGCACGTTGACATCGATCTCCTTGAGATGTGTTTCGATGTCGAAGTTCCAGAACGGCCCGACGACGGAGAACGCGGCGTTGTAGATGAGCAGGCCGACGTCTAGGTCGACGAGTTCGGCGAGAATGCGCTCGAGATCATCGCGGTCGGCGAGGTCTGCCCGCATCGCGCGGGTCTGCACACCCGTTTTGGCGGCGATGTCGTCGGCAAGCTTCTGCGCAAGCTCGACGCGCCGCGCAATGAGTACGACATTGAGCCCGCGGCTGGCGCAGCCGCGGGCGAGTGCCTCGCCTAACCCCTCAGACGCTCCGGCGATGACAGCCCACGATCCGTAACGCTCTGCGAAAGTCGCCACCAGCCCTACCCTTTCGCTGACACCGGTCGCGTGAACGGGTGCTCACGCCACATCCGGATGATCACCCAGATCGGCACGATCAACCATCCCGCGTTCGTGGCGAAGACAAGCCACAGGTGATCACTGGCGAAGGGCCCGGCGATCTCCTCGCCCAGAATGACGGTGACGGTTGCGAGCATCACCGACGCCCAGATGATCGACCAGTTGCGGATCCACTCCTTGCCCTTCCAATACGCATAGAGCGCGGCGATGTAGAACGGCCCGTAGACGACCTGGTCGATGACGACGATCGTGGTGTACCAGACGGGTCGCTCGTACAGCAGCGGGTCGAAATTCGCGAAGTACCAATGGAGGAAGTCGACCATGTAGGGCAGCGGCCAGACCGGGTAGGTGAAGTTGTCCGGGTCGCGGATGACGAGCTGCTCGATGTCGGCCTGGTAGGTCACGAAGGTGACGTTGACCAGAAAGAAGAGCCACAAGACGATGTCGCCCTTGCGCTCGCGGAATGGGATGACCTCGCGTTCGGCGGCGGCGGGCGGCGCTTCAGACAGTGAACTCATCAGTCGAACTCCATCGGCAGACTTGTTGGCCCACTGAGGCCGAGCAGTGGTTTCCACGGCACCGTTCCCACGCAGCGCGGATTCGGAAAACGCAGCGCGAGGTCCTTCAATGCTTCGGCCAGTTCCAGCCGAGCCAGGTTGGCGCCGAGGCAGTAGTGCACCCCACCGCCGAAGGTCAGGATGGGTGGCGGATCGTCGCGGGTGATGTCGAACCGCACCGGGTCGTCGTAGATGGCAGGGTCGCGATTCGCTGCATACGTGTTAACCAGAATGAAAGAGCCCGCGGGGAAGGTGTATTCGTCGATCTCGACATTGTCGACGGCGCTGCGTACGGTGCTGCACATCGACGGCGAATGGCGCATGGTCTCTTCGACCGCGGGCATCGCCAACTCCGGCTGGTCGCGAAGAAGCGCCCACTGGTCGGGGTGGTCGCACAGCACCTGCATGGAAGCCGCCAGCTGGCTACGGGTGGTATCGGTTCCGGCCACCAGGATGCTGAAGGCCAGCATGCGCAACTCGCCTGCGTCCAGCCGGTCGCCGCCGTCCTCGATGCGGATGAGCTCGGAGAGCAGATCGTCGGTCAAACGCTCCCGCCGTCGAGCGATCATGTCGTCGATGTAATCGTCGAACTCGCCCCACGCCTTGAGCACGACAGGCTCCTCCTCGGCGAGGTTGCAGTCGAAGCTGACGATCTTGAAGATGTCCTCCGCCCATCGCGAGAACTGTTGCCAGTCCTCGCGAGGTGCACCCAGCAGTGCACATATCACCGGTATCGGGTAGGGCCGAGCGATATCGGCGACGAACTCGCAGCGCCCCGAGTCGACGACGTTGTCGATCAGTTCGTTGATGACCGCGTGAATAGTGTCGTGCATACCGGCCGTCGCCCGCGGGGTGAACGCCCGCGAAACCAAGCTGCGCAGCCGACGGTGTTCATCACCCTCCATGTTCAGGATGCTGCGGGTCACCCTGTCCCACAACGGTCCCGACGTGATGCCGTGGGCGGAAAGATGAATGCCGGTCGGAACAACGAAACGCGGGTCCCGAAGCACCGTGCGCGCAAGATCGTAGGAGAGCACCTCGGGGCCGATGGGACCCAGCGCGATGGGCGCAGCCTGCTGAGCTTCGGAGAACTGTGGATAGATGTCTTGCGGAGTGTCGGTGACGTCGTAGCTCAGCGTCGGAAGTCCGGCGTCGAAGACACTCGGCTTGGTAGGCAGCGTATGCGGATCTGTCATGGCATCACGGGATGTTGGTGTCCAGCAGGGTGAGTGGCAGACCGAAGACCGAAAGGTCGATCTCCTCGAGATGAGTACCGTCGCCCTCGAGCTTCTGACGAAAGCGGATGTCGGCGTCGTAGCGTTCGGTGACGGCCTCGGCCTCCGACGCGTCGGGAACATGCAGCACGACGGTGTAGATTCCGTCGCCCTTGGTGTCGAGGAAATCGGCGACCGATGCTGCCACTGCCGCGGTCGCTCCCGGCAGCGGGCTGATCAGTTCGATTCCGTGCTCCCAGTCCAGGTTGATTCGCAATCCGAGTTCGGCCAGTTCGGCAGGCGCAAGGGTGAAACCGAGGTCGGTGAACATCTCCGCGACCGCATCGTGGCGCTCGGGTGCGATGGCGAAGACGACGTGATGAAGTGACGGAGTCGATGCTTTCGACATCATTTCCGCACCAGTCCTCTCGGTTGAACCAGGCCGAGGTCGAGGTGCGTGAGCCAGCCGGGTGCGGCATCGCACACGTCGGGTATCGCGTTGATGGCGCCCATCGCGGTCCAGTTGTAGCCGGGGTGGGCCATCGTGCCGTCCGGTTTCTCGACGCCCTGAAGTGTGAGCTCGGTCGGCGGGTCGCCTTCGATCACGATGCGGTACCGCGTTTTTCCGAAGTCCCACTGCGGGTCGAGGTTGTCGGCAGTGGTCGTCGTGTAGAGCGCCTGGAACTCGATGAGTGGTCTGCCGTCGACGTGCGCCGTCCATGTGTGCTGCTGGGCGGCCACCGTACCGGCGGGGATGGCCCCGAGTTCGTGCGTGACGTCCTCGACGGCGACGGCTGCCTGCAGATCGGAGGTCACCTCGTCGATGGTGACGCCGAGGCCGTCGGCGAGCATGTACATCGACTGGGCGAAAAACACCGTGCCGAGACCGAGAATTGTTGGCTCGGTGAGGAACTTGTCCCTTTCCTTGCCGAAGCCCAGCCAATCGATGTGGTCGAGGGGTGCGTCGGTGAGGACGTTCACGACCTCGATGACGCGGATCTTGTCGATCTTGCTGGCGACGCGGGCGAGGGTCAGTGGAAGGATGTCGCCGGCATAACCTGGGTGAATGCCGCCCGCGTGAAAGGATGTTCCGCCCTCTTCGCAGGCGGCCCGGATCATGTCACCGCCCTCGCGGAGGTCCTCCGTCGGGTGAAAGAAACCGCTTGTGGTGACGACGTTTTTACCCGAACGCAGCAACCTGCAGACCGTGTCAACGTCCATGATGACCGGTGTGTAGAACACGCAATCGGCTTCCATGACCACGACGGCGTCGATGTCGTCCGTCGCGGCGACGCCGATCGGCGCGATTCCGGCGATCTCACCCGCATCCTTGCCGACCTTGTCCTTGCTGTGCACCAGTACCTCGACCAATTCGAACACCGGGTTGTCGGCGAAGTGCCGTACCCCGACCTGCCCGACGTCACCGGTCATCCATTGAATGATTCGATAGGTCATGCGGCGGTACGCCTTCCGGGACTGAACACGACGGGAAGCGCCCGGTATCCGCGCGTGACGGAGTTTCCGTGGAATACCGCGTCGCTACCGGGTGCCATGGCGTAGTCGGGCATCCGCGTCAGCGCTTGTTCGACACCGATGCGGAATTCCAGGCGTGCCAGGTTGGAGCCGAGGCAGCGATGGACGCCCGCCCCGAACCCGAGGTGACGGTTGGCTTGGCGGTCGAGGATGCAGCGATCAGGATCGGGAAACTCGACGGCGTCACGATTGGCCGATGCATAGTTGACCAGGACCGATTCACCGGGGCAGAAGGTTTGGCCGTTCAGCTGGACCTCCTTGGCGACGGTTCGCGGGATGCCGTGGATCGACCCGCCGAAGCGGATCAGTTCCTCGATCGCGCGCGGCATGATTTCGGGTTCGCGAATGAGCCGGTCGCGTTCGTCGGGATGCGTGCCGAGATAGTGGAACGCGAACGACATTGCACTCGCGGTGGTTTCGAGGCCTGCCTGGACAAGAAGCATGGCGTTGGACACGACGTCCGCGAAGGCAAGTTTCTCACCGTCGATCTCGGCCGCGAGAAGCACATCGATCATGTCGTCCTGCGGTGGCGCGCCCGTCCTCGCAGATACCGCATCATGGATGTGCTGATACAGCCCACCCCACGCAGCCATTCGGGCTTCTTCGGTATGCCCGTTCAGTGCCGTATCGGTCAGCTCGATGCACAGCGGCACATCCTCGATCGGCATGCCGAGCAGATATTTGAAGAAGACGATGCCGGGCTGCCGCCACGCGACCTCGGCCAGATCACCGGTTCCCTGCTCGATGAAGTCGTCGATCAATCGATCTGTCTCGTCGCGGATCTGGGGCGTCAGCGCCTTCATCCGGGCAGGCGAGAAGTACGGGTTGAGCACCTTGCGGAACTTCTGTTGCCGCGGCGGGTCGAGCGTGATGACCAGATCGCCCGCCAGTTGCTCGGATGCTTGCGGCGTCGGATTGCTGGAGAAGTGCTCCCAGTCCTGCAGGATCTTGTAGCAGTCCGCATATCGCACCGCCACCCAGGCGCCGCCCGGTGTGGCCGACAGAAACGGAACGTCGGTGTGGGCGAACGGGGCTCGCTCCCGCATGACTTCGTACACGTCGTAGAGGAAGTCGTTGTCGTTGAAGTCCTCGTGGCGCAGATCCCAGTTCTCTGCGTGCTCTTCGACAGCCTTCGTCATGGAGTCTGACTACCTTGCTGCTCGGCGGCCTGGCGGGCCTCCCTCTCGTTGTGGATGCGCACCAGTTCGCGGAATCCGATCCGGTTGTACTTCGGTACGGGTTGGATGCCCCATACGTCCCGGGCGGTGTCCTTGCCCTCTGCACCCTCGGGCGGTCCGAGCGGTGGATAGGGAACCTTGCACTCCAGGGTGTCGTCGGAGTACCGAACCTTCAGCAGCTCACTGCAGATCTCGGTCAGGCTCAGGGTCGGGTAGCCGTAATAGACCGCCATGAAGGGCAGCGTGAAGGCGCCTTCGATCACCAGGGCGACCAGACAGACCAGGACCGCCCTCTTGATCCACTTGTGCATGTTCGCGTAGTACGGCGTGGTGCCCGGAGGGAGATCCTCGGCCTTCTGGTCCTCGGCAGACTCCGGCGTCGACGTAGATGAACTCATAAGATGCTCCTCGAATCAGTTCAGTCGGAGAAGATTTCGCGATTGACCGTGTGCAGATACGGGATCGCCAGGAACGGTGTGATGTAGAAGATGTCGTACAGCCACCAGCCGATGACCGGGAAAACCACACCCGCAAAGCGCACGTCGGCGTACATCGTCATGTTGAACACGTACAGGCACCAGATGAGCACACCCATCCAGCAGGTGATGATCATCCACTGGTGGCCCCAGCGCTTCATCTGCAGAAATCCGATGGCCGCGGCGCAGCGCATCGCAAAGACGGTGAGGATCATCCCGAACACCATGGATTTCTCGCCCGGCCCTGCCGCACCGCCGACCCAGAATTCGTTGTAGTGCCAGAAATAGCCTGCGTCGAACATGGCGCCCCAGCCGACCATCAGCACGCGGTTGATCAACGTGTGGTTGGCGACGAGATCGAGCGCCCAGCCAAGGCTGTTGAGCATCCCGTCGATCAGGACGAGATATCCGATCAGGGTGACGATCATCGGCCGCATCGAGAGACCGGCGCGGGCCGCTTGGCGCTGCAGCCATACTCCGCGCAGGAAGATGGGCAGTCCAAAGATGCCCGGTGCCCACATGCCCATCAGGCCGGCGCCGACGATCATCCACTTGTCCGCCCGGCGTTGCGCCAGGCGCGATTGCGCGTCGTGCTCTTCGAGGCTTACCGTGCCGCCCGCCCGCACATCGGCACTCACAACTCCCACCACCCCCGGGCGAAGGACATGTATAGCTGGATTCCGAACATCGCCAGCAGGTAGCCGTAGATGACGATCTGCAGGACGATGAGTGCCCTCTTGCGCTTGCGTTCCTTCTGGTCCATGTCGCGGCGACTCCTTCCCTATCGTGACGTGTTCGAGCTGTCGGCGTCGGCGAGGCTGGCCGCAGCGACTTCGCGCAATCCTTCTGAAATGGCCCCGTCGCTCGACAGGGGCGCGAGGATGCAGGTCTCTGCGGCCGCCAATTCCGTTGCGCCTGCGACGATCAACTGCGCTGCGGTGACCAGCACACGGGTGGACGGGGGTTCGAAGTGAAATGCTTCGTCTGCGGTCCTGATCGCTGTTGCGCACTGCACGAGTCGTTCGGCCGAAACCAGTGCGATGCCCGCCTCGGCGACGATCACCTCTGCCTCCCGCTCGGGAGGGAGGTACCGCATCGGCAGTGTGACGAACCGTTGCCGGAACGACGGCTTGAGTTCCTTCAACGAACTGCGGTACGCGGGGTTGTAGGAACACACGAGCATGAAGGCTTCGGGTGCGGCGACGACCTCGCCTGCGCGGTCCAGGTACAGAGCGCGACGGTGATCGGTCAGCGAATGCAGGATCGCGAGCGAATCGTGGCGTGCCTCAACCACCTCGTCCAGATAGCAGATGGCTCCGGCCTTGACGGCCCTGGTGAGCGGTCCGTCCGTCCACACCACATCGCCCCCGGTGACCATGAAGCGCCCGACGAGGTCCGAACTGGTGAGATCGTCGTGGCAGCTGACCGTGACGACAGGCCGTCGCAGAAGCAGGCCCATGTGCTCGACCAACCGTGTCTTCCCGCAGCCGGTCGGACCGGTGAGCATAACCGGAAGGTGCTGGCGGTACGCCTGCTCGAACAACTGAACTTCGTTGCCGTTGGAGTAATAGGTTTCAGTCACGCTGCCACCAACTCTCGATGCACATGGGCAAGTACCCGGGGGAGCTCCTCGATGCGCCGGATGCGTTGGGAGCGACGAGGTCCGAAGACCTCGGGAAGCGGATCGACGCGGGTCGGTCCGACGCCGACGTAGTACATGCTCACACCCGCGTCGTTGGCTTCCTCCACGGCATGCGCCGCGTCCGCCCAGGCGTAGCGGCCCTCGTAGCCCTCGTCGGAGATCAAGCCGTCGCCGATCACGATGAGCAGGCGTCTCTCCGCCGGTTGTTCGAGAAGCCTGCTCGTCATATGGCGGAGGGGCGCACCGAGCCTGGTGTATCCGCCGGTGGCCAGGCCGAGACCGCCAGGTGGCACGAACCGGCGATCTTCGAAATCCTTGAGGCACGTCACCTCGACGCGGTGCCGCGTGTTGCCGGTGAAGACGAAGATGCCGTGGCGCTCGCGGGCCAGCGTCATCGCTTGCGAAAGCGCGTCGGCACAGGCCAATTCGAGTTTGAAGACCCTGCCGCCGTGCACTCCCAGCGACGAACTACCATCGAGCAGCAACGCCGTTGCGACGTCGCGGCTGCTTGGCAGCAGATCGCGAAAGATGCGCGGCTCGATCGCCTCGCCGGTGGTCAGGTCGATGTAGTGGCTGACGTACTGCTCGACGTCGAGATCGGAGCCGTCTTCCAGCCGGTTCTTCATGGCGCGATGGGTGTGCTCGGAAAACCATTTCCGCAGATCGGCCGATGCCGTCACGGGATGGCGGTGCTGGCTCGAATGGGCACGCTCGAGAACTGCGACGTGGTCGGCCATGAAGCTGTCGGTCCACGCGTTCCACTCCGGATACGGGATTCCGGGACGGTGCTCGGGCGTCACGTCGAGGTCGTTGTCCTGCGGCCGGCTCGGCGGCGGCAGGTTAGGGTTGCGCACGCCACCGTCGCCGCCGACGGGAACTGAGTACGGCCGCGGCAGTCGCTTCTGCGACGTGGTCCACGGCATCCTGCCGAAAGTCCGGCGAAGTTTATCGGTGAGCCCCTGCGGGTCGGTATATGCCCTCGGGAGGGTACCGAGCAGCGGGTCGACGATCAGCTGCTGCGATGTCCGCGCCAGTGCGACTGCGCGATTGAGCATCTCGTTGGCGTCCATGTCGCCGGCCGTCACGTCGAGGTCGGGCAGCAGCCGCCGAATTTCAGGCAACAGCCCTGGCCAGTTTTCCGCGATCCAACCCAGTGCGACGTTCGCCTCGACAAGGGTCAGCGCACTCAGTTCCCGCGCGGACATCTCGTTCAAACGGTAGTCGACGACGCGATCCTTCGATGGTGAGCATTGAAGTGCTACACCGCATGTCAGGGTGCGGCGACTCCAGTTGCGTGCAGGCGGGGGATGCGGAACGTGGATGAAGTCGAGGGTGGAGCTGAGGCCGAAACCGCGCCCAACCCCGCTGACCAGGCGGACGCCCTCGCGACGCTGTCCGCTCAAGGCGACCGCCGTAACGGCACAACTGCGCTCAACAGCAAGCGCGTGGCTATCGGAGAGTTCGGACATTCTTGATTCGAATCACTTTAGAAGGTACCGATATTCGAGAACATCCAGTACCAGAACCAGATGATCAGACCCGTGCCGCCCCATGCGGCGACGTAGCGCAGAATCTCCCAAACCCAGTCCACTTCAGGCCTCCTTGCCGGTTGGTCGTTGGATGCACGATGTGGTCATCGGAACTCCAAGCCGCGCACGGCGGTGGCCACCAACTTGGCCAGCATCGTTTCGCGGGTGTCGAAATTGCTCATGGTGGTCAGCACGCCGTAGATGCCCAAGAGGAAGAACGCAGCGCTGTAAAACGCATCCACTTCCGGGTGGACTTCGCCGTCGCCTCTCGCCCGCTCGATCTCTTGGACCAACAACACGATGATCGGATGATCGGTCCACTCGTCCTTATTGGGCCGTGTCGGTGAGAAGTGCAGCGCAAGTAGCTCTTTGAACAGCAGTGGGCCAAGCGTTCGTTCGAGGTCCGCGACCAGATGCACGACTTCGGTCAGCGCGGTCACCAGGTCGTGCCGCTTGTCGAGGAAGCGACCGAACTCGGCGGCCATCCGCGCTTCCTCGCGGCTCTCCAACTCCAGCAGCACATGCTCCTTGCTGGGGAAGTGGAAGAAGAACGTCCCGTGCGCCACGCCTGCGGCGCCGACGATCGCATGAACATCGGCGCCAGCCATGCCTGCGCGCTTGAACTCGACGATCGCCGCGCCGAGTATGCGTTCTCGTGTCTGCAACCGGCGTGCATCGCGCGACGACTGCTTGACCTGAGGCGTCATGGTCCGCCATTTCTAACGCAGTTACTGACCAAAGTCAATGAGTACAGTCATTGAAATTCAGTCGGAGAAGATCTCGCGATTGACCGAGTGCAGGTACGGGATCGCCAGGAACGGTGTGATGTAGAAGATGTCGTACAGCCACCATCCGACCACTGGCAGCACGACGCCGGCGTAACGCACATCGGCGTACATTGTCATGTTGAAGACGTAGAGGCACCAGATGAGCACGCCCATCCAGCAGGTGATGATCATCCACTGGTGGCCCCAGCGCTTCATTTGCAGGAAACCGATCGCCGCGGCGATCCGCATGGTGAAGACGGTGAGGATCATCCCGACTTCCATGGCTTTCTCACCCGGCCCGGCGGCACCGCCCAGCCACAACTCGTTGTAGTGCCAGAAGTAGCCGGCGTCGAACATTGCGCCCCAGCCGTTCAACAGGATCCGGGCCAGAATGGTGTGGTTGGCGACGAGGTCGAGCGCCCAGCCCACGGTGTTGATGGCGGCGTCGATGATGACGAGATAGCCGAGCAGTGTGACCAACATGGGTCGGACCGTCAGGCCTTCCCGTTGCGCCTTGCGCAGCAGCCAAACACCGCGAAGGAAGAGCGGAAGACCGAAGATGCCCAGCGCCGCGGTGCCGATCAGGAGGCTGCCCGAGATGAGCCACTTGTCAGCCTGTCGCTGGGCAAGCCGCGACGCCTCCATGTGTTCGTCAAGACCGCTACCGGTGAGCTTGGCCTTCGGGGTCTCTTCGCCGCCGCCGCCGCGGCCAAGCTTGCGCGTCGGCAGATTCACAACGACTGACTATAGTCAATGATAAGTAGTAGTCAATCGGCTACTTGGCCCCGATGCCCCGCAGCGTCCTGGCCACGTAGTCGTCGAGCATTGCGCCCTGGGCCGGCCAGTCGTGTGTTGTCGTGAGCAGCGCGTACAGGCCGAGGAGGAAGAACACCGCGCTGTTCATCGCGGTCACGTCAGCGTCCACCTGGCCATGTTCCCTGGCCTGTTCGATTTCCTTGGCGACCGTGACGATGACGGGGTGTTCATTGCTTTCGTCGGCGGGTCGTGTCTGTGAGAAATGCAGTGCCAGGAAGTCTTTGAACAATGCGACACCCAGCCGACGCTCCAAACCCACGATGAGGCGGACCGTCTCTTCGAGTATCGAGGACAGTGTGCGCTTCGCGGTTATGAAACGACCGAGTTGCTTCGCGATGCGCTCCTCCTCGCGCCTCTCCAACTCCAGCAGCACGTGCTCCTTGGTGGGGAAATGAAAGAAGAAGGTGCCGTGGGCGACACCAGCGGCCGCCACGATGGCGCCGACGTCGGCAGCGGCGAGACCTGATCGCTTGAACTCGGCGATGGCGGCACCCATGAGTCGTTCGCGAGTTTGAAGACGCTTCGCTTCACGCGCTGAAGGCTTGTCTACCACGGCCATACGCCCACAATATCGCTAATCGCGCCAGTGCAGGTGGTGTTGTCCATTGACTTCAGTCAGTGCGATCCGTTTAGATGATGGCCACCATCGCCCAACTGCTGAGGATGACGATGCGCAGAGTAGTTCAATTCTCCACCGGCAATGTCGGTCAACATTCACTCAAGGCGATCATCGGACGTCCCGATCTAGAGTTGGTGGGCGTGCACGCCGCCAGTCCGAACAAGATCGGACGCGACGCGTCCGAGCTATGTGGGCTGAAAGACCCGACCGGCATCATCGCGACCGACGACATCGACGCACTCATTGGGCTGAAGCCTGATTGCGTCGTCTACACGGCACAGGGCGAGACACGGCCGATGGAGGCCATCGAGCAGATGGCGAAGTTCCTCGCCGCAGGCATCAACGTCGCGGCCACGTCGATGGTCTGGCTGGTCGCCCCGCACTTCGCCGACGACTGGCTGACGGGCCCGCTGCAGAGCGCGTGCGACGCGGGCAACTCGTCGTTGTATGTCAACGGAATCGACCCGGGCTTCTCCGGCGATACGCTCGTTCACTCCGCGGTGAGCCTGACCACGCGCGTCGACTCGATCACCGTGCAGGAGATCTTCGACTATGCGAACTACGACGACTACGAGTTCACCGGTGTCTCAATGGGCTTCGGTATGAAGCCGGACGACGATCCGCCGCTGGCGTTTCTGCCGGGGGTCATCATGTCGATGTGGGGCGGCCCGCTGCGGAGCCTGGCGGCGAACCTCGGTATCGAACTCGACGAGGTTCGCGAGCGCTCAGAGCGCTGGTTCACGCCCGAGCGCATCGACTGCACAATGATGACGGTGGAGCCAGGCGGCATGGCCGCGGTCCGGTTCGCCACCGAAGGCGTCCGCGACGGCGTACCGGTGATCACCCTCGAACACGTTACGAGGCTCACCGACGCCGCCGCACCCGACTGGCAGTACCCGCCCGACGGGCAGACCGGCGTACACCGCGTCATCGTCGAGGGCGAACCGCGCGTCGAGATCAACACCCATGTAACGCATCCCGTACTCGACTCCACCGATGCCGGCTGCATCTCGACCGCGGGCCGGGTCGTCAACGCCATCGACTGGGTCTGCGACGCACCTAAGGGCTTGATCGCGGTGGAGGACATCCCGCAGGCGGCCACCATGCGCGGCCTGATGTGGGCTAGTCAGTAGCGAGCTTGCGCAGTGGACGCCATGGGCCAGGCATCAGGCAGCCCGATTCGGCTCAGTCGCTGGCTGGCAGCGGCTTGGCTTCCTTGATGGACAGCGGCGTCGACCCGACGGACAGCGTGCCCTTGCCTGCCTTGGTGACGAGTACTTCGGCGCCGGTCTCGTCGACGTAGCGCTTACCCATCAGGTTCCCGTCGGACAGTGCGTCGTCGAGGGTGAGGTCGGACGAGGATTCTTCGCCAATCGGCACCATCGGTGCGCCGCCCGCGCGCAGGTCGTCGAGGCTGTCGGCGGACCGCACGACGATGACCTGGGTGTCGCACACCTGGCTCTGCAGACGCGTGCCGTTCTTGATCATGCTGGCTCCTTACTGGCGTTCAGCTCGCTGACGAGTTCGCGGCGCAGCACCTTGCCGGTCGCGTTGGTGGGAAGTTCATCACGGAACACCACCTTGTCCGGTGTGCGGGACCCGCGCAGCTGCCCGCGCACGAATCCGCGCAGGTCCTCGGCATCGGGCGATGCTCCCGATGCGGGCACCACGACGGCCACGATGATCTGACCCCACTGGGGATCCTCGGCGCCCACCACCGCGCAGTCGTGGACGTGCGGATGCTCGACGAGAACGTCCTCGATCTCGGCGGGTGCGATGTTCTCTCCGCCGCGGATGATGGTGTCGTCGGACCTGCCGCCGATGAAGAGGTAGCCGTCGGCGTCCAGGTGGGCCACGTCCTTGGTGGGGAACCAGCCCTCGTCGTCGAGCACCGACCCGATTCCTGTGTACTTTCCCGACACCTGCTCGCCGCGGACGAACAGCTCGCCGGGTTCGCCAGGGCCTAAGACGGTTCCGTCGTCGGCGCGGATCTGCACCTCGACGGTGGGCACCGGCTGGCCGACCGAACCGAGCCTGCGCGCGACGCCCTCGTCGGCGGCGCCGAGGGCGGCGCGGTGATCGTCAGGGGTGAGCACCGCGATGGTCGAGCTGGTCTCCGTCAGGCCGTAGGCATTGACGAATCCGACATCGGGCAGCAGCGACAACGCCTTGCGCACCAACGGAAGTGCGACCTTGGATCCGCCGTAGGCCAACGAGCGAAGTGTCGGCAGAGCCGTCGACTCCGCTTCCAGCACTGCGACGATACGGTCGAGCATGGTCGGTACCACCGTGGCCGACGTGACGCCCTCGTCGCCGACAAGGCGAACCCACTCGCGGGCGTCGAAGTTGGTCAGATACACCATCTTTCGGCCCGCGTACAGGTTGGACAACGCCGCGCTGACGCCGGCTATGTGGTACGGCGGCACGCAAATCAGCGCCGCGTCCTCGGGCGCCGCAGCACCGAATTCCACGGTGCCGGTGATGTAGCTGGTCAGGTTGTTGTGCGTGAGCTCGACGGCTTTCGGGCGCGACGTGGTGCCGGAGGTGAACAGCACGACTGCGACGCTGTCGGGGTCGGCGAACTCGGCGACTGGTTCTGCGGTGCGGGCCGCTGCGATGAAGTCCTCTGAGGAGATCACCTTCTTGCCTGTGCCCGCGACGACGTCGACGTACTCGGCGTCGGCGATCACCAGCGGCGTTGGCAGCCGGTCGATCAGCTCGCCCAGGCCGTCGGCGCTCAATCGGTAGTTGAGTGGGGTGAGGGCAACCGCGGCTCGCGCTGCGGAGAAGAGCAGCAGCGGCAGCATGGCCCCGCCGGTGCCGACGTAGGCGACGTGGTGGGCACCCGACGCCGCGACGACGCCCGCGCCGCCGTCGGCAAGCGCGCTGAGTTCGTCTGTCGTCAACCGCATGTCGCCGGAGACCAGTGCCGTGCGGTCGGGTTCGCCCGAGGAAGCCATCTCGAGCAGCAACGAGATGCTCATGATTTGTCGACGAAGATATCAAGGATGGGGTCGTCGCCGCCCCCATAGCGGGACAGGTCGCTGTGCCCGGCCTCGGTGAGTACCTGCGAGTCGATGTAGCAGTTGCCGTTCACATCGGCGGGCGGCCGGGAGAAGATCTCGGCTGCGGCGTCGCCCATGATCTGCGGATCGCGTGAGCGGGCGGCCAGCTTGTCCCCTTCGGCGAGGTTGGCGACCGCGGACGTCGCGATGTAGGTCTCGGGCCACAGGCAGGAGAAGCCGATGTTCGCGTCGGAATATTCGGCGGCCCAGCCCAGCGACAGCAGCGTCATCCCGTATTTCGACAGCGTGTAGGTCGGGTGTGCGCCCAGCCAGTGCGGGTTCATGTTCATCGGCGGCGCGAGCGTCAGCACGTGCGCTCCGCCTGTTGACTTCCTCAAGTGCGGCAGCGCCGCCTTCGTCAGCAGGAACGTGCCCCTGACATTGATGTCCATCATCAGGTCGAACTTCTTGGCCGCGAGCTTCTCGGTCGGTTCGGTGGCGATGGCGCTGGCGTTGTTCACGCAGACGTCGACGCCGCCGAAGTGCTCGACAGCGGTGTCGACGGTGCGCTGCACATCGTCGTCATTCCGCACATCCCCGACCACGGCCACGCCCTTGCCTCCCGCGGCCTCGACCTCGGCGACGGCGGTGTGGACGGTGCCAGGGAGCTTCGGATGCGGTTCTGCAGTTTTGGCCAGCAGCACGATGTTGGCGCCCTTTTTGGCGGCGCCGAGTGCGATCGCAAGGCCGATACCCCGGCTGGCGCCGGATATGACGAGCGTGCGGTCGGTGAACGTATGGCTGGACGACTCAGTCATCGGCCTCCTGTCGGCGAAGCCTAACCCTAGCAAATCGGTAGTGACGTTCTCATTTTACGCAAGTGCCATAATCACTGTGTAGCGCGTGTTCGCCCCGCTAATGAGCCTCCCGATACGCCCTCTCCCGTGCACGTTTCCGGCTCGCGGTATTGGCATTCTCATTTTTTGCAAGTACGTTATCCAATTGATGAGCGAGCCAGTTCAGACGCCCTCCGGCATCCCGCTGCAGCCGGTATACGGGCCAGGCGATCGGGCCGGTGAGCCGCAGGCGCCTGGACGCTATCCCTTCACCCGCGGCAATTTCGCCAGCGGCTACCGCGGGAAGCTGTGGACCTTCCGCCAGTACTCGGGCTTCGGAACGGCCGAAGATTCCAACCGTCGCTACCGGTATCTGCTCGACCAGGGTGGCACGGGCCTTTCGGTTGCGCTCGACCTGCCGACACAGTGCGGCTTCGACTCCGACGATCCCGAGGTCAGCGAGGAGGTCGGCCGGGTCGGTGTCGCCGTCGACACTTTGGCCGATGCGGAGATCCTGTTCGACGACATCCCGCTGGACAAGATCAGCACCAGCTTCACCATCAACGGAACGGCCGCGATCCTGCTGGCGTTCTACGTCGCCGCCGCGGAGAAGAAGGGCGTGCCGCGGGAGAAGCTGACCGGCACCATCCAGAACGACATCCTCAAGGAGTACGCCTCCCGCGGCACGTGGATCTGGCCGCCGGAGCCGTCGTTGCGGCTGATCGCCGACACCATCGAGTTCTGCGCCGCGGAGGTGCCGAGGTTCAACGCGATCTCCGTGGCCGGCGCGCACTTCCGCGATGCCGGGGCCAACGCCGTTCAGGAGATGGCCTTCACGCTGGCCGACGGCGTCACCTACTGCGACACCGTCGTCGAGCGCGGCCGGATGACGATCGACAAGTTCGCCCCGCAGATCTCCTTCTTCTTCTACACACACGGCGACTTCTTCGAGGAGATCGCCAAGTACCGGGCAGGCAGGCGACGGTGGGCGACGATCGTGCGCGAGCGCTACGGCGCCACCAACGAGAAGGCGTCGATGTTCCGGTTCGGCTGTGTGTCCGGCGGCGCCTCGCTGTACGGGCCGCAGGCACAGAACAACATCGTCCGCGTCGCCTATGAGGCGATGGCCTCGGTGCTCGGCGGGGTCCAGTCGATGTTCACCGCCGCGTGGGACGAACCGTTCGCACTTCCCACCGAGGAGTCCGCGACGCTGGCGCTGCGCACACAGCAGATCCTCGCGTACGAGACCGGCGTGGCCGCCGTCGCCGACCCACTGGGCGGATCGTATTTCGTTGAGGCGCTGACGGATGCGACCGAGGAGAAGATCATCGAGATCATGGCTGATCTCGAGGCGCACGGCGGGATGGTGCGCGCGATCGAGGACGGTTACCTGCAGGGCCTGATCGCCGACGAGGCGTACAAGATCCACCAGGAGGTGGAATCGGGTGCCCGGCCCGTCGTCGGGGTGAACACGTTCGTCACCGACGAGCCCGCACCCGATGTGTCGATGTACGAACTCGACGCCGAGGGGCGCGATACCCAACTCAAGCGGTTGTCGAAAGTGAAGGCGGAGCGCAGCGACGTCGCGGTCTCCGAAGCCCTTGCCGCACTGGCGCGCGCCGCGGAAGGCTCGGACAACTTGATGCACAACCTGATCGACTGCGCCAACGCATACTGCACCGTCGGCGAGATGGTGTCGACGCTGAAGTCGGTGTGGGGCGAGTTCCAACAACCGGTGGTGTTCTAGTGGCTACTCGAGTATTGGTCGCCAAGCCCGGTCTCGACGGCCATGACCGCGGTGCGAAAATCGTCGCCCGCACGCTGCGCGACGCCGGGTTCGAGGTCATCTACACCGGTATCCGGCAGCGGATCGAGGACATCGTGTCGATCGCGCTGCAGGAGGACGTTGCGCTGGTCGGGCTGAGCATCCTCTCTGGTGCGCACGTCGCGCTGACCACGCGCACAGTCGAGGCGCTGCGCGCCGCGGACGCGGGCGACATCGCCGTCGTCGTCGGCGGCACCATTCCCGAGGCCGACGTGGCGAAGCTGCTGTCCGCCGGTGCGGCCGCGGTCTTTCCGACCGGAACGTCGCTGGAGACCTTGGTTCGTGACGTGCGTGCGCTCACCGAGAAGGCAGGAGAGACCGCATGAGGTTGGGCGTGATGATCGGGGCCGAACGCGGCGATATGACGCGCAAGGTGACCAAGCTGGTCGCCGACATCAAGTGGGCGGAAGAGGCCGGTCTGGACACCGCGTGGATGCCGCAGGTGCCCGACGACTTCGACGCGCTGACGATGGTGGCGCTGATGGCCGCGAACACCTCACGCATAGAGCTCGGCACCGCGGTGGTTCCGCTACAGGCCCAGCATCCGATCGCCCTTGCCCGGCAGGCGCTTTCGGTGCACGCGATGGCGGCAGGCCGGTTGGCGCTCGGTGTCGGGCCTTCGCACCACTGGATCGTCCGGGACATGCTCGGCATCCCCTACGACAAGCCCGCCGCCTACACGCGTGACTATCTCGAGGTGCTCAACACCGCGATCGCCGGACCTGGTCCTGTCGACGTCGAGAACGGCTCGTTCACCGTGCACAACCCGACGGTGCTGGCCGCCGAGACCCCGATGCCGGTGCTGGTCGCCGCACTCGGGCCGGTGATGCTGCAGATCGCGGGCGAGCATGCCGACGGCACCGTGCTCTGGATGGCCGACGAGAAGGCCATCGGCGATCACATCGCGCCGAAGATCGCCAAGGCCGCCGCCGACGCGGGTCGGCCCGCGCCGCGCATCGTCGCAGGCATCCCGGTGTGCCTGTGCGCCAACTCGGAGATCGACGCGGCCAAGGATCGCGCCAATCGCATTCTCGCCGAGGCGGAAACGTCGCCGAACTACCAGCGGCTGCTGGACCGCGGCGATGCGCGCGACGTCGGCGATCTGTGCGCCGCAGGGGACGAAGAAGCGATCCTTTCGCGCTTCCGGCAGTTCGCCGAGGCGGGCGTCACCGACCTGTCGGTGCGGTTGCTGCCGATCGGCGACAGTCGTGACGAACTGATCGCGTCGAAATACCGAACCCGCGAGGTGATTTCGCAACTTTCGGCTGAAGTGCGATGAGCGCTTGCGCGAAGACCCGAAGGGTACGATGACTCGGCAATGAATGCAGGACCGCTGGCGGGCATCCGCATACTCGAGGTAGGCGTCATGCTGGCAGGCCCGTACGCCACCATGCTGCTCGCCGACCTCGGCGCCGAGGTCATCAAGATCGAGCCGCCGGGCGGCGAGATCTCCCGCCAGGTCAGCGCCAGCTACTTCGCCAGCTTGAACCGCAACAAGCAGAGCATCTGTATTGACTTGCGGTCGGAGGCAGGGCAGAAGCACCTCAGTGAACTCGTCGCGAATTCGCATGCGTTGCTGGTCAATATGAAGCCCTCGGCCATCCGCCGGTTGGGCCTTACCTACGCCGCGCTGAAGAAATACAACGAGAGGATCGTCTGCGTCGCACTCACCGGCTTCGGGATGGACGGCGGCGACGATCCCGCATTCGACTACGTGATCCAGGCCGGGACCGGGGTCGCTGCGATGACGGGAGATCCCGACGGCCCGCCCACGCTGCCCGGCTACTCGGCGGCGGACAACTCCACCGGGTTGACCGCGGCGCTTGGGCTGGTGTCCCAGATCGTCTCGGGCCGCGGGGGCCAGGTCGAGGTCTCGCTGCGCGATGCGGTGATGTCGCAGCTGAACTACAAAGCGTCGGCGTGGCTGAACGACGGGGTCGCGCCGAAGCGATACCCGAACGGGGCGCATTCGTATTACGTGCCGGCGCAGCTGTTTCCGACAGCGGACGGCTATCTCGCGATGTTCATCACGCACGACGAGTTCTGGCGCTTGTTCTCCGCGGAAGCCGGAATTTCGGGCTTTCCGGCCATGGCCGAACGCTCTGCCCAGCGTGACGAGGTGCTCGCCGTCGTCCACGCAGCGCTTGCCACCGATACAGCGAAGGGTTGGGAGGCGCGCCTACGTCCGCTCGGCATCCCGGCGGCGGCGGTGCGCACCCTGCCCGATGCATTGGAGGCACTCCCCGAAGTCATCGTGACGGCGGGGGAGTTCCGGCTGGTGCGCAGCGCGATACGGATATCCGGCTTCGAGCCCGAATACCGACCGGCGCCGCGGGCGGGCGAACACGATCACTCGTACTCGACGGTCACCGACTCCGTATCCGGCACGCCCTGACAGGTGAGGATGTATCCCTCGGCCACCTCGTCGTCGTCGAGTGCGTCGTTGACGCGCATGGTCGCCTTGCCCTCGACCAGCTTGGCCATGCAGGTGCCGCAGTTGCCCGCCTCGCAGCTGAACGGCGGCGAAAGACCGGCGCGCCGTGCGCTCTCGAGCAGGGTCTCGTTCGCCACCCGCGCAACCGAGGCCTTCTGCCGGTCGAGCAGGATCGTCACGGTCCCCTCGACAGCCATCCGACCCTCCTTGCGCCATTGAGATTCTGCTTCTACGAGAATACTATTCTCACTCTAGGATAGTGTGTTCTCCCAATGTTCCGCAACGCTACCGAAGGGCGGGTGAGCTGAGTGAGCGAGGCGCCCGTCCTAGCCTTTGACGAGGTTGAATACTCGCTCGCCGAGCTCGATGCGCTGGCCGACGGCATGGCGACGACGCTCGAGAACCGGGGTGTCCGGCGAGGTGACCGGGTGGCGCTGATGTCGTCGAACCGGCCCGAGTTCGTGGTGGCGATGCGGGCCATCTGGCGGCTTGGCGCGGCGGCTGTCCTGTTGAGCCCGGCCTGGCGGGAGACCGAGGTCCAGCACGCGCTCGCGGTGACCAAACCGTCGCACGCCGTCGGCGATCATCCGGTGCTCGCCGGGTTGATGCCGATGCTGGCGCTGGACGACCCGATCACCCCTGGGCAGCGGCCGTTCGAACCACCGTCTGCCGACGCCGACGCGTTGTTCGTGTTCAGTTCCGGCACCACCGGCATGCCGAAGGCGGTCCGGCATACGCACCGGGCGTTCGCGGTGGCCGTGCGGCACTGGCGTGACGCGCTCGGCATGACGTCGTCGGATCGCATGCAGATCGTGACACCGCCATCGCACATCCTCGGACTGCTCAACATCGTGATGGCGCTGGACACCGGCGCGTGGATCCGGCTGCATCGCCGCTTCGACATCGACCAGATGCTGCACCACATCGAGGCCGACCGGATCACCATCGAGATGGCGGTTGCACCGATCGCGCTGGCGTTGGCCGCCCATCCGAAGCTGGACTCCTACGACCTGTCGTCACTGCGGTACGTGATGTGGTGCGCGACGCCGGTTACGCAGAGCGTCGCCGAGGCAGTGACGGCGAGAGCCGGGGTGAACTGGGTGACCGCATACGGCACCAGCGAGTTGCCGGTGCTGACATGCAATTCGCTCGAGGGAGCGAAACTCGACACCGTGGGACGGCCGGTACCCGGTGTCGAACTCCGAATCGTCTCGCTAGAGGACGGCAAGACCGTCGGACCGGGAGAGGTCGGCGAGATTGCGGCCCGGTCGGATTCGGTGATGGCCGGCTACCTGCCCGATGAAGCAACGGCGCAGGCGTTCTCCGACGGCTGGTACCGCACCGGCGACGTCGGCTACCTGGACTCCGACGGCTGGTTGCGGATCACCGACCGGGCCAAGGAGATGATCAAGGTCAGAGGATTTCAGGTCGCGCCCGCCGAGATCGAGGCGGTGCTGCACGGCCATCCCGCCGTCGACGACTGCGCGGTGTTCGGTGTCGACGACGCGGTCAACGGCGAAGCGGTCGTCGCTGCGGTCGCAACGCACGGCTCGGTGGACCCCGACGAACTCATGGCCCTCGTCGCCGGCCGGCTGGCGTCGTACAAACAACTGAGCCGCGTGGTGGTGGTTCCGGAGATTCCGCGATTGCCTTCAGGAAAGGTGTTACGACGAGTGCTGAAGGAGCGCCATGGATGTCCGTCTGACGTCTGAACAGCGGCAGCTACGCGAGGCGGCCGCCGAGTTGGCCGGCGACCTCGGGCCCGGGTCGGTTGCCGACCTCGACGACGCCAACCGCGTATCGCGGTTGGAGAAGGCTATCGACGGGACGGGGTTCCGGACGCTGCGCAGCGATGGCGCATCGGGCGTCGAGGTGGCTATCGTCGCCGACGAGTTCGCACGGAGACTGGTCGACGTCCCGTTCGTGGGCCCCTTGCTGGCCGACGACCTGGCGCGTCGAATCGGGCGACCGTTGTCGCCGGTCCCCGGGATCACGTCGGCCGATTTGACGGGAAGCCTTGCCGGAGTGGCCGAGTCACCGGCGGAGCTCGGCGAGGTCTCCGAAGAGGACGCCGGTCGCTGGCACGCCCTTGCGCTGACGGCGACGTCGGCCGATATCGTCGGCGCCGCCCGCGGCACCCTGGCATTGGCTACCGAGTACGCCAAGGTTCGCGAGCAGTACGGTGCCACTATCGGTTCGTATCAGGCGGTTGGCCACCTTCTGGCTGAGAGTCTGGCGCTGATCGAGGGGTGCGTCAGCGTGTTACGGCACGCCGCCTGGGCCGTCGACGAACTTCCCGTGACCGAGGCGGTGGAAGCAAGCCGGGTTGCCAAGATCTATTGCGCGCGTTCGGCATTGACGGTTTGTGAGACGTCCATCCAGGTGCACGGCGGCATCGGGAACACGTGGGAGTGCCTCGCGCATGTATACCTGCGACGGGTACTCGGCGACACCGAGGCGTGGCCGGCGAAGCTGGAGGAGTTGACCATTGGACTTTCGTGATTCCCCGGATGAGGGCGCGTTCCGGGAGCGGTTGCGCGGCTGGCTGACCGAGCAAAAGGGCCAGTTCCCCACCTCGGGGGACGAGTACTGGGCCAAGGCAGGCGAATGGCACGTCGCGCTGTATGAGGCCGGCTTCTTCGGAACGTCGTGGCCCAAGGCGTACGGAGGTCAGGACCTGCCGCCGGTGTTCGACGTCATCGTCGACGAGGAGATCGCCAAAGCCGGCGCGCCTGCACGGCCCAGCCTCGGCTACCTCGTCGTCGGCCTCAGTCATCACGGGGATGAGGAACTGCGGCAACGGTTTTTGCCCGGAATGATCAACGGAACCGAGCGCTGGTGTCAGGGCTTCAGCGAGCCCGGCGCCGGATCGGATCTCGCGTCTTTGACGACGACGGCGGTCGCCGACGGCGACGAGTACGTCATCAACGGTCACAAGATCTGGACCAGTTACTCCGATGTGGCCGACTGGTGCCTGGTGCTGGCCCGGACGGACAAGGACGTGCCGAAACACAAGGGCATCTCGGCGTTCATCGTGTCGATGCACCAGCCGGGGATCGTGCAGCGTCCGCTGAAGATGATCAGCGGCGTCACCAAGGAATTCGGCCAGGTCGAATTCGACGGCGCGAGGGTGCCCGCCGAAAACATGATCGGCGAGCCGGGTGACGGGTGGAAGCTGGCGATGACGGTGGTCAGCCATGAGCGCGAGCCGTCGACGCTTGGATTCTCGGCACGCTACGGAAAGACGGTTCGCCAGTTGGCTTCCCGTATAGACGGACCGCCACCCGAGGAACTGTCATGGGCCTGGGTGCAGACCGAGATGCTGCGGTTGCATGTGCGCAGGCGGCTGTCGGAGCAACTCGACGGGCTGACCCATGGCCCGCAGGGCTCGCTGGACAAGCTGCTGATGACATGGGTCGAGCAGTCGGTCGGGCACGCGGCCCTTGCGACGGTCGGGTCGGGCGACGACGAAATGTTCGGGGCCTACATGTACAGCCGCGCACAGAGCGTGATGGGTGGCACGTCGCAGATTCAGAAGAACATCATCGCGCAGCGGATTCTTGGATTGGGGAACTAGATGTACGACATGCCAGACGAAATCGACGTCAAGGCCGATGGCGCGCTGCGCATCATCACGCTCAACCGGCCGGATGCGCTCAACGCCGTCAACGACAACCTGCATGTGGGCCTTGCGAAGATCTGGGAAGCGCTTAACGAGGACGCAGGCGCGCGGGCGGCCGTCATCACCGGCGCGGGCCGGGCCTTCTCGGCGGGCGGCGACTTCAACTACCTCGATGAGCTGCGCAACGACGAAGCGTTGCGGCAGAAGACGATCAAACACGGCCGCGATCTCGTCATCGGCATGGTGCGCTGCCGTATTCCGGTGGTCGCCGCGGTGAACGGCCCGGCAGTCGGGCTCGGCTGCAGTCTGGCCGCGCTGTCGGACATCGTCTACATCGCCGAGACCGCGTTCTTCGCCGATCCGCACGTGCAGATCGGGCTGGTCGCCGCCGACGGCGGCCCGCTGGTGTGGGGTTCGCAGATCAGCCTGCTGCAGGCCAAGGAGTTCGCGCTGACAGGGGTGCGGATCAAGGCCCAGCGCGCGGTCGAACTCGGACTGGCCAACCATGTCGTGGAAGATCCGGTGGCCGAGGCGATCGCGTGCGCTAAGAAGCTCCTCGAGCTGCCACAGCAGGCGGTCGAGGCCACCAAGCGGTTGATGAACATTCAGTTGGAGCAGGCCGTGATGGCGTCGCTCGACTACGCGAACCTCGCGGAGTACGTGTCTTTCGGCACGGCCGACTTCAACAAGATCGTCGACGGGCTGATCGCCAAGGACAATTAGGGTCCCGTCATCCCGGCGAGCAGACGCATAAGTACCCGCAGGACCTGAAAAAAGGGAACTTTTGCGTCTGCTCGCGGTGCATGGCGTCGCGTTCCTACGACGTGCAGGTGATGTTTCCGGACACCTCGAAGACGTCCTGATTCCCCGCGAGCCGCTGTCCGCAGACCGCTATAACGGTGCTGCGCACAGGGACGAGAAGGGTAGAGAACGCCCTCGAATAGACGTAGCTCGTTCCGCCATTCTCACCGATGGCGCCGGTGGACCTATTGGCTACCTTGCTGCCGACGGCGAACACGTTGGTCCACTCACCGTGCGCCATCGCGGTGCCGTTGATCGCCACGACCCGGTTGTTGTGGTCATCGGGAGCGTCGTTGTCGTAGTTTTTGAGGAAGCCAGCCGTGCCGTCGATGGCCAACGCCGTGTTCTCAAATCTGTTGAAGCCGTCTGCCGTAGCCTTCGCAGGCCGGAAGATGCTGATTGCCAGCGCCTTGTTGTTGTCCGACGCACTGGCCTGCGCACCGGTGGCCGAGGTGTCGCCGAACCCTATCGGGTCACCGGGGCCGCCGTCGTAGGAGATACCGGGCGCCGCGCTAGCCGCGCCTGCTCCGAGCATCCCCGCGACACCAACTCCGGCGGCCAGCGTCGAACCGACCACAACCCTGCGAATGAATTCGTTGTTCAACATGGATGCCATGCTCGCGGCCTATCGATCGGGCGGGCTCAGTAGTGCACTACTGCACTTTGGCGGGGCACCTCAACGGTCGGCGCCGCGGTGGCCCGAGCGTGCCAGTGCGTTGCCCGGAAGTAGAAAGCCAGGCCGCTGCAGTTGGCGAACGGCGCGCAGCGTCCCTGACGGGATCACCCGCTCGAAGAAGACGCTGGCGTCGAAGGCGGCACGAACGTGTTTGACGTAGGAGCGGGGGAGACCGAACCGAATTAGGCCCTGGCTGACGTCGACGAGATCGGCTCTGCGGACGGCCTCGACAAGAGGCGCGTACGGCCGGGCCGAGCCGTACCGCGACAGCCGGTGATGCTCGGCAACGATGAGCGCCAACTCATCGGACCAGGTTTCGCGACCGGTCTGCTTCAGCCATGCGTCCTGCGCCTCGATCGACGGCACGAGGTAGTCGAGCGTGTCGAATGCCGCCAGGTCGTGGAACGCCGCGGCGATCGCAAGCTTCTCGTCGCGTTCGGGTTGATCGGGGGTGAGTGCGCGGGCGAAGTTCACAACGCGGTAAACGTGCGCTTTGTACGCGTCATATCCGGCGTCGTCGCCGTGCGCGCGGCCACGGTGAAATTCGAGGATCTCCTCCACCAACGGCACGCTTCGAACGATCTCGGGCGTCGTCACTCTGCGAGCGTACTTTCGCCGGCCTACTGGACGGCGCGCAACGCTTCGCGCGCCGCATCCGAGTCCGCGTCGGTCAGCGACATGTCATCGAGATTCGGATGGACGTAGAGCTCGAGCTGCGTGTTGTCGGGGTCACGGAACACCAGAGTCGGACCGTAGCCGGCCGTCGCGTCATGCGTCATCACCGTCACGGCGATTCCGGACGCGTGAATCTGGCTACGGCACCTGAAGGTCGCTTCTTCGACTCTGTTGACGAGCACGAAGCCAAGCACGTCCTGCCACCACTGCGCGGTCTCGTCGCAGTTCGTGACCGTCAGAGCGATGTGCGAGAAGCCTGAAAGTTCTGGCATGCCGTCAAGACTGCGCGAGCAGCCGCAAAAGCACCCTCCAGCAGGGGTTTTGGGGTACTTTTGCGTCTGCTCGCGGTTAGAAGGTGACCCCAGCGCAGCGCGGTTAGAAGGTGAGGGATTCGGAGCGCTGGACGGTGCCCGTGACACCGCTGGCATCCTGGTGTGCCAGGCGGACGACGGCATTGGCCATCGCCTCCGGCGGTTCGAGCATCTCCTCCGGAATCTCCATCCCTGTACCGCCGGCCTGCCAGCCTTCGGTCAGCACCACCCGCGATGGGCTGAGGCAGTTGACCGCGATGTTGTCGGCTTTCAGATCGTCGGCAAGACCGAGGTACAGCCGCTCGGCCGCGGCCTTCGACACCCAGTACGCGTTGGACCCCGCCATCGTGACGCCCGTGGTCGTGATGGCGATCAGCGATCCACCGCCGCGCCCCCGCACATGCGGGATGACGGCCTTCGTGACAAGGAACACGCCGGTCAGGTTGACGTCGAGGCACAGCTGCCAGCGTTTGAGTGGCGTCGACTCGATCGGGCCGAGCCACAGCACGCCTGCGTTGGCGATCAGAATGTCGATGCCGCCGAACTCGGCGACCGTCGCGGCCACGGCCGCTTCGACCGAGTCCTCGTTGGTGACATCGCACGGTACCGCGAACGCGCGGCCGCCTGATGACGAAATACCGTCGGCGACAGAATGAATAGTGCCGGGCATCTTCCCGGTCTTCTCCGACCGCGCGGCGACCGCGACCGCCGCCCCCGCATGCGCCAGGGCCGTCGCTACCGTCGCGCCGATGCCACGGCTGGCGCCGGCGACGAAGGCTGTTTTTCCCTGAAGTGCCGGCTGCGCCGTCACTTCGGCGGGAAGCGCAGCGCTCCGTCGAGGCGAATGATCTCGCCGTTGAGGTAGTCGTTCTCGATGATGCTCTGCGCCAACTGCGCGTACTCGGTTGAGCGGCCCATCCGCTTCGGGAACGGCACCTGCGGACCCCAGTACTGCTCGAGCTGATCGGCCGCCTTGCCGTATGCGGGGGTGTTGATGGTGCC
The DNA here is from genome assembly GCA_902826815.1 of uncultured Mycobacteriaceae bacterium. Taxonomy (GTDB): domain Bacteria; phylum Actinomycetota; class Actinomycetes; order Mycobacteriales; family Mycobacteriaceae; genus Mycobacterium. Next base: position 40,335 of record CADEGF010000015.1, read on the forward strand.
AGGCGCGATGGTGTTGACGCGGATGCCCAGCGGCGACAGGTCGCGCGCAGCCACCAGCGTCATGCCGAGCACGCCGCCCTTGGCCGCCGAGTACGGGAGCTGACCGATCTGGCCCTCATAACCCGCGATCGACGCGGTGTTCACGATCGCGCCGCGGCCACCCTCCTCCACTGGCTCCGACTTGGCGATCGCCGCCGCCGTCAGCCGCATCACGTTGAAGACCGCCGTCAGGTAGAACTCGATCGTCTTCTTGAAGCCGTCGAGGTCAAGCGGGGAGCCGTCCTTGCCGATCAGCCGGCCGCCCGCCGCCGGACCGCCGTGGGTGTCGACCGAGATCCGCAGCGGGGCCAACAACACAGCCTCGGCGATCGCCGCGCTGACGGAGTCCTCCGAGGTGGCATCGGTGGGCACGTAGCGCACACCGAGCTCGCTCTCCAGCGCTTTGCCCTTGTCATCGGCTAGGTCGGCGACGACCACCTTGGCTCCCGCACCGTGCAACCTGCGCACCGTCGCCTCACCAAGGCCGCCTGCGCCGCCAACCACGATCGCGGAGCTACCGGCGATTTGCATATGGTTCCCCTTCTTGCAACTGACACTCTCAATCAGAGAGAATAACATTCTCACGCCGATCGAAACGGAGTCACCTCATGCCAGAAGCCGTCATCGTGTCCGCCCTGCGCACTCCGATCGGCACCGCGATGAAGGGCACGCTGCGCGACACCGATGCCTACCAACTGGCCGACCACGTGGTGAGTAGCGCCGTCGCGGACCTCGACGGGGGCACGATCGACGACGTCATCCTCGGCGAGGGCCTCTATGGCGGCGGCGTCGTGGCACGCCACGCCGCACTCACCGCGGGTCTGACGTCGGTGCCGGGTCTGGCGCTGAATCGGCACTGCGCGGCGGGGCAGTCCGCCGTGCAGAGCGCCGCGGCGACCATTCGTGCAGGCATGGACCAGTTGGTGCTCGCGGGCGGGGTGAACTCGGCGTCGACGTCTCCGCGGTTCAAGCGCCGCGTGGGAGAGGAGATGGTCGACTGGTTTCCGCCCACTCACCCCGACCGGCCCGATGCACCCAATATGGACATGTCGATCACGGTCGGCTGGAACGCCGCGGTCAAGGCAGGCGTGAGCCGCCAGGAGATGGACGAATGGGCACTGGGATCGCACCGCAAGGCGATCCAGGCCATCGACGAGGGCCGCTTCAAGGAAGAGATCGTGCCCATCGAGACTCCGCACGGCCTTTTCGAGGTCGACGAACACCCACGGCGCGACACCAGTATCGAGCGACTCGCCGGCCTGAAGCCTCTGCATCCCGAGATCGAGGGTTTCTCGATCACCGCGGGCAACGCCTGCGGTGCGAACGACGGCGCGGCGATACTCGCCATCGCCAGCGACCGGCTCGGACTGCCCGCGCTGGCAACGGTCAAGGCGTGGGCGTCCGTCGGTGTAGATCCGGCGTCGACGGGCCTTGCGCCGGTCGAGGCCATCCCCAAAGCCCTTTCCCGCGCCCGCCTTTCGATATCCGACGTCGACCTCTTCGAGATCAACGAGGCCTTCGCTTCGATGTGTGTGGCGACGGTCAAGCTGCTCGACATCGATCCCGCCATCGTGAACGTCAGCGGTAGCGGCTGTTCGCTCGGCCATCCGGTGGCCGCCACAGGAGCCCGCATGCTCGTCACGCTGGTGCACGAACTGCGAAGGCGCGGTGGCGGAATCGGGGTGGCGGCGATGTGTGCCGGTGGCGGAATGGGCTCGGCGACCGTCATCGAGGTCGGAGCCGCCCCGGCGGCGACATTCGGCAAAGCGCCGTAGTCCATCATCATCAGATGACCATCGACGAGCTCATCGAAGCGGCGCGCGGCGGGTCCACCCGAGCGGCCGGCCGGTTGCTGAGCCTGGTCGAGAGCTCGCGCCGCGACGAAGTGCTCGAGGCGCTCGGTGCGACGACTCCGCCGCGCATCATCGGCCTGACGGGTCCGCCGGGGGCGGGGAAGTCCACCACGGTCGCGGCCCTTGTCAGCGCGTACCGCGAACGCGGACTGCGGGTCGCCGTTCTCGCGGTCGACCCGTCATCGCCGTACAGCGGTGGCGCATTGCTCGGCGACCGAATCCGGATGGCCGCGCACATCAACGATCCGGACGTGCTCATCCGTTCGGTGGCGACCCGCGGTCACCTTGGCGGGCTCGCGGCCGCCGTCCCCGCAGCGACGCGACTGCTCGCCGCTCTGTCCTACGACCTGATTGTGGCGGAGACGGTTGGCGTCGGGCAGTCCGAGATCGAGATCGCCGCCATCGCCGACCCGACGATTGTGGTCCTCAATCCCGGTGCGGGAGACGCGGTTCAGGCGGCGAAGGCGGGCTTGCTGGAGGTCGCGGACATCGTCGTGGTGAACAAGGCCGACCGCGAGGGTGCCGACCAGACCGTGCGGGATCTTCGTGCGGAGACCAAGGCGCCGATCCTGAAACTCGTCGCGGCACAGGGCGACGGCATCCCAGAACTGGTGGAGGCCATCGAGGCGCACGCCCGCGCCGACACCCCGGAGCGACGCAAGGCGCGTGCCCGTGCACAGATCCTGTCGCTGGCGCAGACCCGGCTGCGGAGCCATGCCGACCTGGATCGGATGGCCGAACTCGTCGCCGAAGGCCGGTCGGACCCCTACACCGCGGCAGAACAGCTATTCGCCATTCCAGCAGAGCCATGAGCTGGTACCAATTTGCGGCGCAACTGAACGGAGCTGAGCAATGAGCGTGACTGTTTCGGATGACCCCGTCGTCTTCGATCCGTACTCGGACGACTACTTCAACATGCCGTTCGAGACATATCGTCGGATGCGCGACGAGGCACCGCTGTACTACAGCGAGAAGTACGACTTCTGGGCACTGACGCGTTACGACGACGTCTCCGCCGCAATCAGGGATCACGAGACCTTCTCGTCCGCGAGGGGCGTCACGCTCGACATGGTCAAGGCCGCGGCGTCCGGCGAAGCCGGCGTCATGGGCAAGATCATCATCAGCCTGGATCCGCCCGAGCACGAGCGGATGCGCAAACTGGTCAACCGCGTCTTCACCCCGCGAGCGGTCACCGCGCTGGAATCCCTTGTGCGCGAGACCATCGATCGCTATGTGAGCCAACTCGATCCGTCCTCGTTCGATGCGGTCGAAGACTTCGCCGCGCTGTTCCCTGTCGAGGTCATCACCTCGATGCTGGGCGTGCCCGCCGCCGACAGGCAGCAGTTGCGGCACTGGCTAGACAAGGGACTCGAGCGCAACGAGGGCATCGGCATCTCCGCGGAGAGCATGGAGGCGATCATGAAGTCGGGCGCCTACTACTACGAGCTCATCCAAGAACGCCGCAAGTCCCCGCAGGACGACATGATCAGCGGGCTCATCGAGGCGGAGATCGTCGAGGACGGCGAGACCAGGCGGCTCGACGACATCGAGATCACGGGCTTCTGCACCATGCTCGGCGGTGCGGGCGCCGAGACGGTGACCAAACTCGTCGGCAATGCCGTCGTGGTATTCGCCGACAATCCAGACCAGTGGCAGAAACTGCGGGACGACCGCAGCAAGGTCCCTGCCGCATTCGAGGAGTTGCTGCGCTACGAAGGCCCGTCGCAGTATCAGATCCGCACTCCGACGCGCGATATTACGCTGCACGGCAAGACGATCCCGGCGCATGACCCGGTGCTGCTGATCAACGGGTCGGCAAGCCGCGACGAACGGTTCTTTCCCGACGCCGATCGATTCGACATCGACCGCGAGCGCAAAGTCGGTTACAACCTGAACTTCGGCTACGGCATCCACAGCTGCCTCGGCGCCGCGCTCGCGCGGATGGAGGGCCGGATGGCGCTGGAAACGCTGCTCGATCTGATTCCGAGCTACGACATCGACCGCTCCGGCCTGCAGCGCGTGCACATGACGAACGTGCTTGGCTGGTGCAACGTGCCTGTCCGCGCGCGGTGACCTAGGAGACCGACCTACCGGTCGCCGCCGCGTGTCCGGCGCGGAATCCGAAAACCATTGCCGGGCCGATGGTCCCGCCTGCGCCGCCGTAGGCCTTACCGGTCGCGCCCGCCATCGCGTTGCCCGCTGCGTACAGCCCTGGTATCGGGTCCCCGCTGACGTGCAGGACGCGACCGTCGCGGTCGGTCCGCGGGCCGCCCTTGGTGCCCATCGCGCCGACCGTGACCGGAACCGCGTAGTAGGGCGCCGTGTCGATCGGGCCGAGCGTCTTGCCTGCGGTCGTGGCGGCTTCGTTGTCGCCCCAGTACCCGTCGTAAGCGCTTGAGCCACGGCCGAAGTCGGGATCGTATTCGTGGGCGACGTTGGCGTTCCAGATGTCGAGCGTGTGGGCGAGACCGTCAATGTCGATCCCTGTCTTTTCGCTCAGTTCGGCGAGGTCCCTTGACTGGCAGAACCAGGCGGGTACCGGGCCGTCGGGTTCGACGCCGAGGAAGCCGTAGCGCTTGAGGTGCTGATCGTCGAAGACGATCCAGGCCGGGTCGTTGAGGTAGCCGTGCCGCGGGTCGAGATGGTGGAACGGCCCCGCCATCGAGTTGTATTCGCCGGCCTCGTTGAGGAATCGCTTACCGGCCCGGTTGACGATGATGCTTCTTGGTCGCGTCCGTTCGAGCCGCACGCTGCGGCTGCGCGGCTTGCCCTCGAACGTGTCGCCGGGAATCTGGATGATCGGTACCCACCACGCCTCGCCCATGTTGGCGAGGTCGGCGCCGTGCGCCATCGCCATCCGCAATCCGTCGCCGGTGTTGTTCGGCGGTGACACGGGCCCGCGCATCGGGCCTCGCAGGAAGGCCTCGACAAGAGCCTCGTCCCACTCGAAGCCGCCGGTGCCCAACACGACGCCTGCCCGGGCGCGGACGCGAACATCCTTGCCGTCGTGGTGGATTCGGACGCCGGCGATCGTACCGTCGGCGGTGATGAGTTCGACCGCCCTCGCGTCGGTGTTGGGGGTCACGTCGAGGTCAAGGAGCCCCTTCAGCAGTCCTGCGATCAGCGCGGTCCCCGCCACGCAGTAGTCACCGTCCTCGTCGTCCACCGCGGCGTGGATCCGCGCGCGCGTTTCGGCGTCGATGCCGACATTGCTGAAGTCGGCCGGGAAGGACGTGATCCGGTCCTTCCAATCGCCGAGCCGGGCCAGGTCGAACGGTCTGGCGTTCAACGAACGACCGCCGGTCGGCCGTCCACCCGGCAGTTCGGGTTTGTAGTCGGGGAAACCCTCGGCTATCTCGAACTGCAGCTCGCTGTGTCCCTCGACGAAGTCCAGCATCGCCGGCCCGGTGTGGACGAACGTTTCGACGAGTTCGCGATCCATCACGCCGAGCGACTGCGCCTCGAGGTACTGCAGCGCATCGGCTTCCGTCAGCTCACCGTCCGACGACCGCCGGTGCGCCGGAATCCACACGATGCCGCCGGACACCGCGGTCGTTCCGCCCACCGTCGCGGCTTTTTCGTACACCGCCACCGTTGCCCCGTTGGCGGCGGCGGCCAGGGCGGCCGTCAGTCCGGCGCCACCGCTGCCCAGCACGACGACGTCGACTTCGATGTCCCAATCGCTCACCGTTGCTCACCCTTTCGGCTGGCGGTCCCTCAGTTGAGGATCGCGGATAATTCTCCTGCGGCCTTGATGACTGAGTCCCTGCCGCCCATCACGACGTCTTCGCGATGCGAGATCAGGTTGATGCACGTCGGCGGCGACGGCGGACTCCGCTTGACCGGTACGGCGAGGCCGTACGTGTTCTGTTCGATCTCACCGTGGGTGATGACCCAGCCCTTCTTGCGGGTCTGCGGCACGAGATCCCGCTCGCCAGGCCGCGGCGGCATGCTGGACAGCAGCGCGATACCCGCCGCGCCGCGCTCCAACGGGTAGCGGCTGCCTTCGTGGAACGACAGTTGGTAGAAGACATTTGTCGGCACGATCACCGCGATGGCGACCTGCTGATCGCCCTCGGCGATGAGCAGCGACACGGTGGTGCCGAGTTCGTCGGCCAGCGAGCGCAGCGTGGGCAGGCTCAGCTGCCGGACGTTGTTGTCGAAGGACGCCCCGAGGACCGCGAGCGCCGACGCCGAGCGGTATCGGCCGTCTTCGCCCTTGGCCACGAATCGGTACTGCGCCAGCGTGGTGAGCAGGCGATAGGCGATCGTCCGGTGCACCCCGATGTCGTCGGCCACCTGCTGGGCCGTCAAGCCGTTCGGAGCAGCGGCGACCAGCTGCAGTGCGGCGAGACCGCGCGCAAGGGTCTGCGAACCGGGCGCACCGTTGGTTCCGGTGCCGGCGCCGCTGGCCTTCGGCATCGCGACCTCCTTGACAGACCGAATTCCGAGAGTGATGCTCTGACTATAGTGCACGTATATGTGCGATAAATGAGCAGAGTGCTTACGAATCACGAGAATTCGGTTCTCGTCGGCTAAGAGGGGTAACGAGGTGTCTGAGCACGAAAGCGTCTGGAGCGATCTCCAGGGCGTCGCGTTCTCGCAGGGCTACCTCGATGTCGGTGGGGTGCGAACCCGGTATCTGCACGCAGGCGATAAGAGCAAGCCTGCCTTGGTGTTCCTGCACGGTTCGGGCGGTCACGCCGAGGCCTATGTCCGCAATCTCGAGGCGCACGCCGAGCACTTCTCCACCTGGTCGATCGACATGCTCGGGCACGGCTACACCGACAAGCCCGGCAACCCGCTGGAGATCAGCCATTACGTTTCGCACCTGGTGTCGTTCTTCGACACCATCGGCGCACAGCGCGTCCACCTGAGCGGCGAATCGCTTGGCGGATGGGTCGCATCGCGCGCCGCCATCGACCACGCCGACCGCATCGACCGGCTGGTACTCAACACCGCGGGCGGGTCGCAGGCCGACCCGGAGGTGATGAAGCGAATCATCACGCTGTCGATGGCCGCGGTCGAAGCACCGACGTGGGAGACGGTGCAGGCCCGGATCAAGTGGCTGATGGCCGATAAGAGCAAGGACTACGACGACATCGTCGCCAGCAGGCAGCGGATCTACCGTCAGCCTGGCTTCGTCAACGCCATGCGCGACATCATGGCGCTGCAGGATCCAGACATCAGGGCGCGAAATCTGCTCGGGACCAAGGAGTACGGAGCGATCACCGCGCCGACCCTCGTCGTCTGGACGAGTGACGACCCGACCGCCGACGTCACCGAAGGCAAGCGGATCGCATCGATGATCCCCGGCGCCCGCTTCGAGCTGATGCCGGGCTGCGGTCACTGGCCCCAATATGAGGACCCGAAGGCCTTCAACCGGCTCCATCTGGACTTCCTGCTGGGGCGTTGACCATGGCCGAGAAGCACGACATCGTAATCGTCGGGGGAGGCCCCGTCGGGCTCACCTTGGCCAACATCCTTGGGCTGCACGGTGTTCGCACACTGGTCGTCGACGAACGGGACAGCCTCATCGACTATCCGCGCGGCGTCGGACTCGACGACGAGGCGCTGCGCACGTTCCAGTCGATCGGCCTGGTGGAACAGGTCCTTCCGCATACGGTGCCCAACCAGATCCTGCGGTTCTTCGACTCGAAACGGAAGCTGCTGGCCGAGATGGCGCCGCCCGACGCCCGATTCGGATGGCCCAAGCGCAACGGCTTCGTCCAGCCGATGGTGGATGCCGAGCTGCTGGCCGGGCTCGACCGCTTCGACAACGTCGAGGTGCGGTGGGGCCACCGGATGGAGAACTGCACCGAGGCGCCGGACGGCGTCACCGTCGAGTTCGGCGACGGCCGCAAACCGGTGTCGGCCCGCTATGTCGTCGGCAGCGACGGCGGCCGAAGCGCCACCCGTCGGCTGATGGGGGTGTCGTTCGACGGCACCACCTCCTCGACGCGCTGGCTGGTCGTTGATTGTGCGAATGATCCACTCGGACACCCGAACAGCGAAGTCGGCGCCGATCCGGTGCGGCCGTACGTGTCGATCTCGATCGCCCATGGCATCCGGCGGTTCGAGTTCATGATTCACGCCGACGAGTCCGACGAGGAAGCAGACAGCCCGGAATTCGTCAGGCGCATGCTGGCCAAGATGGTCCCCGACCCGGAACGCGTCGACATCATCCGGCACCGGGTCTACACCCACCACTCGCGGATCGCGAGCGCATTCCGGCAGGGCCGCCTGATGATCGCAGGCGATGCGGCGCACCTGATGCCGGTGTGGCAGGGCCAGGGCTACAACAGCGGCATCCGCGATGCCGCCAACCTCGGCTGGAAGCTGGCGGCGGTGGTCAACGGGCAGGCCGAGGATGCGCTGCTGGACACCTACGACGTCGAGCGGCGCAAGCACGCGCGAGCGATGATCGACCTGTCCACCATGGTCGGTCGGGTCATCTCGCCGACGAATCGACGGGTTGCCGCACTGCGGGACAGGGTGATTCACGGCGCGTCGCTGGTGCCGACGCTCAAGCGGTATATCCTCGAGATGCGGTTCAAGCCGATGCCGCGATACGAGCAGGGCGCGGTCCACCACGCCGAACCCCGCGCGGAGAATTCGCCGACGGGCACCCTGTTCATCCAGCCGCGCGTCGACACCCGCGATCAGCAGAACGTGTTGCTCGACGAAGTGCTCGGCACCGGGTTCGCCGTGCTGTGCTGGAGCAACAACCCGCGTGCGCTGCTCGGAGACGAGGCATTCGACCGGTGGAAGGCGTTGGGCGCCAGCTTCGTTGCGGCCCGGCCGATGACACAGCTGCGCTGGACCGGACACGACGACCTCGACGTCGTCGTCGTCGGTGACCGCACCGGCGCCCTCAAAGCGTGGTTCGACGCGAACACCGACTCCGTGCTGTTCCTGCGCCCCGACCGGTGCATCGCAGGTGCGTGCATTGCGCAGCGGGCTCCCGAACTGAGTTCCGCCCTGTTCAAGGTTCTCTATCTGACCCAGGGAGGAGGTAACGGTGCCACTGAGCCTGTGCTGTATGTCCCACAGCCCACTTCTGAATCTCCCGGGACCGTCGGCTGATCTTCTTGACGCCATCGACCAGGCGCTCACCGATGCAAGGGAGTTCGTTCGCTCCTATGACCCCGAGCTCGTCGTCATCTTCTCCCCGGACCACTACAACGGCGTCTTCTACCGGATGATGCCGCCGTTCTGCATCAGCACGAAGGCGTCCGGTGTCGGCGACTACGGGACCCAGGAAGGCCCGCTCGACGTCCCCGAGGACATCGCAACCGATTTGGCCGAAGCGGTGCTCGCCGCCGACGTCGACGTCGCGATCTCGGCCAGCATGGACGTCGACCACGGCACCGTGCAGCCGTTGCAGAGTCTGTTCGGCGATGCGGCCGCCAAACCGGTCATCCCGATCTTCATCAACTCCGTCGCCACACCGCTTGGCCCCCTTCGTCGTTCGCGGGCACTCGGGGCGGCCGTCGGAAGCCATCTCGCGACCCTGGACAAGCGAGTCCTCGTCATCGGCTCCGGCGGACTGTCCCATGACCCACCCGTGCCGACGCTTGCCACGGCCCCGCCCGCTGCACTCGGCCGGATCGTGCTCGGCGACCCGATGACTGCCGAACAACGCCAAGCCCGCCAGGCCGCGGTGATCGAGGCGGCGAACACCTTCGCGCACGGCGAGAGCAAGCTGGCGCCGCTCAACCCAGAATGGGATCACCGCTTTCTGGAAATCGTTGACAACGGCCACCTCTCCGACCTCGACGACTGGTCCACCTCATGGATGGCCCACGAGGCAGGCAACTCCGCACACGAGGTGCGCACCTGGGTCGCCGCATTCGCTGCACTCGCCGCACGGGGGCCCTATGTGACCGAGAACCGCTTCTACCGTGCGGCCCCCGAACTGATCGCGGGATTCGCCGTGCGGACGGCGGTGCCCGCCTCATGACCTCAGACGAATTCGACACGACGGTCGACGTTCTCGTCATCGGCTCCGGCGGCGGCGGCATGACAGCCGCACTCGCCGCCGATGCGGCCGGCCTGGACGCGCTTGTCGTCGAGAAGTCGGCGCAGTTCGGCGGATCCACCGCGCTGTCGGGCGGCGGCATCTGGGTGCCCGGCGCCCCTTCGCAACGCAAAGAGGGCTACGTTCCCGACCCCGACGGAGTCTTCCAGTATCTGAAGACGATCACCGAAGGTCTCGTCAGCGATGGCCGGTTGCGCCAGTACGTGGACTCCGCGCCGGCGATGATGGAGTTCCTGGAGGGCCGCAGCCGGTGGTTCGAATTCGTCTGGAAGCCCGGCTACGCCGACTACTACCCGGAGTTACCCGGCGGCTCCGAACTCGGCAGCACGATCAATGTGCCCGCCATCGACCTGCGTGAGCTCGGCGACGAAGAGAAGAACCTTCTTCAGCCGCTGGCGTTGGCCCCGAAGGGAATCTGGTTCGCGCCCAAGGATCTTCGGCTGTTCTACCAGGTGCGGCAGAACTGGCGCGGCAAAGCGGTGCTGCTGAAGCTGATCTGGCGGATGGTCCGGGCGCGGGTATTCGGCGACCGAATGGCCGCGATCGGGCAGTCGCTTGCGGCGCGCCTGCGGCTGGCGATGAAGGAGCACGACGTCCCGTTGTGGCTCGACTCGCCGATGACGGAGCTGATCACCGACGTCGACGGGGCAGTGATCGGCGCGGTGGTGGAACGCGAGGGTCGGCAGCAGCGAATCCGGGCGCGCGGCGGCGTCATCCTCGCCGCAGGCGGATTCGACCACGACATGGAGTGGCGCAGGCAGCATCTCCCGGTGCTCGAGAAGGACTGGAGCTTCGGCAATCCGGCCTCGATGGGTGACGGGATCCGCGCGGGGGAGAAGGTCGGCGGTTCGACCGATCTGCTCGACGAGGCGTGGTGGTTTCCCGCCATGTGCTGGCCCGACGGCCGTCTGCAGTTCATGCTCAACGAGCGGATGATGCCTGCGCAGTTCGTGGTCAACGGCGACGGCAAGCGTTTCATCAACGAAGCCGCGCCCTACATGGACTTCGCGCACGCGATGATCGACGGACAGAAGTCCGGTGTCGCGCACATTCCGTGCTGGCTGATCACCGATATCCGGTCATTTCACCGATATGTGGTCGGAGGGCATCTGCCGATTCCCAAGGTGCCGTTCGCGCCGGTCCCGACCGGCTGGAAGGTTCCCGAGACATGGCTGGATTCGGGGATCGTCAAGCAGGCGAACAGCATCGAGGTCCTGGCAACCGAGATCGGCGTGCCGCAGGCGCAGCTTCGCCAGACGGCGGACCGCTTCAACGAGCTTGCGCGCAAGGGCCACGACGACGACTTCAGCCGAGGTGATTCCAAGTATGACAACTACTACGGCGACCCCACGCTGCCCAACCCCAACCTGCATCCGCTCGGCAAGCCGCCGTACTACGCGTTCCAGATCATCCTCGGCGACCTGGGTACCTCGGGCGGGCTGCGGACCGACGAGTTCGCCCGCGTGCTGCGTGCCGATGACAGCACCGTCAAGGGTCTGTACGCGGTGGGCAACACCTCCGCGGCGGTCATGGGGCGCAGTTACGCCGGCGCGGGCGCGACCATCGGCCCCGCGATGACCTTCGGCTACGTCGCCGCCAAGCACATCGAAGACCAGCTGCCGGAAACCGGTGGCAGTAAATCCGATTCGACACTCGATTCGCATCGAAAGGTAATCAAATGAAGATCTCGCTGTTCTACGAATTCCCGCTGCCGCGGCCGTGGACCGACGATGATGAACACAAGCTCTTCCAGGACGGCCTCGACGAGGTGGAGGCCGCCGACAAGGCAGGCTTCTCCACGGTGTGGCTGACCGAGCACCACTTCCTCGAGGAGTACTGCCACTCCACGGCACCCGAGATCTTCCTGTCCGCAGCGAGCCAGCGCACCAAAGACATTCGGCTCGGGTTCGGCATCATGCATCTGCCGCCGCAGGTGAACCACCCGGCCCGGGTCGCCGAGCGGGTGTCGACGCTCGACCTGGTGTCCAACGGCCGCGTGGAGTTCGGTACCGGTGAGTCGTCATCGGTTGGCGAGCTCGGTGGGTTCGGCATCGATCCCGCGGACAAGCGCAAGATGTGGGAGGAGGCGCTCGAAGTCTCGATCCGCTGCATGATCGAGGAGCCCTTCACCGGCTTCAAGGGCGAGCACGTCGAGATGCCGCCGCGCAACGTGGTGCCCAAGCCGATGCAGAAGCCGCATCCGCCGGTGTGGGTGGCCTGCACCAGGCCGGCGTCTGTGTCGATGGCCGCCCAAAAGGGCCTCGGCGCATTGAGTTTCGCCTACACCGGGCCCGGACCGCTGACGGAGCGGGTCAACGGCTACTACAAGGAGTTCGAGGAGACGGCCGTGCCCGTCACGCCGCAGATGAACCCCAACATCCTGGCGATCGGCGGCGATCTGTCGATGATGGTGGCGCCCACCGACGAGCAGGCCGTCGAGCGGCTCGGCAAGGGCGGCGGCTTCTTCGCATTCGGCATCATGCACTACTACATGACCGGCATGCACACGCCGGGCAGGACCGGGGTGTGGAAGCGTCACCTCGAGGAGATCGAGAAGGACCCCAGCGTCGTGTACGGGCCCGACCGGGGCCCGATCGGCAGCCCCGCGACCGTGCGTGAGTTCCTGCGCGGCTACGAGGAAAGCGGTGTCGACGAGCTGATCTTGCTGCTGACCCCGCGCCGTCACGAGGAGACGATGGAGTCCATCGAGCTGATGGGCAAAGAGGTGCTGCCCGAGTTCATCGAGCGACATGAGAAGTCGGCGGCCGAGAAGGCCAAGCGGATGGCGCCGATTCTCGAGAAGGCCGAAGCACGCAGGCCCGCGTCGAATGCGCCGACGTTCGACGAGACCTACGCGTTCGGCGGCCTGCCGACCGGTCGCGAGAACTACACCGCCAACGAGGTGTCCCTTGCGATGGACGAGATGAACGCGGGTATCGAAGCGGCTGCGGCGAAGCTGAAATCGGGAGAGGGTTGGGATAGCCGCAACCCTTCTGCGGACGCGAGGAGCGAATGACTAGAGCTGACAAGACATAGGACATGGGACAGATCGACGACCTCTGGCGCTACGACGGCCGCCGCGCCGTCGTCACCGGCTGTGGCTCCGGTATCGGCGCCGAAGTAGCACGGCAGCTCACCGAGCTGGGCGCGGAGGTCGTCGGTTTGGACGTGAAGCGACCCGCGCTGCAGCTCAAGGAGTTCCACGAGCTCGACCTGTCCGATCCGGCGTCGATCGAACATGCTGTCGCGGCGATCGACGGTCCCGTCGACGCGCTCTTCAACATCGCAGGCGTGTCGTCGGGCATCGGTGACCCTCTGCGGGTGGTGGCGATCAACTTCCTGGGCACTCGTCAGCTCACGGAGGCTGTGGTCCCGTCGATGCCGCCGGGGTCGGCGATCGCGAGCGTCTCCTCGCTGGCCGCCTCGGAGTACCGCGCCAACGCCGCGGTGACCGCAGGTCTGTTGGACACTGCCACGATGGCCGATGGCATCGACTGGTGTGAACGCAACCCGCAGCCGGTCAAAGACGGTGGTGGCTACCGGCTGTCAAAGGAAGCGCTCATCCTGTACGGGATGGCGAACGTTTCGACGCTCGGCGGCAAGGGCATCCGGATCAACTGCACCGCGCCGGGAGTCACCGACACGCCGATCCTCGACCAACTCCGTAGTGCATACGGGCAGGAGTTCCTCGATTCCTTCCAGACACCACTTGGCCGCGTCGCAGGCCCTGACGAGCAGGCGAGTGTGCTGGTGTTCCTGAACAGTAACGCGGCAAGATACATCACCGGACAGGTGATCTGGGTGGACGGCGGTTCGGTCGCCGAGCGGGTGTTCGGGGACGTGTCCGACGAACTGAAAAGGACGGAACATGGCCAGCCTGAGTGATTTTCGGCGCGTCGCCGACGACGTCCGCAACTGGGGCAGGTGGGGTGATGACGACGAACTCGGCACCCTGAACCTGATCACCGCCGAGAAGGTCGAGCAGGCCGCGAGCCTCGTCAAACACGGCAGAGTGTTCCCGCTCGGTGTGGACTTCGGTTCGTCGGGTCCGCAGGGGGCTTTCGCATACCGGCAGAACCCCACACACGTGATGACGATCGACGGCGGCGATGCGTCGACACTGCTCGAGTTCGGTCCCAAATGGCTGAAAAACACCGCTGCCGTTCAGTTGAGCAGCTACTCGGAGGCCGGGCCGATGCGCTTCAACGACGACATGATCATCATGCCGTTGCAGGCCGCCACCCAGTGGGATGCGTTGTCGCACGTTTACTACGAGGACAAGCTCTACAACGGGTTCCCGGCGAATTCGGTGACGAGCCTCGGCGCGTTCCACTGCGGTATCGACAAGGTGGACGTCAAGGGCATCACATCGCGCGCTGTGCTGCTCGACATCGCCCGCCTGCGCGGTGTGGAGACGTTTTGCGAGGTCGAAAACCCGATCACGCCTGCCGAACTCGACGATGCGGCGCGCACGCAGGGCGTCACCGTCACCAGCGGTGACATCGTGCTGGTCCGGACCGGCTGGTGGGCTCGCTTTCTCGAGACGGGCGACGGTGCCGAGCCCGGTGCGGGGCTTGACTGGACGTGCGCGTCCTGGCTGCACGACCACGAGGTGGCCGCCGTCGCCGCAGACAACCTGATGGTCGAGAACCCCGTCTCCGCTGTCGACGGTGCGATCCTGCCGATGCACATGCTGTGCCTGCGCGATATGGGCCTGATACTCGGCGAGTACTGGGACCTCAACGGCGTGGCCGCCGATTGCGCCGCCGACGGTGTGTACGAATTCCAACTCATCGCACCGCCGCTCCGGGTCACGGGGGCGGTTGGATCACCGGTGAATCCCATTGCGATCAAGTAGGTATCAACGATGACCACAACCACAACAACCGGCGGTGCGCCGTTCGTCGTCGGGCTCGGCGGAACACTGAGAGCCAACTCGTCGACCGAACGGGCCCTGCGCTATTGCCTGACGTCCGTCGAACGACAGGGCGGACGCACCAGGTTCTTCAGCGGTCCCGAACTCGACCTGCCGATGTACGCGCCGCACGAATTGAAGCGGACCCCGAAGGCACTCGAGTTGGTCAGCGCGCTACGCGACGCCGACGCCGTCGTGGTGGGATCACCCGGCTACCACGGAGCAATCTCCGGGTTGGTGAAGAACGCTCTCGACTACATCGAGGACCTGCGCGAGGACCCCCGCGTGTACCTCGACAACACGCCGTGGGGTTGCATCAGCTGCGCCTACGGCTGGCAGGCGGCCGTAAGCACGCTCGGTCAGCTGCGCAGCATCGGCCATGCGTTGCGCGCCTGGCCGACACCGCTCGGCGTCGCCATCAACTCCGCGGACAAGATCTGGGACGAGTCGGGCGAGCTGGTCGACGACGCCGTCCAGGGACAGCTCGACATGCTGGCGACGCAGGTGCTCGCGCACGCCCGCGCCGCGTGGGAAACGGCGTGACGCAGCGCAAGACGGTACTCGTCGACGGGCTGACCACCGGCTATCTCGAAGCGGGACAAGGTGATCCGGTCGTCCTGCTGCACGGCGGGGAGTTCGGTATCAACGCGGACCTCGGCTGGGAACACAACATCGCCGCGCTGGCCGCGCACTACCGCGTGTTGGCGCTCGACATGCTCGGGTTCGGGCAGACGGCGAAGGTCATCGACTTCAACGACGGTCGCGGCATGCGGATCCGGCACATCGCCCGATTCTGCGATGCGGTCGGCGTCGACGCGGCGCACTTCGTCGGGAACTCGATGGGTGCGGTCAATATGTTCGTCGACGCCACATCGGAGTCCCCGCAGCTGCCCGCCCGAAGCCTGACGATGATCTGCGGTGGCGGTGAGATTCAGCGCAACGAGCATTCGGCTGCGCTGTACGACTACAACGCTACGCCGGCAGGTATGAAGCGCATAGTCGTCGCCCTGTTTCACAGTCGGGACTTCCATGACGACGCATACGTGCAGCGGCGCTACGAGTCCAGCATCGCGCCAGGCGCGTGGGAGGCGTTGGCCGCAGCCAGATTCCGTCGGCCCGGGCTGGAACCACCTCCGCCGCCGTCGAGCAAGCGGGCCTACGACCGCATCGCGGTGCCGACACTGGTCGTCGAGGGCGCGGACGACAAACTGCTGCCCGCCGGCTGGGCGGCCGAGATCGCCGCGCAGATTTCCGACGGCCGGTCGGCGGTCATCGAGCGGGCAGGCCACTGTCCGCAGATCGAACAGCCCGCCGCGGTGAACGAACTGCTGTTGGAGTTTCTCGGCGGCGTAACTCGAGAGAGGACGGCGAGCTAGTGAGCAACGAACTCGACGGCAAGGTCGCAATCGTCACCGGTGGGGCGGCTGGACTGGGCGAGGGGATGTCGCGACGGTTCGCCGCGGAAGGCGCCAGGGTGCTGATCGCCGACGTCGACGGCGACGCCGGGGCGGCACTGGCCGACGACATCGGGAGCAATGCGCTGTTCGTCGAGGCGGACGTGTCTGTGCTCGACCAGATCAGCAGCCTGGTGTCGACGGCCGTCGAGCAGTTCGGCGGCCTGCAGGTGATGGTCAACAACGCCGGCGTGTCGAGCACCATGCACCGCAGCATCTTCGACGACGACTTCGCGGACTTCGAGAGGGTGATGGCGGTGAACCTGCGGGCCGTGATGGCGGGCACGCGCGATGCCGCGAAGCAGATGCGGGAGGCAGGCACCGGCGGATCAATCATCAACATCACCTCGATCGGCGGAATCCTCGCCGGCGGCGGCGTTCTGACATACCGGGCGTCGAAGGCCGCCGTCATCCAGTTCACGAAGTCGGCCGCAATCGAGTTGGCCCACTACGAGATCCGTGTCAACGCCATCGCTCCCGGCAACATCCGAACCGCGATCGTGCGGAAGTCCGCGGCGGGAGAGGACCTCGAGAAGCTCGAGGAGTTCGAGGCCAAGATCCGCGAGACGATGCGCAACGACCGCCCGCTGAAGCGCGAGGGCACAGCCGAGGACGTCGCCGAGGCGGCGCTGTACTTCGCCACCGATCGGTCGCGGTATGTGACGGGAACCGTCTTGCCCGTCGACGGGGGCACGGTGGCGGGCAAGGTGCTCCCCCGCAAGCCGAAGGCGTGACTTTTTCACCGCGCGAGCAGACGCAAAAGTCCGGCTTTTGCGGCGTGTCGGGGTGCGTTTGTGTCTGCTCGCGAAAGTTCCGGAGTTTTAAATCAGTCGCTTGACTTAATAGGGTTGGGCAGGTTGACTGTCACCGTGACCACTGCCAGAGCGGTGCGCGCCGACCGGGCGAGCAATACACAAGAGGCGATCCTGAAGGCGGCCGAGCGGCTGTACGCGGAGCACGGTGTCTTCGCGGTATCGAATCGCCAGGTCAGCGAGGCGGCGGGGCAGGGGAACAACGCCGCGGTCGGCTACCACTTCGGCACCAAGACCGATCTGGTGCGCGCGATCGAACAGAAGCACCGTGCGTCCATCGAACAGTTGCTGGAGCGGATGGTGGCCGGTATCGGTGACTCCGCTGAACTGCGCGACTGGATCACCTGCATGGTCTGCTCGCTGACCGAACACCTGGCCCAACTCGGCAACCCGACGACCTACGCCCGGTTCGCCGCCCAAGCACTGGCCGACCCCGAATACCAGAAGATCGTCGTTCGCGATGCTCTAGCGTCGACTTCGCTGGTGCAGGTCGTCGAGGGCATCACCCGCTGCCTGCCCGAACTGCCGATGGCCGTGGTGACCGAACGCAACATCATGGTGCGCAACCTGATGATGCACACCTGCGCCGACTTCGAACGGGCCTTCGCCGATGGCGAAGGCGTGCCCCGAACGAGCTGGGCGGCGGTCGGGTCCGGGCTGATCGACGCGATCGTCGGACTCTGGCTGGCGCCCGTTTCGGAGCATCCGTGACATGAAAGTGATTGTCGACCAGGACAAGTGCGTGTCATCCGGTCAATGCGTACTCAACGCAACGGAAGTCTTCGACCAACGCGACGACGACGGCGTCGTCCTCCTGCTCAACGACAACCCATCGTCCGAACAAGCAACCAACGTCCGCAATGCCGCCGCGGCCTGCCCGGCCCTGGCGATCGACATCGAGGAATGACGAAGGCTTATGTCTGAAACCCTGACCGCCAACGCATCCGGCGCGACAGCCGACGTCCCCGAATACCCGATGGACCGCGACGCGCGCTGCCCGTTCGCGCCGCCCCCGCAGATGCTGAAGATGAACGAGACGAAACCGCTGTCCCGCGTGCGGATCTGGAACGGCACGACGCCGTGGCTGATCACCGGTCACGAGGTGGCCCGCACACTGTTCGCGGATCCTCGCGTCAGCGTCGACGATCGTCTCGACGGCTTCCCACACTGGAACGAGCACATGCTCTCGACAGTGAACAAGCGGCCGCGGTCGGTCTTCACCTCCGACGCCGAGGAGCACACCCGCTTCCGCCGGATGTTGTCCAAGCCGTTCACATTCCGTCGCGTCGAGGCTCTGCGGCCGGTGATCCAGGACGTCACCGACGAGTGCATCGACGCGATCCTGGCAGGCCCGCAGCCCGCCGACCTGGTGGCCAAGCTCGCGCTTCCCGTGCCAACCCGGGTGATCAGCGACATGCTCGGGGTGCCCTACTCCGACCACGAGTTCTTCCAAGAGCACGCCAACGCAGGCCTGGCCCGCTACGCAGCCGCGGACGCCATGCAGAAGGGTGCGTTCAGCCTGCATCAGTACCTGGTCAACCTCGTCGAGGAGAAGCAGGCCAACCCGTCCGAGGATGCGGTGTCCGATCTGGCCGAGCGGGTGACCGCGGGCGAGATCAGCGTCAAGGAAGCCGCGCAGCTGGGCACCGGCCTGTTGATCGCCGGGCACGAGACCACCGCGAACATGATCGGCATCGGCATCCTGGCACTGCTCGAGAACCCGGAACAGGCTTCGCTGCTTCGCGATTCCGACGATCCGAAGTTCATCGCCAACGCGGTCGAAGAGCTGATGCGATACCTGTCGATCATTCAGACCGGCCAGCGCCGGATCGCCACCGAGGACATCGAGATCGGCGGCGAGACCATTCGCGCGGGTGAGGGCATCATCCTCGACCTCGCACCCGCCAACTGGGACGGCGTCGCCTACCCCGAACCCGACAAGCTCGACCTCGGCCGCGACGTCGGCCAGCAGCTCGGCTTCGGCTACGGCCGCCACCAATGTGTCGGGCAGCAGCTCGCCAGGGCCGAGATGCAGATCGTGTTCCCAACCCTGCTCAAGCGGATCCCGACGATGAAGCTGGCGATCCCGTTCGACGAAGTGCCGTTCAAACACGACCGGCTCGCCTTCGGCGTCTACGAACTTCCGGTGACCTGGTAGTCGCCGCCGGCTTAGAAAAACTGCACAGTCCCACAGCCCGATTGGAGCACCAAAGATGTCTACGCCAACCGCGACTCTGTATCCCCCCGAGGGCTTCGGCGCGCCCAAGTACCGAAAGGGCCACGCCACAGGTGACTTCGGACTCCCCAAGGGCACCGAGATCTTCTCCGCCGACAACCACATCTCGGTGGCCGACGACATCTTCTACGATCGCTTCCCCGAGGAGCTGAAGGGTGCGGCGCCGCGGATCTGGTACGAGGACGGCGCCTACATGGTCGGTATGAAGGGCAAGGCCTGGACGGGTGGCGACTTCGGCCGTGTGCTCATGCAGTACGACGATCTGGCCGGTGCCGCGTCGAACAACATCGAGGCCCGCGTCCGTGAGCTCAAAGAGGACGGCATCGACAAGGAGCTGGCGTTCCCCAACGCCGTGCTGGCCCTTTTTCACTATCCCGATAAGGCGTTGCGCGAGCGCGTGTTCCGCATCTACAACGAGCACATCGCCGATCTGCAGGAGCGCAGCAAGGGCCACTTCTATGGCGTCGGCCTGATCAACTGGTGGGACCCGAAGGGCACCCGCAGCACGCTCGAAGAGCTGAAGTCGCTCGGCCTGAAGACGTTCCTGCTGCCGCTCAACCCCGGCAAGGACGACGAAGGCAATATCTACGACTACGGCAGCACCGAAATGGACGCCGTATGGGACGAGATCGAGGCGGCGGGCGTTCCGGTCAGCCACCACATCGGCGAGACTCCGCCCAAGACGCCGTGCCAGCACAACAGCGTCGTCGTCGGCATGATGGTCAACGTCGACTCGTTCCGCGAGCAGTTCGCCAAGTACGTCTTCTCCGGCATCCTGGACCGACATCCGACATTGAAGATCGGTTGGTTCGAGGGCGGAATCGCCTGGGTGCCAACGGCCCTGCAGGACGCCGAGCACATGCTGGCGTCCTACCGGCACATGTTCAACCACGACCTCAGCCACGACGTCCGCCACTACTGGAGCGAGCACATGTGCGCTTCGTTCATGGTCGACCCGCTCGGGCTCGAGCTGATCGACAAGATCGGCGAGGACAACGTGATGTGGTCGTCGGACTACCCGCACAACGAGTCGACCTTCGGATACTCGGAGAAGTCGCTGAAGACCGTCGTCGACGCCGTCGGCGCGGAGGCCGCGGTGAAGATCGTCAGCACCAACATCAAGAACTTCCTGGGCGTCGAATGACCGCGATCGCAACAGCGGGCAGCTCCGCCCGTGAGATTCCCGACCTGCCGGACATGGCGCGCATGTACCGCGAATGCGGTGCCAGGCTGCGCGGCTCCATGAAGGAGAAGGGCGTCGATGCGCTCGTCCTGCTCGGCAACGGCAACGTCGTGTACGCCACCGGCGCCAGCTGGCGACTGTTGGACGCCGGGCTCTCGCACGTCGAGCGCCCAGTGGCGATCGTGCTGGCCGACGACGAACATCCCCACCTGTTCATGCCGATGCGCGAAGGTTCGGTGTCCGAGACTGCCGAAACTGAGGTGCCCGCCGACCACGTGCACAGACCGCTCTACCTCGAATTCGACGAGGGGGTCGAGCATTTCGCCAAGGTGCTGGCCGACCTGGTTCCGGTGGGCGCCACCGTCGCCGTCGACGAACTGACCGGCGCGATGCGTCGCGCGCAGGCGCGGCTGTTCCCCTCGGGTCCGCCATCGGATGCCGCGCAGGTCGTCGGCCCGGCGAAGCTGGTCAAGACGGCCGACCAGATCTCATGCGTCCGCAATGCATGCCGCATCACCGAAGAAGCGATGGTCGACGTGCAGAAGGCACTCGCTCCCGGCGTTCGCCAGGTCGACCTGTCCGCGGCATTCGTCCGCCGCGCGTTCGAACTGGGTGCCACCGCCAACATGCTCGAGGCGATCTGGCAGGTGATGCCCACAACGAAAACCAGTGGCGCAGTGTGGACCATCACCGGTGACCTTGCGCTGCCGTTGCTGACCACGGAACGCGAACTGGCGCGTGGCGACGTGCTGTGGACCGACGTCAGCATCACCTACAACGGCTACTGCTCGGACTTCGGCCGCACCTGGCTGGTGGGCGACGAGCCGTCGGACCGCCAGCACGCTCAGTACGACAAGTGGCGCGAAATCCTCGATGCCGTTCTCGCGGTCACCAGGGCAGGCGCGACGTCGGGTGACCTCGCCCGTGCCGGGATCGCCGCAAACGGCGGACGCAAGCCGTGGCTGCCGCACTTCTACCTCGGGCACGGCATCGGTACCAACGCAGCCGAGATGCCGATGATCGGAACCGATCTCGGCCAGGAGTTCGACGACAACTTCGTGTTCCCCGCCGGAATGCTGCTCGTTCTCGAGCCGGTGATCTGGGAGGACGGGACCGGAGGCTACCGAAGCGAGGAGATCGTGGTGATCACCGAGGACGGCAACACCCGAATCACGGACTACCCCTACGCTCCCTATGGGCGGGTCTGATGGCACTCGAGATCCAGCCCGACGCAAAGGCTTTGCGTAGCGGCCGTCGCGAGCGGGTGCTCGCCCAGATGGCCGACAACGATATCGATATCCTGGTCCTTGGCCGTCAAGCCAACGTCCGGTACGTCACCGGCGCACCACAGCTGTGGGTCGCGGGCACCCGGCCGTTCGGGCCGATCTGCGAGGTGATCCGCGCAACTGGCGAAATCCATCTGAACAGCACCTGGGATGAGGGCATCCCCGATGAGATCGGCCACGACCATCTCTACGGGCTCGCGTGGAACCCCATGACGCTGATCGAGGTCCTCAAAAAGCTGCCGGGCGCGGCGACCGTGCAGCGGGTCGGAACCGATTCGCTGACACCGACGTTCGCGCAGCTGCTGCCGATGGCCTTCCCGGCGGCCGAGCTGGTGGACGCGGAACCCGCGCTGCGTGCGGCGCGCCGGATCAAGACCGCAGACGAGATCGCGGTGCTGCGCGGCACGCTCGGAGTCGCGGAGCACGCGCTGGAAGCGGCGCGCGCGGAGCTGGCCCCCGGCGTCAGCGAGCGTTCGCTCACTGGCGCGATGATGGAGGCGATGGCGGCGGGTGGGGTCACCACCCCTGCGACGCAGGACGGTGCGTGGATCACGCCGAAGGACCACTCGTGGCGTCGCGATTCGGTCGAGGGCCGGGTCGCCGATGGCGACCTTGTGGCACTATCCGCGGGCGCGTTGGCCGACGGCTATGTCGGCGAGGTCGGCCGGACCTGGCCCGTCGGCGATGTGCCCGGCGCCGACGACCTGTTCCGACGCTCGAATGAGTTGTGGGAGCGACTCATTGCGGCGTGCAGACCAGGCGGTCTGGCCGCCGATCTGCTTTCGGCGTACGAGGCGGCGGGGGAGCCGCTGCCCGCGACGCCTGTCGCGCACGGCCTCGGTCTTGGCTTCGACACCCCGGTGATCTCGGCGGATCTGCCTGCCACCTGTGCAGAGCAGCGTCTCGAACCGGGCATGGTGCTTGCGGTGACCGGATACGTGTGGCAGGCCGGTGTGGGTGCGGTGTTCTCCAGGGACGCCGTGCTTATCGGCGATGACGGTGCCGAGGTCCTGACGTCCAGCCCGACCTACGGCGCGGTCGAAGCGACGGCCTGAGCGAAGAAATCATGGCGTCAGGCGAACGTCCGTCGCCCGAGGAGATCGTCCTCTACGACAAGGACCCCGAGACCAAGATCGCGACGATCACGTTCAACCGTCCCGACTATCTGAATGCGCCGACGTCGGCGGCACGGCTGCGATATGCGGACCTGTTGCGCGGTGCAAACGTGGATGATGACGTCAAGGTCATCGTGATCCGCGGCGTCGGCGACGATTTCGGCAGCGGTGCCGATCTGCCCGACTTCATGGCGGGCACGGAAGAGGACCGGCTCGCCGAACTCCGCGTGGACGATCCGAACGTCAGGTATCCACCTCAGGGCACCTTTCGCCACGGAGCGACGATGGGGCAGTGGTATGCCAACGCCGCGGCGGGCAATCGTGCGTTGCAGGAGCTCAAGAAGATCAGCATCGTCGAGGCCAAGGGGTACTGCTACGGCTGGCACTTCTACCAATGCGCCGATGCCGACCTGGTTATCGCCGCAGACGACGCGCTTTTCGGTCACCCCTCGTTCAGGTATTACGGCTGGGGGCCGCGGATGTGGACCTGGGCGCTGACGATGGGCCTGCGGCCGTTCCAGGAGATGGTGTTCACCGGCCGGCCTTTCACCGCGCAGGAGATGAAGGACTGCAACTTCCTGAACAAGGTCGTGGCGCGCGACCAACTCGAGGCCGAGGTCGAGAAGTACGCCCTGGCGTGCGCACGTAACCGGCCCGTCGACACCATCTTTCAGCAGAAGGTGTTCTTCGAGGTCGTCAAGCAGTTCCAGGGCGAGTACATGGGCAGCGTGCTTGCCGCAATGTTCGAGTCGATGGGCAGCACGGTTGCACACGATGAAGGAGACTTCGTACTCGGCGATGCGATCGACGCCGGGCTGGCCGACTCCGTCAACGAGAACGACGCGAAGTTCCCGCCCGAGTTCCGGTTGAGCAAGAAGAATCGGGAGAAGGGCCCGCGGACGTGAGGAGCGATTCAACGGGGCACCAGCTGCCACTCGATGGGTATACCGTCATCGACCTCTCCATCGGAATCGCAGGTGCCTATTGCACGAAGTTGCTTGCCGACGGCGGCGCTACGGTGATCAAAGTCGAAGCACCAGAAGGTGATCCGCTGCGCCGGTGGTCGGCGTCGGGCGCCGAGGTCAAGGCGAACGACGACGGCGCGCTGTTCAGCTTCCTCGCCGGCTCGAAGCACAGTGTCGTCGTCGATCCAGAGGATGCCGGCGACGTGAGTGTGCTGCGCGGACTGGTCGAGACGGCAGAGGCGGTGGTGTGGTCGCGGGGTTCGAGGGTCGCCGCACTCGACGAGTTCGCGCCTGGTGCACTGGTCGAGGCGTACCCTGCGTTGACCGTCACGGCGATCACCCCGTTCGGGCTCGATGGTCCGTGGGCGGACAAACCCGCGACCGAGTTCACCACGCAGGCGTGGTCCGGCGGTGTGATCGGGCTCGGGCGGGGCGCGCAGGACCGTGCACCGCTGTTCGTCGCCGGGCAGATCGGCGAGTGGCTGGCGGGTGCGTATGCCGCTGCGGGCACGATGGCGGTGGCGTCGGGACTGTTGGATGTGTCGATGCTGGAAGCCCAGATACTGGGCCTCACTTACTATTCGGTGCCGTTCAACGATGCGCTCGGTCGTCCGTTTCGTGACCGTCGACGGCTCACGATCCCCGGTGTGGCGACGGCCGCCGACGGGCTGGTCGCGCTGGGCTGCGGCACCGCACAGCAGTGGTTCGACCTGTGCGCGATGACCGGACATGACGAGTGGATCGACGAACAGTCCGAACTGTCGATCACCGAACAGGCCAACATCCATGCGGAGCAGATCTGCGAGTGGGTGCGTGACAACAGCGTCGACGACATTCTCGACCTGTCCTCAGCGTTCCGGATCCCCAACGCGCCGGTCGGCAACGGCGAGAACGTCACGTCGTTCGACCAGTTCGCCGCGCGCGGCACGTTCGTGACCAATCCGCGCGACGGGTTCACCCAGCCGGGTCCGCCGTATCGCACCAGCCCTGAGCTCGTGCGCCCCCCGCGACCCGCCCCCCGGCTCGGCGAACACACCGACCACTACCGCCGAAACGAACAAATGGGCGCAAAAAACGGCCAAAATCGCGCCCAAGTGTCGGTTTCGGCGCACGGGACATTGCCGTTCGAGGGTGTGCGCGTGCTCGACATGACGAGTTTCTGGGCGGGTCCGTCATGCACGCACGTGCTGGCGCAGCTCGGCGCCGAGGTCATCCACGTCGAGTCGACGGCGCGCCCGGACGGCACGCGGCTGATCGCGGGCGTGCCGATCACCGAGGACCAGTGGTGGGAGCGTTCGCCGATCTTCTCCGGCCTGAACACCAACAAGAAGAGCGTGACGCTGGACATCCGCAAGCCGCGAGGCGTCGAGCTTCTCCATCAGCTCGTGACGACATGCGACGTCATCGTCGAGAACTACACGCCGCGGGTGCTCGACCAGATCGGCCTCGACTTCGACACCGTGGCGAAACTGCGTCCCGACGCCATCATGATGCGGATGCCCGGGTTCGGCCTCGACGGTCCGTGGCGGGACAAGCCGGCGTTCGCCTACGTCATCGAGGACGCATCCGGGATCACCTGGCTGACAGGCCATCCCGACCAGAACCCGGTGGAGCCGTATGCGGTCGGTGACCCGAATGCGGGCGTGCACGGTTTGAACGCGTTGATGCTGGCGCTTGCGCACAGGCGCCGCACGGGCGAGGGCGTCCGGATCGAGGCCGCCATGGTCGACGCGGCGCTCAACGTCGCCGCCGAACAGGTCATCGAGCACTCCGCCTACGGCAACCTGCTACAACGCCAGGGCAATCGGGGGCCGACCGCAGCGCCGCAGAATCTCTACCGAACGAGCGAACCCGACGAGTTCGGCAGACCCGACGATTGGGTGGCGATCGCGGTGGCCACCGACGGGCAATGGGCCAACCTCGTCGCCGCCATCGGGGACCCCGACTGGGCGACCGGCGAGATGGCAAGCGCCGCAGGACGACGGCACCACCATGATGAGATCGACGAACACCTCGGCCGGTGGTGCGGCCTGCGAACAGGCGACGAGATCGTCCAGATCCTTTGGGACGCAGGCGTGCCCGTGGCCAAGGTGATGCAGCCACACCGGGTCGGTGATCTGCCGCAACTGGAGCACCGCAGCTTCTACGAACGGGTTGACCATCCGGTGAACCCCACCGCGCGGCACAGCACACTGCCCATGCGAATCTCGACCGGACCACA
The DNA here is from genome assembly GCA_902826815.1 of uncultured Mycobacteriaceae bacterium. Classification (GTDB taxonomy): domain Bacteria; phylum Actinomycetota; class Actinomycetes; order Mycobacteriales; family Mycobacteriaceae; genus Mycobacterium. The sequence continues at coordinate 66,455 of CADEGF010000015.1, forward strand.
GCGCTTTCACACAACACCTGCGCCGCTTCTCGGGCAGCACAACAGCGAGGTGCTCGCCGGGCTGGGGCTCGGCGACGACGAGATCGCCGACCTCGAGGACCTGGGCATCATCGGCACCGTTCCGGCGGGCCTTGGCATCCGCACCACCAAGACTGGTTAACTCGTCAGGTGAGCATCGATCCGTCGAACATCCTGCTGACCGGTCGAGTCGCGGTCGTCACCGGCGGGGGAGAGGGCATCGGCCGCGGCATCGCCGAGGGGCTTGCCGCCTTCGGAGCCAAGGTCGCGATCTGGGAGCGCAATCCCGACACCTGCGTATCGACGGCCGAACGCATTGGCGCGCTTGGCATCGTGACCGACGTGCGTGACAGCGAACAGGTCGACGCGGCACTGGAGCGCACTGCGGGCGAGCTCGGCACGGTGAGCATCCTGGTCAACAACGCGGGCGGGGTGTTCGCGTCACCGTTGCTCGAGACCACGGAGAACGGCTGGGACGCGCTGTATCGGTCGAACCTGCGCCATGTGCTGCTGTGCACGCAGCGGGTGTCGCAGCGGCTGGTGGCCGCAGGTCTGCCGGGAAGCGTCATCAACGTGACGTCCATCGAGGGGGTGCGCGCGGCACCCGGCTACGCCGCGTATGCGGCCGCCAAAGCGGGCGTCATCAACTACACCAAGACGGCGGCGCTGGAACTGGCCACCCAGGGAATCCGCGTCAACGCACTCGCCCCGGACCTGACCGTCACCGAGGGGCTGCTCCGTGTCTCGCCGGACGGCCTGCCCGAGGGCGCCAGGCACATGATCCCGATGGCGCGCCCCGGCCATGTCGATGAAATGGCAGGCGCTGCCGTCTTTCTGGCATCCGACATGTCGAGCTACATCACCGGTCAGACGATCCATGTCGACGGTGGCACCCAGGCCGCGAGCGGATGGCACCACAACCCGCAGACCGGCGACTACCAGCTGGGACCCTAACTCTCCGTCGGCTGCCGCTCTAGGCAAGGGTCACCGAGCCGAGAAGCGACCGCACCCCACAGATCGGTATAGGTTCCCGGCGCATTCCGGTAGGCGGCCCGCCGGCCGAGAAATACGCGCGCGGCAGGCGCGACGAGGCGCAGCAGAAGGCGCTTCCACCCCATCCGTTCCCTCATCTCGGCGAGCATGGCGGGCCAGGAATGATGTTGGAAGCCAAGTACTTCCTGCGCCCGCGCGGTGTCCATCCAGTCGGTGAGGAACCATCCGTCGTTGTCGTTCGGGTCGCCCGGCCGCCCTTCTGGCAGCACGCCGGGTAACCCAAGGGCCGCGGTCAGTGCGGCACCGACATCGCTCTGCACCAGTTTGTGGGAGTCGTCGCCCGCAATGAGCAGGATCTCGCCCGCGACATCGGCGGTGGTGGCTGCCGCGAACGCGACACCGACGTCGCGAACGTCGACGGTGTGAATCCGCCCGTCGGTTGGCAGTGCGCTCTCGATGAAGATGCCGTCGGCACTGAGCGGCAGCGCGCCGAAGTTCGGGCTCAACACACCTCCGAGTCGCAGTACCACCCATTCCAGACTCGAGCTGCGGACGAATTGTTCGGCCTCGAATTTGGTGTTGCTGTAAAGCTCGAACGGCCGCGGCGGGGTGTCGGCACGAACCACGTCGGTCACCCGGTGGGGGTTGCGCGAACCGTAGACCGCGTTGCTCGAGGCCTGGACGAACCGGGGCGGATCGGGCTGCGCCTCGGCGGCGTGCACCAGCGCGGTCGTGGCGTCCACGTTGACCTTGCGGGCCAGCCCGGGATTGCGGTACAGCGGCGGCGGGATGACAGCGGCGAGGTGGACGATCACCGACGGCGACACCTCGGAAACCAGCCGACCGACCTGTGCTTCGTCGGTCAGATCCGCCCACCGCGCCGTAACCCCGTCGGGCAGCGCCTTGGCCTTCTTGCGGTTGGCGGGGGTGTCGAGGTCGGCGACGACGACGCGGCGCCCTGCCGCGGCCAGCCGTTTGACGGTCTCCGAGCCGACGAGGCCGAAACCACCCGTGACGAGAACTGTGTCTGACATCCGTCCCCCTCGATGGAAATGACATTCTCAATAAAAGAGAGTAGCATATCCGCAGGTAGGGCGGATCCAGGTGTAAGCCGGACCGCCGTGGGTATGCGGTGCACACAATAGGACGTAGGTGAGGAATGGGCGACAGGGGCGTTGGGTCAATCGGCACGCAAGAGCCTGCCAAGTGGGATCCCTCCTTCACCGAGCAGATCAAGAATCGGGTCGGTCCGCTCGTCAAGCGCTACTTCCGCGCAGAAGTGCACGGTCTCGACTCCGTACCCGCCGCAGGCGGCGCGCTCCTGGTGTCGAACCACTCAGGCGGCATGCTGACTCCCGACGTGCTCGTTTTCGCGCCGGCGTTCTACGACAAGTTCGGCTTCGACCGCCCGTTGTTCACCCTGGCGCACTCCGCACTCTTCGTGGGTCCGATGGGCGATTGGCTGCGTCGCGCCGGAGCCGTCGAGGCAACCCGGGAGAACGCCGAGAAGGCGTTGCACGCAGGCGCGCTGGTACTGGTGTTTCCCGGGGGCGACTACGACTCCTACCGGCCGACCTTCGCGAACAAGATCGACTTCGCAGGCAGGACCGGTTATGTGCGGACCGCCGTGGAAAGCGACGTACCGATCGTGCCGATGGTGTCTATCGGCGGGCAGGAGATGCAGCTTTTCATCACCCGCGGTAACTGGTTGGCCAAGCGGCTGGGGCTGGAACGTCTTCGAGCGGAGATCCTTCCGGTGACGTTCGGCTTCCCGTTCGGGCTGAGCGTGTTCTTCCCGCCGAATCTGCCGCTGCCGACCAAGATCGTCACGCAGGTGCTTGATCCGATCGACGTGATCGCGAAGTTCGGGGAGAACCCCGATGTCGACGCGGTCGACGCCCACGTCCGCGACGTGATGCAGACCGCGCTCGACAAGCTGGCGCGCGAGCGCCGCTTCCCGATACTGGGTTAACCGATCGGCTTGACCGGCGCCATCGCCGTGCCGACGCGGCTCAGCTCGGCGGGAAGCCCTGCGGCGCGCCGGATCTCGGTCAGACCGTGGACCACCGCTACCGTCGTACGGTTCCAGGCAACCACCGCGTGGCCGCAGGCTGGGCGGTTTGGGTGACTCAGTGTCTCCAGCCCTCGGCGGCCTGCTCGTCGAAGGTGCGGTCGATGCGCTCGAAGCGCCTTCGGATCGATTCGCGGGAGGCGCGGTGCGGCAGGATGTAGAGCCGGTTGGCGACGACGGCGTCGGCGGTCAGGCGGGCGACGTCGTCGGGTCGCACGTCGGCGTCGGTCGGCGTCACGACCGCGGTCAGCCCCTGCACAGCGTCGTCCTTCTGCTCGCTGCGCGCGCCGTAGTCGCCGCTTCTGCTGCGTTCGGAGTTCGCCATCAGCGGCGTGTCGACGATCATCGGGCAGAGCACCGAAACCCCGATGCCCTCGCCCTTCAGCTCGCGTGACAGGCCCTCGGCGAGTGCGACGACACCGAATTTGGCGACCGAGTACGGGCCGAGGTAGGCGTTGCCGACCATGCCGGCGAACGACGACGTGAACACGAGGTGGCGATCCCCGCCCTGTTCGATCATCCGGGGCAGGAATGCCTCGACGCCGTGGATGGGGCCCCACAGGTCGACGTCCATCACCCAGCGCCAGTCGCCGTGGGTGATGTCGGAGATCGCGCCCGCGTAGGCGATGCCCGCATTGTTGAACACCAGGTTCACCTCGCCGAGCAGGCGGAAGGATTCGTCGGCCAGCTGCTCTACGGCGTCGAGCTTCGTGACGTCGCAGATGACCCCGTGCGCCTCCGCGCCGTCGGCGCGCAGTTGCTCGACGGCTGCATCCAGCGTGGTCTGATCGATGTCGGCCAACACGACGCGCGCGCCGCGGCGGGTGAACTCCTGTGCGCAGGCGAACCCGATGCCGCTGGCACCGCCGGTGATGACCGCTCCGCGTCCCTCGAATGTCTCCACGGCGCGAAGACTATCCCGCTACGAGATGGCGTCAATCGCCGCAGGCGTATCGAGGTCGGAGAAAGCCGCCGCGTAGCGCTGCGCCAGCGCGACGCAGATCTCCGGGCTCTGCCAGGCGTCGCCTCCCGACAGCGTGGCCATCCAGATGGCCAGCCCGTGTGCGACGGACGCGCGGTAGCGAAGCAGAACGTCGTCGTGGCTGGGCATTTCGCTGGCAGGCAGTGTCAGCGCGGCCCGGTATACGTCGAGCAGGTCTCGCTCGCCGCTTCGCCTGTCCTCGATCGTCAACGCGCCCTGCAGGAAGTAGCCGAGGTCGAGCGACCAGTTGCCCCGTCGCACCATCTGCCAGTCGAGGAAGCCGACTTTCTCACCGGGGACGTCGTCGGGCAGCACATAGGTGTTGCCGATGTGCGGATCGCCGTGCAGGAGCGTCTGCGATGCGGAAAATCCGGTCAGCGTGCCGATGTAGCGCGCCCAGATGTCGATGAACAACTGCTCGCCGGTCAGCGCCAGAATTTCGGCGGACACCGTATCGCCCAGCCGTTCGCGGGCGATGTGCAGCGGGGCGTACTGCATCCCTTCGAACGCGACGAACGGCTCGACCCAACCGAGCGCCGGATTGTCCGTCAGCCGGTCGCCCCAGAACGCGCTGTGCAGCCGGGCGAGGCCACGCACCCCGTCGGCCACCTGTTCGACGGTCATGGGCCTGGTGGAGTCGCGCGGGTCGGCTCCGCGGGCGACGACGTCCTCCATGATCATCAAAAAGTCTGAGTTCTCCTCGTCGATGAGGGCCGCGTAGACCTCCGGATGATCAAGCGGCAGAGCCACTCCCGAGGCGAAAAGTCGAGGTTCGTGGTAAAGCCCGCTGGTCAGCGCGACGAGTTCGGCATGGTCAGGGTCGACCGCCTTGGCGAATACGGTCGCGGGCCCGGAGCCGGCCGAATAGGTCAGCTCAAGGCGGGCCCGCTTATTGGTGCCGTCGTCGCGAAGCGCGACCCGGACGCCGTCCACCACGGCGCCGGGATGCCGCTGGGCGAGCACCGTCGTCATCCAGCCGGGTGTGATGCCGTCCCAGCCCTGCGGGATGGACAGCTGCGCAAGCGTCACGGCCGGCCTACTTCAGGCAGCTGCCGCCGTCGATCGGAAGCGTGACGCCGGTGATGTAGCGGGCCTCGTCGGACGCGAGGAACAGCACTGCGTTGGCGATGTCCTCGGCCTCCACCCAGCCGATCGGCAGTGTGTGCATCAGCTGACCGACCACCTTCATATCCTCGGGACCCGGGTTCTCCAGGTCGGGGCGGAACAGCTTCATGGTGCCGTCGTTCATGAACAGCGGGGTGTTCACGTTGGTCGGGTGCACGGAGTTGACGCGGATGTTCTGTGCGCCGAGTTCGACCGCGAAGGTGCGCATCAGACCGACTACACCGTGCTTGGCGGCGACGTAGTGACCGGTGTGCGGGTAGGCCTTCAGGCCGCCCACCGAGCTGGTCAGGATGATCGAGCCGCCGCGGCCGCCTGCAAGAATATGCGGCACACCGGCTTTCACCGTCTTCCACACGCCGCCGAGGTTGACGTCGATCATGTCGGTCCAGTCATCCTCGCTGGTTTTGTCCAGCGTGGCACCGCCGTTGCCGATACCCGCGTTCGCGATGATGATGTCGAGCCGGCCCAGTTGGTCGACGCCTGTATCCACGGCTGCCTTGAGGGCGTCGAAGTCACGGGTGTCGACCTCTGCGGTGTAGATACGGCGATTGAGTCCCTTGACCAGATCGGCGGTCTCGGCGAGGTCCTCGGGGGTTGCGAGTGGGATCGCAACGCTGTCGATCTGCTTACAGATATCGACGGCGATGATGTCGGCGCCCTCTTCGGCCAGCCGCACCGCGTGCGCGCGGCCCTGCCCGCGGGCCGCTCCGGTGATGAAAGCGACCTTGCCCTCTACGCGTCCTGCCATGTTTATCAGTCCTTTTAGTGGTAGTTGGATGTTGTTTGAATTCAGGAAATAAAGGTGGGCATGGAGTCCCAGCCGCGGACCGCCGTCGTCTGCGACGGACGTGCGTTCGGCCAGTCGACCTCCCACGTCGGGAACCTCCTGAGGATCTCCTCGAGTGCGACCTTGCCCTCCAAGCGCGCCAATGCGTTGCCCATGCAGAAATGCGTTCCCGCGCCAAACGTCATGTGCGAGTGCTGCTCTCGGTGAATGTCGAACACGTCTCCATTGGGCGGGAAGCGGCGGTGGTCTCGGTTGGCGGCGCCGACCAGCATTAGCATCGCCGATCCCTCGGGCACCACTTGGCCGTGGTACTCGACGTCGCGGGTCACGTAGCGCGCGATCTGTAGTGCGGGTGGCTCCCAGCGCAGGATCTCTTCGACCGCGTGCGGAATAAGGCTCGGGTCGGCGGCCAATTGAGCGCGCTGATCCGGGTGCTCGGCGAGTGTCTTTCCCGCCCAACCGATCAGACGCGTGGTGGTCTCGCTACCCGCCGTCGAAATGACCGTCAGGTACATCAACAACTCTTCGCGCGCCAACCTCCGTACCGTGCCGTTTTCATCCTCGAACTCCACGTTCAGCAGGTCGGTCATGATGTCGTCGGACGGGTGCTCGGTGCGGTAGTCGATGAACTCGGCGAACACTTCACCGGTGGCCAGCAGGTCGACCTCCTTACTCTGCAGCGTCGCCTCGCCATGGTCGGTCACCCGTCGCTGGTCCGCTTCGGGAATGCCCAGCAACATGCCGATCACCCGCATGGGCATCTGCTCACCGAGGTCGTTGACGAAGTCGAACTTGTCGCCGCCGATCAACGGGTCAAGGCAGCGGGCGGTGAACTCGCGAATCTGCGGTTCCAACGCCAGCACCTTGCGCGGCGTGAACACCCGCGACAGCAGGTTGCGGTGAATGTTGTGGATCGGCGGGTCTTCGAAGATCAACGTTCCAGGGGGAATCTCCATCCCCGACTTGATGATCTCGAGCAACGCACCTCGACCCGAGATGAACGTTTCGTGGTCGATGACAGCCTTGTTGACATCGTCGTAGCGGCTCAGCGCGTAGAAGTCGTGCTTGTCGTTGTAGTACAGCGGCGCCTCTTCACGCAGCCGGGCGAATACTGCATAGGGGGCCATGTTGAGGTCGACGGAGTACGGGTCGTAGTACAGCTCGCCGGCCGCCGCGTCGTCCTGCACCTCGGGATTCTCAGCACTGATCGTCACGGGTCGCCTTTCGCAGGGATCGGAAGCGGCATAAGACAAATCGACTGCAACTGTCTCACCAACTCTGTCACCAGCGCCGCATGGGTGTCAATGCGACGATCCTTTTTCGCAATTTATACTCTCCGCTTAGTAGAACGTCCTTCTCGGGTTGCCGGGTGGTCACGTCGCGACTCGCAGAAGGGCCTCCTGGCCATAGGACGCGACGAGCACGCCGTCCTCGGTCAGGATGTCGCCGCGGCCGAAGCAGCGGCCATCCGCCAACAGGGGACTGTGCTGTCGCAACAGCAACCATTCGTCCGTCCGGAACGGTCGGTGGAACCACAGCGTGTGCGAGGTGACGGCGGAGGTGAACTGCGTGCCGTTACCGCGCTGACCCAACCCGTCCATGGGCCGCAGTGCGGTGCCGATGAGCGTGAGGTCGGTGGCATACGCCGCGAGTGCGGACGCCAGCGCAGGATCGACATCCGGTGTGCGCATCCAGAATTCGAACTCCGGTGGCCCGACGGTGGTGAGGTTGAGATCGTCGACGGCGCGAGTCTCCCAGGGGATGAGGTCCAAGGCGAGCCGGTGCTCGGGGCCGATCACAGGCCCGACGTCGGCGACGTCCTGATGTTCGGGTCCGTCCTCGACGACATGCATGCAGATCGAGGCGGTGGCCAGCACGCGGGCGTCGCCGTCCGGGGTCTGCTGGCGCCCCGTGATCGTCAGCGTTGCGAACGACCGGCCCTCGTGGTGGCGTATCGCCTCGAAGGTCACCGGCTGGTCCGCGCGACCTTCCCTGGCGAACACCGTATGCAGTGACTTGACCGTCTTGTCGGGGCACAGGCTGCGCGCGGCCTCGATGACCTGGCCGAGCAACTGGCCGCCGAACACCCTGTGGTACTCGAGCTGCTGGTTTCGGCCTTCGAATATCGCCGATCCGGTTGCCGTGGCGCTTCGGTCGGACGGCGCCTGCTCGAGTTCAAGGCACTCGAGCAGATCGGTCCAGAGATCGGGCACAGACGTAAGTGTAAGCCGAATTCTTCAGATCAGAGAACGTAATTCTCAGCTAGCCGGCGAAGCCCTGAGAGCAGAAATCCCACACCTCGTCGGCGGAGATGGGATGACCATCGTCTGTGTCGTCGCCGCTCGACTGCGCGGCGTTGAACATGACGGTCTGCATCGTCATCGCCGCCATCCGCTTCGGGTTGACGCTCGGCCGCAGCTTTCCGTCGGCCGCGGCGTCCTCCATCAGCTCGGTGAGCAGGGCCAGCAGCGGTGCATGCGCGATCTTCACCTCGGACGGATGCGATACAAGAAGGCGCGGCGCAAAGTCGGTGAACAGCGGGCGCTTGGCCGTCGGATCCGGCCGCGAGGTCTCGAAGAGCAGCTGGATGGCGACCTTCAGCCGCTCCATCGGATCGTCGTGGCTCGCGGTGGCGGCGCGGATCTGGTCGGCAGACCGGCTCAGCGCGTCCTCGAACAGTGCGAGCAGAAGCTCGTGCTTACCATCGAACTGCAGGTAGAAGCTTCGGAGCGACTGACGAGAGCGATCGACGACCTCCTGAACGGTGAAGTCGGTGCTGCCCTTTTCGATGATGATCGCCTGGGCGGCGTCGAGGAATCGTTGGACCCGCTGTGCGGCCCGGAGCTTCGCTGTCTTGATCGACCGTTCGACCGCGCGCTGCTTCCAGGCCGGCTCTTCGCTGGGGCTTGTCACCGGCGGCTCGGATGCTTGCCGATTGGTGAGAACATGAACAGACTGTACCGGAGAACGCCTTGCCATTGCGGTCCTCGACCCCCTCGCGGCCAACGTGTCGGAGATTGTAACTTTCTCAACATGAGAATACTATTCTCATTCTATTCATGATGGAAGTCCTTCCGAATTTCGAGGACCGGCTTGGAGTCCCGTGCAGCTGACATTTGACGCCGACGTCGAGGCCTTCCGCGCCGAGTTCGTCACCTTCCTCGACCAGCATTTGCCGGCCGAGTCCGATGCGCTCGATCGGTCGTGGTCCAGCAGTCATGTTCCCGAGTGGGCCCGTCGCTGGCAGCGGCTGATGTTCGACAACGGCTGGCTGGTGCCCGGCAACCCGCCCGAGTTCGGCGGTCGCGACGCGACGATCCTGCAGCAGTACGCGTATCAATTGGAACTCTCCCGACGGCGGCTTTACCAGACCTACAACCCGCAGGGCGTCGGCATTATTGCCGCATCGCTGATCTCGTACGGCACCAGCGAGCAGCAGCAGAAGTGGGCGGTGCCGATCCTACGGGCCGAGATGACCGCGTCGCTCGGGATGAGCGAACCGGGGGCTGGCTCGGATCTGGCGTCGCTGCGAACGAGGGCCGTCCGAGATGGCGGTCATTTCGTCGTCAACGGACAGAAGGTGTGGACGTCGGGCGCGCACGACGCCGACGTGCTGCTTGCCTTCGTCCGGACCGACCAGGATGCCCCGAGGCACAAGGGCATCAGCGCGCTCATCATCCCGACCGACCTGCCCGGTGTCGTGCGTCGACCGTTCGCGTCGGCGTGCGACGAGAACGACCTCGACTTCAACGAGGTGTTCTTCAACGATGCACGGGTGCCCGTCGAGAACCTCGTCGGACCGCTCAACGACGGCTGGGCGGTCGCGAACGGGTCACTCGGTCATGAGCGAAACATGTTGTGGCTCAGCTATGCCGACCGCCTGTCCGAGCTTGTCGAGGACTATCCGTGCAAGACGTCGCTTGACCGCGACAGCTACGCCAGGCTGGTGATGGACAACCAGGCGCTGCGGCTGCTCGGCTCGATCGCGCTGTCGAGGGCCGCGCGTGGCGACGAGGATGCAGGAGCGCTTTCGGTGCTGAAGCTGTTGGGCTCCGAGGCCTCGCAGATGGCGTCGGAATACGCACTGGACGCCATCGGGCCCGACGCTCTGCGCCACCCGGCTGTCTCGGGTCCGTACTCGGCGTTTCACCTCGACCTCTACCGCGCCGGTTGGTTCGAGCGCTACATCAGATCCTTCGGCGGCACCATCGCAGGCGGCACCTCGGAAATCCAGCGCAATATCATCGCCCAGCGGTTGCTCGGGCTCCCTCGCAGGTAAAGGATCCCCGTGTACATCGACTACGAGGTCAGCGACCGCATCGCGACGATCACCCTGAACCGGCCGGAGGCCGCCAACGCGCAGAACCCGGAACTGCTCGACGAGCTCGACGGGGCGTGGACCCGCGCCGCCGAGGACAACGAAGTTTCGGTGATCGTGTTGCGGGCCAACGGGAAACACTTCTCGGCGGGCCACGATCTGCGCGGCGGTGGCCCGGTGCCCGACAAGATCACGCTCGAGTTCATCATCCAGCACGAGGCCAAGCGGTATCTGGAGTACACACTGCGGTGGCGCAACGTCCCGAAGCCATCGATCGCCGCGGTCCAGGGCCGGTGCATCTCGGGAGGGCTGCTGCTGTGCTGGCCGTGCGATCTCATCATCGCCGCCGACGATGCGCAGTTCTCCGATCCCGTCGTGCTGATGGGCATCGGCGGGGTCGAATATCACGGGCACACTTGGGAACTGGGTCCGCGCAAAGCCAAGGAGATTCTGTTCACCGGCCGCTCGATGACCGCCGACGAGGTGGCCGCCACCGGGATGGTCAACAAGGTCGTGCCGCGCGATGTGCTCGACGCCGAGACGAGGACGATGGCCGAACAGATCGCCAAGATGCCGCCGTTCGCGCTGCGACAGGCCAAGCGCGCCGTCAACCAGACGCTCGATGTGCAGGGTTTCTACGCGGCCATCCAGTCGGTGTTCGACATCCACCAGACGGGCCACGGCAACGCGCTGAGCGTCGGCGGTTGGCCGGTGCTCGTCAACCTCGACGAGATGAAGGCCAACATCAAGTAAGCAGCGGGGTCACTTTCCCCGGCGAGCAGACACAAATGCAGGCGACACGCCGGGCAAAATGATGCATTTGCGTCTGCTCGCGAGAGAAACGGAACCCCTCAGAGGTTGGCGAGGCGGGGCGCAGAGCCGCGGGCGCGCAGACCCGCGCCGGCCTTGCGGGTCAGTTCTTTTGAGCTGCCGAGCAATCCGTCGAGCACCAGGACCCGCTTCACGTAGTGCTGCAGGTCGTGCTCCTCGGTGAAGCCGATTCCGCCGAGCACCTGCTGGCAGTGTTTGGCCGCGGTCAGCGCGGCCTTGCCCGCGGCGGCTTTGGCCAGCAGCGCGGTCAGGTCCGGGTTGTCCTCGCCGGGCAGTGTCAGCGTCGCCTCGGCCCCTTCGATGGCAACCAGAGTCTCGGCCAGCCGGTGTCGCACCGCCTGGAACGACGCAATGGGCTTGCCGAATTGCACGCGGTCCAACGCATACTGGCGGGCGAGGCTGAGCATCGTCCGCGCGGAGCCGATGAGCCACCAGCCTATGGCGACGCGGGCCTCGGCCAGTCGTAGGAGATCACCCTCATCCACTCGGCGCAGCGGCAACCCGCTGAGCACGTCGAGTGCCGTGGAATTGTCGAGTACCCACCGGTCGATTTCATCGGCTGCGGGTCGCTCCCACACCACTTGGATCCCGCCGGCGTAGGGGAGCACCGGGAGCCCGCCAGGCGGCCGTCGCGAGGACTTCAGCACGACGTCATTGAGAACCGAGGCATGCGAACCTGTTTCGCCCAACAGCCGAAATACCAGCGGGACCGCCACGTCGGGCATGTCGGTGAGCATCTCGGCCCAACCGAGCTCGGTCAACGCCGCGTCGAGTCCCGGTCCGGATTTGGACAGCATGGTCTTGCGCAGTCCGTCTTCGAGCAGGTCGAGTTCGGAGTTTCCAGCCACGATCACTCCTTCCCGAGATCCAGCAGGCGGCGCGCGATGATATTGCGCTGCACCTCGGCGGTTCCGCCGTAGATGGTGGCCGCGCGCGAGTACAGGTACTCGGTTCGCCACGGGGTGTCGTCGAGTTCGATTGCGCCGGGCAGCAGATCGCGTGCGGTGTCGTACAGACGCTGTTCGGCGCCTGCCAGCAGCACCTTGTCGATCGAGGTCTCGGGCCCCAGCTTCTGGCCGTCCCCGAGGCGGTGCTGGGTGGCCTTGGAACGGCAGCGCAGCATGTGCAGAGCCAGATACGCCTCGCCCATCTCCGAATCCACCATCTGGCCTTGGTTTTTGACTTCAGCGATGAGCGCGTCGAATCGCGAGTAGAGGTAGGCGATCCGCTGCCAGAAGCATGTCGAGCGTTCGTAGGGCAGCAGGTCCATCGCGAGCCGCCAGCCGTCGCCGACGTCGCCGAGCATTCGGTCGGCGGGAACCACGACGTCGTCGAAGTACACCTCGCAGAACTCGTCGACGTCGTGCATCGTGCGCAACGGACGCACCGTGACCCCCGGGGTGTCCAGATCGACGAAAAACGCCGTGATGGCCTCGTGATTGGGGGTGTCCGGCCCACCGGTCCTGGTGAGCAGCACACACCGGGCCGAGTACTGCGCGAAGCTGGTCCACACCTTCTGGCCGTTGATCACCCAGCCGTCGCCCCGCGGCTCAGCGCGTGTCGTCAAGGACGCGAGGTCACTGCCGGAGCCAGGTTCGGAGAAGCCCTGGCACCACGATTCCTGACCCGACAGCAGTTTCGGCACCATCTCCGCGGCCAGTTCGGGTCGCGCGTAGTCGATCATGGTCGGGGTCAACACGTCGAGCATCGAATACGGTCCGGGATGGTCAAGCCCGCGGCCGACGATCTCCTCGCCGACGATCGCGCGCAGGATGTCGGGACCTCCAAGCCCGCCTGCCGATTCGGGCCATCCGTAGCGCATCCAGCCCGCGTCGTACAGCGCCTTCAGCACGCGCAGATGCTGCGCCTGGTGGGCGTCGAGGGAGTCGTCGCCAGGCGGCGGTGTCAGATCGTTCTCATCGAGCCAGGCCCGCAGTGCGGTGCGGAACGCGGCGGGCTCGAACAGCTCGGTCATCCGGCTTCCGGAGCCGCTCCGGCGGCGACATCCGCCTCGGGCCTTCCGATCGCATGCGGCCGGCCGGAGTCATGGTCGCCGCTGCGCCGGATGAACGTCATTGCACGGGTTCTCAGCCGCCAGCCGTCGTCGGTTCGGACATAGGTGTCGTTGTAGTAGCCGATGCGCATGTCGTGTTTGGAGTGCTCGATGAAGCACAGCGGCTGCGTGCCCGTCGCGTTGTCGGGATCGCCCTCGTCGAGGTGCACCAGCGACGTGCCCGTCATGAACAGCCCCTTGGGCGCCGCGTCGACGAGTTCGGGGAAGCGCGCCAGCGTGTAGGTGGACCCGAACGCGCTGTACGTGCCATCCGGAGTGAACACCGAGACCAGCCCGTCGAGATCACCCTGAGTGATGGTGACGGCGTACTTCGCCAGCAGCTGTTGGATCTCGACGAGGTCGTCAGTCCTTGTCGGCTGTGTCATTCTTGAAAACCTTTCCGCCCTTCATTACAAAGTTTACATTCTTTGTAATGCTGATGTCGGCTAGCGGGTCGCCGGGCACCGCGATGATGTCGGCCAGATACCCCTCGGCGATCCGGCCGAGGTCGGGTTTGTTGATCAGGTCAGCCGCGACGACGGTCGCCGCCCGCAGCACGGCGTCGGCTGGCATACCCCAGTCGACCAGCGTCACCAGCTCGTCGGCGTTACGACCGTGCGGGATCGCGGGCGCGTCGGTGCCGACGGCGATCTTCACACCCGCTTCGTATGCCGCCTTGATCGACGTGCGGGCCTTGGGGAACATCTCGGCGGCCTTGTCCTGCAACTCCTTCGGTGCGCGCGATACGTCCATCGCCTCGGCCAGTCGCCTTGTGGTGACCAGGAACCGGTCGTTGTCGACGAGCATCTTGATGGCTTCGTCGTCCATCAGGAAGCCGTGCTCGATGCAGTCGATCCCGCACTCGACGGCGTGCTTAACCGCCTCCGCGCCGTGGGTGTGCGCGGCCACCCGCAGCCCGCGACGGTGCGCCTCGTCGACGATGGCGCGAAGCTCCTCATCCGAATAGTGCTGCGCGCCAGCCTCTCCGGTCAGCGACATCACACCGCCGGAAACGCATACCTTGATCAGCTGCGCACCGTGCTTGATCTGGTAGCGCACCGCCTTGCGGATCTCGTCGACCCCGTTGGCGATGCCCTCCTCGACCGTCAACTCGAGAGCACCGGGCATGAACGCCGCGAACATCGTCGGGTCGAGGTGCCCGCCCGTCGGCGTGATCGCATGGCCTGCGGGAATCACCCGCGGCCCGTCGATCCAGCCTGCGTCGATGGCCTTGCCCAACGCCACGTCGAGCAGGTAACCGCCTGTCTTGACGAACAATCCGAGGTTGCGGACGGTGGTGAAGCCCGCGCGCAGTGTGCGTCTGGCATTGCCGACCGCGCGTAGCACCCTGGTCGGGGGGTCGTCCTGAACCTGCGACAGGCCTGGATTCTCACCCCGGCCGCCCATCAGGAGGTTGACCTCCATGTCCATCAGGCCGGGCAACAGGACCGAGTCACCCAGATCGATGACTTGATCTTCTGGGCCGTCGGCGCCCTCGCCGATGCCCACGATCCGGTCGTCCTCGATGCGCACGACGCCGGGCCGGATGATCTCTCCGGCGTCGACGTCGAGCAGTCCCGCTGCCTTGAGGGTTACCGTGCTCAGACCACCGGCTCCTTGATCAGTTGGATGTAGGACGCGCCGCTGTCGAGCACCCGCGGCTGCTTCCAGACTTCCACCGGGAAACTCACCATCACGATGGATTGGCCAAGATGCACGAGCGCCTTGGCGTCGTCGGGCATTCCCTTGAGAGGGAAGCGGGCGTCGACGTAGACCATGATCTCCTCGAGCCGCTCCATGCCCGCATCGTAGAACTCCTGCATCTGCGCCATCGTAGAGTTCAACCGCTTCTGGTAGCGCTCCTCCTCGGTGGGCAGGCACCAGTCGGCGAACCGTTCGAGGTCGGCGAATTCCTCCGGCAGCTTAGACATGGGCTTGATCCTTCTCGGTGGCGGAGCTGCCGGATTTCCCGTTGGCGGAACCGTTTCCGTTCGCCGTGGCCTCCGTGTACCTGTTGACGTAGTCCCAGGCGGTCTTGTGCAGATGCCGCAGCAGGATCTCCTGATCGCACAGCGGGAACTCGGTGACGACCCTCGTGCCGATCTGCGTCTGGGTGGCTTCCAGGGTGTTGGCATCCTGGAACGCGTACTCCTTGAACGTCACCGCGGCCAGCTCCTGCGACAGCCGCTCACGCAGGTTGGTGGGCGGCACGAAATACAGGTCGGCCTCGAAGATGTGGGTGTCCACCCCGGTCGGCCAGTAATGGTAGGTCAGATACCAGCCCGGCGCCCAGAACAGCAGCGTGAAGTTGGGGAAGAACTCGAATGAGTCTGTGCCCCAGGTCTTGTGGCGGCCAGGGTTGATCGCAGGCGGCAGCTCATCGGGCAGGATGCCGTCGATGTTGGGGCGGTCCCACGGGCCGAACAGGCCGCTGTGCAGGATGCGCTCGATGGGCTTGACCATGCTGAGGTCCTTCGGCGGTGACATGCCGCCCCACGACGAAACCATCGAGTGGTCGCCCTTGATGTCATAGGCCAGCGCCTCGAAGCCGAACTTGGCCAGCTTCTCGGCCTCCTCCTTCTCGGCCTGCTTCATGTGCAGGATCGGCGCGTGGTAGAACTCGACGAACGCGTCGATGAACAACTTCCAGTTCGCGTTGATCTCCGACCGGTAGCTGTAGTGCTCGGTCATCTCGTGGAACGGGTAGCCCTCGAGGCCCTTCGCGAAGTCGCCAAGGTACTCCTGCAGTGGCGCAGCGTCGTCGTCGAAGTTGATGAAGATGAAGCCCTCCCAAACCTCGCAGCGCACGGGCACGAGTCCGTACTGGCGCTTGTCGAGATCGAAGAACTCACCCTCCTGCTGGACGAAGGTCAGGTCACCGTCCAGCGAGTACCGCCATGCGTGGTACTTGCAGGTGAACTGCCGGCAGGTGCCGGACACCTCTTCGCCGGGAAAGTCGTTCCACAGCAACTTGTTTCCGCGGTGGCGGCACATGTTGTAGAAGCACCGGACCACTTCTTCCTTGTCCTTCACCAATATCACCGAGGTTCCTGGACCGACCGAGGGCATCTCACGGGTGAAGTAACTGCCCTTCTTGGGCAGCCGCTCGATCCGGCCGATGTTGAGCCAGGTCTTCTTGAAGATCGCCTGCTGTTCGAGCTTGTAGTGCTCGGGATCGATCGAATCCTCATAGTTGACCGGGGCGGTGCCGAGTTCCGGCCAGTTCTCGGTCCAGCTACCTGCGGCTGGTTTGGGGAAGAATGACACGTTGGTTACCTCTCCTGTTCGAGCTCAACGCCGAAGGTTTTCAAAGCCATTGACACGGTGACGTAACAGCCGATCGTGAAGACGAAGTCCATCCGCTGACGTTTGTCGAAGCGCTCGCCGAGCGCCGCCCATGTGGCATCCGACAGTTCGTAGGTATCGAGAAGTTCATCGGCCGCGGCAAGGACGGTGCGGTCGAAGGCATCGGCGGCTGCCCCGCGCTGCACGCCCGCGATGTCGTCCTCGGTGAGGCCAACACGTCGCCCCATTTTGACGTGCTGCACCCACTCGTATTCCGAGTCGGTGCGGTGCGCCACCCGCAGGATGGCCAGCTCACGCAGCCTTGGCGGAAGCGTCGAGTTGAAGAGAAGATGCACGTTGAACTTCAGGAACTCCTTCGTCAGGTCCGGATGGTTGACGAAGGTGCCGAGGATGTTGCTCGCGTTCTCCGGGTTGCGTCGCTCCTGCGGCAGCATCACGGCGAGGGCACGGTCGACGGCGTCGTCCCACTGATCCGCGGGTAGCGGGGGCACTCGCACGGCCGTCTCCTCTCGGGGGTGAGAATCATGTTCTCATTTCCGACTAATACATTTCCATCTTTTCCTCCAATGGTCAATGCCCGATGCCCCGACGGCGTGCCGCACCAAACATTTGTCCCGCGTTATGGTGGGACAATAGCGAACGGAGATTGATTCTCACCCGACGAGAAGATAGTTTCCCTGGATAGAGAACAATGCGGCGACTACGGTTGAGGTTCAAGAGGACTTGAGAGGGAGAAGAGACCGATGAACAAAGAGGACATGATCCTGATCAGCGTCGATGACCATATCGTCGAGCCGCCTGACATGTTCGCCAATCATCTGGCCAAGAAGTACATCGATGATGCTCCGCGGTTGGTGCACAACCCGGACGGCTCCGATACCTGGCAGTTCCGTGATGTGGTGATCCCCAATGTTGCGCTGAACGCCGTGGCGGGGCGGCCGAAGGAGGAGTACGGGCTGGAACCCCAGGGCCTCGATGAGATCCGGCCGGGTTGCTGGAATGTCGATGAGCGGGTCAAGGACATGAACGCCGGCGGCATTCTGGGCTCGATGTGTTTCCCGTCGTTCCCCGGCTTCGCGGGCCGGTTGTTCGCGACCGAGGATCCGGAGTTCTCCCTGGCGTTGGTGCAGGCCTACAACGATTGGCATGTCGAGGAGTGGTGCGGGCAGTATCCAGCGCGGTTCATCCCGATGACGTTGCCGGTGATCTGGGACGCCGAGGCGTGTGCGGCCGAGATTCGCCGCAACGCCAAGCGCGGGGTGCATTCGCTGACGTTCACCGAGAACCCGGCGGCGATGGGGTATCCGAGTTTCCATCAGTTCGACTACTGGAAGCCGATGTGGGATGCGCTGGTGGACACCGACACGGTGCTCAACGTGCATATCGGTTCGTCGGGCCGGTTGGCGATCACCGCCCCGGATGCGCCGATGGATGTGATGATCACCCTGCAGCCGATGAACATCGTGCAGGCCGCCGCCGACCTGTTGTGGTCGCGGCCGATCAAGGCCTATCCCGACCTGAAGATCGCGTTGAGTGAGGGCGGTACGGGGTGGATTCCGTATTTCCTGGAGCGTGCGGATCGCACCTATGAGATGCACTCGACGTGGACCGGTCAGGACTTCAAGGGCAAGAAGCCCAGCGAGGTGTTTAGGGAGCACTTCCTGACCTGTTTCATCTCCGACCATGTCGGGGTGCAGCTGCGCGGCGACGTCGGCATCGACAACATCTGCTGGGAAGCCGACTACCCGCACAGCGACTCGATGTGGCCCGGTGCCCCCGAGCAACTCGACGAGGTGCTCAAGGAGCACAACGTGCCCGACGACGAGATCAACAAGATGACCTTCGAGAACGCGTGCCGCTGGTATCACTGGGACCCGTTCACCCATATCTCGAAGGAACAGGCGACCGTCGGCGCGCTACGCAAGGCGGCAGGAGACCACGACGTCTCCATCCAGGCGCTGTCCAAGAAGGAGAAGACCGGCGCGAACTTCGCGGACTTCGCGGCGGCCGCCAAGGAGCTGACCGGCAACAAGGACTGAACAGGTCCGCTGGGCGACAGTGCGCCGGTGCGCAAAATGCCTGATCGCACCGGCGCATTCGGCTGTGTGCCGACGATGTAGTGGAGGAGCGTGGGTATGTCGGACGGCATGAGTTTCCAGCTGAGCGAGGATCAGGACCTGATCCGCAAGTCCGTCGCGGAGTTGGCGGGCAAGTTCGACGATCACTACTGGATGGAGAAGGACCAGGCGCACGAATTCCCGCAGGAGTTCTATGACGCCATCGCCAAGGGCGGCTGGCTCGGGATGACCATCCCCGAGGAGTACGGCGGCCACGGCCTCGGCATCACCGAGGCCACGCTGCTGCTGGAGGAGGTCGCACGGTCGGGCGCCGCGATGAACGGTGCCAGCGCCATCCATCTCACGATCTTCGGTATGCAGCCCGTCGTGAAGCATGGCTCCGAGGAACTCAAGCAGGCGACGCTGCCCCGCGTCGTGAACGGAGACCTGCACGTCTGCTTCGGTGTCACCGAACCCGGTGCGGGCCTTGACACCTCGCGGATCACCACGTTCGCCAAACGCGAAGGTGACCACTACCGCGTCAACGGCCGCAAGGTGTGGATCTCCAAGGCGCTCGAGTCCGAGAAGATCCTGCTGCTGACGCGCACCACGCCGTTTGACGAGGTGACGAAGAAAACCGACGGGATGACGCTGTTCCTCACCGACCTCGACCGGGACCACGTCGACATCCGCCCGATCAACAAGATGGGCCGAAACGCGGTGAGCTCCAACGAGGTGTTCATCGACGACCTGATGGTGCCGGTCGGCGACCGCGTCGGAGAAGAGGGCAAGGGGTTCTCCTACATCCTCGACGGACTCAACCCCGAGCGGATGCTGATCGCCGCAGAGGCGCTCGGCATCGGTCGGGTCGCGCTGGAGAAGGCCGTCAAGTACGGCAACGAGCGCGTCGTCTTCAACCGGCCGATCGGCATGAACCAGGGGCTGCAGTTCCCGCTCGCCGACTCCCTTGCCCGGCTCGACGCCGCTGAGTTGGTGTTGCGTAAGGCGACGTGGCTCTATGACAACGGCAAGCCGTGCGGCCGCGAGGCCAACACCGCCAAATACCTCTGCGCCGACGCAGGATTCGGTGCCGCCGACCGCGCGCTGCAATTGCACGGCGGCATGGGCTACTCGGAGGAGTACCACGTGTCCCGCTACTTTCGGGAGGCGCGCCTGATGAAGATCGCGCCGGTCAGCCAGGAGATGATCCTCAACTTCCTCGGCGAACACGTGCTGGGAATGCCGAGGAGCTACTGATGGGGTATTTCGATCTGACCGGCCGCGCGGCGATGGTGACCGGTGCAGGCGCAGGCGGGGGAATCGGCGCTGCCGTCGCCGCAGCCCTGGCCGAAGCCGGTGCCGCTGTACTGGTCACCGATATCGACGGTGACGCGGCCGCCGCTGTCGCCCAACGTATTCGAACCGACGGCGGCAAAGCGGACTCGTGCGCGCTCGACGTCGGTGACCGCGCCGCCGCCGACGCTGCGGCCCAGCAGGCTGCCGGTCTGGGCGGGGGAGCGCTGCACATCCTGGTCAACAACGCGGGCGTGACGTCGCCTGCGATGTTTCCGAAGCTGACGGACGAGACGTTCCGGCTGACCTTCGACGTACACGTGATGGGCACGTTCCACTGCACGCAGGCCGCACTTCCTTTCATTCCGACCGACGGCACGGGCCGCGTCATCAACGTCACGTCGGCGGCCGGACTCACCGGCACGCTGGGCCAGGTCAACTACTCGGCGGCCAAGGCAGGCTTGATCGGCTTCACCAAGTCGCTTGCGCGCGAACTGGCGTCGAAGAACATCATGGTGAATGCTCTTGCGCCGCTTGCCGCCACGCCGATGACCGAGACCATCCGCACCAACGAGAAGTTCGCCGCCAACATGATGCAGCGCATTCCCCTGAAGCGCTGGGCCGGGCCGGACGAGGTCGCGGGGGCGTTCGTGTTCATGGCGTCGGATGCCGCGTCCTATATCACCGGACAGGTGCTGCCGGTCGACGGCGGCATGGTGATTTGACGTCCTCCGTTCGGCTAACGCCAAACGGATTCCAACTCCACCACCACCTACTCGGCAGGAGCGCAGAGTTGAGGTTCACGGTTCGCAGACCGGCTAGCGCCGAGGTCTCCCCGTGCTGTCACCGCCCGTCCGGCGGCGATGTTGCGCGCTGCGTTCACATCGGCGTTGCACGGCCCCGCGCTGCAGGCCACGCACTCGAAGACCGCTTGACTCTTACGGCTTTCGGGGGCGATATGGCCACACGCGGAGCAGCGTTGCGACGTGTACGCGGCCGGTATCTGCTCGACCCGGCCAAGAGCTTTCTGCTGCAGGCGAGAAGCAAGCAGACCCCATCCGCTTCGGCGGATGCCGCGATTAAGCCCTCGCTTTTGGGACACTCGCACACCGGGTCGCTGTGGCGTTCCCCGCGCCGCGCGCATACCTCGGACATCAAGTGCTTCGATACGGATCGTTTCGAAGCGCCGCGCGATGTCAGTGGTGTTCTTCTCGACCCAGTCCCTTCGTCGATCAGCCTCACGCGCCTTCAGCGTTGCGATAGCGCGCTTCGTACGGGCTCGCCGGACGGAGCCGCGCTGGGCACGGGCGAGCCGCTGCTGCAGGACCTTAAGTCGCTTCGTTTCACCTCGCGAGAGACTGGGTGCGTGCAGCAGTTCACCACTCGACAGGGCTGCCGACACGGCAACGCCGCGGTCGATACCCACAACTGTGCCGTCGTTTGGTCCGAGGATGGGATCTGGGATGTGGGCGAAGGCGATGAACCAACGGCCGGCCCGATCGCGCGTGACGCGGTAGGACTTCACACCCTCAGGGACCGGCCGAGAGAGGCGAAAGCGGACCCAGCCGATCTTTGGTACCCACACCCGACCCATCCGGTGGTTGAGACGCTCGATGTGGTGCGGCTTGACCGCGACCTTTCGGAATCCCTCATGCACGTTAGCTTTGCGCCAGGTGGGGTGGCGGTGCGTTCCGGCAAAAAAGTAGCGCATCGCTTGATCGAAGTCCCGCAGCGCCTGCTGCTGCACGGTTTGCGAGCCTGCGGCCAGCCAGTCGTATTCGGCCCGGGCCGCGGTCAACTGCGCGCATTGTTCGTTGAAGCCAGGGGCGTGGCGGCCGGGCTGCCAGTACTGGTGTTGCTCAACAGCGAGATTCCACACATATCGCGCGTGGCGACAGTGCTCGCGCAACACTGCCTCCTGCTCAGGCGTGGGAAGCAACCGAAATCGTGCCACGTTAGCAACGTAGCCACGGCCACCGACATGTCATCGAAGGAAACGGCGTTCGCCCTCGTCCGCCCCCTGACTTTTTGCGTCCCAACGGCCCGATGACTCCCTCGTCTTCTGCGCCGCTCGCCGGCATCACCGTCGTCGCGATGGAACAGGCCGTCGCCGCGCCGATGTGCACCCGCGTGCTGGCCGACTTCGGCGCCCGAATCATCAAGGTGGAGAACCCCAACGGGGGCGACTTCGCCCGCGACTACGACGACGTCGTCAACGGCCCGGGCGGTCTCGCCGCGCACTTCGTCTGGTGCAACCGCGGCAAGGAATCGGTGACGCTGAACCTCAAGTCACCCACGGGTATGGACATACTCCATCGACTGCTCGACAACGCCGATGCGCTGGTGTCCAATCTGGCGCCGGGATCGACGGCACGCCTTGGTCTTTCGGCTGCCGATCTCGCCGAGCGGCATCCGAACGTGATACCCGTCGAGATCGACGGCTACGGTCCCGGCGGACCGATCTCCCACAAACGCGCATACGACCTGCTGATCCAGGCAGAAGGCGGATCGTGCGCGGTCACGGGCTACCCCGACATGCCCGCGAAGCCGGGCCCCGCGATGGCCGACTTCACCACCGGCCTCTACGCCGCGCTGTCCATCCTCGCGCTGCTGTTCGCACGCGACCGTCGGGACGGACCCGCGCCTGCGGTCGGGTTGAGCCTGTTCGATGTGCTGACCGACGTGATGGGTTATCAGCTGACCTACACCCAGCACTCCGGCATCGACCAGCAACCGCTGGGTGTCGGCTCGCCCGCGGTCGCGCCGTACGGAGCATTCCCGACCCGCGACGGGCAGACCGTGGTGCTCGGCACCACCAACGACCGGGAGTGGCAGCGCGTTGCCAAGGAGATCATCGACAGGCCCGACCTCGCCGAAGACCCGCGCTTCGCCACCAACCCCGGCCGGTGCGCGCATCGCGAGATCCTCGATGAGGCGATCGGATCCTGGTGCGCTCAACACGATCTGGCCCATATCCAGAAGGTCGCCGACCAGGCAGGCATCGGCAACTCGCGGTACAACCTGCCCAGCGAGGTGGTCGTGCACCCGCAACTGGCCGCCCGCAATCGCTGGCGCGAAGTGGATACCACGAAGGGCCCCATCCAGGCTCTGCTGCCGCCGCCCGTGATCGCCGGATACGATCCGCCGATGGGGGCTGTTCCCGGGCTGGGCCAGCACACGGACGCCGTCCTGACGGAACTCGGGTTCGGCAAGGACGATATCGCCGGGCTGCGTGAGCAGGGCGCCATCGGCCCGGCATACAGCTCGTGAGGATTGGAGACGACTAATGCGTGAAACGGTCATCGTCGAAGCGGTTCGCACACCGGTCGGCAAGCGCAACGGTGGGCTGTCGGAGATGCACGCCGCCGACCTGTCGGCCCTCGTTCTCACCGCACTCGTGGAGCGTGCGGGCGTCGACCCCGACATCATCGACGATGTCGTCTGGGGCTGCGTCTCGCAGGTCGGCGATCAGTCCAGCAATATCGGCCGCTACTCGGTGCTCGCCGCCGGATGGCCGGAACACATTCCCGGCACCACGATCAACCGCGCGTGCGGGTCGAGCCAGCAGGCGCTGGACTTCGCCGTGCAGGCGGTGATGTCGGGCCAGCAGGACGTCGTCGTAGCGGGCGGTGTCGAGGTGATGAGCCGGGTCCCGCTCGGCGCCGCGCGGGCGACCGGTATGCCGTACGGGCCGAAAGTCCGTGCGCGGTATGCCGATTTTGAGTTCAACCAAGGGATATCCGCCGAGATGATCTCGGAGAAGTGGGGGTTCTCCCGCACCCGCCTCGACGAGTACTCGGCACAGTCGCACGAGCGTGCGGCGGCCGCGCAGGACGCCGGAGCTTTCGAGACCCAGATGATCGACGTCTTCACCGGCGGCGAGCCCGTCGTCGCCGATGAGGGTGTGCGGCGCGGCACCACCGTCGAGAAACTCGCCGGGCTCAAGCCTGCCTTCAAGGAAGACGGTGTCATCCACGCGGGCAACTCGTCTCAGATCTCCGACGGTGCGGCCGCGCTGCTCGTCACGACCGCCGAGAATGCCGTGGCGATGGGGCTCAACCCGATCGCGCGGTACCGCGCAGGCGCCGTCACAGGAGCGGATCCGGTGCTGATGCTGACCGGCCCGATTCCGGCCACCGAGAAGGTGCTTCACAAGGCGGGGGTCGGCATCGACGACATCGGCGTATACGAGGTGAACGAGGCGTTCGCGCCGGTTCCGCTGGCGTGGCTGGAGGAGACCGGTGCCGACGAGAAGCGCCTCAACCCGCTCGGTGGCGCGATCGCGCTCGGCCATCCGCTAGGAGCATCGGGTGCCGTCTTGATGACGCGGATGCTCAACCACATGCGGGACAACGGGATTCGTTACGGGCTGCAGACGATGTGCGAGGGCGGCGGCACGGCAAACGCCACGGTCGTCGAGCTCATCGCCTAACAGACAGGAGGGCGTCGCGTGCGTCGAGATCTATTCACCGAAGACCACGAGGCATTCAGGGAACTGTGCCGCGACTTCGTCGAGAAGGAAGTGGTGCCGCACTATCCCGAGTGGGAAAAGGGCGGCAGGATGCCTCGCGAGGTGTTCAAGCACATGGGCTCGCTGGGAATGCTCGGGATGGCGATCCCCGAGGAGTACGGCGGCGGCGGCGAGCCCGATTATCGCTACAACGTGGTGATGCAGGAGGAGGCGGCGAAGGCACTCGTCACGCTGTCGACGGTGCGCACGCAGCTCGAGGTGATCCTGCCGTACTTCCTGCACTACGCGAACGAAGAGCAGCGCAAGCGATGGTTCCCCGGACTCGCGGCGGGGGAGTTGCTCACCGCTGTCGCGATGACCGAACCCGGCACCGGCTCCGATCTGGCGGGTATGCGCACGAACGCGGTTCGCGACGGCGACCACTGGATCATCAACGGCGCCAAGACATTCATTACCGGAGGCATGCAAGCCGATCTGGTGATCGTGGTGGCCCGCACATCGACGGATCCCGACAACCGTCGCAAGGGGCTTACGCTGTTCGTGGTCGAGGACGGGATGTCCGGCTTCACTCGGGGGCGCGAGCTGGAGAAGATGGGCTGCAAGGTGCAGGACACCGCCGAGTTGTCCTTCGTCGACGTCCGCGTGCCCGCCGCCAACGTGCTCGGCGAGGAGGGCGAGGCGTTCGGCTACCTGGGGCACAACCTGCCGCAGGAGCGGCTCACCGTCGCCGTCGGATCCGTCTCGCAGGCGCGCTCGGCGATAGCCGCGGCCATCGACTACACGAAGAACCGCAAGGCGTTCGGCACGCCGGTGGCGTCGTTCCAGAACACGAAGTTCGAACTGGCGTCATGTTCGACGGAGGTCGAGGCCGGGCAGGCGATGCTCGACCGTGCGATCGCGCTGCACGTCGACGGGGAGCTGACGGCGGCCGACGCGGCACGGGTGAAGCTGTTCTGCACCGAGATGCAGCAGCGGGTGATCGACCGGTGTCTGCAGCTGTTCGGCGGCTACGGCTACATGATGGAGTACCCGATCGCCCGGCTGTACACGGACGCCAGGGTGGCCCGGATCTACGCCGGGACCAGCGAGGTGATGAAAGTGATCATCGCCAAGTCGCTCGGTCTCTAGGTGATGTTGGCCTGACAAATGGCCTGACCTGCGGCGCGTCGTCCGTCGAAAGCTTTTTACGCTGAGACCCTTGTCACAACCGACAAACCTACCTACTGTGTGTTCACTAGGTTGGTTGATCAAAGGAGATCCGTGTCGGCCCCACAGCCGTCTGTTCCTCGCGCAAGCGCTCGTCAGCGCCCCTACGAGACGCTTCTCGCCAAAGGCGAGGACCGTCGGCAGCGCATTCTCGGCGTTGCCGAGCGTCTGCTGGCGCGCAACGGGTGGCGCAACACCTCCCTGGCCCAGATCGCCAAGGAAGCCGGTGTCACGCCGGCCGGGCTGCTGCACCACTTCGAGTCCAAGGAGCAACTGCTGAACGCGGTGCTCGACGCCCGCGACGAAGACGACGCCATCCACGCCGACTACGAGTCGGGCGACCTGATCACCGAGCTGCGCCGAGTGCCGGAGCGATTCGCAAGGGCGCCGGAACTCGTCGGCACGTTCACGGTGCTGCTTGTCGAGAACATCGCCCCCGATGCGCCGCTGCACGACCGGCTGCACAAGAGGTATCGCGCGGCCATCGACATTCTCACCGAGCTGATCGAGCGCGGTCAGCGGCTCGAAAAGTACCGCCCCGATTGTGATGCGGCCACCAAGGCCGTCGAGATACTCGCCTTCATCAACGGAATGGAGACCCTATGGTTACTCGACCCGTCAATACCGCTCGCCGAAGCGTTCCAGGGATACGCGGAGTCGCTGGAGGCCGCCTTGGCACCGCGGAGCTCGACATGAGGTACCGCCTCGACGTGGTGGCCGCCAACGCGGCCGATGCCGTCAAGTTCGCGGGCGGCTGGATGTACGACCGCGTGATGGCAGGCTGGGACGTCACCGTGCTGCTGGCCGATCGCAGTGATGAGCGGCCCCTGCACATCCTCGGTGTCGCAACGTCGGATCTCGAATCGGCGCTGGCTCTTTGGGCCGACCGCCCACACCCGCAGACCGTTGCTGTCGCCGCCGATCTGTTCGCAAGCAATGAGCGGGTGCGCCAAGGCGTGCTCGGCGCGCTCGAGCAGGGCATGACCGAAGTCACCCTCTGGGGCGACAATTGGCCCGCCGAACTCGACGACAGCGTCGGACCCGTCGCGCATCAGCTCAGCGCCGCGGCGCGTGCGTTCAAGAGTCAAGCGCTGACCGCAGCAGCCGACACCTGCGCCGTCGCCAGAGCCGAGACCTTCCGTTGCGGTGTGATGGCGACGCCATCGGTCGCCGCGGATCTCATTCCGGCTAGCTGACCTCGATCAGCACCTTGCCGACCGCTTTCCCGTCGGCGACTTGTTGCAGCGCGCTTGGGGTTTCGGCAAGCGGATAAACCGCACCGATATGCGGGGCCACCTTGCCGGTGACGAGCAGTTCGCGCAGTTCGTCCTCGTTGCGGACGAACTCGTCGGGAGCGACGTCCTGGAATTGGAAGCCGAGGACCGCCACGCCCTTGACCAGAACGAGGTTGAGCGGGATGGCTGGGATGACGCCAGAGGCGTAGCCGACCGTGACGAATCGGCCACCGCGACGTAGCGATCGCAGCGCGGGTTCGGACAGATCACCACCAACCGGGTCGATGACGGCATTCGCGCCGTCGGGCAGTGCGTCGCGTAAGGCAGCACGCAGGTCGCCAGATCGATGATTGACCACATGCGCTGCACCGTATGACGCTGCCGCATTCAGCTTGTCGGTCGATGAGGCGACCGCGGTGACGTCGGCGCCGAGGGCAACGGCCAACTGCACGGCGGCAAGGCCGACGCCGCCGCCGGCGCCGAGAACGATGACCGCGTCGCCCGAATGCACGCGTGCCACCGAGCGCAGCGCGTGATACGCGGTGCGGTGTGCCACCCCGAAGGCCGCGGCGGTGCGGTTGTCGACGCCGTCGGGGATGGCTGCCAACGCCTGGATCGGCACCGCGACCTCTTCGGCGAACGCGCCGAACATCTGGGTTCCGGTAACGCGGTCGCCGACGGCGAAATCTCCGGCTGCGCCCGCCACTTCGACGACGACGCCTGCGAACTCGCTGCCGACGACGAACGGTGGCGGCACCCTGATCTGATACTGGTTCGCGACGAGTAGGACGTCGGGGTAGTTGACCGCGGCGGCGCTGACCCGCACCCGCACCTGGCCGGCTTCGAGCGGCTGTGACGGCCACTCCTCGATCCGGACGATCTCCGGCGGCCCGTACTCCGGGCAGACCGCGGCCCGAGTCACCTGTAGTCGCTGGTTTCGGCGAGGTCGGCCGCAGAACGCATCAGGTCGACGATGACGGGTCCGTAGGCAAGCAGCTTCTCGTTGTCGCCCGCACGCTGGAAGCCCTGCTCGAGCACGATCGCGAGCTTCCATTTCGCCAGCACCAGATAGTAGTCGAGGTCGTCGACCTGCCTGCCGGACACCTTGGCGTAGTGATCGATCACCTGTGTGCGCGAAGGCATTCCGCGCATATCGACGTAGCTCATCGCAGACGGCGCATTTGTGTCCTCCGGCCAGCTCTGCACCATCCACCCCAGATCCAGCTTCGGGTCGCCGACGGTGCCCATCTCCCAGTCGACGATCGCGGCCAGCTTCGCGGGCCCGCCATGGCGGTACATCACGTTCGCGAACTGATAGTCGCCGTGCATCAAGCCCGGGATGAAGTCGAGCGGCTTGTGGGTGCACAGCCATTCGGTCGCCTCGTCGAGGCCGTCGATTTCGCGGCCCTTGATCCGCTCGAAGAAGCCGGTCCACCGGTCGACCTGACGTTCGTGAAAGCCGTCCGGTCTGCCGAGATCCTGTAGGCCCTTGGCCTTCCAGTCGACCTTCGACAGCAGCGCTATGCCCTCGGCGAGTTGATACGCGAGGTTCCCGCGTGCGGTCATATCGGTATCGAACGGCTCCGGCCAACGGCGTTCCTCAAGCTCCATCGGCGACCAGCCGTCGACGAACCCCATCAGGTAGAACGGGCGGCCAAGGACGGAAGCATCGCCGCAGACGCCGACCGCGGCGGTATGCGGCACCTCCGTGCCGTCGAGCGCCTCGATGATCCGCCACTCCCGAAGGATGCCGTTGTCGCGATCGGGCGGGGCGTCGGGTGGCGGCGTCCGCAGCACGCAGTCGTGCTCACTGCGGCGGATCCGGTAGATCACGTTCTGCGTGCCGCCGGAGAGGAAGTCGACCTCCAGCGGTTCCCCCTTGCCGGGCAGGCCTTGACCGTCCATCCAGTCGGCAAGGCGCGCGGTGTCGATCTGCGGCTCGCTCACAGGTTGCCTACCTCGTGCTCCAGGTAGTCGGCGAACTTCGCCTGTGCCGCGTCGCGTTTACGCGGTATCCACCCGGTCGGCCAGATGTCGTCGCTCGGCTGGTAGTCGCGCAGCACCTGCTTGGCCACCGTGGCCTTGTGCACCTCGGTCGGTCCGTCGGCGAGCCCCATCACCGCGGCGCCCGTCACCATCGACATGAACGGAACATCATCGGTGACACCGAGTGCACCGTGTACTTGCATTGCGCGCCAGGCGATATCGTGCAACACCGTCGGCATGACCACCTTGACGGCGGCGATGTCCTTGCGGACCTTCTTGTAGTCGTTGTACTTGTCGATCTCCCACGCGGCGTAGAGCACCATCAGCCGGAACTGGAGAAGCTGCGCGTATGAGTCGGCGATGTAACCCTGAACGAACTGCTTATCGGACAGTCGGCTGCCCTGGGTCTCGCGGCTCAGCGCACGTTCGCACATCATGTCCAGTGCGGTGCGGGCCATCCCGATGGTGCGCATCGCGTGGTGGATACGTCCGCCGCCGAGGCGGGTCTGCGCGATCACGAACGCCTGACCCTCCCCGCCGAGCAGCGCCTCCGCAGGTACGCGCACGTTGTCGTAGTGGATCAGCGCGTGCGAGCCTTCGCCCTCACGCTCACCGTGAAGCCCGAAGTTGCGGACGATCTTCACACCCGGCGTGTCGGTGGGCACCAGGAACATCGACATGCCCTGGTATGCGCTGACCTCCGGATTGGTCACCACCATCACGATCAAAAACGATGCGGTCTTGGCGTTGGAGGAGAAGAACTTCCAGCCGTTGATCACCCAGTCGTCACCGTCGCGCACCGCCTGCGTGGTGAACAACGTCGGATCGGCTCCCGCATGCGGTTCGGTCATCGAATAGCAGGAGAACAGCTCGCCGTCGAGCAACGGCCTCAGGTACTTCTTCTTCTGCTCGTCGGTGCCGTAGTGCGCGATGATCTCGGCATTGCCGGTATCGGGTGCTTGGCAGCCGAAGATGATCGGCGCCCACTGCGATCGACCCAGAATCTCGTTGAGCAGCGCGAGCTTCAGCTGTCCGTAGCCCTGGCCGCCCAAGTCGGATCCCAGGTGGGTCGCCCACAGGCCGCGTCGCCTGACCTCCTCCTTGAGCGGGTCGATGACCTTGCGGCGGTTGTCGTCCGGCGGCGTGAACTGCAGGTGGGGGAACGCGAGGTCGAGCGGTTCGATCTCGTCACGGACGAACTCGTCGACCCAGTCGAGCTCTTTCTGATACTCGGGGTCGGTCTCGAAATCCCACGCCATAGTGTGTCTCCTCCTCAGGGCTGTTGGTTGAATCCGGCGATCAGAGCGCCGATGTCGCGCGCCACCACATCAGCGAAGGACCGCTTGCCGTAGCCGCCAAGTGCCCAGTGCCGCACGCCCTCACTGACATGCATCTGGGCCAGTCTCGACAAGTGGGGGATGTCAACGTGCGGCGCGAGCTTGCCGTCGGTCTTCGCCCTGGCGAACAGCTCGCCGAACATGTCGGCGTCGACATCGACCGGCCGGTCACCGGTCAGGATGCGTTGCTCCTGGCGGTAGCCCTCGAGGATCGTCTCGACGATCAGGTCGCGCGGGTTGCGGGCCATCGAGCGCTCCAGGCTACCAAGGGCTTTGGTGATGACGCCGTGCACGTCGTAGTTGCCTGCCAACTCCTGGTGCACTGTCTTCTGCGCGGCGCGGGTGGACAGCAGTCCGACCTCGAAGAGCACGTCTTCCTTGGCGGGGAAGTAGAAGTAGAACAGCGCGCGGGAGACGCCTGCGGCCCGGCAGATGTCGGCGACGGTCGTCTTGGCATAGCCGTTGGTGCGCCACAGTGCCATCGCCGCCTGCACAAGCGAGCGTTTGGTCTCGGTTGACCGCGCCCTCTGGTATGACGCCCTACGCTGACCACCGTCAGCGACCATAGCCGCGTTACTCTTCGGCACAACCGCACTTTAACAGTGAAATTGGCCCTTGCAAATAGTTAACGCTTGTCTAACTATCTATACATGCCCAAGCAGCTGCACCACGTAGTAATGCGAAGCCACTCGGCCGAGACATTCATCGCGTTCCTCACCGACGTGGTCGGGATGGAGGTGCAGTTCTCGCTGCGGGTGCCGGGTGAAGTTTTCGAGAAGACCCTCGGTTGGCCCCCATCGGACGGTGCGGATATCACGATGGTCGGCAGCGGTGACGCGGGTCTGATCGAGGTCATCGATGTACCCGAACACCTGCGCGATATCGCCCCGGAAGGGCTGGCGGCATTGTCGTTCATGACAGACGACTTCGACGGAACGCGGGAGTCGGCGAAGAAGTTCTCGAGTGACGTGACGGTGTTCGATACCGGAACACCCGGCGTCGACCTGTTCTTCTGCACGGTTGGCGGCGTGCCCGTCGAGTTCATGGGCAGCTATGCGCCAGAAGCGAACTCCGAGACCAGCGACGCGACGAAGGACTAAATGGTTCTCATCAGGTCCCGGGGCTTGAGGTCGGTCTCCAGTCAGTATCGCTGCGGTTCAAGGCTTCGCGGCGGATTTGCGGCGCGGCTGGCTGGCGCTCACACGGCGTGATGACGTGGCCGTCTTGCGTGGCTTGGCGGATTTCGTGGGACGGCTGGTGAGGCTTTCGATGTGGGTCAGCGCCATGTCGAGCGCGGTAGCCATCGGGGCGACATCGTGATCGGCCTGTGCCAGCAGATAGCCGCCCTGCAGGGTGGCCATCAACCCCGTGGCCAACGCGTCCGGGTCAGCCTTGTCAGTGAGGATACCGTCGTCTTGCATGCGCCGAAATCCTGCCGCCAGCAGCCCCTCCCAGGTCGCGAAATGCCGCGACAGGGAGGTGCGTGCCTGTTCGTCTTGATCGGAAAGCTCGATCACCAAGTTGCCCAGCGCGCAGCCGTAGGCGCCGCCCTGCAGCGCCGCACTCTGGACCACGGCGTCACGCCAGCGCCTCAGACCGCTCATGGATTTCAACCGCGCCAGGCGCTGTTCTTCGCGCGCCATAGCCTGTTCGGCGCGCAACTCCACCACCGCGCGAACCAGTTCGGGCTTTCCGGCCGGAAAATGTTTGTAGAGTTGGGACTTGCTGGTGCCGGTCGCGGCGCGCACATCGTCGAGGGTGACGGTGTTGACGCCGCGGACGTACATCAGATCGGCGGCCGAGGAGATCATCCGGGCCCGGGTAGCTTCCCCGCGTACGGTCGTTCGCCGTCGCGTCGGCGGCTCACCGCTAGTCACCGACGCGACACAATCGGCTGAACCGGGGCTTTCGCCCGTGACTGCTAGGGGCTGAAGGGTTGGTACTCGTTGCGCTCGTCAATGCATCCCGCCCTAGCCCACTGACGGCACCGCCAGCCCTGAGGTTCGGTGCGCCCACGATGTGTCTGTTCGGCTCAGGATACCCTGCATGTGGACGCTATGGCCCGCAGTTGTGGGGCGTCCGTCGCTGGCCGTGAGGATCGGCCACGAGTGGTCTAGAAGTTGATCATCTTTCCGGCCAGACCGTGAAACGTTTCCTGCAGCGCTTCAGACAATGTCGGGTGGGTGTGGACATTGCGAACGAGCTCCTCGATGGTCAGATCCCAGCGTTGGGCCAGGGTCAGTTCGGGGAGCAACTCGGCGACGTCGGCGCCGACCAGGTGGGCACCGAGCAATTCACCGTGCGCGCGATCGGCGATGACTTTGGCGAATCCAGTGGGATCCCCGTAGCCGTGGGCTTTACCGTTGGCCCGGAAGGGGAACTTGGCCACTGCGATGTCGCTACCGCGCGCAGCAGCATCAGCGCGCGCCTGGGCTTCGGTAAGGCCGAAACTGGCGACCTGAGGTTGGCAGAACGTCACGCGCGGCATCATCGCGTAGTCGGTCAACCCCATTGTTGGTGCGCCGGCGATGGATTCGGCGGCGATGATGCCCTGGGCCTCGGCCACATGGGCGAGCATCAGCTTGGCGGTGACGTCGCCGATGGCGTACACGCCCGGCACCGTGGTTTCCATGACATGGTTGATGGCAATGCCGCCGGTGTCGGAGTCGGTCGCCACGCCCAACCTCTCGAGGCCGTAGCCCTTGGTATTCGGGGCGAACCCGATGGCCTGCAACACGACGTCGACGGTGAGGGTGTCCGCGTCGGCGGCACCCGCCCCGCGGTACGTGAGGGTGACGGCATCGGCAGCTTCGGTCAGCCTCTCGATGCGCGTATCGGTCAGGATGGTGACGCCCAGGTTGCGGTAGGCCTTGGCGATCTCTTTGGAGACCTCGACGTCTTCGTTGGGCAGCACCCGTTGCAGGCTTTCGATCACGGTCACCTTGACGCCGTAATTGGCTAGCAGATAGGCGAATTCGATACCGATCGGGCCGGCTCCAATGATAGCGATCGACGACGGCAGTTCGCGGGACATGATTTGTTCCTCGAAGGTGCGCACCCGAGGCCCGCGACTGGTGCCAGGCAGCAACCGCGGGGTAGCGCCGGTGGCGATGATAACCGCATCGAAGCTGATCTGGGTGTCGATGTCCTGGCTCTTGACGCGCATGGTGTGGCGGTCGAGAAAGATTCCCTGGCCTTCGTATTCGTCGATGCTGTTCTTGCGCATCAGGAATCGCAGTCCGCGCACCCGGTCTACTGCGACCTGACGGGAGCGTTCGAACGCGGTGTCGAAGCGCATCGTGGTTGTGCCTTCGATACCGAACTTGTCTGCGTCAGCCCGAAGAAGGTGTGCGATCTCGGCGTTGCGCAGTAGCGCCTTGGATGGGATGCATCCAACGTTCAGACACACCCCGCCCCAGTAGTGGGCTTCGACGATGGCCACTGACAAACCCAGCTGCGCGGCGCGGATTGCCGCCACGTAGCCGCCTGAACCCGCGCCGAGCACTACAACGTCGTACTGCATGGATCAGCCCTCTCGATCATTGGCCGCCACGCTCGGTCCAAGCGAGGCGGCGAGAGCCCAGAGTTCTTCGGCCGCGACGGCGTTCGTCCAGGCCAGCCCGCTCAGCACGACATCAGTCGCACCCGCATCCAGATAGCTCTCAAGCTGATGCCTGACAGATTCCGCTGAACCCACCGCGGCAAGGTCTGCCGCGCTCGCGACTCCCTCTCGCGCAATCACCTTCTGATACGACGGGATGGCCTCGTAGAAGCTCAACTGCTCGGCCGCGAAACTCCTTGCCGCATCAACGTCGTTGGATATGAGTGCGGGCACCTGTGCGATGATCCTGGGTTTCCGCCGCCCGGCGTCGGCCGCCGACTTCGCGATGGCCGGTTCGATGAACTCTTCGATGGTCCGCCGACCGGCAAGGTACGGCATGGTGCCGTCGGCCAGCTCGCCGGTGACCCACAACGCTTTTGGGCCCATCGCGGCGACGTACACAGGGACGGGCGTGCCCCCGGCGACCTGCACCGGCCATCCGGGCTGTGCGCTGATCTCGTTGCCGCTGAAGTCGACCGCTCCGGTATCGAAGATGGACCTCAGCACCGTCAAGTGTTCGCGAAGTCGGGTGATCGTGTTGTCCCACGACGTCCCGAAGGCCTGCCGCTCCGGCTCGTGCCCGCCCAATCCGAGGCCGAGACTGAAGTTACCGTGCGACGCGGCCTGCGCCGTCTGCGCTAGCGACGCGACGATCAGTGGGTGACGCGGGTTGATCGGCACCACCGCCGTGCCGACGCCGAGGCCGGGTACGGCCGCTCCGACCAAAGCGGCGAGGGCGATCGCGTCGTGATCGTTGTTCTGGCTCAGCCAGACCTGGCGGACGCCGAGGGCGTACGCACGGGTGGCCTGCGCCACCGCGTCATCGACGCGATTGATCGCTTGTGGGTTGGGGAACAACACGATTCCGGTCGGCATAGTGTCCGTCTCCTCTACTTTGGGCAAGCAGCGCGTGGCAACAAAGGGCGGGATGCGGGGCGGGTCACTATCGGCGCACGCCCGCGATGGGTTCGGGATAGTCAAGATCGGCGGCGGTCAGTCGGTAGATTTGCAGTGTGAGGCCGTAGTACTTATCGGTCTCGCCGACCCACTCCATTCCGACTCGCCGCGCGGTCGCGACACCGCGGGCGTTGCCAAGCCGTACCACGGCGAACACCTCCGATACCCCGTTGGCGAAAGCCTGGTGCGCCACCGCATGGCCGGCCTCCGCACCGTAACCGTGCCCCCAGGCGTCGGGAACGATTTGCCAGCCGATTTCGAGGTCGGTGCAGCCGGGTGGTAGTGGCAGTAGAGAGACCGCTCCAATGACGCGGCCGCTGTCGCGGCTCTCGATCGCCCAGTGGCCCAGCGACCGCACCGTTTCATCGTGTTCGGTGATCCACCGGGTCAGCAGTTGGCGCATTTCGTCCCGATCGGCCACGCGCGGCACCGCCGGGGTGAGCCAGCGCGCGACTTCCCGCCGGCCGAAGATCGCCAATGCGGCATCGGCGTCGTCACTCGTCCACGGGCGCAGCCGCAGGCGCTTGGTGATCAGCTCGTCGGTTCCCGCCACCAGCTGGACGTGGGCAGCCTCGCGCATCGATTACTCCTTCAGGACGACATTAACTGGGCGGCAAAGGATTTCGAACCCCACCCACGATTCGTAGTCAAATGGGTTCACCGGGGAATTCCCTGTACTCATCTTCGTTGTGGTGGCGATGAAGCGCTGAGGCTAGCGCTCGTGGTGACATCGGATGCTCCAGGACGGAGAACCGCCCTTCCGCCTGAACTTTATCGAGGATGTGGCGGACAACGATTGTCCCAAGGAACACTGACTTGCCTTCGGTGCGGACGACATACTTGGCCGGGGGACCGCTCGCTCTCAAGATGTCGCTTGTCACTGCGGTATCTCCTCTCCGTCGTTTATTCGCAAGGGACTCTTGGGTTGTCGCCACGTTGCGTTAGTTGCGACCAGCCATGACGCCACCATCAACGTTGAGAATCGCACCGGTGATCCAGCTTGCTTGTTCGGAGAGCAGATAGACGATGGCGTTGGCGACGTCGGCCGGGGTGCCGACTCGTCCCAGGGGGTGAAGCGGTGCGAACGTGTCGAGCGTGGCGTCGATCTCGTCCTTCGGGATCCATCGCTCGACAGCGGGAGTCTTGACGGCGGCTGGTGCTACCGCGTTGACGCGGATCTTGTGCTCGGCAAGCTCGATGGCCAGGTTATGGGTGAGCGCATGCAGCCCGGCTTTTTGCATCGAGTGCCCAGACGATGGGGTCAGGCCCAAAGCTTGATGTGCCCACATGCTGCCGATGTTGACGATGGAGCCGCCGTCACCGCGGGCGATCATGCAATCAACGACGGTCTGTGTCAGGAAGAACAGGGCGTAGTTGAGCTCCATGTAGGCGTCGTAGGCTTGGGCGTCGTACTCGAGAAATGGCTTCGGGATGAAGAATCCGGCCGCGTTGACCAGCAGTGTCGCGTCGCGGTGTTGCTCGGAAAGCGCGCGCTGCACATCGGCGATGGCAGCGCGGTCCGTCAACTCCGCGGCGATGCCCCAGGCTTGGCCGCGTCGGCTCGTCAGCTCGCCGACGGTGTCATCGACACGGCCTTTCGAGCGTCCGACGATCACCGCGCTGCCACCGTGATCGACGACGTCGATCGCGACCTGCCGGCCTATGCCGGCACTCCCGCCGACCACAATGACCTTCTTGCCCTCAAAATGCATGTCCAGGTTCCTTTTCTGGTTAAG
The DNA here is from genome assembly GCA_902826815.1 of uncultured Mycobacteriaceae bacterium. Lineage (GTDB taxonomy): Bacteria > Actinomycetota > Actinomycetes > Mycobacteriales > Mycobacteriaceae > Mycobacterium. The sequence continues at coordinate 102,818 of CADEGF010000015.1, forward strand.
CGCCTGGAGCGATCGCACAGGCTGCGACACAGACCCAGGTGCCCTCACGCTTCTGATATGTGTCCGTGTACAAGGCTTCTTGGTTCACTCCATCGGAGAGGATGGTGTATGTGGCGCGGGCATGGATCAGGGCAACGTCGCTGAGGATGCGGATATTGACGTCGTGCACAGCGAGATCCTTGAAAGGACGCGGCTTAGCGATGTAGTCGAGGAACTCTTCACGGTTCCGGGTGACGCCCGGGGTCTGCACGATGAAGTCTTCAGCGAGGAACTCGCGGAAGCGCTTGACATCGTTGAACTGGTCGGAGTGGACGTAGTCAAGGTTGAGCTGTTCGAGGATCGCCAGGTCTTCGGTGGACTGCTTGGTGTCGATCATGTACTTGTTCCTTCTCTGCGGTTCGGCGTTCGCCGCAGGTGGGTTGTCGTTTCTGTGCCGTGTACGCAATGTCAGCTCAGCGACGGTGTCGACGACGCGTAACGGCCTCAACTCGGGCCGTTAGGTTCCCGTCGTACTGAGACTGCAGCCTCGCGGGGTGAGCTGTCGTCACCCAAGCCACCGATTCACCCGGGTGAGTAATGCGCCGCAGTGAACCGAAGTGTGGGTATGAGCAAGCGCTGCGAATGCCGTGGCGAATTGCAGGTTCCGATATGGTCGTTAGAGTTGCGGTTGGCCGCGCTGTGGCTGGAAATCCAGTACCGCCAAAGGCGCCCGCGCATCGATGAAAACGGAATCAAATTCGCACGTCATCACTGAAGTGGTGTCGGTGTGCGGGTTCTGCGCGGTCAATTCGACCGCGAGCCGAAGTTGCAACGGCTCGGTCACGCCATGTCCCTGAACGCGGATCGTGGGCAGGTCGCTGAGCAGGTCGAGTCGCATCGGTACCACACTCATCGGGTGACTGTACGTGTCTGCGTGGTCGCCCAGGGATGTCAGTGCGATCTTGCCGGTGTCGGCGAGCAACAGGTCGCTCGACAATGCCTTGCCGGTCAAGGTGATCGAGATCGAGCCGCGCGATTGCCGCGGGTCGGCCGCGGCCATCGCGGTGGCCCCGGCCAACACCAGCTCGCGGGTGGCCTCGCGCCATTGGTGTGCCAGCGCATTTTCGGAGTCGTCGGCTGTTGTCACTGCGCCGATGCCGATCCTCACGGCACGCAGTTCCTTTCGGTCCTCGAGCTCCTCTTCGGTAACCCGTTCGAGCATAGGTTTCCCGGGCTCGCAGAGCATTGTGAGGACGAAGCTACAAGGAATGTCAGGTCGAATGTTGGCGTCCCGATAGTGGATCACGTCACCGCCGGGCCCCCAGAACGCGTCTCCGGCGCGGAGCACGCGTGGTGCTTCCCCCTCGATCTCGAACAGCATCTCACCGGAAAGCATGTAACCGAATGCCGGGCCGCCAGGAACGCGATGTGGGGGGTAACCGGGGGCGCCCGGTGGATGATGGATGACAACAGTCATCACACGGGCGTCAGCAGGAATCGACGGTGGCCGTACTTCCTGTAGCACGCTCATTGTCGATTTCGACTGGGAGTCAGTCCCATCCGGCGACATCTTTTATCTTTCGATCGTTCCAAGCCGGCGGCTGGAGTGCGCGTCGATCCAGTCGGGGTATCGAGTGGTGAAGATGGTGGCGTTCTCGTCGGGTGCGAGGGTGCGATCGTCGATCACCGCACCGAAGTAGGGAGCGTTGGCATCGGTCACCACCCGACGTTGATCACCATTGGCGGCAAGGCCAGCGCGGACAAAGTCGTCCATCCCCATAGCTTCAGGTCCGGCGATCTCCACCACTCCATCGATAGGGCGCCCGACAGCAGCGCGCGCCACGGCGGTGGCGACATCGTCGGCGGCGATAGGACGGAACAGCGCGTGCGGCAATCTGACGGTGTCTCCGATTGTCGCGGAATCGGCCAAGCCAATCGCGAATTCGTAGAATGGGGTTGCTCGCACGATCGAATAATGCCGGCCCGAATTCTTGATCAGGTTCTCCTGCGCCGCTTTCGCTGTGTTGTAACCGCTATCCGGCATCATTTGTGCGCCAACTACCGACAACGCGACATGGTGATTGACACCGGCTGCCTGCTCAGCGGAAAGGAGGTTTGTGGTCGCGGTTGTGAAGAAGTGCATAACCGGTTCATCGTCGAACAAGGGCGAATCCGCGACGTCGACGACGACATCCGCGCCGGCGACTACGTGGGCGAGACCTTCACCTGTGAGTGAGTCGACACCCGATCGGCGTGAGGCGACGACCACATAATGTCCTTGTGCGCCCAGTTTGGTCGCTACTTTCGAGCCGATAAGCCCACGGCCGCCGATGACCACGATCTTCATGATGAACCTTTCAGAGTTACGTTCGACGGGTGTGTGGTGTCAGTGGTGTGTGACGGCGATGTCGTGCCTAGTACCGCGTAGGCGGCGGCCGCGCTCGCTGCGGAGAAGACACTGTAGCTAAGCGGTGATTCGACCCCGAGGGATACAGCCATCGCGGTTCCAAACACTATGAGCACCAAGCAAGTCGCTGCGCCAACGAGCTTTGGCCGCCAGCCGGTGAGGAGAAGGACTCCCAAGGTCGCTTCGGTGGCGGTGGCAACCCACACTATGACGGTCAATAACCATCCGGAAGCAAACGGAACAAGGTCGTGGGCATAGTCGGCGAAGGCACCCATGCTTCCCCAGCTGCCCTGCCCGAGTGGTTCCCACCAGCCGAATCGGTCGGCGATAGCGGACAAAAAGGCTGCCGCGAGCGACAGCCGAAGTGCGATCCGGACAAGCTGGATCTGATTCGTCGTATGCATGGACGACACCGATGCGAATTTCATCGCTACCGGGGCGGCCCATCGGCCGCGGTGTCGTCAGTGGTGAGTGGGCCGTCTCCGGTATCGAGCAGGAAGACCGCGAGTAGTTCGGCGGGTTCAGTGCCGCTGGCATTTTCACTGATCGTGTGGTGAGCGCCAGGGGCCTCACTCCACGTCTCACCGGCGTGATAGATACGTGCAGGCTCACCTTCGAGTTGGCTGCGGATCGCTCCGGATATCACGTAGGCCATGATGAACGCTGATGTCGCGTGGTGGTGAGCGGCGCTTCTAGCTCCCGGCGGATAGCTGACGGTCACTGTTTGCAGTGATTTGCCAGGAACATTGGTCGGTTGATCGAAAACCGCACGGACAACCGGGTTTTGATCCGAGTTCTGCGCCGGCTCGGCGTGGGCGGCAGGCGCGACCAACACACCAGCGACCAGTGCGGCGACTAGTGCTCTTAGGGTCATCTCTTAGCGGCCTTCCCTTCGGATGTATTGACACGAGGCACGTCAGCCTCTTCGTCAGTCGTCGGGTCAGCTGCGGGATACGGCTGTACGCTGACGAGCTCGAGTCCCAGATCGCGGACCCGGTCGAGCAGTCCGTAAAGCTGTGACTGGTCACGGATTTCACCAGTGAACATGGTTTCGGTTGCACCAGACTTGAGGCGCATCCCTTCTAACGCGGATCCGAGCCGCTCGGTCACGCGCCCTCGAATGCAGATCTGGTACATCGTCGGCTGCACTTACCCTCCGCTCGCCATCTGCTGAACCAGCGTTCACCAACGGAGGGTGAGTCGTCATCACCCGGCGAGCTAGTTCACCCGGGTGAGTCCGAAGGCGTCATCAAGCGGATCGACTGCATCAACGTGGGCGGTCATCGGTGGGTTGAGCGACACCCAGACGGTCACGTGAGCTCGTCGTCCTGGTCAAACTCTTCGCGCGCCACCGTGTAAAACGATTGGCCGTCGTGTGGGCTGCCACTGATCTGACCGCGGTGACGCCGGGGACGCGGTGGCGGTCCCTCGGTGTAGCCGAGCTCGGGCTCCTCGGCCGCTAGACGCCTAGCTAGCGTCAGGTGGTCCTCAGGCGATATCCAGCGCAACGGTGCGTCGACCACGATGTCACCATCGTCGTTGCGCACCTCGTCAGAATCCAGAGCTTCGCTGGGCCCCAGCGTGCCGTCCGGCCTGATGTCGTCATAGTCGCCGTCGATGATGGTGCTCCTGATGTCCACGCGCGGCCTCGTCGAGTGCTGCGCTATATCCGCTGATCCGCGCCACGCGATGTCGCAATCGGCGCGTCCGGGTGCCCATCCTAGCTGAGTGCGGACTATATAGTCCACTAAGAGAGCTACCGGGTGTGGTCGAGCCTCAAAGCACTCAACCCGCCTGGCCATTCATTCGGGCTGCCAGCGTGACATCCTTGCCTGTACCCAAACGGGATCGGTCGCGGCGGACCTGTTCGCGACCGGCTCCGCGACGGTAGAGGCGACGTCTGTGCCGAAGTCGCAGTCGGACGTACATGGACTAAATAGTCCATTATGATGTTAGTGTCTCGGTATCGAACGCGGGATGTCAGGGCGTGCCGTGATGAGTTCCAGTGAAAGGACAACTCAAGATGGCAAATGTAGCGATCGTCGCGCATTCGCGAGCGGGAAACACCTGGCAGCTGGCCGAGGCGGTCTGTGACGGTGCGCGCATCACCGACGCGCAAGCGCATCTGATCCGCATCGACGAGGGGGGAATAGTCGACGAGGCCAGCTGGGACATGTTGGCCGCCGCCGACGGCATCATCTTCGGCTGCCCCACTCACATGGGCGGACCGTCTTGGCAATTCAAACGCTTCGCCGACACTTCCATTCGAGCGTGGAGGCCCACTCTGTGGCGCGACAAACTCGCCGGTGGGTTCACCAACTCGACCGGGATGAGCGGCGACAAGTTCTCGACCCTGACCTACTTCTGGACGCTGGCGATGCAACAGGGCATGGTGTGGATCGGCTCAGGCATGAAACCCGCTATCGCCTACGACAAAGCCGCGCCCAGAGAAAGCATGAACTACGTGGGTGGTTACGGCGGGGCGATGGCCACCAACCCATTCGATGACCCTCAGGACATGTCGCGGGCGGATCTGGCCACCGCAGCGGCGTTCGGACAGCGCTTCGCCACCTTTCTGGTAGCCGGGAAAACCCCGAACACCGCGTACGTCGACTTCACTGTGGACGGCGCTTGTGGTCGACCGCGGATCGATGCTGGTTGATGTTGCCATGGTGGCCGGCCCAGGAGCTGTCCAATCACCCCATCGGTAACGACCATGAGCACTGACATGTATGCACATCCCGGATCACAAAGCTCGGCCGCCGGGTTGGATCTCCACCTCGATCGCCCCGGCGGCAGGGTACGTGACGGCGTGATGGAAGCCATTCGCGACGCGATCCGGTCGGGGCGACTGGCGCCGGGCATCCAGTTGCCCTCTAGTCGCGTGCTCGCCGCCGACCTCGGTGTCGCCAGAAATACCGTTGCCAATGCATATGCCGAACTCATCGCCGAGGGCTGGCTGACATCGCAACATGGCTCGTGCACATTGGTTGCCCAACGTGCGGCAGAAGTCGTCCAGTCCGTCGCTGCACCGCCTAACCGACGGGCGCAGAACCGGTTGGACCACGACTTGCGGCCGGGGCGTCCGGACGTGTCGTCGTTTCCCCGGACGGAGTGGAGTCGTGCGGTCAAGCGCGCGTTGAACGCTGCACCGTTCGAGGCGTTCGGCTACGCCGACCCGCATGGGCGGCCGGAGCTTGGCCTCGCCCTTGCCCAGTATCTTGCACGTGCTCGGGGAGTCCGGGCCCGACCGCGAAACATCGTCATCTGCAGCGGCGCCGCTGAAGGATTGACCCTTGTGGCCGGCGCGCTGGCAGACGCCGGGGTTGCCGCCGTCGCCGTCGAGGCATTTAGCCTGTTCACGCAGTGGGAGTTGCTCACCAAAGCGGGATTACATTGTCCGCCTTTGAGAGTGGACTCATATGGCGCCGACGTCATGGCTCTCGACGACATGGCAGAAGCGGGCGGAGTGCTGCTCACGCCGTCACACCAGTTTCCCACCGGTGTGCCTTTGCATTCCGACCGCCGCGCCGCAGTCATTGATTGGGCGCAACGTACCGGTGGAGTGATCATCGAAGATGACTACGACGGCGAATTTCGGTACGACCGCAGTCCTGTCGGTGCGCTGCAGGGTGTTGATCCCGAGCATGTCATCTATATGGGCACGGCGAGCAAGTCGCTGGCGCCGGGACTTCGGCTGGGCTGGCTGGTGTTGCCGGACCGACTTGTCGATGCGGTGGTCCGGCAGAAAGGTGAATACGGCGAGACCTCCGGCTTCGTCGACCAGTTGGCGATGGCCGAGTTCATCGTGTCGGGTTCCTATGACAGACACATTCGCACAATGCGCGCGCAGTATCGGCGCCGCCGCGAGCAACTCGTCGCCGCGGTCGCCGAGTCATCGCCGACGAGCACCGTCGCGGGTATGCCTGCGGGGCTGCAGGTGATGCTCGAGCTTGCCGGCGGTGACGAGAGCGCGTTGTCGCGTCAGCTCGCGTGGCGACGGCTCGGCGTGGAGGGACTTGATCGGTATCGCCATCCTGAATTCGGCGGCGAACGGAACGGCTTAGTGATAGGTTTTGCAGCGCCCGCGCCGAGCGCATGGTCAGCAGCGTTGGATGCACTGATCCGACTGTTGCCCTGAAACATTCGGTTCAACTGGCCCAAACTCGCCGCACCCAAGTGGCCCACGATCAGCGCGACGCCGCGATTAGCGTTGAGAGCATGACCGTCGACGACAGCACTGAGGTCGCCGATCTGCTGTGCGTCACGCCGCCCCGCTTCGAGCTCGAGGGCGAAGCTCCCACTGACGCCGGCGAACCGGCGGCGCTGCTCGCCGCCAAGTCGGCGCCGCCCGCTATCCGCGCTCAGCTCATCGAACGGGCGGCTCTCATCGAGACCCTTTCAGCGGAACCCTCTCGCAAGCTCACCTTGCTCAGCGCGCCGGCAGGCTGGGGCAAGACAACGCTTTTGGCGCAATGGGTAAGCGGCGCCGACGACCGCCGTAGGCGTGGCTGGGTATCCCTTGATGCCTCCGATAATGATCCGGCGCGATTTTGGGCCTGCGCGATCGCGGCGCTGCGAAAGGCCAGCCCGGTGGTGGCAGCGCGGGCGTCCGAGCTCATCAAGATGGGCGCCGACCTTCGACAGGTGGTCTTGCCCACGCTGCTCGACGAGTTGGCCGCCATCGACTACCAGATCGCGTTGGTCCTCGATGACTATCACCTTGTTGAAAATCGGACTGTGCACGAGCAGGTGGGTTACGTAGTCGAACGGAGGCCGCAGACTTTCCGGCTGGTCATCGCCACCCGCTCAGATCCCCTGTTGCCGTTGGCGCGGCTGCGGGCCCGTGGCGAGCTACTAGAGCTGCGGGCCGAGGAATTACGCTTTCAAGCCGGCGAAGCCGCGGACCTCCTCGAAGGAGTGCTCGGTTTCAAGTTGACCGACGCGCAGGTCCAGCTGCTGTCTCGCCGCACGGAGGGGTGGGCCGCCGGTCTGTATCTCGCCGGACTGTCGTTGGCCGGTCGCACCGATGCGGCAGCGTTTATCCAGGACTTCGCCGGCGACAACCGACACATCGTCGACTACTTGATTGCCGAGGTGCTCGACGGTCAGCCGCCACATATCCGCAGCTTTCTGCTGCGGACTTCCCTGCTGGGCAGGTTGAGCGGGGCGCTGTGCGACGCGGTGCTGCAGACGAGCGGCTCCTCGGCGGTGCTGGAGACTATCGAGCGGGACAACCTGTTCCTGTTGCCCCTGGATGTTTCGCGGTGCTGGTATCGATATCATCAGCTGTTCGCGGACTTGTTGCGGTCCGAATTGCGTTGTAGCGAGCCAGATTTGATCCCAAGTCTGCATCAACGGGCCTCGGCTTGGTTTGCCGGCGAGGACCTCATCGACGAAGCCGTACATCACGTGGTGGCCGCCGGTGATATGTGCGCCGCGGCAGAGCTGATCGCCGACAGCTGGGCCACTGCGTTCAACCTGGGTCGGTTGTCGACGGTCTCGGGCTGGCTGGACGTGCTGCCACCCGAGACCGTGTCAGGTAACCCGCGGTTGAGCCTTGCCCGAGCGTGGGTCGCCCTGGACTCGGGCCGCCTCGACGACGCAGGCTGCTGGATCGAAGCGGTGCAGCCTGCTCGTCCGGACTGCACCACAGATTTTGACAACATCGACGCGAAGGTCGTCGTCCTGCGCGCGGTACACCGTTTCAGGTCTGGCGATCTTGGTGCGGCCCTCGACACGGCGCGGCGGGCGATCAGTCTCGATCTCGGTGATGCGCCAGTTGGTGGGCCGGCCGCTTACTGCGTTTATGGGGCTGCGCTGTACTTTTCGGGCGACACCGACGACGCCCAGGACGCATTTCGGGTGGCCGTGTCGCTGGCCGAGAAAGTCGGCAATCTTGTCGCGCACCGCTACGCGTTGGGCTATCTGGCGATGATCTCAGCCCACCAAGGTCAGCTGGCCGCAGCCGAAGAACTGATCCGCCGCGCGACCGGCAGCAGCAGGGAGCTGGCCCACGAGGAGCACTTCGTGGACATGATGGTGTCTCTTGCCACGGCCACCATCCTCGATATGCGCGGCGATGCGGCAGCAGCCGCGGAAGCCGCCGACATGGCTGTTGGGTTAGCCCGGCGCGGCGCAGGAATTCTCGAGGTGGCTAACGCGCTGCTGGCCCGAGCCGAGATCGTGGGACACCTCGGCGAACGCCTGCAACGCCAGGCCAGCCGCAACGAGGCGGCCATGCTGCTGCGGCACTGCACTGATGCCGGCATCGTTGCCAGCACGTTCACCGCGGCGCAGCGAGGTACGGAGGTAGCGGTGAGTGCCCCTAATCAGGGAGACACTGTCGCAGAAGAGCTCACCGCAAAAGAACACGAAGTCCTCGGGCTGATGGCGACCCAACTGTCGCGCCGTGAGATCGGCCAGCGACTCTACGTCTCTCTCAACACCGTGAAAACTCACCAACGCGCCCTCTACCGCAAACTGGGCGTTGAGAACCGCACCGCGGCAGTCACCCGAGCCCGCGAGCTCGGCCTGCGCTAACTCATCCAGGACGCGGCCACAGGACGACCAATCCCGCAGTAATCACCCGGGTGAACAGGCGGCAAGGGTGATGACCATTCACCCGGCCCGGCGCAAACCTGAACCGATCACCGGAAGTGAGGGTGGATGTGACCGGGAAAGACCTCGACGTGGTCGTGATGGGCGGAGGGGTGGGCGGTGTGGCCGCCGTGCGGAAGCTTGCGTCGGCAGGCCTTGCGGTAGCGCTCGTCGAGGATCGTCTCGTCGGTGGGGAGTGTCATTACTGGGGCTGCAACCCGAGCAAGACACTGCTTCGCCCTATTGAGGTGTTCAATCTGGCGAAGGCGGTTCCTGGTGTGCGGGAAGTTATTTCAAACGACGGAGTGGACGTTGCGGCCGTCTTCGCGAAACGCGACGCGATCATCGAGCATCTCTCGGACCAAGACCGAACAGCATCGCTACGACAAGCCGGTGTAGCCGTGTTTCACGGGTTCGGTCGGTTGAGCGGCGAACGAGCAGTGCGCGTGGCGCACGCCGATAACACCGAAGCCGTCCTGGAGGCACGCCACGCGGTCGTTGTGGCCACCGGCACTCGTCCTAACGTGCCGGAGATACCTGGATTGGCGCAAGCGCGCCCGTGGACCAATCGGGATTTGACGACCATGACACAAGTGCCACCTCGCGCTCTCGTGGTGGGTGGCGGTCCGGTCAGCGTCGAATTCGCGACAATTCTGACCGGTTTGGGCTCGGCCGTAACGCTTCTCGTACGTGGGAACACCCTGCTTCGCGACTGCGAACCCGAAGCCCGCGAGCTAGTCGCGCAATCACTGCGAAGCGAAGGTGTCAAGATTCACTTTCAGACGGAGTTGTCCTCGGTAGCCCGCCCCGCGACGGGCAGGCCCATCACTGCAACTTTCCACCGCCAGACGATCGAGGTAGACGAGATCGTCATGGCCGCCGGACGGCGCACCAATACCGACAACATCGGACTGGAAACTGTTGGACTCCCGGTCGGTGGGTCCGTTTCCGTGAATGACCATCTCCAGGCGGTCGGCGTCACAGGCGGCTGGCTCTACGCCCTGGGCGACACCACCGGGCGTGCGCGGCTGTCTCATATCTCGACCTACCACGGCCGTCTCGTGGCCGAAATCATCGCGGCCCGGGTCGCGGGGCGAGAACTGCGGGAGAACGAGTTGGCTGCCCGTGATGCGGGCAGTCTTGCGCAGGTCATCTTCACTGAGCCTCAAGTAGCCACGGTGGGGCGCACGGAAAGTGAGGCCCGAGCAGAAGGGTTCGTGGTACGGACGCGAAACGCTCATTACCCCGGCACGCTGCCGTTTCTGGCGCTTTTCAGGGATGGCTTCCAAGGATGGGCGAAGTTGGTCATTGACGCCGAGACCAACACACTGCTCGGAGCGACATTTGTCGGTCCGGAGTTTTCGGAACTGGTTCAAGCGGCCACCCTGGCTATCGTTGCGAACGTCCCAGTCACTCTGCTACGCCATGCTGTCGCGCCACATCCGACGGTCAATCAGGTTTGGGATCTGCTACTAGCCGAAGAGTCTGAACTTGCCCACGACGCGGCCTCAGGCAAACCCGCCGACCTCGCGACGCACGTGCAGAAGACGCCATGAGCATGCTTGTAGCGGGAGTTCGTGCGTTCGGTGGCGAAGTGGAGATGCTCGAAGTCGACGAGCCGCGATCGTTGGCCGCCGAAGAGGTACTCATCGATGTTCGCAGCGCTGGGATTGGCGACTGGGACAACATCATTCGCTCCGGCGATAGGGATGTTGGCACGAGGCCGCCGATGGCGCTCGGCGTTGAGGCGTTGTCCCTTCACGGTGGAGAAACGGTGCTCGTTCATGGCGCAGGTGGACTCACCGGCGGGCTCATTGTCCAGTTAGCCGCCCTACGCGGTGTCGATGTGCTCGCCACCGCCAGCCCCCGCAGCGCTGACCGAGTCCGCGTGAATGGCGCTCGCGAAGTAATCGACTACCGCGATCCGACGTGGCCACAACACGCAAAGATGTTGGCGAAGGGCGACATTGACGCAGTCGCCAACGCCGCCCCCGGGGGTCGTTCCTGCAGCCTGGACCAAGCCGCTTCCGCCCTCGCGCAAGTCGTCGCGGGCCACGAGTCCAGCGGGGTGGTCATCACGAAAGACATTTGACGACGTCGCCATCACACGCCGAAAAGAACTCACACTCAAGGAGCCTCGAGTTGACGACCAACACCGGGATCCGCACCGGAGTGGCGGCGCACATCGACACCTACGTCGATGCAGTGGCCCTATCCGGTGGCGGCACACAGATTTTCGTCTCCGGAATACCCGGGTTGCGCGAAGACGGCACCCCCACCGCCTATTACACCGGTACGACCTTCCGCCGTGCCCGCCGAATTCCGCCCGATGACGTGCTGCATTTCGACAGTTGGTGAGCGGACGCTTGCTGAGCTGACATCGCGTACACGGCACAGAAACGACAACCCACTTGCGGCGAACGCCGAACCGCAGAGAAGGAACAAGTACATGATCGACACCAAGCAGTCCACCGAAGACCTGGCGATCCTCGAACAGCTCAACCTTGACTACGTCCACTCCGACCAGTTCAACGATGTCAAGCGCTTCCGCGAGTTCCTCGCTGAAGACTTCATCGTGCAGACCCCGGGCGTCACCCGGAACCGTGAAGAGTTCCTCGACTACATCGCTAAGCCGCGTCCTTTCAAGGATCTCGCTGTGCACGACGTCAATATCCGCATCCTCAGCGACGTTGCCCTGATCCATGCCCGCGCCACATACACCATCCTCTCCGATGGAGTGAACCAAGAAGCCTTGTACACGGACACATATCAGAAGCGTGAGGGCACCTGGGTCTGTGTCGCAGCCTGTGCGATCGCTCCAGGCGCTTAACCCGATACCAATCACGATCGGGGCGCGGTCAACACCCGCGTGCCGGCGACAAGACGAGGGAGCCTTCGTGAATTCAGTCATGCAGATCAGCAATAACGACAGCAAGAACTGCTACGAAGGGGTCATCGACGACCAGGTCGTCGGTGTCGTGGTGTACAAGCGGTTCGGTGGTCGCGTCGTCATCCGCCACACGGTGATCGAGTCCGATTTCCGCGGCATGGGTCTGGGTGCGCAGTTGGTCCGAGCGGTCCTTGATGATCTGCGTAGGCGCGGTGACACACTCACCAACTACTGCGGATTTGTCGCCGACTTCATCGCCGACAATCCCGAATTCCAGAGCGTCGTGGACGCCGACCGTCCCGGCCTGACAGCGCCGCGCGACATGCGCGGTCAGAACGGCGTCACGCCGCCGACCTATCAGTAAGTGGACCCTGCGGACACCATCCGCTACCAGAAGGGAACGGACGATGACTTCGGTGAGCACCGGCGCCGCGTTGTTGCCGGTTGTCGAGACGTGGGTTTGGTAATGAAGATCCGCGACGCCGCCCCGACAAGCCGTGTGATGGTGGTGGCGGTCATGGTGTCGATGGTCGCCTTCCTCGACAGCACCGTGGTGAACTTGGCGCTGCCGGCCACCACACGCGACCTCGGCGGGGGAATGGGCCTGCAGCAGTGGGTCGTTGACGGTTACCTATTGGCTCTGGGCGCGATGATCCTGCCCGGCGGGTCGATCTCCGATCTATTAGGTCGAGTGCCGGTCATGCGTTTCGGGCTGGTGGCCTTCGGCATTGGATCGGTGCTGGCCGCGACCGCAACTTCGCCGGCGATCCTGATCGGCGCGCGGGTCGTTCAAGGTTTGGGTGCGGCATTTCTGGTGCCAGGCTCTCTGGCGATGATCAATGCCGCGTTCGGCAGAGCCCGCCAGGCAGCGGCCATCGGAGCGTGGACTGCATGGACCGGCACCGCGTTCGCGTTGGGTCCTTTGCTCGGCGGGCTGGCGGTGGACCTGCTGAGCTGGCGGTGGATTTATGTGCTCTCGGCCATCCCGATGGTCATCGGTTTCGCCCTGACGTTTTGGGTGTGCCCCATGCCGGGACCGTCTGAGCACGCCCACGTTGACCTCGCCGGCGGGCTGTTGTCTGCGGCGGGGCTGGCCGCCACTGTGTACGCGCTCATCGAATCCCAGAGGCGAGGCTGGGCCGACCCCGTGGTCGGCGGGTCTTTCATCGTCGGCGTGGCCGCACTGATCGGTTTCATCCGATGGCAGCGCCGCGCGCTGCACCCCATGCTGCCCTTGCGCTTGTTCAGCAACCGCAACTTCGCGGGGGGCAACCTCGCGACCGCTTTCGTCTACGGCGGCCTGGTGCTGGGCTCGTTGGTCATCGCGCTCTACATCCAGGAGGTCGCCGGCCATTCTGCGACCTCTGCGGGCCTGGCCACTCTGCCGATTCCCATCCTGTCGTTTCTTTTCGCCCGCCATGTCGGCGACGCCGCCACGCGCATTGGGCCGCGGATCTTTGTGATCGGCGGCCCGATAATCGCAGGGTTCGGGTTGCTGCTGATCCGGCCCACAGCGCACGATTTCAACGTTGTGTCACAGTTGTTGCCCGGAATGACGCTGTTCGCAACGGGATTGGTCGTCACCGTCACGCCGCTGACATCCGTCTGCATGGCGGCGGTGGACCCGGTGCACGGCGGCATCGCCTCAGCGATCAACAACGCCGTCGCGAGGTTGGCGGGGCTGATCGCGGTAGCGTGTATGGGGCTGATCGCCGCCGGTACGTTGACCGACGCGAGCTTTCTGCGGCTCATTCAGGTCAGCGCGGTGTTGTTCATCGTGGGCGCGGTGGTTTGCGCAGTCACGATCACCAGTCCGGTGGCCCCAGCCGAACCGGTGCCGTGTGAAGTCGCGGCGATGTGCCTCGACCGCCCCGGTGCCCAACCCGTCCTTGCCAGCAGCAGCTGAACAGCTCATCCGCGAGGCCGAGATCGCGCAACTGGTCGAGGAGTCCGTAGCGCTGCTGCATGCGCCACTCGAATTAATCGAAAGCATATCGGGTGGACGACGTGCGCTGGCCTACAATGACGTGCACTGCAGTGGCAGTCTGGCAAATCGTGAACAGGACACCCGGTGCCTTCAACCGGCCTATTCGATGTCGACGGTCAGCGGCTGGTCACTCCACCGATTCGGGGGCGGGCAGACGAGCTGAAAGTGACCGGCGCGCTGGTTGCTGCGGTCGCTGAGGGTCGCGGGGGCGTGGTGGTCATTGAGGGCCCGCCCGGCATCGGAAAGAGCCGCCTGTTGACCGAGGTGTTGGCGCTCGCGGAAAAGGCCGGTGTTCGGGCACTATTCGGCGAGGCTTTCGAGTACCAGCAAACAGTGCCGTTCTTCTCGCTGTTCATGGCCACCCTGCACGCCGACCCCCCGGTCGGGGACGCCGAGGCATTGCGCCGGCTGGGCGGCTCGGCGGATTTGCGCTACTGGGTGGTCCACGATCTGGCCGACGCGATTCATGCCGCGGCCGCACAGACCCCGCTGGTGATTGTGTTGGAGGACATCCACTGGGCCGATAATGCCACCCTGCTGGCGCTGCGGTCGCTCGCCGCGGTGCACTCAGATGTGCCGGTGCTGTGGGTGTTGACTGCCCGCACCGGGGCCGGCGGGCCTGCGGTGCAGGAAACCTTGTCGGTGCTGCACCGCGCGCCCGCCACATCCCTGCGATTGGCGGCCATGACGCCCGACGCGGTCGCCGACATGGTCTGCGACACGGTGCGGGCTCGAGCGGATGTGTCGCTGTTGGATCTGGCCGCCAAGGCGCACGGCAACCCGTTTTTGGTCAGTGAGCTTGTCGGGGGGCTGGGCGAGGAGGACCGACTGAACGTTACGGGCGGGCGGGCGGTGGCCACCGGACACGGGCTGCCGCGGCGTCTGGGCGTCGGCATGCAGCAGCGACTGGACCTGCTCTCCGAGGGTGCTTCGGAGGTGGTGCGGGTGGCAGCGGTGCTGCCCGACCGGTTTTCGGCGGAGCTGTTGGCCGCGATGCTGGACCGGCCGCCGACGTCGTTGATGTCGGCGCTCGAGGAGGCGGTGCGCTCTGATCTTTTCGTCGAAGACGGTGAGCGGCTGCGGTTCCGGCACGACTTGCTGCGCGAGGCCACCCGCCAGTCGTTGCCCCAGTCGTTACGGCGGGCGATGGAGCGCCAGTCGGCGTCGGTCATGCTGGGGATGGGCGCGGCACCGGCCGAGGTGGCGACCCAGCTGGCACGAAGTGCAGAGCCAGGGGACAGGGAGGCGATCGACGCGCTTCGCCAAGCCGCGCAATCGGTGGGCCACACCGATGCGAGCGCGGCCGCGGACCTGACCAAGCGCGCATTAGAGCTGTTGCCCACCGACGACGCTGAGCGCGGATCCCTGGTTGCCGAAACGGTGGAGTGGCTCAACCGCGCCAGCCGCTACCGCGAGGCCGAAGAATTGGGCGTTGCGGCGCTGTCGGAGGCGTCATCGCCAGAACAGGAGGCCGAGATCCGCCTCCGGCTCCCGACCATCAACATGCACAGTGCCCAGCGGCGGGTGGAGGAGAACCGCCGAGCGCTACAGCTGGGCGGCATCAGCGAGGTCACCCAAGCGCGGCATCTCGCCTTACTGGCGTACAACCTGCTGTACGACCGACGTGGGCAACACCATGGGGCGGCCGAGGAGGCCGCCGCGGCTGCGGCATCAACCGGTGATCTCGAGTCGAGGATCGTGGCCGATGTCACCCTGGCTTGCCTTGACTGTGCGGACGGGTACGCGGACCGCGCTCTATGCCGCCTCGACGAGGCTCGCCGGCTCGACCGCGCAAGTGATCCGACTGCAGCTCATGACTTGCTCGCAGCGCACCATGCAAACCTGCTGGCGGTGGTCGGCCGGTTGGACGACGCTGCAGCTCAAATCACCAATGAAATAGAACAAGCCCGTCGAGAACACAACGCGATGGCCCTTGACATCTGGGCCGATGTTGACGCATGGGTCCATCTCGCCGCGGGTCGGTTGTCCGCAGCTCGCGCCGAGGTTGAGTCTCTGCCGCGCCCACGGCGGACAGGCGCGACCGACCTGGACATGATCCGCATGGCGCTTCTGGCGGAAATCGCGGTGCACACCGGTGACCGAAACTTGCTGCAGCAGGTAGCCAATGACGCTCGTGACGCCTACCCTGCCGGGGCATCTACGGTACGTCGGGCAGCGGCGCACGTGCTCGCGCTGGCGGCGTGGCAACGCGATGACGTCCATGACGCGATGCGCTGGCTCGACGCCATTTCCCTACTCGGGACACCACTCACGCCTGAGGTCTTAGATCTCGTGATCTTGGGTGCGCGGGTGGCCTCGGCCGCCGGTGATGCCGGCTTGCGCGCGCG